>NZ_JBLFER010000003.1:0-397149 GCF_047345145.1 Maribacter taeanensis
AAAAATCAAAAAAAGGAAAACGCTCAGGATATAATAAGTAAATCGATTCAAAAGGTTTGCACAAAAAATCTTGGAAGAATAGATAAAACTTATGCTTCAAAATTTGGATTTATCATAGGATACACTATGGGAAGTAAATCAAAACTGGAAATCATGAAATCGTACAGAATCAACAAAAAGCAAGCGGAACAAAAGTTAAAAAACAAAAAAAGGGAAAGCGCTCTAGATATAATAAGTAAATCGATTTTAAATGCTGTCCGAAAAGTTCGGGCGGGTCTATTAATTCATTCTAAATTTTTTCAATTATGAGTAATCTTAGAAACAAAGTCCAACTAATTGGCAACGTGGGGAACGACCCCGAAATGACCGTTTTGGAAAGCGGTAAAAAAGTAATCCGTTTTTCATTGGCTACCAATGAGAACTATCGTAACACAAAGGGCGAGAAAGTACAGAGTACCCACTGGCACAACATGGTAGCTTGGAACAAGACTGCCGAGATCATCGAAAAGTATGCGGGCAAGGGTAAAGAAATTGCCATCGAAGGCAAATTGACTTCAAGAAGCTATGAGACCAAAGAAGGCGAAAAACGTTATATCACCGAAGTGATCGTTAGCGAGGTTTTATTGTTGGGTGCCAAGAACGAAAACAAAGCAGCCTAATGCATTTAGTTTTTAAAATAGAAAGAGGGCGTACCGTGGAAAGTCGCGCCCTCTTTTTCATTACAACTAACATAAATTAAAAGCAATGAAATCACAAGTTAATGAAATAAAAGTGAGCTACAAAGAACGCATAACCTCCCCCTTTTGGCGCAAGATAAAATCCTCCAAAGATGCCGCGGAAATGTTGCATGAACTTTGGGACAAGGACACCATTCAAGTACATGAATCCTTTAAGGTAATCCTATTGAACAACAGCAATAAAGTAAAAGGAATCTATCAGATTTCACAGGGAGGAATAACAGGAACGCTAGTAGATTTGAGAATTTTGTTTGCGGTTGTCCTAAAGACGCTTTCCGTAGCGATTATCTTGACCCACAACCATCCGAGCGGAACTTTAAAAGCTAGTACTGCGGACAGGCAGATTACCCGAAAAATCAAAAACGCTGCCGAACTACTGGACATAAAACTACTAGATCACTTGATTATCGTGCCCGATGGGAACTACTACAGTTTTGCCGATGAGGGCATCCTATAAATGTAAACCCTATAATCATGGTTTATCTGAATTACATCAACTTGGATGGGGAAACCCAAGAACGCCTTTTGGAAAAATCCCGAAGGGAAATTGAAACACGACATGGCAGGGAATTAAAAACCTATGCAGCGAAAAATGGTTTGGATTACAGCGAACTTCTAAACGAGGAAGCCATCCGATACCTGTACAACTTCAAATTTGTTTTTACGGTCTAATAGATAACTAGGTTTTAACCAAACGGGCAGCTTCAAAAGTTGTCCGTTTCTTTTTGGGATAGTGCAACCTTTTTTTAACAAGCTTGAATAATCCGCAAAAATACCCGATTTCAATTCTTAAATAATGGATTTCAAAAGGTTGTAGTTACAAGAGCCTTTACTTTGAGGGAAAGGTATTCATTTTTTCCCCTGCGGGGGAAAAGGAATAGCAAGAGGATAACACGCTAAAGCGGTGTTATGCTGTTTGGTTTGGTTTTTAAATCATTCATTTTCAATGATTTGAAGTGTTTTTAATGGTTTTTTGAAATTTCAAATACCGGATTTTTTGGCATAAAAAGCCTCATAACCCCTTAAAACAGGAAAAAGATTTGGCACAAAAACATGAGAAAGAAGAAGTATACATACGATTATGCGAACATCAATGTCAGGGCGGCGGTGGCCAAAAGGTTTCGTGACTTTTCCAAAAAAGTAGCCCGTTCCCATGCGGAAGCCTTGATAGCGATGATGGACTTTTTTGAATGGCACAACTATTCCCCCTACCAACGTTTTGCCAAAGACCTAAGTGCGGGGCAGGAGCTCAACCGAAAACGTATCGAGGCTTCCATTGCCATTTCAAAGTCCATTGAAAAAGCACAGAACATTCCCCTGACCAATATCGAGACCATGCTGAGGTCGCTCTTTGAAGAAGAACAAAAAATGTATCAGCCCCAATTGTTGGAAGCTAAAAAGACCGATGCCGATGCCGCCCAAACCAGAAAGGAGAAGACAAGTGTTTCGAAAATAAAGTACGACCGGGCGAACAGAAAACTGTCCGAAATCAAAGACCGTTTGCAGTATGTCTTGGACAAAATCGAACCGGTAAGCAATCGCTTTGGAAAGGATTTTTTAAAAATTGAAATCACCACGGAAGAACTAGCGCGTTTCAAACAAGCTTTAAAAGACTAATTATATGTACATCGCAATTTCACCTCAAAAAATTGGACAGAGCTATTCGAATAGCGTGTCGGACTATGTCGCCTATCTCGACAAGGAAAACGAAGGTTTGGAACCCGAAAATCAAGAGCATTTTTTTAGCCAGACCGAGGATCGAATTCCATCTGAAAAGGTAATTTCCGAAATCGATGCCAATACCGCCAAACTGAAAAAAACGGAACCTAAATTCTATTCCATTGTGGTAAGTCCAAGCCAACGGGAACTGAAAAAAATAGCACAAAATCCAGAGGCACTAAAAACCTATACGCGGGAGTTGATGAAGGTCTACACCAGCTCCTTCTATCGGGAAAAACCCATTACGGTCGACCAGATAAAATACTATGCCAAAATCGAACACGAACGCACCTATAGAGGTTTTGAAAAAGAAGTGGTTGAGAACGCACCCTTTCGAAAACGTATCGCCAAATTGGAAAACGATATCCGAAAAGTAGCGCGAGGGGAATTGGAGGGAAACATCAAAAAAATTCAAGCGGAAATCAAACAATTGCAAAAGGAAGCCCCATATCAAATCAATGGGAATATGATAGTAGCGGGTATGAAAAAAGAGGGAAATCAATCGCACATCCATATCATCGTGAGCCGAAAGGATGTGACCAATTCCTTTGGCCTTTCCCCTGGATCGAAGTACAAAGCTTCCGAAGTGGAGATGCACGGAAAGAAAGTGCAACGCGGCTTCCATCGCGATGAGTTTTATGAGAAATCGGAACAGGTTTTCGATAAACTATTTAAATACGAACGCAATTTCGTGGAAACCTATACCGCTAAAAAGACACTGGTCAAAAATCCGATGTTGTTTCGGATGCTTTTGGGAAACCTCCCCACTTCCGAAAAGGCCTTGGCACTAAAACTACTTTCAAAAACAGGAATGCGTGTGCCTTCGATACCCACCAATAAAGTACAATTGGCCCTAAAGGTTTTTCATCGTTTGCGACGAGGAATGCAACGTGCTATCGAGGCAGGTTCAATAGGAATTTAATACTATAGATATGGAAAATTTAAATTGGATTGTAGTTGTTTTAAGCCTTCTTTTTGGAAGCGCTATTTGCCTGTTCTTGGTGCGTTTTATCAAAGGAGGATTTTTTCTAAATAACGCCTGGATTATGCTTGGTCTAACTTGGTATTGGTTCAGGGCTTCCGATACGCAACAGTTTTTATTGCTGCTTTTGCTTATCGGATTGCCTTTGCTCTTTGTCAATATCCTCTGGTATGTATTCTTTCCTATGGAGGGCACAGCGCATACAAATAGTAGGTATCAGGTCAAGCTTCAAGTATCAAAAGGAAAGCTGACTTTGGAAAATATCAGAAGGGGCATCGCCATCATAGGGGCGGCGGGGAGTGGTAAAACAGAAAGTGTGGTCTACCCCTTATTGAACCATTTCAGCCAGTGGAAGTTTAGCGGGGTCATCTACGACTACAAAGACTTTGAAATCACTGAAATGGCTTTTCCGCTTTTCAGCAAAGGGAAAGTGCCTTTTCACATCATTTCCTTCGATACCATCTATACCAAGGTCAATCCCATTGCTCCGAGATACCTGCCCGATGAGGAAAGTGTCAATGAGGTTTCGCGTGTGTTAGTTGAAAACCTACTGGAGCAAAAGGACAATACTATGAACGCTACGACCCGCTTTTTCAATGATGTGGTCGAAGGCTTGATAGGGGGTATGATATGGCGTCTGAAAACGGATTTTAAGGAGGCTTGTACCTTGCCACATTTGATTGCGTTGTATCAACATTTGGATACCAAGGGACTCATTAAATTCCTATCGGAGAACACAACATCAAGAGCCATGGCGGATGCTTTTATCAGTGGGGTAGGATCGGAGCGTCAAACGGCAGGGGTCAAAAGCACCTTGGCCAATGCCTTTAAAAAGATCAGTACACAACGCATCTTTATGGCACTCTCCGAAGATGAAATCAATCTGAATATCAACGACCCCGAAAGTTTGGGCGTGGTTTCCGTAGTCAATAACCCGAAAATCGAAACTTCACTTTCGCCTGTTATCGCAACCATCATACACACGATTACCAAACAAATGAGCGTGCGCAAACGCAATCCTTCCTTTTTGTTGATGGAGGAAGCTGCGACCCTTCGATTGCTGAATATGCATCGCATTCCCGCTACACTTCGTAGTTATGATATCGCAACGGTCTATGTACTCCAGGATAAGATTCAAAATGACATGATGTATGGCCCGATGGCCAGTAAGGCCATTTTGAGCAACCTGTCCTATCAGTTCTTTGGGAAGGCCAATGACCCGGACACCGCGAAATACTACGAACGCTTTTTTGAAATCGTAAAGCGTGAGACCAAAAGCGTAAACAAGGGCTATAACCTGAATTTCGATACCCGTGTGACGAAAGGGGAGCGGGAAGTGGCCAAAACCCGTGCCGATGTGTTCTATGGATTGCAACAAGGGGCTTTCGTAGTGTTGGCAGATGGGAAGGATAAAAAGGTGCTGTTTAAAACGCCGAAAATCATTAGACAATTGCCTTTGCCCAATCGTAATCTAAAAGAAAAACTTCAGGAGAATTTTGATCGGATTCATCGGGAGGCGGAGGAGATTTTTTCTTCGGAAAAATTTAAAACTGAATAATCCTTACGGATGATTGCTAAGTGGAATTGGGTTGTGTACTTTGATAGTTGAAATTAATTAGTTATATTTAATTATAATTAATAATTAGTTTTGACTATAATTATTTTAGTTCTTAGTATAGTAATACTCCTTTTGATTGTCATTAATCTTCTCGTAATAGCATATTTCAGAAAAAAGATTTCTACTGAAAAATTAAAAGAAGTACAACTAGTGGAAAGTAGAATTAGCCGGAGGATACATGATGAAATTGCCAATGATATTTTCGGAGTAATGTTAAACCTTGAAAATTCTAAGGATAACAGAAGTAATAGTGGGTCAGTATTACATTCTTTGAATCAGGTTTACCATAAAGCCAGAGATATTTCAAGAAACCTTGATATTCCCGTTAATCAAGGATTTCAAAATTCTTTGATGGAATTGATAGATTCTATGACGTATGGAAAAAAAATTCGTATTAATCCAGTTTTTAAAAGATTTCATGAGGATTTTAATATCTCCGAAACCATACACATCGTAATCTATCGAGTGATTCAAGAACTACTTACAAATGTCATTAAACATGCAAATGCAAAGGAAGTATTCATTCAATTTTTTGCTAGAGGTAATCGTGTAGAGATTTATGTGGAGGATGATGGAATAGGATTTGATAGTACTGAAAACAAGTTTGGCGGTCTAAAAAATGTTGAGTCCAGGGTTGGAGCTATCAACGGGAAAATTAGAATAGATTCCGCTTCAAATAAAGGCACATTGATAACCATTGAAATACCAATAAAACTATGATAAAGGTGATTTTAGTAGATGATCATGAAATGATATTGCAAGGTTTAGTAAGAACTCTAGAGGATGAAAGAGACATTGAAATCATAGGAACTGCCTTAAATCCAGAGGATGCCTTGAAATTATTAGAAAAGAAAAAACCAGATGTTTTGATTTCTGATATTTATATGAAGGGCTCTAATATAAACTCCAGTGGAATGGAATTGTTAAAGTCTATCAAATCACGCGGTATTAAGGTTCCTGTTATTTTTTTGTCAGCGTTAAGTCAAACTTACACCATAATTGAGGCCATAAGAAATGGGGTTTCAGGCTATATTGTTAAAACAAGTGATGTATCAAGATTAATAGAAGCAATAAGAAAAGTAGCGGAGGGAGGTGATTTTTTTGATGAACTATGTGTCAGTAAAATTATAAAAAGCCTAAGAATTAGTAACGATGCAGATGGTATCGGCTTACTTTCAAATAGGGAAAAAGAAGTGTTGCTTCTATTAGGAAAGAGTTTGAAGTCATTTGAAATTGCAGAGAAATTGCAGTTGTCCAAACACACTGTGGAAGCACATAAAAGAAACATAATTGAGAAATTGGGAATAAATGGGACTCAAGAATTATATAGTATAGCTAAGGAAAAAACGATGTATTAATTTGGAAGATTATTTTGAAATATTACTTGATTCTAATTACGCTGTTGCAGGCTTTGTATTAATTTGTGCGACCTGTGCTGCGAATTTGATTATGGTAGTTTCAAGAGCAATTAATACTCATCGAGTTATACGTTCGATAAATGAAAATTCGGATATTGAAGAGATTATGATAGGTAAAAAAGGGGAAATCACAGTCAAGAAAAAAATATTGGAAAATCTAAAAAAGGAAATTCCAAGAGAAAGCCTAGAATAACTAAACAACTGTCATTGACTGAATTGAATTTAAAGGAGTGACTAAAAGAGAATTTTGAGCGAGTTCATAGCGATGCGAGTTTTTTTTGAAAAATAGTCGTTTTTTTAAAATAACTTCAAAAAGAAACATGCGAATGCCAAAACCATTAGGATGATTGTAATGTTGGTCAGCCCAGCGATTATTTTGGAGCAATTCGGTTCTTTCATATATAACTCTTTACAGAAGGTGCATTCTGTAAAGAGTTTGTTACGTGGGACATATTTATAGGCTAAACCTATACTTTTTACAATTAGAGAAATTACTGGAAAAATTATCTAACACCAAATATTTATAGCGGTATTCTACTATTCTCTTGTTTAGAAAGTAGCATTACGATACATAAGTAATACAAAACCTCCAAAAGAATAATATTTATATTTACAGATATAAGAAGGATATTATCAATTATGTTATCCTATTGTTGCTAAAAAGCTGAAAAACCATCGTAATGAAAAGAAATTTGCTCTACTACCCAACAATAAATATCCCAAAAAACGCGTGGTTAAAAAGTGCTTTATTTTATTGGGATGAAGTTAGTTCGATTGTACCGAGTGATTACGATGGGAATCTTTTGCTAGATTTAGATAGAGACATCGAGTACTTAATTGATATTGAAGTTTTCAGACCAATTAAACCTGAAACTTTGGTTTCTGCACAAGATAATTGGGAGGAATTTGAAAAATTCCAAAATGAATTTAAAGAAGTTATACTCGGTAAAAGATTTCAAACAAGACTTGAAAGACAACGAAGACCATTTAGTTCCAGGATTCATTCTAATAAAATTCAAGACCTCAGAACATCAAGAGTTCATTCTAATAAGACATCGGATGGACTTTTCTATTTTTTAGAAGAAAAGGGATTAGCAAAAAGGGAAGATGGAAATGATTGGATACAATTTGAACAAAACACTGCTTTACTATATATGTCATTGTTAGCAAAATATCTTGCGGACATTGACAAAGAACATACTTCAATTGGTACAGACAGTGTAGTTTATGAGAATTTCAATTTTCAAAAAGTGAATAAGAACAACGGATTTCCAGTAGCTTCGTTGGCTTTCAAGAACATTCTTCCTACACCAAAACGCAATGTTTCGATTGAAAAAATTATAAAATTCAAAGAAAAAAGAAAAGATAACTTGAAACACTTCAATTTAAAACTATCTGAATTCCAAAATAAAGCATCAAAGTCTGAATCTAATTCCGAACTTAAAGAAACAACTATCAATTTTCAAGACGAATTAGTCAAAGGTGTGAATGATTTAGTTCAAGTCTTGGGAGATTCTAAAATTGAAACAACCTTGAAAACTGTAAAAACATTAATAAGTTTAAAGTCACCTACTTTGATTGCTTCAACAGTAGCTATTGTTAATAGTAGCAATAACTTCCTAAACTTACCCATAGAATTAACCACAATAGGAATTGGGGTTATGGGTGGAATTGAATTATCGACCAAATATGTTGAATTGAGGAATAAAAATAGAGCTAATTTGAGAAATTCACCTTTTTCATATTTATATCACGCTAGAAATAGTGGAGTAATTAATAGAATGTAGAAAGCCAGTTGGCCACAACGTTTATAAAACATAGCTGGTAAGTGCTAAACCGAGAGGTTCTTACTTATTTATAAAGACCGCCAAATTTCTAAATTTGGCTTTTAAGATTGATAAGTTAAAAACAAAATATAAAAATTCGGCTCTGTATTTAACCGAAAAGTTAGCGTTTTTTTACACGCAACGTTTCGTAAACAAACCCGTTGTGCGTCATCTTAAAAAAAACCGTAATAACGAATGAGCTTACTTGATTTTCAACATCTTCATCAACAGATAAAAGATAAATTATTTGAAATATCATTTAAGATAGATTGTTTCAATAAATCTGGAGACACAGATATAAGCAGATATGCAGAAACTTATTTTAAGGAACTCTTTAATATTATATACAAAAAAGACAATTGGAATTTTGCAAAATCAGTCAAAGTAAATCAAGATACTTACGATTTATTTGACGAGAAAAATAAAATATGTATTCAAATTACTTCCAACAAAAGAAAAAACAAAAAAGATAAAACCTTAAAACTATTTGAGAAGAATCATCTTAAAAATGGATTTGACACTTTAATAATTTTTTTTACCACACTATCAAAACCAAAATCAAAAGACGAACTGAATTTTAATTACATTGATTATAATATAATTGAATTCACAGGTTTAATAGAAAACAATTGTAATCACACGGAATTACTTAAAATCAGAGACATTCTACTGAAAAATAATACTCTACCTAGAAATATAAATAAAATCGCTAATAAACCTCAATCAAACAAAGTCTCTCAAAGTGAGTTTTTAAGGCGTAAAAAAATTAAAAAAGAAATAGTCAATGAAATGCTAGTTGAAGATTGGCATAAAATTGATAGAGAAGAATTAGCTAAATTACCGATACATAAGTTCAAAGATTCTAGATTTATATTACGCTCAATTTCTGATGAATCTTACCCAAATGTCGATGAAAATGCAAAATGGTCAAGAACATTTATGTACGACCTCTATGAAAAAGGAATTTTAATATGGCTCGACGCAGCTTTAGGAACTGAAGCTATGGTTAACGAAAAAAAAGAATGGTATATTCTGGATTATGGAGATAAAAACAAAAAACCAGGAAAAGGGTTTTACAAAGTAAAAATTAGAATATTAGGAGAGTTACCATATAAAAACATAATAGATTGGGAAGATGGAGATGGGTATTATAATGATTATCATTTGTTCTGTAAATATGATGGAGTTGAAGATTCGCCATTTGAGAAAATACTCTATCGATTTGAAAATACGCTCGGATACTTTTTGGGAGAACTCGAAGATGATAAGCGGATTAAATGAGAAAAGACGAACGCACAACACCATATATAATTAATTGCTTGGCCAGTTAATAGCTAATCCAAAAATCCTATCGGATTTTCTGTAGACCTTCATTTTTGACAACCTGATTCTTTAAGCAGCTAACAATACACGAACCGTATGATAGAAACTGAAATTACGATTTTGATAAATAGAAAGTCAGACATTGAACTGATTAAAACTAAAGTTATCGAGAACAAAATTGATTTTCCTATCTACTTTTTCGAATTTGAAGACCATTACAAATTGAGTTTCTCAAGTGATTATGAAGAGTGGGAACTAGATAAAGCAATTTTAGAAAGTTTTCCTAATTACAAATTTACTTCAAATCTTGAACAAGGCAAAAAGGAAATTAGATTACAAATATCGAGATATCAATCTCACTTCACAATTGAAACCCCTATAGACGAAACAAAGTATTTAATAAAAAAGTCTGACAAAAAAATAGAACGGTTTATTCCAAAAGTAAAAGTTCTTTTTGAAGAAAAAGAGCAAGATTACTACATAAACATTGTAAATGGGAAAAATAACAAAACTCAAGAAACAGGGTTTTTACTATTAAAAGAATTTAGAAATAAAAATACTGAATGTGAGATATTAGAAAACACACTTTTTAAATCAATTAATGAAGCAGTACAATTTGGATATTTCAATATGCAAGAATTAGTAAATGAAGACTTTAAAGAGTATATTAAAGAGAAAAAGAAAGAGTCTAGGTCTCTTCAGAAAATCCCAAGAAAAATTATTAGAAACTTTATTAACGCTTGTAATAAATCTGATATAACAGGTATTCTTGAAAATCTTAATAAGGAAATAACCTTTGAAAAAATGATTAGCTGGAAAACAGAAATAAAAACGGTAGGATTAACAGAATTCGAAAAGTATATTAAATCACCAAATCAAGAGTTGTGTGGGAAGGACATTAAAATTAGGTCCAATTGGGATATTAATTTACCTAACATTGTTATCAGTGTAAAATATTTTCCTTCTTCAATTGACATTGAGAATAGATCTGCAATCACGCAGGAATACAAAAAAATTAGATTTTTATTAAACGAAAATAAAATAGTTAGCATATTAGAAGAAAAATAAATACGGCGCACAGCAATGCCTTTAGTTAATACGGGTTTTGGTATTTAATTTAAAAGCTTGCGTATATATATAATGTCCCCAAATCTTTAGGATTTGTCTTTTAAAAACAAAAAATTAAAAACGAAAGCGCCTCTCCAAAAGAGGTGCTTTTTTATTGCTTTTAGGTGTTTCTGATTCTTCCTTGTACCTTCCCTAGCCTATTTTGGTAAGGTTTGTATAGGTGGTATTGCTTTCTAAGGGTTATTCTCTTTCTGAATCAGAAAGTAAAATTGTAAATTGATTGTTTAATTAATATCTTCGAGATTTATCCTACATATCTGTCAGCTTTTACTTAACTAAGATTAAAATACTTATAATTTTTCGTAAAGCTATTTTATGAAAAATGGAAAAGTCAATTATATCTTATAAAGATGAGTGAAAACCAAATAATTAAAATTGACAAAGGTTGGATGGAGAAAGAACTAATTTCTCATCTTACAGAAAAAATAGGAGACAAAATCAGTATGAGAGTTTATACTGTAAAGCCTTCATCTACCCAAATGGATTTTCTATCATTAAGTAGTTTTCTTACTAAAATAATCCCACACTATGTATATAGTATAAAAGAAATTGAAGATGATATAGAACGAAGTTTAAGACGTAATGAAAAAGCTATTCGCAAATCAAATACAGAACTAGATGAACATGAATTGATTGAGATAATTTCTTCGGAAAGAGAAAGAGTTAAAATTGATACTTGGATTGATATCTTTAATCAAAGTCGGATTTTTTTTAGAAAAAAAGGAGAAGATTATATTGGAGGTAAATATGGAGAGTTAATGCTATTTGCATTAGTAGAAGGAGTTTTAGAATGTAAAATGATAGCGCATAAAATAAAACACTTGACTAATGTTAATGATGAAGTAAAAGGAAGTGATGGTATTTTTCTAGGTGATTATCAGAAAAATAAGGCAATATTGTTTGGTGAGTCAAAGATAATGAAAAGCCTATCAGGCGCAATAGTGGACGCCCTAGAATCAATTAATAGATATCATAATGATTCCGAAAACGCACATAATAGAAGCCATGAACTTCTTATTGCTCGTGAGCATATTCATAAATATGACGTTGATGGGGTTAATATAGATGAACTTTATGATAGGTTAGATTCAACTTCTGACAAATATAAAGAACAACTTCTTGTTCATCCAATTATCTTAATGTACGAGAGATCTTTTATCAAAGATTTGCAAAAAAAAGCGAAAACACATGAAGAGTTCAATGAAATGATCTCCATTGAACTAATTAAAAGATTTAAACGTAAGAAAGAAGTTTTTGATTTAATAAATAATCATGTCGGAGATCATAATTTAGAACATTCTTTTCTTGATTTCTTTCTTATTCCTGTAGATGATGTTTCTAAATTCAGAGCAGCAATGGATGATAAACTTTTATAAACATGACTACAGATAAAAGTTTAATAGAACAATCTTACGATCATCCTGTATTACTAGAAACGTTTTCACTTTTAAATTTAAAATTTTTATACAGTAATCATTTTACTTATACCGAAAACACTAATATTGATTTTGATTATTTTAAATTAAAAAAAGCTATTTGGCTTTGTTCAATTTTAGCTAGTAGTTCAGATGTAGACCACAAAGTTCGCGCTCAACGTTTTGCCTCATTATTATACTTAACAAAAAATGAAGAAGGAAATAATATTGATGTTGTTAAGGCTTGTTACGTACTGTTTTCCAGATTAGGTAATTTAACAGCAACTCGCTTTTTTACTCAGCTAAACACTAAAATAGAGGATTCAAATATATTAATCAATAATGATTATGATGGTGTATTATCGTTAGAATTAATACTACAGCGACAGAGTAAGACTATTAAAACTAATAACGGATCAATTTTAGTTACCTCTTTTCAAAAAGGATTATGGAACGGATTAAATGATATTAGTAAGCTTGCCGTTTCTGCTCCTACGTCTTCGGGTAAATCATATATTTTAAAACAGTTTCTATCGGAGACGTTTGCTCTTCAAGAAAATTATAAAGCTCTATATATTGTTCCAAGTCGAGCATTAATAAATCAAGTAAGCGAGGAGTTTAGAATTGAATTGAAAGGCACTAATACTTTAATTAGAACAGCCTATATACAGGATAATGATAAAGAAGATACTATAGACCTAGTAAAAGAGGTCTTTCGAGAAAATAAAATATTATATGTTCTTACACCTGAGCGATGCATAAAACTATTGGCCGCAGATTTGGAAGAAAAGATTCCAATGGATTTTATTTTTATAGATGAAATTCAGGGAGTAGAAAATGATCAAGGAAGAGGTGCTACTTTTGAAAATGTTTTTGAAGATCTTTCTTTGCAGTTTTTTAAAGCAAAGTTGGTTACTGCCGGACCTCATATATTAAACCCTGAAAAGACATATCAAGAACTTTTTAATAAAGAAGCAGCTCCTTTTAAAACAAAACTTTCACCAGTTATACAATTTAAGAAAATCATCAGGGCGGATGGAAAAGGTGATTTAGAAGTTGAGGTACGCGATAATATTAATAAATCTATACTATTAAATATTCAAACATCTTTTAATGCTGATTCTCTAATAAAGAATAAACGAAATGGAACAATATTAGAGAAAATCATAAACCTACTTGCCCCTAATAAATCAAATATAGTTTTTAGTAATAGAGGAGATTATGCTGAAAATTGGGCAAGAGAATATCAAGAATCTATTGGTGAGGTTAATATTTCTAAGCGAGTAAAAGAGTTAATTGATTTTTTAAAAGATGAGTTTAATAAGGATTATTATCTTATTGACTGCCTTGAAAGAGGTGTCGCATTTCATCATGGGAAATTACCAGATATTATAAGAAAGGAAGTAGAAGAATTGTTTCAAGATAAAGAGATAAATAATCTTTTTTGTACTTCAACACTAATAGAAGGTGTTAATCTTCCTGCGAATAATCTTTTCATTATTATTCCAAAGAAAAATATTGAGGATTTAACGGATTTTGAATTTGGTAACCTTATTGGTAGAGCTGGAAGGTTAAGCGAATCTCTTTATGGAACTATATATTTTATTGAGAAAGCAGATTATAAAGGAAAAAGTGCAATTGAATATTTTGAGGCTGATTACGAGAAAGAAATAACTATATATTCCACACAGAATATTCCCGAATATGATTTTAAATATTTAAGGTCAAATATCAATGATATAGAGATTTATAAGGAGGATGGGAAAAGAGATGTCAAATCTATTTTAAAGCAAAAACAACTAACGTTGTTTATTCGAAATAGATATATTAAGAACGAAAACAGTGTTAGTAATTACCTTGTTAAAAAAGGAGTCTCTCTAGCAAATATAGAAAATGCTATTATTGATTTAAAAAATACCTTATCTGATATATTAATACCTAAAAAGATTATACTAGAAAATCAGTCAATAGATCCAATACTTCAGAATGAGCTTTATATAGCTATTCAAAATAAGGATATTGAAGATTGGGTGATTACCCCTAATAGTATATTAGAAAAAAGAAGAAAGAAAGAAGATGTGTTAGAAAAGCCTAATAAAGACAGGCCATTTTTCTGGCAATTGCTTACTATATTTAAAGGCTTAGACGAAATATTTAATATAAGTCAAGAAGCATTTGAGAACTATAAAATCTCTAATATTAATTCTACAGTTATGGCTATTCATGCAACAACTTGGCTGCAAGGATTGAGCTATAAACAATTGATAGATAATGATATTCGTTTTTATTCAACGGATAGTAGAGTTTCAGATGAGGACAAGCTAGATCCAAATGACAAAAAAGAAGTTAATAAACTTATCAATAAGATAATTAAAATTAATTCATCCATAGTTACCTACCTTTTAGTTAAATATGTCAAATTATTAGTAGATATTCTTGATACAACATTAACAGAAGATCAAAAGGAGAAATACAAAATCACATTGGGGTTGCCAACTGCTTTGGAGTTAGGAACGAGAGATAAAAATGTCAAAAACTTAATTTCTAGTGGAATTTCTAGGTCTGTCGCCATTAGTGTAGTTAAGCAATACAAAAGTAAGACAACAGAAGCCTTTAGAGAGGATAACTCAATTTTAGATTGGTTGTCTAGCAAAGAAAAAATTAATGGATTAAAACCTATTTATAATAGGTATTTAAAGAGACTTAAATTATTAAAATAACAGTAATTGTTTTGTACAAGCCTTTGAATATTTTCTATTTTTTTTGCCTACTCATATCATTCAGGCCAAAAAAAAGACCTTATTTCCTACATGAAATCTGTGGTTTAAACTTGCAATCACTTATTTTTATGATAAGAAGAATCAACTAAACAGTTGTTTGGAATTTAACTAAATATTTTTATGATCGATTTTAATAAACGAATAAAAAAAATAAAACTTGAAAAAGAACTTCAACCAGTAAAAATATATGACACGTTAGATAGAGCTAGCGATAAAGGACCACTTAGACCCTCTCAAGAACAAGTTTTAAATAAATGGTTTAATGATTATAGAAGTAAAAAAGATTGTGTAGTTAAACTTCATACAGGACAAGGTAAAACAATTATAGGCTTATTGATACTTCAATCAAAACTGAATGAGACAAGTACACCATCCTTATATATTTGCCCTAATATCTATCTTGTTAACCAGACATGTTTACAAGCTGAACAATTTGGAGTAGATTATTGTGTGATTGATTTTGATGGTAATATTCCTGAGGATTTTATAAATGGAAAAAAAATACTAATTACTCATTCACAAAAAGTTTTTAATGGGTTTACAAAATTTGGGTTTAAGGGCAAAGCATTACCGGTAGGAACAATAATTTTAGATGATTCACATTCTTGCATCGATACTATTGAAGATAGTTTTACGATTAATATCAAATCTGATACGGAAGCCTATAACTTGATATTAAATATTTTTGAAAGTTCTCTTGAAAAACAAGGCTTTGCAAAACTTCAAGAAGTTAAGGAAGGAGGAACCCCTGAAATATTAAGTGTTCCATATTGGGATTGGAAAGAGCGTTTCACAGATGTTATTGAAATACTTTCAAAAAATAAAAGAGAAGAAGGTTATAATTACATATTTGCTTGGAATCTAATCAAAGATGATTTAGATCATTGTTACTGCACTTTTTCTGGTACAGCGCTAGAAATAAAACCATATCATAATCCAATTGATCAGTATGGAAGTTTCTTTAATGCTTCACACAGAGTATTTATGTCTGCTACTACCAATAATGACTCATTTTTTATTAAAGGTCTAGGATTATCTAAAGAAACTATTATTAACCCTCTTGTTTATGATGATGAGTTATGGTCTGGTGAGAAAATGATTCTTTTCCCTTACAAAATAGACAATCAATTAAATAGAACAGGTATTGTAAATCATTTTGCCCCTCCAGTAAAATCAAGAAAATATGGGGTTGTAGTTTTAACATCTGGTTTTAATAAAAGTAATTTTTGGGAAAAATTAGGAGCAACAGTTGTTAAAAGTGAAAATATAAAAGAAAAAATTGGTTTTTTAAAGAATGGGAACTATGAGAATACGCTTGTTATTGCAAATAGATATGATGGTATTGATCTACCCGATAATAATTGTAGAGTTTTAATTATTGATTCAAAGCCATATGCTCAAAATTTATATGAAAAATATCAAGAAGATGTAAGACAAGATAGTGATCTAATTGACATTAAAATTGCCCAAAAAATAGAACAAGGTCTAGGAAGAGGAGTAAGAGGAGAAAAGGATTATTGTGCTATAATTTTAACGGGGAACGATATTCTTCAAGTAATATCAAATCCGAGATACAAAAGATTTTTTTCAAAGGAAACGCAAAAACAATTAGAAATTGGAGTAAATGTAACTCGGTTTGCCGTAGAGGATGCAGATACTTCTGATGGGATTAGTGTTTTAACAAAAATTATTGACCAGTGTTTAGAAAGAAATGCTGGATGGAAGGAGTACTATAAAACTGAAATGAATAGTATAACCAAATCCCATGCTATAGATAATGTATTAGAGATTTTAGAAAAGGAAAGAGAGGCAGAGGAAGTTTTTAGTATGGGTGAAAATGAGAAAGCCGTCGAATTAATGCAATATATTATTAATGAGTTTATTGACCCCAATAACAAAACTGAGCTTGGTTGGTATCTTCAACAAATGGGGCGATTTATCAGCCCTGTAAGTATATCACGTTCAAATGAATATCAAATAAATGCACATCAAAATAACAGATATCTGTATAAACCTAATCAAGGAATGAGTTTTGAGAAACTGGAAATTCATGAAAATCGAATTCAAAAAATTCTTGATTGGATTAAGCTGTTTGAAAAACAAGAGGATTTACTCCAAAAAGTAGATACTATTTTAGATGACCTTGGTTTTGGGGTTAAAGCAGATACTTTTGAGCAAGCACTTGAACAATTGGGCAGTATTATTGGTTTTAACAGCGAACGTCCTGAAAAATATTGGAAGAAAGGCCCAGATAATCTTTGGTGTATAGAAAGAGGGAAGTACATTTTATTTGAGTGCAAAAATTGTGTTAAAGAAAATCGTGCTGAAATTTATAAAAAAGAAACTGGACAAATGAGTAATTCATGTAACTGGTTCAAAAAAAAATATGAACATTCCAAATGTATCCCAGTTATGATTATTAATACTAGTAATGTAGCTAAAGATGCAACACTTGAATCTGGTGCTCAAATTATGACTAAGTCTAAGCTTCGAGTATTAAAAGCTAATGTTCGAAACTTTTTCAAAGAGTTTTTACATTCTGGATCTGAACTAATTACCTCTGAAAAAATATCAAAACTTCTTATAGTTCATAAACTAACAGTTGGAGATATTTCAAAAGTTTACTTTAAATCTCCTTATCAAATGATATAGCTTCATTGGTAATTGTAATACGGGTTTTTGTACCCTATTAGGAACCCTTAACTACAACTAACCGATAATCAATTCAAGTTATTTTCTGTGACGGTAAATAGAAGGTCAATTAACATCTTACCAAATTCTGATTGTCAACGAATTAAGGGTGTTTCCGAAACTTTCTCTAGTAAATGTGTGATCCCTTTTTCAGGACTCTTTACATCGCGCCTATTGAACATGGTTTCACAATTGCGGATGGACTCTCTGAACTATACTTCCGAAAAGTAAAACTCTTTACAGAATCCGCTTTTTGTAAAGAGTGTTAATGACTATAACCTCCTTCTTAATATCAATTCCCGGTTTCCTTTCAATTCCTTAAGCCTTAATTCCAGTTTTTCATTATCGCCCAAAGTAAATTTCGGTAGTATATAAACAAACCTTGAAATCTCCGCATGCCTAGTTTTGTCAGGCATTTTATAAACATATTGAGGCTCTAGAGGTACGGATTGATATGAAGCTCTTCGTTTCTCATTACCTATGACCATCGCTACTTTCAGATAATCAATGTCAAAATCAATACCCGATTCGTTCTTGATCTCAAACTGCATAAAGACCAAATCTTCGAAATAGATCATATTCTTAATGGCCAATGAAACACCTTCTTTTCGCTTGAAAACATTCTTTCGTTCCGGTCGTTTAAGCATTGCTTTTGATGATTTTTCCAAAAATGCTTTGGTGTATTGCTTATGAACAACCAAATTGGAATCCAGTTTTATAGTATCGCGAATTACCAGAGATTCCCTTTGATGCTCGTACCCAATACTTTCCGTAAAGGAAACAAAACGGTTCATCTCCTTTAATGAATCGGCGTACTTGATGATGTATGAATATACCTTGCCATCGGTAGTGACCACAAGAAGATTACTTTGTTTTCCTTTGGTTGCCTTTAACAGCCCCAAAGGTTGTGCACGCTCCCGATTATAGCTAAAGACAAAGTTATTT
Source organism: Maribacter taeanensis (assembly GCF_047345145.1). Taxonomy (NCBI): domain Bacteria; kingdom Pseudomonadati; phylum Bacteroidota; class Flavobacteriia; order Flavobacteriales; family Flavobacteriaceae; genus Maribacter; species Maribacter taeanensis. The sequence continues at coordinate 18,583 of NZ_JBLFER010000003.1, forward strand.
GCTCCGACGATTCCCTGACGGATATTCGTTGGGAAGAAGAGGGCCAGGTTCATTTTTTCATTGGCATAAATGGTATCCAACTGTTGAGGCTCTTGGGCAAATGTAGTATTACCCAAAGTCGCCAAAAGAAAAATCAAGAATGTATGTCTCATAGCTTCGGTTTTAAAATGAGTTTGTAATTATTGTTGACCGTAACCTTGACGTTACGGTTATTGCGTTGAAATACTTTTTTCACCCCGCTTACCCCAGTATTGACCGCCCCTGAAACATCAGGAACGCCGGGAATATTGAATTCAGAAATCGCATCGCTTAAGACCTCGTTGAAGACATCGCCCCGAAAACTATTTCGTATGTAAATGCCTTCCAGTCCGTCGGCATTATCATAGGCCTTTAGCTTCAGCGGAATTCCTTCTATATTTTCCACATTTAAGATGACCCGGTTCGGCCGGAACTTGACAATTCCATAGAGCAGTGTATTTTTTTTAATCTCCAAACCTTGAAGGGTCGTGTTTTGTATTACCCGCATTTGCAATCGGTCATTTACCCTTATGGTCTGCTCTCCATCGATCTCGACTACCAAAGACTCACCGGTGCCGTCCGCCAAAACTTGTGGACTGACCGCAAAGAACAATTGATGCTCCAGACCCATTGCCTTCAATGGCGAAATGGTATCCTTTGTATCGATTACCTCACTTTTCTTTCTTCGCTTTTTACGTAATGGTTTTCGGGTTCCCGAAGTTGTAGAATCTTGGGAGTAATCTATACGACCGATTCGGTATATGCTATCCACTATACGTTGTTTCTTTTTGTCCAAAAGGTCTTCATCGTATATCCCTGATTCATCCAAGAAACGTTCGTCATAGATGCTAGGGGCAATACGTTCCCTTTCATCTTTTATGGCATCCACTGCTACCTTTTTGGAGGAGTACATATCCTCCCCATCTTCCAGTTCGGGCACCAAAGTCTGTTGGAGTTCGTTGGCACTATCATCATCCGAACCCAAAACAAAAACCGAATAACCGATGATGAATAAGATGACCACTCCGATGACCGCTGCAAACACTATTTTCTTTTTGTCCATTTTCATAGCTCGTTTTTTAAGTTCAATTCACTCTTGCTCTTTTACCTTCTTCAGGGAATTCTCGAAATAATCAGTAATGAGCAGACCATGGGTGTTCTTGGGATAGTTTCGGTCTACCGTAATAAGTCCTCCTGTCGAGACCATTTCATAGCGGTCGATGACAGAGCCCCTGTTGATTTCAAAAACGGTGATAGTTTTAAAGCGATAGGGTTCTGTCCTTAAATCCACTTGTGATTCGACACTCAATACTTTTTGCACCAGGGAATATTGTAATATCCGGTTATAGACCCCATCAGCCTTTTTCTGCCGATAGACATTGTCGACTGTGCTGTTTCCAAGCCAAAGTGCCTTTTCAAGATTACTCTCATAATTACTGTCATCGATTCCATAGAAGTATTCATGGAACAGTTGCAAATGAGACAATGCCTCGACCTGAAGGTTTTCTTTTTGGGAAACCAATTTCAGGGGAATTACAGAACCATCCGTATTCACGGCAAAAGCACTATCCATCGCTTTTTGGTACATATTGAATACCATCACCCCTGAAAATACGCTTGATAAAAGTGCTGTAACAGTTACTATAATCGTTACATAGCGGTTCAATTTGAGTACATCATAAATGTTCTTATACGGTAGTTTCATTTTTATATTTTTTCATATTTACATTAATAATCTCATGAATAAATTGCCTGCGGGTGCTACCCGCTGAAGAGTTTTAGCGTAAAGGAGGTCGCCCTCTTGTAAAGTTTGAATTTTAGGAAGACGATAAACCCGATAGTCGCGGCTTCCACTAAAATCTTGATGGTGGTATTGTCCGTTGGCCCTCCCCAAAGGTTCGTCCAGAAATTGGCATTGATTTCCGAATACAATTGGTTCACGAAAATGTTGACCAGAAAAAAAGCTGGTACGAGCATATAGACCGCTGCATACAACTTGAAAAAAGTGTAGGCCATAGTTCTGAATTTCTCAAAAACCGCCAAACTGATGACCAAAGGAAAAAAGGCCTGCATGATTCCCAAAAGGAAATACCGTTCCGCCAAGAACAGGGGATAGATGAACAGATCGATCATCCAAAGGATCAATCCTATAAAAAAACTGAACATCTTGATGCCGAATACGGGGGTGACCAAAGCTTCGTACAATAAGGCCCAAGCTTTCTTGGCCGTATCGAAAGCACCAACATCTTCTTCAATCGGAATTTCCTGTAATTGCAGCGGAATCAAAGCAGGAGCAGTATCACGATACTGACCTTCGATAGCCACCAAAATACCATCCAAAAAGCCCAGGATCTGTGTCGAGAATATGACCAATAGTACCATAACAAAATTCTTGGCGAGATCCCTTGGGGACAATCCCCATGAATATCCTTCCTTATCGGCAACTCCTTCATTGTATTTTTTGAGGATATTGACCAAAAAGAACAGCACGGCCAAGACCTTGATACCACGAATGGTATAGGTAGAGAAGTCGGTGCCCTTGATCGTCTCAAAGACAGCGTCCACATATTCAAGTCCTATGCTCAAGGAAATCATGAGTTCCATTTTAGTAATTTGTTTTTCGGTTATTGATTTTGTCCTGCATTTCACGAAAGGCGATGATATCCCGATACCGCTCAGTCTTACGCTCGATTTCGGTCACCATTTCCTTGGACTCTTGTTGATGTACACGGATGGCCCTCATGCGTTCCCCATCCGTCAATTTCAAATGGTCGCTGGACAGGATTTCGTTTATGAATTCCAGGTCCTCCGTAGCTTGATCCAAGATGGCGTTGAACGATGTCGATATCCGTTCCACCTCATCCGCCCTGATATGAGGTGAATTAAGGATATCCCTTAAATCTCCCTGCACCATATCATAGAGGCGTTTGTTATTGCGGATGAGTTCTTGCACGGCCTTTAGTTTTTCAATGGCAGCACTGACCTTTTCGATGTTCTCTTTCTGTTTCTTCAGGAATTTGACCGTCTTGATGATATTGGCGGTCTGTTTTCCAGCTTCCAACAGTTGTTTGACAAATGAGATAAAGTTCACATTGTCGTAAACAGGTATACCCTGAGCCGTGGTACGGCCGGGCATTGTTAAGGCCAGTATCAGGGATGCCGTAAACACTATTTTTTTAATTCCAATTTTCATGATTTCCGGGTTTTATGATGACCAAACTTTTGATTTCGTCATCTGATTGAACTTTTATTAGTTATGCTATGCAGCTTTGCGTTCCAAGAACCGCTTGATGGCTATTTCCATATTGTCTTCCTCTTTATAAAGGGCCATTATGGCCTCGTTGTCGGAGCCGTCCGTGAGATAGGCTGCGAATACTTCTGGCGGTACTTCCAATCGGAAGATGTTGCTTTCCTTTCCGATCTTGATGAACATTTCGGTGTATTTGCGTTCACCAGTAAGGTCGTTCTTGATGGATTTCAACTGGTTGAGGTCATGGCTGGATAGGTTGAGCCGTTTTATCAATTCATCATAACCTTTTTCGTTGTTCAGGCTGTAAATGACCTGTGTGTTTTCAAGGATACTTGCGGATGTGGAATTATCAGGAAGTTGGTTGATCGACTGTAAAATAATCCCAATGGCCCCTTCCTGCTTTCGGATGGCCTGATAATAGAATTCCACGCTCTCCAATACATTGGGAAACTTCAACTGTTTGGCGAACTCATCGAAAAGGATGATTCCCTTTTCTTCCTTGTTTCGCCAAATGGTGCGTTGGATTGCCGTTTTGATAAGCTTGAGCATTACCGAAAGGATTTCTTTATTGTCCTTGACCTCGTCGAGTTCGAATACGATCAATCGCTTGTCCTCTATTTTATAGGATTGATCTTCGCTCATCTCGAATAGGAAACTGTACAATCCTCCTTCCACATATTCCGAAAGGATGTGCAAGAAGTTGGTAATGTTGAAATAAGCCTTATCGATACCAAGGGTTTCCAAAAATCGTTCTCGATTATTTCGGATAAAGCCATAAAAGCTTTCCAAGGAATGGGCCTCGGTAACGGTTTTGTAATAATGTTGAAGGATTTTCTTTAGCGATACGGATTGTGCTTTGGTCACTTTCAGATCCGATGCCAGCAGTTCAAACAGAAAGACGGAAAGATCTTCCAATCGTTCTGGACTGATATCGTTTACATCCGAGATATAAAAGGGGTTGATACCTAAGTTCTTTCCGCTCTCATAACGCAGAACAGTATACTGCTCAGGGTATAACTGTGCGAACTTGGTATACGAACCCCCTAAGTCGATAATGACCAGACGGACATCCATCTCAAAATATTGGCGTAGGATGTTGTTGGCCAGAAAGGATTTTCCTTCTCCCGTTGGGGCGAATATGGCAAAGTTCCTTGCCTTGATGCGTTTCTTCTTTTCATCCCAAACATCTTTAAGTACGGGAATGTTATGTTCCCTGTCATTGAAGATGATACCCGTTTTATCGGATTGATAATTCGTATTGTTTATCAGCAAGCACAAGGCATGCTTCAAATCGGTTACATAGAGATCTTCATTTGAAAAGTTGGAGGCGAAACAGCAAAAACTATTTAGAAAGTAGTTTTTCCGCTCTTCACTGCTAGGATAGTAGGGGGTTATATCCAATTCCTTGAACTCCGTTTTTATTTGTGAAGCAATTTTTTCGAGTTGTTTTTCCTCTTTGTGCCAGTAGATGACATTTAGGTGTCCTCGAATGATTCGCGAACTATCATCCGTATTGATTTGCTCTTGAATGTGTTGAATTTTTTTAAGGATGACCTTGTTCTGAGAACCGAAGTTGGAACTCTTGTTCAGCTCCTCGATTTTCTTGTCCAATAGCTTTCGCCATTTTTGTTTGTCATCGAGATAGATAATCTGGTTGACTACATGGTTTTCATTTAGGGAAAGCCCTAGTCCATCAATAAATCCTTGATGAAAACTAAAGTCGTCAGAGGTAAAGCGCTCGTTTATTTTGCTGGTCTGGACTTTCTCCCCAAAACAGCTTTCGCTGTTCACGGTAAGTACATCGAAATGATTCTCCCCTATTTGGATGTCTTTTCTTCCGAGTTCTATAGCTGTATCGAAACCTTCATTATAGCCATTGAAATAAGCATCAGTGATGCTTATTATTTTATCTGCACTAAGGGGTGCCAATGACATCTTTCTTCCATTATTGATAAATGAAACCGAGTCGTTGACGGCCGCTTTGAAACGCTGCAGATTTTCCTGTAGAACTTCGGGAATCTTTGCATCCGCTTTGCGAAAGGGGTTGACATATTTTGAGTTGTTGAGTTGTTTGTTCTTGGTTAGTGTAAAGAAGAGATACCCTTGGTGTTCCATATGCTCCCTTCCCTTAAAGTAGTCGTGCGTGGCCTTGGATAGAAAGGTGTTATTGGGTAGGTTTTTCGAAGTGAAGGATTTTTTGAAATAAACGTCCTGTTTATGCACTACAGTTCCGACAGGTAAGGATTTCATGGCCTGGAACCAATTGCTATGAAGGTCCTCGAAATCCTTTTCCGAAAGGGAATAGATTTCAGGTAGCTCTACCTTATAACATGCCACGACATTCCCGTTGTTACAAAACAACAGATGATCTTTGATGTCCGCTATGGGATGATATTTAGAGATATTGATCTTCGACATGGTTCAGGATATTGTCTTTTTTATTACTGATACTTTTAGGGAATACTTTTCTGATATTGAAAGTTTGGGTGCTGCTATTCATTTTATTCAGACCTATAAAGAGAGTGGCATTCCAGATAAAAAGAGAAAGCACCATTATCAAGCTGAAAGAGAAAATGATAACCAACAGTGAGGCTACGACGGACACCATCAAAAGGGCAAATAGCGATATGGGCAGACCCCATATCAATGCCCCTTTGCGGATGTTCCGGTAAACCTCAAATGTTTTCATGTTTTTTTAATAAAATCCCGCGATGCGGGTCATTACACGACTATTGAGATTAGATAGGTAAAGATGCCGACTACGGCACCGGCTATAAGTACGAATACTAATACCCTTGTAATACCCTTTTTGAGGTCTGCGTTCTCCCCAAAGAAGTGGCCCGCATTGAACAGGAAACCAATTAGAAAGATGACCCCAAGGATAATGGGAAAGATGGCACGGATGGTATCCGACACATCGTTTACGGAATCTTCGATTCCACCGACCTGAGCGTAACTGGCAAGGCTCATAAACAGGAATGCCAGTGTTAGACTTTTAGCTTTTTCCATAACTGATAATTTTAAGGTCGAAACATTTTCGGCCTGTGATTAATTATTATGAAATGTAGAAGTGGATTGTACTTTTTACCGAAGGATTCCTAAAAATTAACTAAGAATAGCGTTAATTTTTGATGGAAGTTCATGGTTTTGGAAGATTCGTTGAATATTGCTCAATGAAGAATCTGAAAATCATGAATCGATGAGAGTGCCTATAATCTTCTTTATTTGTCTATTGATGTTGAGCAACAACAACACAATCGGGCAGACATTAACTGCGGGACGAAAGGTGGTTGTTCTCGATGCGGGACATGGAGGTATTGATTCCGGTACAGTTTCGGAAGATGGACTTCAGGAAAAGGATGTCGTTCTAGACATTGTCCGGCAAATGAAAGATTGGAACAAAAGTTTGTTGGAATCCAAATATGATATCTATTTAACGAGGAATAGTGATACGCTTATCTCATTGGACGATAGAACTAAACTTGTCAAACACATTAAGCCGGATGTTTTTATTTCGTTGCACTGTAATCATATAAGTGATTCAAACATAAAAGGCGTAGAAGTTTATACCTATGATAATAATGAACTATCCGAAATGTACGCCCAAACAATTTTGAATAAGCTAAATCAGAATCTGAGCTTTATGACCAAAGAACCAAAGCGGGGTAATTTTCAGGTTTTAAGGGAAACCAACAACTATTGTTCTGCCATATTGATAGAGATTGGGTATTTGTCGAATTCAGATGAATCAATCTATTTTGAAGATCTTGAGAATAGAAAGGCATTGGCCCTGGCTATTTTAATGGCGATATAAGAGAGAACTATGAAAGAGCTGATATCAGAGGTCGTAAAGAGTATAGGAAGTATTGTTCCAGCGATGTATAAAGAAGTGGCCCAGTTCGTTAGGAATTGTAAAAACAAGAACTTATAAGTGGCCAAAACTAGAATCTCATTACTTATTTGGCCACATATAGAACTTTCAATAGTAATTCTGATTTAAAAAATGCATGATATATCATGCATTAACTAAAGTTTTAGTACTTAGTGAATGATTTTTAATACGAATTAAAATCAATTAATCAAAGAATATCTGTACATTTGAATGATATTTCATGCATTAAATAGATAAAAATGATATTATGAATGATAATTCATACATAAATTGGATTTCAATGAGCGATAAAGCTCTAATCGAAACAATAGGTGCTTTTATTCAACATCACAGATTAAATCAAAACAAATCACAAAGTGAGGTGGCAAAAGCAGCAGACATTAGTCGCTCCACACTTAGTCTATTGGAGCGTGGCGAAAAAGTATCGCTGAATAGTCTAATGCAAGTTTTACGAGTTCTTGATTTATTATACGTTATGGACGTTTTTAAAGTAAGTGATGAAATAAGTCCAATAGCATACGCTAAACTTAAAAAAAACAAAAGACAACGAGCTCGAAACAAAACCACTAATTCAAATGAAGATTCAGAATGGTAGACGCAGTTGAAATAAAAATATGGGGCGAATTAGTTGGAGCTGCTCGTTGGGATACAAATCAGCAATTGGCTAGTTTTCAATTCGACAAAAAATTCTTAACCCGGAGTCAAGACCTTTCCCCAATAAAAATGCCTATAACAAATGGGGAACGTATTTATAGTTTTCCTGAATTGAGAAAATCAAAAAATGAGGAGGTTTCTACTTTTAAAGGACTTCCTGGATTACTAGCTGACGCACTCCCTGATAAGTATGGCAACCAGTTAATAAATATATGGCTAGCACAACAAGGTAGACCACCAAACAGCATGAACCCCGTTGAACAATTATGTTTTATCGGGTTAAGAGGCATGGGGGCACTAGAATTTCATCCTGCAAGCCTCAAGTCAAACAATCAAACATTCGCTGTAGAGATAAAAAGCCTAGTCGAAGTTGCTCAAAAAATGCTCTCGAATAGAGAAAATTTTGAAACTAATCTCAAGGGCAACGAGCAAAAGGCAATGAGTGAAATATTAACCATAGGAACGTCCGCTGGTGGTGCCAGACCAAAAGCAGTAATTGCTTACAATGAAAAAACCGGGGAGGTCAGATCAGGGCAGACAGATTCCCCAAAAGGTTTTGAACATTGGCTAATTAAACTCGATGGTGTAAGTGATGCGCAATTTGGTAAAAGCTATGGATTCGGAAGAGTTGAATACGCATACTATTTAATGGCCAAAGACTGCGGAATTAATATGATGGAGTGCCGATTACTCGAAGAAAACGAAAGAGCGCATTTCATGACAAAAAGATTCGACCGAGAAGGCAATAACACAAAGCATCATATTCAAACGTTATGCGGAATTCAGCATTTTGATTATAACAACTTACAAGGCTATAGTTACGAGCAATTATTTCAGACCATGAGAATACTTAAATTGACATATCCGGAGGCCGAGCAAATGTTTAGAAGGATGGTATTCAATGTAATGGCAACCAATTATGACGACCATACAAAGAACTTTTCCTTTAGGCTCAAAGAAAATAGTAAATGGGAGCTTTCTCCAGCCTATGATGTTTGCTACTCATATGACCCAAATAATATTTGGGTAAGTCAGCATACGCTAAGTATAAACGGGAAACACAAGAATATTGAGAAGTCGGACTTAATGAAAATAGCAAAGGACAATAACATTAAAAAAGGAGAAAAAATAATTAGTGAAATTAAAGAGGTAGTAAGTCATTGGAAAAGATATGCAGCTGAGGCGAATGTCTCAAACAGCTTGTATAATTCTATTTCAAAAACATTAGTGGCCCCTATTTTTAATGAATAACAACTCCACAAGGCATTAAGTAGAGGAGTTCTTTTTTTAGAGGTCAAACTTACTTTTAAAGTTACCGAGCTCTAAGCACTTTTTTTATATAGCCGAATGGAATCTTCTAATTTAAATTCGGCCCATAACAATGGATGCTCACTAGCTGCATCCTTTTCATTCTCTACGCTATCATAAGTTTCCCATTCTGGTTTTTTTAGAGGCCATATTGCTTTTCTATTCAACCCACTATCCTCCACTTTGTCAAATAGGATGGGGGAAACCAATAGATAATCTTTCTGTTTGATATTGACACCCATTCTATAAGCCCCCATTCTGAAATAACTAGAGTCATTTCCTGAATCCAACATCACATCGAAAGAATCGTGTTTGACTATATCCATAACCCCCGTCTCCAAAATTGTGGAAGTGGAAGCAGCATAAGAAGGGGCATTTAGAGTGCCTGCTATGATGATATTTTCAGCACCTTGTGATAGTAAGTCACTATAGACCTCTGCAATTTTATTCGCTTGTTTCCTTCTTAAAGAATCAGATTCGCTTTCGCCAGCGAGCTGACAACATAGAAGATGTAGCGTCTTGTTTTGAGGGGTTTTGATTTTATATTTTTGAAAATCGGTATTGAAAAGTAATCTTCCCTTAGCGTCCTTTTCATTTGAAAAGGATTTCACTGACTTGATATGATAACCCTTCTTTAAGAGGATGCCCATGCCTAAACCTAAGCCATCATTACCCTGAAGATGCATAATCTCAGAATAGGTTGATTGGTTATTTTTAAAGAAGGATTTATTAAACTGGATTAGGGATTCCCTATTCTCGACTTGTTGCAATAAAACAATATCTGGGTCAACTTCTAAAATGACTTTTGCCTTATTGAAAATGGCCTTTTTGGTTATGGGGACCGATTTTAGTCTTGTCCAACCATTCCAATTGCTCAAGTAAGATGCTTTTGTCTCCATAACCTGCAAGCTTGATTTTACGTGCAGACTTCCTTCAATATTCTTCATTGATAAATAAGATGTATGTGGTGCTTGATGAAAACCTAAGAGGTTTGCCAGCTCCCTCATGCGATTATAGTCAAGGGAGGTCTTTTGGGATTTGGAAAAAAGTGATTCGAATTCCTCTTTCCAAATTTCGGACTTGATTTCATATTCCAGTTCTACCATATCGGTATGTCTGTGGAATAGGTTCTGAATATTAAAGGTCGCTACTTTCATGCTGCTTTTCCTTTAAAGTCAATCTCATTGTTCTCCAGTATCTCATTTATCTTCTCCACATCGTAGTAGATGATTCCCCCAAGTTTTGAAAAGGGAATGGTTCCGTTTATTCTGAAATTTTGTAGCGTACCAGGACTTATTTCAAGTTTATTCATTACTTGTCCTGACTTAATCCATTGGTCTATTCCTATTCTGCCATTTGTCACAAGTAAATCTTTGATTTCGCTTAGGAGTTTGATTCGGAACTCCTCTAAATCCTCTGTAGTAATGATATTTGCTGCCATAACCCATTTGTTTTATTATGATTAATCTTCAGGAAGTGAATTACTAATGGTTGTAATACTTTGTATCCCTTTAAGCAAATTTGACTATAAACGATGGAGAAAATTCACCAGTTCACCCGACCTCTGGTCAAATTTTAACACTTCTTGACAAGATTTCGAACGAGGAGAACCAATCAAGCGTCTGCACTATCCATTCTATCTTCCAACCCCCTTGTGAGGTCTTCCATGAATTTGGCTCGGCTTTTTTTCCTTCTGCGAATTTCGGAGTAGATTTTATAAATATCCCCGGAGTCGTGGTTGAATGCCTTGCGTAGTACTTTGTCAATTAGGGAAATCTCTACTTTTCCATCATTGATAGCACCAACACTTGAAAGAGCATATAAAAGTTCAACATATGCGGTATTCGAGAATGTCCATTTCAGGTTGCTTTCCGAACAATCATCACAAGGAATACAATTTTCATTAATTTTTGAGAACCGTTTTTTTAAGTAAGCTATCAGACGCTTATTCGCGGATAACTTAGCCAATAATAAGTCGTGTGAGGTACAGAAATCCTTATCACGATAATAGTGTCTAGAATAGGTGATATTGACATCCTTGAAATAAGCTCTTGTAAAGTAACTCTCGTCCAAGTGTTTTTTATCTTGTTCTATGTATTGGACAAAGTCGAGATTATATCTAAAGAACCGATTTATTTTATCCATTTTTTTCTGGATGTACTTTTTTTGAACTTCTTGATTCCCCAAAGGAAATTGAATTTCAAATGAACGGAGTTCCGAGTAGTACACTAAATTGGATAATGGAAGCTGTTTTGTGAACTTAAAAAATTGGATTTCGGCATCCACACTTTTAAACGTAAAGTTTGAAATCTGTTTTTTGAATCGATAGATGAGGTCTCTGCACTTGGAAATAGATAGGTCACACTTTTTGATGACCTCCGAAACCGTAGCCTCGATGACATTTAGTTCTTCTAGTAACTTTTCTGAAAGTAATGCTCTTTCCATATCCCAAAATTTAGACAATAGTTCATACTATCGTTCATCATAGGATTGGGGAAAACTACGTGAATTACTAAATAGAGGTTAGGAAATTCTCCATGAATAAATCACCAAAAATCATGCCTTACTAAATACTGACTACAAAATATATAGTCTTTTTATTAATAATAAATGCAGGATTAGTGAACAATGGAGGGCAATTAGTTTAAAGATGTTTTGAGTGAGGTATCTATTCTTTGTTTTCGTTCCCACACAAAAAAGGTCACTTTAGTTAAATATGAGTGCACTTGAATTTATATGAAATCAATTGAAATTAAGGGAGAAAAAAGGCCATTTGTTGTACCTATGTTGTACCTGAGTCATTTTTTGGCATGAAAAAGCCGAGGCAAAACCTCGGCTATCTCCCGTGTACTCGAGATGGGACTTGAACCCATACGGACTAATGTCCATTGGATTTTAAGTCCAACGTGTCTACCAATTCCACCACTCGAGCCTGACTGCCGTAAGGCATGTCCTCAATGTACTAGGCTAGTACATGAATAAAAAAAAACGCCGACGTGCAGCGTTTTATGAGCGAAAAAAGGGATTCGAACCCTCGACCTCCACCTTGGCAAGGTGATGCTCTACCCCTGAGCTACTTTCGCGTTTGGTAATTTCAGTTTACCCGCCGTAGGAGGGCTTAGAAAGAACGTGCATTATTTAACTAATGCGGATGCAAATTTAATACATTTCTATAAACTCCAAAGGAAATTCGTCTAAAAATAAGCCTTGCAAGATTTAACTTGTTGCCTTTTTATTTTTAGTCAAGAGACGCTTTATTTCATTCAGTTTCATTAAAGCTTCAACCGGTGTGAGGGTATTAATGTCTAAATGGGTTATCTCTTCTTTAATCTGTTCTAAAAGGGGGTCATCTAAATTAAAGAAACTTAATTGCATTTCATTTTGAGCGGCATTTAAGCTATCAGTAAGTTCTTCATTGGAATGTGATTTTTCTAGTTTCTTCAAGATTTTATTCGCTTTTGAAATCACGGCTTGTGGCATACCGGCCATTTTTGCTACATGAATTCCAAAGCTATGTTCACTTCCTCCTTCGGTAAGTTTGCGGAGGAAGAGTACATTGTCTTTCAATTCTTTTACCGAAACATTAAAATTTTTGATTCGCTCAAAAGTAGCGGTCATTTCATTTAACTCATGATAATGGGTGGCAAAAAGGGTTTTCGCACGTGCCGGGTGCTCATGCAAATACTCTGAAATCGCCCAAGCGATGGAAATACCATCATAAGTACTTGTACCGCGTCCTATTTCGTCAAGCAAGACCAAACTTCGTTCTGATAGGTTGTTCAAAATAGATGCAGTCTCATTCATTTCTACCATAAAAGTAGATTCACCCATTGATATGTTATCGCTCGCGCCAACTCTCGTAAAGATTTTATCCACATAACCTATTTGGGCAGACTCGGCAGGTACAAAGCTGCCCATTTGAGCCAATAATACGATGAGGGCAGTTTGCCTTAAAATAGCAGATTTACCACTCATATTTGGTCCCGTAATCATGATGATCTGCTGATTTTTGCGATTCAAAACAACATCATTGGCAATGTAGGCTTCACCCAAAGGCAATTGCTTTTCAATTACAGGGTGTCTGCCATTTCGAATCTCGATTTCCGTAGAATCATTTAGAATTGGTTCGCAATATTTATTTTCCTTAGCCAATTGTGCAAATCCACAAAGGCAATCGAGCTGTGCGATTTGATGTGCATTGTTTTGAACTGGGGCTATGTACTCTTGCATCCAAACGACTAATTGCGAAAACAACTGGTTTTCCAGACTCAAAATACGCTCTTCGGCTCCTAATATTTTTCCTTCGTATTCTTTGAGTTCTTCAGTAATGTATCGCTCTGCATTAACCAAGGTCTGTTTGCGAATCCATTCTTCTGGGACTTTGTCTTTATGTGTATTCCGGACTTCAATGTAATATCCGAATACATTATTAGAAGCTATTTTTAATGAGCTAATGCCTGTACGTTCAGTTTCTCGCTCTAGCATTTTGGCTAGATAATCTTTTCCTGAAAAAGCTAAGGCACGCAGTTCATCTAGTTCTTCGGAATACCCATCAGCTATGGTTTTTCCTTTCGGAATTTGCACAGGAGCTTCCTCATTCAACATTTCCTTTATCTTATCACGTAACAAATCACACGGATGCAATTGGTCGGAAATCAACTGTAAAGCTTCATTGTCACTTTGAGAAGTCATTTGTTTTATGGGAACAATAGCTTCTAAAGAATTTTTCAACTGAACAACTTCTTTCGGATTAATCTTTCCGGTAGCTACTTTGGAAATCAAGCGTTCCAAATCGCCCATTTTTTTTATATGCTGCTGTAATCTTTGAAGCGTATCTTCTTCTTTGGACAGATGCCCAATCACTTGATGTCTTCTCCGGATTTTCTCCACATTCTTCAAAGGAAGTGCCAACCATCGTTTCAACAATCGTCCGCCCATTGGCGAAATCGTCTTGTCAATAATATCTAGTAAGGTAACCGCATTCAAATTGGTAGAATGGTACAATTCAAGATTACGGATGGTAAAACGGTCCATCCAAATATATTCTTCTTCTGCAATTCGCTTTAACGAATTGATATGCTGTAATTGTCGGTGTTGGGTTTCCGATAAATAGTGTAAAACTACTCCCGAGGCAATAGTGCCATGATTCAAATGGTCAACCCCAAAACCTTTGAGCGTTTTGGTTTTGAAATGGTTATTGAGCGTTTCTTGGGTGTAATCTTCTTGGAATACCCAATCCTCCATGAAAAACGTATGGAACTGCTTTCCAAAGACTTCTAAAAAATCCTTTTTATGTGCTTTGGAAACCAATACTTCGTTTGGAGCAAAATTCTGAAGCAATTTATCAATTTGCTCTTCTGTACCCTCTGACGTTAAAAACTCCCCCGTTGAAATATCAACGAATGAAACTCCGATGAGTTTTCTTCCAAAATGAACCGCGCATAGAAAATTGTTCGTCTTCGTATCAAGAATATCGTCATTCATCGCCACACCCGGAGTTACCAATTCTGTTACGCCTCTTTTGACAATGGTTTTGGTCATTTTAGGGTCTTCCAATTGGTCGCAGATAGCAACCCGCTGTCCCGCCTTTACCAATTTCGGTAAATATGTATTCAAAGAATGGTGAGGAAAACCAGCCAGTTCTGTTCTGTCGCCCCCATTATTTCTATGCGTTAAGATAATCCCTAAAATCTTAGATGCTTTGACCGCATCTTCGCCAAAAGTCTCATAAAAGTCACCCACGCGAAACAACAATAAAGCATCAGGATATTTCGTCTTGATGGTATTATACTGCTGCATCAAAGGGGTCACCTTTTTTACTTTTTCTTTTTTTGCCAAAGTGATTGTGTTGAAATTTTATTGCATACCTAGCGGTAGAAACGAATGTACTATTTTTGTCAAGGAAACCACAGTATTGTTGATATTATGGGGATAACTTTTGGGGTTCAAGTATCAAGCTCAAACTCAATTGAATTATTGTTTGAGCCAAGAGCCAAGAGCCAAGAGCCAAGAGCCAAGAGCCAAGAGCCAAGAGCCAAGAGCCAAGAGCCAAGAGCCAAGAGCCAAGAGCCAAGAGCCAAGAGCCAAGAGCCAAGAGCCAAGAGCAAAAATATCATCCTGAGCGGAGTCGAAGGGCTACAACGCTAAAAACTCTATTAAAAACAAAATGCGTAAACTAAAAAACGAAGAATTACCCCGCTTAGATGTTGACGGATTCAAAAATGCCAAGAAGACACCTATTATAGTTGTTCTTGACAATATTCGAAGTTTGAACAATATCGGTTCGGTATTTCGAACTGCGGATGCTTTTTTAATTGAAAAAATCTATCTCTGCGGAATTACCGCAACTCCTCCTCACAAAGATATTCGTAAGACGGCATTAGGTGCTACCGAAAGTGTCACTTGGGAACACCGCAGAAGTACTCTCGAAGTCATTAAAGAATACAATTCAAAAGGATACGAAACAATTGCTATTGAGCAAGCAGAAAGAGCAACGATGTTGAACGAGCTAAAAGTCGACACTGCAAAAAAGTATGTGCTGGTTTTTGGAAACGAGGTAAAAGGAGTTGATCAGGCTGTTGTTGATATCTGCGCTAAAGTGGTTGAAATTCCTCAATTTGGCACAAAACATTCCCTAAATATCTCTGTGAGTGCAGGTGTTCTAATTTGGGATTTTTGGCAAAAATTAAATGCATAAAAAAAGCCCGAAAAATCGGGCTTGAAATATAGTTTGAGTTAGTTAGTTGCTTTCTAGCGATTGCTAATTAAGGAAATCCGTAGGTTCTGTGCAACATTTTTCTTAAAAAAATCCTAAAATGGCAGTTGAACAGCGAATCTTAATATTTTATCTACAAGTATTTCATAGTCATCAGGGTTTTGAACAAAATCCATATCTCCTAAGTCAATAATTAAGTTGTTTTGTTCTGGGTAACTCTTGATAAAGTCGAAATAACCGGAGTTAATTTTCTCAAGGTATTCAGGTTCAATGTTTTGCTCGTAGTCCCTTCCACGTTTTTTAATGTTTTTCAAAAGCCGTTCGGTAGATTGGTATAGATAGACGTAAATCTTCGGCTTCTTTACTTCCTTATACATCAAATTAAAAAGCTTTCTATAAAGTGTAAATTCTTCTTTCTGCAAGGTCACTTGGGCAAAAATCAATGACTTATAAATATCGTAATCGCTAACCATAAAGCTTTTGAAAAGGTCATACTGCGACGTATCGTCCGTAAATTGTTGATAACGGTCCGCTAGAAAAGACATTTCTAAGGGAAAG
The DNA here is from genome assembly GCF_047345145.1 of Maribacter taeanensis. NCBI lineage: Bacteria > Pseudomonadati > Bacteroidota > Flavobacteriia > Flavobacteriales > Flavobacteriaceae > Maribacter > Maribacter taeanensis. Next base: position 34,978 of record NZ_JBLFER010000003.1, read on the forward strand.
GCATAACGCCCTTGGTCTTCATAGAATTTGGGTAAAAACGGGTTGTCTGCAAAACGCTCTAGGACTAGTTTTCCATTAAAATCTTCCGCTATTTTGTTAGCGAGAGTGGTCTTTCCTGCGCCGATATTTCCTTCAATCGCTATAAAATTAGTATGTGCAAAAAGCTCATCCCTATCCTTAAAAAGACGAAACGGAGTTCTTTCGAGTGTCCCCTTATCCCTACATTCCTGTAAAAGATTACGAGAATCTTTGTTTAATACGGGATGATAAAATTGTGGAGCAATATCCGCTAAAGGCCTCAATACGAACTTACGAAAAGGCAGCTCAGGATGTGGAATTACCAGGTTGTCATTAAATACGGTTTCCTTTTCGTAGTAAAGAATGTCAATATCTATTTTGCGGGGTTCGTAACCATCTTCCTGAAGACGAACTCTTCCAAGTTGAACCTCAATTTTTAAAAGAACCTCTAGTAGATTTGCTGGAGCTAACCCGGTTTTAATCGTAATACAGATGTTGAAAAAATCTTCAGCCTCAAATCCCCATGCGCTACTTTGGTATACCGGGGATATTCTAACCACTTTCCCTACGGTTTGGTGAATAGCAAAGATGGCATCCTGAAGATTATTCAGTTTATCATCAATATTACTTCCAAGGGAAAGATGTACGGTTTTGGTTGAGCTCATAATAGGGAGTAACAAAGTAAATAAAACAAATTCACTTTCATTATCTTTACAGGATATTTATAACACACCATTTATGAAGTTTTTACGAAATTTTTTGGCAGCCATCTTAGGCTGTCTTGTTGCTTTTGGAATTATCTTTTTCATGTTTTTCATTTTTGCTAGTTTGTTTGGCAGTGCTGAAGATGGAGTAGCAGTAAAGAAGAATTCAGTTTTAGAGTTGCAACTACAACTTCCTATAAGTGACTATGTTGGGTCGAATGCTGATGACCCTTTCGGGACACTTTTTCAAGAGTCTCAAGGTCTAGATGAAATTTTGAATGCTATTGAAGTTGCTAAAAATGATGATGACATCAAAGGAATTAGTATCAACAACAATTTTACGATGGCAGGTTATGCCCAGACCCAAGAAATTCGAAGAGCACTGCAAGACTTTAAGAACACCGGAAAATTCATCTATACCTTTTCTGATTTCTACATGCAGAAAGATTACTATCTGGCCAGTGTTGCAGATTCCATTTTTATAAATCCAGTAGGGGCTATTGATTTTAAGGGTTTGGCTTCTGAAGTTCTATTTTTTAAAGACCTTCAAGAGAAGACTGGTGTTAAGATGGAGGTTATCAGACACGGAAAATATAAAAGCGCCGTTGAGCCTTTTTTAGAGAACGAAATGAGCGATGCGAACCGAACCCAGATTAAGGAATTGATAGGTTCTTTATGGAATTCCATGGTCGAAGAGATTTCAGATGGGAGAAACATCCTTCCGAAAGATTTAAATCGTATTGCAGATACTTTAGGGGGAAGAACTCCGGAGCTAGCAAAAGCATCTGGACTTATAGACGGAATCGTTTTTCACGACCAGTATGAGGCCAAATTGAAGTACGCTGTTGATTCAGTGTTGGATAATGATTTGCACATTGTTGCGCTTGATGATTATTTGAAGCGCTCAAATCCGAAAATGAAGAAATCGGGCAAGGATAAAATTGCTGTAATCTATGCTCAAGGCGAAATCATTTATGGAGAAGGCGGACCGAATCAAATCGGACAAGGTCTAATGAATGAAGCTATTATTAAGGCCAAGGAAGATGATAAGGTGAAAGCAATTGTTCTACGAGTTGATTCTCCCGGTGGGAGTGCTTTAACTTCTGATATCATTTGGCGCGAAATTGAATTGGCTAAAGAAAAGAAACCAGTAGTTGTTTCTATGGGTAATGTTGCTGCTTCTGGTGGGTACTATATCGCCGCTGGAGCGGATAAGATTTTTGCCGAACCTACAACTATTACAGGCTCAATAGGTGTTTTTGGTACTATTCCGAATATGACCGAGTTGGCAGAAGATATTGGAATCAATGCCGAACAAGTTGGCACCAACGAAAATTCGGTAGATTATTCGCTTTTTGAGCCGATGACCGATACTTTTAGAAGTACCGTTCAAGAAGGTATTGAGGATGTATATGAAACTTTTCTAGACCGGGTTTCTCAAGGTAGGGGAATCACTGTTGCCCAAGCAGATAGCCTAGCGCAAGGTAGAGTGTGGAGTGGAGTAGATGCGAAGAACAATGGGTTGGTTGATGAATTAGGAAATCTAAACGATGCTATTGAAGAAGCAGCAAAAATGGCAAAAATAGAGGAATACGGAATCAAGAAATTCCCAAGATATAAAACCGGACTAGAGCAGTTTATGGAAGATTTCGGTGGGGCAGGTGCAAAGGCGAAAAAGAGTATTATCGAAGATGAGATTGGTGTAGAGGCCTATACTATTTTAAAGCAAGTAAAATCAGCGATGGAACAAAAAGGTCCGCAAGCTAGAATGCCATTTGTGTTGGACATCAAGTAATAAAAGAGATTATCCCTTCGAGGGGACTTTAGGGGTGTTTTACGAATGCTTCTTAGTTGCAATGAGTAACAATGACCGCAAAAGATAAAAAACTAGCCTACAAAATATACCTCTATTTAGGAGCTTTATTCATTACCTCCTTAGTAGTTTCGAACCTGATTTTTCAAAAGTTCTTTTATTGGCAGCCTTTTGGTGATATTACCGTTTTTGGAGCTTCCCTTTTTGAGGTTTCGGTGGGTATTTTGCCCTATCCGATTACTTTTTTAATTACCGATTTGATTTCTGAAATCTTTGGAAAAAAGAAGGCAAACGAAATCGTTACTGCCGGTATTTTTGCTTCCTTCTTTTCCATGGGAATTATTCTCCTTGCTGATATCGCTCCAGCGATTGAAGGCTCTCCGATTGATGATGCAACATTTACAAAAGTCTTTGCTTTATCTCCGATTGCGGTTTTGGCATCAATGATTGCCTATTTATTGGCACAATACGTTGATATTGCGATTTACCATTTCTGGAAAAACCTTACCAAAGGAAAACACCTGTGGCTTCGGAATAACTTCTCCACTTTTCTATCACAATTCATCGATACCTTTACAGTCGTCGGTTTGCTGTGTACTTTTGGCGTATTACCTTGGGATATTTTCTTCGGACTCGTAGTCAGCGGTTTTCTTTTTAAGGTTTTTATAGCATTTATCGACACCCCTTTCCTCTATTTCTTCGTATATCTCCTAAGAAAACGATTTGGTCTTAAAATCGGGGAGGAAATTAACTTGGATATTTAGTCCGTTTTTTAAAATATTCTGTCTTCCCGAGAGTTATAGACGTAGGTAAAATCTTATGTGATTATGGGAAAGAAAATCTTGAAGATTATTGGTGTTCTTTTGTTGTTGGTAGTTGGTGTATTGATTGCCGCACCTTTTATTCTAGAGGCTAAGATTGGCGATATCATAAAGAACAATGTCAACAATAATGTCGATGCAACGCTTGACTTTTCAGATGCTAATTTAAGTCTGATTAGCAGCTTCCCAGATGCTGAGGTTTCGCTTACTGACATTACCTTGTTGAATAAAGTTCCTTTTGAAGGTGACACACTGTTTGCTGCAAAGCAAGTGGATTTGAAAATGGGCATCCGTCAGCTTTTCAAAAATGAAAATGAATCCATTGCAATTGAAAGCCTATTTATTGATGGCGCAAATCTCAATATTGTAGTGGATGAAACTGAAAATGCCAATTACGATATTGGTAATGATTCGGGCACCGAAAGTGAGTCCACAGAAGAATTGACCGGATTTCAGTTGGATATGAAATCTTACGAAATCATAAACTCGAATATCTCTTATTTGGATAAGTCCTCGGGAATGTCCTTTGAACTTTCAAACCTGCAACATGAAGGAAAAGGAGACCTTTCCCTAGCATCTTCTGAATTAGACACGCATACGGAGGCTTTGGTTTCTTTCGAAATGGATAGCACGAATTATCTCAATGAAAATAGAGTGCTCCTAGATGCGGTAATCGGTATTGATTTGGAAGCTAGTAAATATACTTTCCTGAAGAATGAAGCAGTCATAAATCAGTTGCCTTTGGTTTTTGACGGATTTGTGAAAGTGAATGAGAACAATCAAGAAGTAGACATCAGTTTTAAAACGCTTTCTTCGGAGTTTAAGAATTTCCTAGCAGTTATTCCCCAAGAGTATTCAAAGAACATTGAAAACGTTCAAACTACCGGAGATTTTATGTTGGAAGGGAATTTCGAAGGAATTGTTGATGATTCTTACATCCCGAGGTTTCATATCGGAATCAACTCAGATAATGCTTCTTTTAAATATCCTGATTTGCCAAAATCGGTTCGTAATGTTTTTATCGATGTTGACATTGTCAACAAAACGGGCGTTTCCGAAGATACCTATGTCGATATCGGAAAGCTTTCCTTTATGATTGATGAGGACAAATTCAATATGGTTGCGAAAATCAATGAGTTGATGGGCAACACCAAAGTCAATGCACATTTGGATGGAAAAATGAACTTGGCCAATATCGAGCAAGCGTATCCGGTTCCCACAGATTTAGATTTAAAAGGAAATCTAGATGCAGATATTACGACGGCCTTCGATATGGCTTCCGTAGAAAAACATCAATACGAGAAAACGGAGACTACTGGAAAAATGAGTTTGAAGGATTTTGAATACAATTCTGAAGAACTCGTAAATCCTGTAAAACTAAAATCTACGGCACTGACATTTAATCCGAAGACGGTTACTCTGAATGAATTGGAAGGGACTACCGGTAAAACTGATTTCAATGCAACGGGTACTATAAAAAATCTTCTCGGTTATATGTTCAATGATGAAAAGGTAGAAGGAGATTTCGATTTGAAGTCAGATACTTTTGCTTTAAACGATTTTATGACTGCGGATGAAACTTCAGGCGGAGAAATAAATTCAGAAGGTGATTCGACAAGCACTCCAGATGCAGAAATCAAAATACCATCCTTTTTAGATGCCAATATCAATGCCTCTGCTAAAACGGTTTTGTATGATGATTTGGTTTTAAAAGATGTCAAAGGAAATCTCAGAATTAAGGATGAGAAGGCAACATTAAGTAATATGACAACTTCCATTTTCAATGGAAAAATGGCTTTTGATGGGGAAGTATCTACCAAAACAGAGACCCCGACTTTCAATATGAAATTGGGAATGGATCAATTAGAGATAGGAGAAACCTTCCAATCATTGGAGCTCTTTAAAGTATTGGCTCCAGTAGCTGAAATCCTAAAAGGAAAACTTAATTCCGACATTGAATTATCTGGAGCGTTGACTGATGATTTCACTCCAGATTTATTGACGCTAAGTGGTGATATGTTGGCGAACATATTTACAAAAGATGTCGATGCTTCATCGGCGCCAATGTTAGCAGCCCTAGCGAGTAAATTGGATTTTATCGACTTAAAACAATTGAATCTGAATGATTTAAAAACGAAACTTTCCTTTAAAGATGGTTTGGTTAGTGTAAAGCCTTTTACCCTAAACTATAAAGATATTGCTATCAATATCGATGGCGGTCATTCCTTTGATAGAAAAATGAACTACAAAGCATCAATGGAGGTGCCTGCGAAATATCTAGGAAGCGAAGTAACCAATTTAATCGCTAAAATTGATGACGGTCAATTGGATAATTTAACCATACCGGTAGTTGCCAATATTGGAGGGGATTATAATAGTCCGAATGTGACTACCGATTTGACCTCTGGTATCAAGACCTTGACATCTCGTTTGATTGAAATTCAAAAGCAAAAACTCATCAACAAAGGAAAAGATAAAGCCACCGAATTATTGACTGATGTTTTAGGTGGAAACTCCAAAGAAGAAGATTCAACCAAAACCGAGGACCCAACCAAGGACGCGGTCAAAGATGTTTTAGGTGGAATACTTGGGAAGGACAAAAAAGATACCACGGCAACCAAAACGGATTCTATCCCTTCAAAAACAGAGGAAGATGTAGTTAAAGAAAAAGCCAAAGATATAATAGGAGGATTTTTGGGGAGAAAAAAGAAAAAGGACACTGTAGACGAAAAGAAAGATTCAATAAACTGATTTAAGAAACTCCTAAACCAACATAATACCCCTCGCTCCCACGAACATTAAAAACGGTATTATCCTCAAAGATCAGGTACTGCCCTTTAATCCCTTTTAAGACCCCTTCAAATTCAGGAGTTTTAGACAAATTTAAACTTTTCACTTTCTCAGGATATTGTAAAACAGGAAATTCCAAATGTGTTTCTCCGTTATTATCCAAAAAGTACTCCTGCGCTTCTGCCGGAATGTATTGCTTGAGTTTACTTCGCCATTCCACCAAGTTTTCATCTTCAACCGAATTGGTTAGCATCTTACGCCAATTGGTTTTGTCTCCAATATGGTCTTTAAGGGCTACTTCGGTAATTCCTGCCAAATAGCGATTGGGGACTTCAACTATTTCAATCGCTTCGTGTGCGCCTTGGTCAATCCATCGTGTCGGGACTTGTGTCTTACGTGTCACTCCAACTTTGATATTGCTAGAGTTTGCCAAGTAAACAATATGCGGTTGTAATTGCACTTTCTTTTCATATTCCAAATCGCGGTCTTCTTTTCCTAAGTGGGCAGTACTCAATTCAGGGCGCATGATCCAATCGCCAGCCGATGGAATTTCGTAAAAACAACTTTTGCAGAAACCTTGGCGATAAATGGGTCTATCGTTTCCACAATTCAAACATTGGAATTTGATAAAATTGATTTTCAAGGTCTTGTTTAGTACCTGATTCACATTGAGAAAATCATCATTGAAAACCATATAATATTGAATCGGACTCCCGATTTCAGTCTGCATTTTTCGTAATACACCTTCGTACTGCATATTTTTTATTTTCTCTCTCTCTTAGGAGAGGCTTAGGGTGTGTGTAAATCTAATTTGAAAATGATAAGTATTAAAGCTATTTTTAGCTACACAACTTAATAGCCAAAGATACCCAAAATGCCAATACCTTTATTCAATTCTATTGCCTCGTGGTTGCTGAAAAAGCGCTATCATCAGATAGAACTTTTTTTGAAATACCCGGCTGAGGTACAAGAAGAGGTTTTGGAGCAACTCTTGGAAATCGCCGAAGATACAGAGATTGGCAAACGATATGATTTTGAATCTATAGAGAATTACAAAACCTTTCGAGAACGCGTTCCTATCATATCTTATGAAGATATGGAACCCAATATAGAACGAACGCGTCGTGGGGAGCAAAATGTATTTTGGCCGACTTCTATAAAATGGTTTGCGAAAAGTAGCGGTACAACGAACGCGAAGAGTAAGTTTATTCCAGTAAGTGCCGAAGCCTTGGAAGATTGTCACTACAAATCCGGTAAAGATATGTTGTGCCTCTATTTGAACAACAATGAGAACTCTCAGCTTTTCACTGGTAAAGGTCTTCGCCTGGGAGGTAGTAAACAACTATATGAAGACAATGGTTCTTCCTTTGGAGACCTCTCTGCGATTTTAATTGATAATATGCCACTTTGGGCAGAATTCAGTAGTACACCCAGTAATAAAGTTTCTTTGATGGGGGAGTGGGAGTCAAAACTCATGGCCATTATTGAAGAGAGTACTCGTGAAAATGTTACCAGCTTAGCAGGAGTTCCTTCTTGGATGCTTGTACTTCTAAACAAAGTATTGGAAGAAACCGGAAAAGACCACTTGTTTCAAGTCTGGGAAAATCTGGAAGTCTATTTTCATGGAGGCGTTAGTTTCAATCCTTATAAAGAACAGTATCAGAATTTGCTCCCTAGAAAGAGTTTTAAATATTATGAAATCTATAATGCTTCCGAAGGCTTTTTTGCTATCCAAGACCGCAACAACGCCGATGATTTGTTGTTGATGTTGGATTACGGAATCTTCTACGAGTTCATTCCTATGGATGTATACGGTTCTGAAACAGAACAAGCCATTCCTCTTTGGGAGGTACAAAAAGATATTAACTACGCCATAATTATTACTACAAATGCGGGGTTATGGCGTTACAAGATTGGTGATACGGTCCGATTTACTTCCACAAATCCCTATCGAATTAAAGTAACTGGTCGTACCAAACACCATATCAATGTGTTCGGGGAGGAATTGATTATTGAAAATGCGGAAGAGGCTTTGAAAAGTGTATGTAGTAAGACTGGCGCAGAAATCAAAGACTATACGGCTGGCCCAATTTTTATGGTGGGTAAAGAAAAAGGCGCCCACGAATGGATTATAGAATTCAGAAAACCTCCGGAGAAGCTAGATTACTTTACGGAGATATTTGATAACGCTTTGAAATCTTTGAATTCTGATTATGAAGCAAAACGGTACAATAACACCACTTTAAATATGCCATCAGTTCATATGGCACGTGAGAATCTTTTTTATGATTGGCTCAAGTCGAAAGATAAACTTGGTGGGCAACATAAGATACCAAGACTTAGTAATAAACGTGATTACATTGAGGAGCTTTTAAACATGAATTCCTAGCCTATGACTGCTGTATTCAATTTTTTGATGATAGCAGGTTCAATTCAGGGATTCATTTTTAATGCAGCAACATTGCTTTCACGAAAGAAGATAGAATCTCCGGTTCTTTTTTTGAACCTCTTTGTTTTCTTTCTATCCCTGAACAATTTGCAGTCTTGGTTAATTGATAAAGACTTTATACCCTATGCCTACTATACAATTCCTTTTTACGTGCTTTTGGCGCCAATGTTTCATGCGTTTTTGGTCAATTACCTTGGTATAGAAGAAAAACAGAAACCTTTTTTTAAGCTCACTGCTTTTGTATTTATTTTGGAACTGGTAGCAAGGGGAATCGTAATCTATAAAATAAAAAATGGAGCTCTAGACAGTCAATACATTGAACTGTACAATGCCATTGAGGATGCAGTTACGCTGTGTTTCTCCGTATTTATATTTTACCATGTTTTGAAAGTTCTTTTTAGGTATCAAAAGTTATATGCCTCTATCTTAACGTATGATGATTTAAAATGGATTAAACGCCTGATTCAATTGGGAGGTGTTGTTTTGATTTTATGGGGAATTGCGGTGCTATTGAATTTTGTGTCAGAAACAATAAAAGCACCCTATAGTTATTATCCATTGCGTTTAGGGACTTCTATTTTTATCTACTGGATAGGATATCAAGGTTTCTTTAGATTCGTTATCCTTCAGGATAGAAAAAGCCTTAGAAAGAAAATAAGGGAAGCGAGTAAAACTCCTGAGTCATTATCTACACACAAAAAAACAGACTTTAAAAAGGAGGGGCGGGAAAGTTTGGCCTTTAATAAAATGAATAATTATGTGGTTAATAATCAAAAATATTTAGATCCTTATTTAAGTTTAGAAAAACTATCCGAAGAATTGGAAATAAGCACAAGTAAGCTTTCTATGTTGATTAATCAGCTCAGCGGAAAAAACTTTTCGGATTACATTAACTCGCTACGTGTCACTGATGCGAAGAAATTGCTATCGAATCCAGATTTTGAAGCCTATACTATCGTTTCCATTGGATTAGAATGCGGATTCAATTCGAAATCTACCTTTTATTCCGCTTTTAAGAAATTTACAGGGCAAACCCCTACTGCGTATAGAAAATCTGCTTCCAAGTAGTAGATAAGATTATCCGAATTCTTACAACTCGGACAATTTCGGACATTCTATTTCACTTCCTGATCTAGTTTTGAGGAAACTTTAAAACTAGAAATTATGAAAACTGTATGCGTCATTATGATATTGATTTTAGGGACAAATATTTATGGTCAAAAAAATATGCTTTTTTTAGAACTAGGCGGAAATGCCCAAGGCAGTTCTTTAAACTATGAAAGGCAATTAACTAGCGAAAAAGGTCTTATGTTAACTATTGGGGTAGGACTGGCTTTAGTTAAAGCCGATGATGAATATGAGCATGTTTTTAGTGGTTTGGTGACAGAGCCGAAGTTTAGCATACCAGTTTCCATTACGTATCTTTTTAAGATCAAAAATGAGAATTATATAGAGACTGGGTTAGGATATACATGGATAAACATAGACAAGAACTACGTATCCACTGAAAGAGGTACTCATAATTTTATACTCGCCTTAGGTTTCCGAAGCTATTTTGGGAAACAGAAAAGTTGGATGTGGAAAGCAAATTTCTCACCTATACTAGCAGGTAATGGAGATTCAGGACTTGAATTTGGTTTTTCCCCTATGTTCGGAATCGCACTAGGAAAACGCTTTTAAGACATTGGCATATTTCGAATACAAATAATTGACTGTTGGAATAATCTGATAAACGTAATAAACACATGGTTTATCCGATAAAGTGAACTACATCGAAGAATTCTCCCACATAAACAAATAAATAAGGAATTCGAACGTTTAATGCTCAAATTAGCTGCTCAGCTTAACCGAACAACTGATTTAAACTTATCATTATGGCCGAAAAACTAGTAATATTATCCGATATGTGGGGTGCCAAAAAAGGTCTCTGGATAACATCTTACCTAGGATATTTGCAACAATATTATGATATAACATATTACGATATTCAGCAACTTTCCAATATTGATGTACAGATTCAAACTACTGATAATGTTCATAGGGCTTTTGTTGAAGGAGGTATTGATACAGCCGTTGCACATTTATTGAAAAAAGAAACGGAATCTGCTCATTATTTAGGATTTAGTATGGGTGGTACAATTGCTTGGAAAGCTGGTTTGATGGGGCTTCCTATGAAATCGTTATATACGGTTTCTTCAACCCGAATTAGAGCGGAGGAAGAGAAGCCTGCCTGTAATGTAGTTTCTTTATTTGGTGATCAAGATGTCTATCGACCTAAATTAGACTGGCATCAAAAAGTTGGCGTAAAGTCTGACCTTATTGAAGGCTTTGGTCACACCATGTACGGTGATGAGAAAATTATTAGTAGGGTTTGCTTAGACCTTTTAAACTCAGCTACTAAAAAACAAAAACAAGAAAAAACGATTCAAATTAAGATAGCTTAATTCGAAATCGGTATTTGATATAAAACTAAAGGCGGTCTTTAAGAGACCGCCTTTAGTTTTTTAATAGTTTCATAAGAGAGTTTGTCTTCAGCATAAGGCTTGGTCACCTTAAATTCGGTTTCGCCACTGCTGGGCATTTCAAACATGGCATCGGTGAAAATTGCTTCACATAAAGAGCGTAGTCCTCTTGCACCTAATTTATATTCAATAGCCTTCTTTACAATATATTCTAAAGCCTGATCGGTAATGGTAAAACTAATACCATCCATATGAAACAGTTTTTCATACTGCTTAATAATCGCATTTTTTGGTTCCGTAAGAATCGCACGTAGAGTTTTTTCGTCTAGGGGATTCATATGTGTTAAAACTGGAAGTCTTCCTATAATCTCAGGAATCAATCCAAAGTCTTTTAAATCTTTAGGAATTATATATTGTAAGATATTGCTCTCATCTAAGTTCTCATCTGCCTTCGAAGCACTATAACCAACAGCTTGCATATTCAAACGTTTGGTAATAGCCCTTTCGATTCCGTCAAAAGCGCCACCAGCAATAAATAGTATATTTTCAGTATTGACCTCAATGAACTTTTGGTCTGGGTGTTTTCTTCCTCCTTTTGGAGGTACGTTCACAACAGTGCCTTCTAAAAGTTTAAGTAAGCCTTGTTGCACGCCTTCTCCAGAAACATCTCTAGTGATGGATGGGTTATCACTTTTACGCGCAATTTTATCTATTTCATCTATAAAAACGATTCCACGCTCAGTTTTTTCCAAATTGTAATCTGCAGCTTGTAACAAACGTGTTAGAATACTCTCAACATCTTCACCAACATAACCCGCTTCAGTAAGAACTGTCGCGTCAACAATGGCCAAAGGTACATTTAGCATTCTAGCGATAGTTTTCGCCATAAGGGTCTTTCCCGTGCCGGTTTGCCCAACCATTATGATATTACTTTTTTGAATTTCTATATCATCATCTTTGGCAGTTGGTTGCAACAACCTCTTATAATGATTGTATACTGCAACCGACATTACTTTCTTGGTTCGTTCTTGACCTATAATAAAAGTGTCAAGAAATTCTTTAATCTCTAAAGGCTTCTTTAAAACCAATTCTGAAGATAAGTCGTTGGTTTTTGTTTGTTTAGACTCTTCAGCAACAATGCCATGTGCCTGTTCAATGCATCTATCACAGATGTGGGCATCTAAACCTGCAATCAAAAGATTTGTTTCAGGTTTTTTTCTTCCACAAAATGAACACTCTAAGTTTTCTTTAGCCATAATAATTGCTGCAATATTACTAGATACTAACGCTGGAATTTGATTTTTGGTTCACCAAAGTAGCATTAGATATAAACAATTTTAGGTTGTTGGTCGAAATTAGTCTTTATCTCTTACTAAAATCTCGTCAATCATGCCATATTTCTTCGCCTCATCTGCTTTCATCCAATAGTCTCTATCACTATCATCATGCACTTTCTCAATAGTTTGTCCTGAATGGTCGGCAATAATCGCATAAAGTTCCTCTTTGAGTTTTAAAATCTCACGAGCCGTAATTTCGATATCACTTGCTTGACCTTGGGCACCGCCCATGGGTTGGTGAATCATAACACGAGAGTGGGTAAGGCCACTACGTTTGCCTTTTTCTCCTGCACATAATAGCACTGCGCCCATAGAGGCTGCCATGCCTGTACAAATGGTAGCAACATCTGGCTTAATGAATTGCATGGTGTCATAAATACCTAATCCCGCATAGACACTTCCGCCAGGGGAGTTTATATAAATCTGAATGTCTTTAGAAGCATCTGCGCTCTCAAGAAATAATAATTGTGCCTGTACAATATTCGCTACCTGATCATTGATTCCTGTTCCAAGAAAAATAATACGGTCCATCATTAACCTAGAAAAAACATCCATCGCAATGGCATTTAACTGGCGTTCTTCAATGATATTGGGAGTCATATTTGTAGGGTACATACTGCTCATGATCTTGTCATAATACATGCTGTTGATGCCCTGATGATTTATAGCGTAATTTTTGAATTCTTTTCCGTAATCCATTTAGTTTTGTTCAAATTTTTAGACAAAAAAGGTGCCGAAAAGAGTATTTCCGGCACCGTAAATATACTTATTATTTTTCGGAATTTATCCGTAGACCTCCTTAACGAAGTTTTCGTAAGTAACCTCTTTGGTCTTTAAGTTTGCTTTCTCTTTGTAAAGTGCTAAGAGCTTTTGACTCATAAGTTGTTCAGATAAACGTTTTACCTCATCTTGATTGCTTAATACCCGTGAAGCTATATTATCTAATTCTTCTTCTTGTGGATTTAATTGACCGTATTGAGCCATTTGCGATTTGATAAAACCTTTGGCAAATTCTTTCAACTCATCAAACTGAATTTGAACATCATTGTCTTTTATTATTTTACCTTCGATCAATTGGTAACGAAGTCCTTTTTCTGATTTTTCATACTCTTCATTTGCCTGTTCTTCAGTCAAAGGATTTTCACCAGTCATTTGAATCCACTTGGTTAAGAAACCTGAAGGAAGATCAAACTTTGTATTTTCTATAAAATACTCGGTTACATCATTCAATAATTTCTGATCTGACTGCTGCTCAAATTGTTTTTCAGAATCTTCCTTAATACGCTCCTTGAGTTCCTTTTCTGATTTGATAGCATCCGGGCCGAATAATTTGTCGAAAAGCTCTTGATTCAATTCTGCAGGTTCTCTCTCATTGACTTCTTCAATAGTGAAAGAAACCTCTACATTTAGTTTTTCAGCTTTATCGGCAGAAATTCCTAAAACACTTGTTAGGAAGTTATCTTCTTTAAAAAGTCCTTTGGTTTTTAAATTAACAGTATCTCCGACTTTTTTTCCAATTAAACTATCTATAGCTTTTTTGCTTTTTAGCATATTAAACTCTAAAGTAGTTTTGTTGTCTATTTCTTCGGCTTCATTTTTGAAAGTTCCGGCAACTTCATCCTTCTTGCTTACTTCTGTTTTGCTAACTAGTTTTCCATATTGTTTTTGAATACGTTCTACTTGCTCATCAACCATTTTCTTGTCAGCAACGATGCGGTAATTTGTGATAGCTTTTTTTGTTTTCAAAGGAACTTCGAAATCTGGAGCAAGACCCAATTCGAATTCAAAATCAAAGTCTTCTTGATCCCAATCAAAACCATCTTGTTGTTTGGGAAGAGGATTGCCTAAAACATCTAACTTTTCTTCAGTTAGATATGTGTTAAGATTATCTTGAATTAGTTTATTTACCTCATCTACCAAAACAGCTTTACCATATTGCTTTTTGATAAGCCCCATTGGTACTTGACCTTTTCTAAAGCCGGGAATATTTGCTTGCTTTCTGTAGTCTTTAAGGATTTTATCTACTTTCTCTTGGTAGTCATCTTTTGTAACGGCTACTTTCACAACTGCATTTAACTCGTCAATCTGCTCTTTTGTAATATTCATCTCTACTTGTCTTATTGCTTAAATAAATGGGATGCAAAAGTAGTACAAATTCTATATCCTACCAAGTTTTTAAAAGACTGGTATACAATCGATTTCTAGTCTTTTTTATCCCCCTTTAAAACTGAAAACAATATAGATTGTAAAAGTGAAAGAAGTAAGCTAAATACAATTGCCCATAGCCAACCACTTACGGTAAACCCATCAATAAAGTGATCGGCGAGTTTAATAATTATGGCATTGATCACTAGTAAGAAAAGGCCAAAAGTTACAATGGTAATAGGAAGGGTCAGAATTACCATAATTGGTCGAACAATAAAATTTAAAAGGCTAAGGGCAACAGCAACGATTAAAGCAGTAGTATAGGTATCAACCGTGACGTTTGGAAGCACTTTCGATAGTACTACAACTGCCAAAGCGCTTAAAAGTAATCTAAGAATGAATTTCATAAGAATTGTTTTAATTGATTGATGCAAAAAAGGTACCGAAAATTTCGATACCTTTTTGTAATTAATTGAGTTAGCCTAAAATTATTCTATATAAACACCTGTAAATTGTTCTGGGGCAACTTCAGGTAGTGTCGCGCCATATGTGTTTTCAATTGCTTCTAAAAACTTGTTGGCTAATAAAGCATAACCTCTTGGTGAAGGGTGGACTCCGTCTAAAGAGAACCCTCCGCCAGTACCATAAGTGGCTGTTACTGTTGTTCCATCAGCAAGAGGAACGCCTGATGCGTTTATTACCTTGAGAAAGGTATTTGCATCAACCTTGGCTAGATTAAAAGATGCAGCTGCATCATCAATAGTTTGGTTAAAGGCAGTTAAAGCATTGCTAATCAAACCTTGTTCTTCTGGTGTTAAAACCCACTGATCGCCAAGAGGAACTGCAACACCATTGATAGACGTTGGATTGTTAGGGTCAGCTAAGGTTCCTATGAAAGTGCGAGCTGTGAGAACTACCAAATCATCTGCTGTAGCCTGACGCATATTTATTAGCGCAGGATTAACCGCAGTAAGGTCGGTAAGATCTTCATCAATTATAACTGCTGCATTAGTTTCTCCTGCAGAGAAGCTAATAGTTCTTTTTGCTAATTCTTCCGCGGTAATCAGACCAGCGGCTTGTAATTGTGCTAACCCACCGTTATAAGCTGCATACGCACCGTTTACCGCTGCTGCTGTTCCTGCGTCTAATGGAATAGGATTGTGCGGAACGGTAGTGAAAAAAGGAATTGAAGTTACATCTGGAATATTGGCGATAACACCTTTTGCACCTCCCGCGGTTAGCGTTTGAAGCATGCCAATGTAAGCACCGGCAAATACATTAGGGTCTGTAATATCATTACCACCATATGTAGAAGGGTCTAGATTTCCTTGTTGATCAATTCCTGCACCTCCGGACGTCGCAAAGCTTAAAATGTCATTGTTTCCAATCCAAAGTGAAAAGAAACTAGGAGCTTGCGCAGCTGCGTCACCCAAAACTGTTGCATTAGGACTTGAGGCAAATCTTGCATAGTATGGATTGGCTGCTCCAATTGGTACACCAGCTACATTTCCGTAACCGGGTGCTAATAGATGGAAGCTTTTCGCTCCCGGAACACCCATATTATTAAAAGGTCCAGAAAGTATGTTTGAAATTTCAGTAGTTCCTTGTCCTTCAACTGCAGCTGGCAACGGAGATCCCGAAGCAAACGATAAGAACAATCTATTTCCTAGAATTGGCTGTCCACCTAAAGTAGCGCCGCCAAGGTTATCTGCCATGAAAGGAGTAGTAAATTCTCCTCCACCAGCTTGAGCAAAACTTGAAGCCATCATGTTGGGGTAGGAGGCAGTTTGACCAGCGGTAAATAGAGCACCATCTGAAAAACCTGCTGTCAAAGAATTTCCGACAGCAACGAAATTTGAAAAATCGGCTTCACCACTAGTATAGTTAATAGGGGTTGGTACCGGAACTTGGAAAACTGGGGGTTGTGCATCGTCATCAATACAAGATGCTAGTAGCAAGCTTGAAAACGCTAGTAATGCAAGAAACTTTTTCATGTTTGATTTTTTGAGTTAAGTCGTGTTAAGTAATTGTTAATTACCAATAAAACCAAAATTAACCAAAATTATCAGACACACAATAATTTGCGGTAAAAAATTATGCATGCATAATAAATTATACGGTTTTTTATGATTTTAAGAAATTCATCGACTTTTCAAAAAATTGCTTCGGATTTTCTGCATGTAGCCAATGTCCGGCCTTTTCAACTGTATCTAGCTTTGCCAATGGAAAGTGTTTTTTGATTTCTATAATGTCGGTAGCAATAACATATTCAGATTTATCTCCTCTCAGAAAAAGTGTGGGGCCATTATAGATAGCGGTCGAGCTAATGTTTTCTCCAATTTCTTCCATTTTTTCGCTTAAAGCTTTTAGATTAAAACGGAAACCAAGTTTTCCTTTTTCAACCCAATACAGGTTTTTTAATAAAAATTGCCGCGTTCCATATTCTGTGATGTGCTTAGTTAATTCTTGATCGGCTTCACCTCTTGATTTTATTTCCTCAAAATTAAGAGCATTCAATCCGTTTATAATTTCTTGATGATGAGGGGGGTAATATTTAGGCGATATATCAGCTACAATTAGTTTCTCTGTCATATTTGGAAAATCGCAGGCGAATTGCATTGCGGTCTTTCCGCCCATAGAATGCCCAATAATGGATGCTTCTTTAACTCCTTGTTGATCCAAATAGTTTTTTAAATCCTCAGCCAAAAAATCATAATTGAAATCTTGCGAATGAAAACTCTTCCCATGATTCCGTTGATCAACTAGATGTACTTGAAGTCCATTTTCTGCATATTGGTTTCCAAGTGTTTTCCAGTTATCACTCATTCCAAGGAAACCATGAAGAATTATCAAGGGCTTTCCAGCTCCCAAAATTTTTGAATGTAAAAGTGGGTTCATTTTAATTTATTTAGATACATATTAATAACGTTATCTAAACCAAAGTATAAAGATTCACATACAAGAGCGTGCCCTATTGATACTTCGATCAAATTTGGGACATTATCTTTAAAGAATTTGATATTATCTAAACTTAAATCGTGGCCAGCGTTTATTCCTAAATCTAGCGAATAAGCGATTTTTGCCGCTTCTGTAAATGGTAGCACGCTTTCTTCGTTTCCAGTACCATAACCTTTTGCGTAACTCTCTGTATACAATTCAATACGATCGGCTCCTGTTTCTGCAGCACCTTCAACCATTTTTGTATCCGGGTCAACAAAAATGGAAGTCCTAATTCCATTTTCCTTGAAAGTAGCAATGATGTCTTTTAGAAAATCTTTGTGTTTGATGGTGTCCCATCCCGCATCAGAGGTTATGGCATCAACCGAATCTGGTACTAAGGTTACTTGTGTCGGTTTGGTCTCTAAAACAAGCGCAATGAATTTAGGGTTTGGATTTCCCTCAATATTATATTCTGTAGTAACAATCTGTGTTAAATCACGAGCGTCTTGATAACGTATATGTCTTTCGTCTGGTCTTGGATGTATAGTGATGCCTTGTGCACCAAATGTTTCAATATCAGCAGCTACCTTTAAAAGGTCAGGAGCATTACCCCCACGAGCATTTCGTAATGTCGCAATTTTGTTAATGTTTACGCTTAAGTGTGTCATATTTTCGTTCTCTTACAAAGAAGTAGCAAAAATACAAATAAGGCACGCCTTTTGATATTATTAATTACTATTTTGCGTTATTATTTAGACTATGCAGATACATACTCACATATTGCCTAATATTCCGATTTTTAAGGTTGATGATACTTTGAAGAAAGTTATTCAATTTTTTAAAGATCATACCTATTCCCATGTTGCAGTTGTTGAGAAAGGAAGGTTTTTGGGGGTTTTAAGTGAGGAAGATCTTGAGAATTTTAAAGTTGATGAAAAGATTGAGGACTATAGATATAATCTAGAGACTTTTTTTGTAAGACGAGATACAAATTGGCTAGATGTTCTGGAAACTTTTTCGAGAAACGAAGCGAACTTATTGCCAATTTTAGGAGTCAATGAATCTGTAATAGGTTATTACGATCTAACTGATTTTGTGAGTGTATTTATTGACACTCCGTTTTTTACGGAACCTGGTGGAATATTAGTAGTTTCAAAAGGCATAAAAGACTATTCATTTAGTGAAATTGCGCAAATCGTCGAAAGTAATAACGCCCGATTTATTGGAGGATTTATTACGGCCATGGAGAACGATGTGGTTCAGATAACCATAAAAGTTGGGACTACTAACTTTAATGAAATTAGTCAAACGTTCAGGCGATACAACTACAATATTCTTTTTGGCAATAACGATGATCAATTCTTAGAAGATTTGAAACAACGTTCGGATTATTTGGATAAATATCTAAATGTATAGCGAGATGAAAGTAGCCATCTACGGTCAAACCTATCAAGATGATGCTTTGGATTACGTTGTCGAGCTCTTAGATGAACTTCAAAAAGTAAATGCTGAAGTCGCTATTGAGCAAAATTTCTATCAACTTTTGTTAGAAAATCGAGATACAAACACCTATGCTACTTTTACAGATTCGAAAGGTCTAGATTCAACTTTTGATATGTTTGTGAGCTTTGGAGGTGACGGTACCATTTTAAGAGCTACTACCTATGTTAAAGATACTGGAATACCTATTGTGGGTGTAAACACGGGGCGATTAGGTTTTTTGTCTACATTTAAAAAAGAAGATGTAAGAAAGGTTGTTCAGGAATTTAAGCAAGGTGATTATGTTGTTATTGATCGTAGTTTGGTAGAGGTTGTTGATGATTCTAATATTCCTGAGTTTCAAGATTTAAATTTTGCGCTCAATGAAGTAACGGTTAGTAGAAAAGATACTACTTCAATGATTACAGTAGAAACATACCTAAACGATGAATACTTAACTTCGTATTGGGCTGACGGACTGATTGTTTCAACTCCAACAGGTTCTACGGGATATTCCTTAAGCTGTGGTGGCCCTGTTATAGTACCTACTGCAAAATC
The DNA here is from genome assembly GCF_047345145.1 of Maribacter taeanensis. Classification (NCBI taxonomy): domain Bacteria; kingdom Pseudomonadati; phylum Bacteroidota; class Flavobacteriia; order Flavobacteriales; family Flavobacteriaceae; genus Maribacter; species Maribacter taeanensis. Next base: position 54,494 of record NZ_JBLFER010000003.1, read on the forward strand.
TTTAGTTCTAACACCAATTGCTCCCCATAATCTGAATGCACGTCCTTTAGTAATATCAGATGATACTGAAATTCGGTTAAAGGTCTCAGGTAGAGAAGAGAATCATCTGGTTTCCCTTGATTCAAGAATAGCCTCTGTTGCCAATGGAACTGAGTTGAGAATTAGAAAAGCTAAGTTTACTATCAAAATGATTGAATATACTTCTGAGAGCTTTTTAAAGACACTGCGTAATAAACTTTTGTGGGGCGAAGACAAGCGTAATTGAACCTTCAAAAAACAATAAATAGTGCTAAACGCTGTTTATCATGTGAGAGCAGTAATGTGATAAATGAAGTAGTTTATGCTACTGCAATTTTTATATTTGCAAACTTTAAGAATTTATGAGAAGTTGTTTTTTAGGTACTCTCCTTTTCTTTGCGTTCTGCGCAAGTGCTCAAACATATGAAATTGGGGCTTTTGCAGGTGGCACAAATAACATAGGTGATGTAGGTAGAACGAATTTTATTTTGCCTTCTAATTATGCTGTTGGAGGATTGTTTAAATGGAATAAGAGCAAAAGATACGCTTGGAGGGCAAGTGTGATTTACGGGAAGTTCACCGCAGACGATTCAAAATCTAACATTTCTTCAAGACAAGAAAGGGGTTATGTAGTAGGGAATTCAATTCTTGAAGCTTCCGCTGGATTAGAATTTAATTTTGTTGAATATAATCTTCATAGGCTAGGCCCTGCGTTTACACCTTATTTATACACAGGCTTAACTTATTTTAGGTACGATTACAACTATTTTGATGCTGGAATACTGCAAGATGGTCTCAATCAGAGAGATGGTTCTTTAGCGATTCCTATGACAGTCGGCTTCAAATACCGAATTAGCCAGTTGTTTATTATCGGTGCAGAAATTGGAGCAAGATATACCTTTACCGATAATCTAGATGCTAGTAACCCTAAAAAGTCTACTGTTTTTGATCAGATTAACCCAGGCCCAGAATTTGGTAATATTTTCAGTGATGATTGGTATGTTTTTTCTGGAGTTACCTTTACGTATACCTTCGGAAGAAAGCCTTGTATGGATTGCTTTGAGTGATTTCTTAGAATCATTGCAAATCTTTGGGGTTTTGTCTAAAATGTCTGCTTATATTTGCACCGCATTTTATCAATTCAATAGAATGTGAGCAGATTTATCTAAAAGTCTCAAATCTTATAATTTTAATTGTATATTCTTCTAAATCAAAACCTTAGAAAGAATGCATAGCATTATGTTCGTAGGGTAGCATAGTTTTATAATGGGTAAAATAGCAGACATTACTGATAAAAACCTACCACATCATATAGCCATTATCATGGATGGTAATGGAAGATGGGCAAAACAAAAAGGAAAACTTCGTGTATTTGGTCATGAAAATGGTGTAAAAACAGTTAGGACCGCTGTAGAGAATTGCGTTCAGTTGAAAATTGAGTATTTAACTTTATATACTTTTTCGACAGAAAATTGGAAAAGACCCAAGTTAGAGGTCGATACCCTTATGCGACTTTTGGTTTCTTCTCTAAAAAAAGAACTTAAAACTTTCATAAAAAATAACGTTCGTTTAAATACGATAGGAGATATTATGCACTTGCCAAAAAAAGCGCATGATGAGCTTCTTGAGGTTATGGAGAAAACCAGAAAAAACACAGGAATGACGCTTACTTTGGCGCTTAACTATGGAGCACGAGAAGAGCTGAAAAATGCTGTAAAACAGATAAGTATCAAAGTTAAAAATAATATAATTTCTCCTGAAAGTATTGATGAAACCATTATTAATACTCATCTTTACACGCATAATTTGCCAGACGTAGATTTGCTAATCCGTACCAGTGGAGAACACAGAATTAGTAACTTTTTACTTTGGCAAATAGCATACGCTGAATTATATTTTATTGACGTATTTTGGCCCGATTTTAGTGAAGAACATTTAGTTAAGGCCATACAAAACTACCAGAACAGAGAAAGACGATTTGGAAAAACTAGCGAACAACTCAACTAGAGGTATGAAAAAATTCATATCTCTCGAACTCTTATTAACGTTTCTACTACTTTTTACTTCCCTCAGCATAAGTGCGCAAGAAAGTACTTCTTATGAGAATGGAAAGAAATATGTTCTTGGAGGCATTGAAGTTACAGGGCTTCAAAGCTATAATGAGCAAACTGTGAAAACATATACTGGATTGAGGGTTGGCCAGCCAATTACAATACCTGGTGATCAAATAAGTGCTGTTCTCAATAAACTCTGGGGCTTAGAACTTTTTAGCAACCTTGAGTTCTATATTACCAACATTGAAGGTGACAAAATTTTCCTTGAACTCTCTATCACCGAAAGACCTACTTTGTCTAATGTTACTGTTTATGGTGTCAAAAAACGTAAAATAGACGAAATTCTTGATGATACTGATCTTAAGAAAGGCAAGAAAATTACTGAAAGCTTAATTGCAAATTCCAAAAATTATTTACAAAATAAGTACAAAAAACAAGGTTATCTCAATGCTAAAGTAGCCATAGCGACCGCCAAAGATACTTCAGAAACTAATGCAAGAAGTATGGTTGTGAATGTAAAGAAAGGTGATAAGGTAAAGATTAGTGATATTGTATTTGAAGGTAATGAGAAATTACCCACCAAAAAGTTACAAAGAGCCTTAAAGAAAACTAAGAAAAAAAGGTTTGGTAGGTTTTGGAAAAAATCAAAATATATAGAAGAAGATTATCAAAACGATTTAGATTTATTAGTTGATAAATATGCAGAGAATGGGTACAGAGATGCAAGGGTTTTATCAGATACAATTGTTAATGTTGATGAAAATAATATTCAGGTAAAAATAAAAGTAGAGGAGGGTAACAAGTATTATTTCGGAGATATTGATTTCGTTGGAAATAGTGTCTACACTGATAGACAATTGCATAGTGTTCTCAAGATTAAAAAGGGGGAAACTTACAACGGTGTATTACTTCGAGAAAGAATAGCAGATGATACGAAGCCAGACGCAGTCGATATTACAAGTTACTACCAAAATTTTGGGTATCTTTTTTCAAGTATTAACCCAGTTGAGGTTTCTGCGGAGAATGACACGATTAATTTTGAAATAAGGATCATTGAAGGCAAGGAAACTTTTCTTGATCATGTAACGGTCACAGGAAACGATAGAACGAATGATCATGTAATATTTAGAGAATTACGAACTAGGCCTGGTCAGAAGTACAACAAATCTGATATTATTCGAAGTATTCGTGAACTTGGACAGCTTGGTTATTTTGATGCTGAACAAATTAAGCCTGATATTCAAAATCCAGACCCCAATGAAGGAACGGTAGATCTGGCATACAGTTTGGTTGAATCTGGAGCAAGTCAGATTGAGTTACAGGGTGGTTATGGTGGAGGTGGTTTTATTGGTACGCTAGGTCTCTCATTTAGTAACTTTTCAATTGCAAACTTATTTAAGGGTGAAGAATATAAGCCTGTGCCAATGGGTGATGGTCAAACATTTGCACTTCGTTTGCAAGCTAGCCGAACCTTTAGAGTTTATAGTTTAAATTTTTCAGAACCATGGTTAGGTGGCAAAAAGCCTGTTCGGTTTAATTTGTCTTTATCAAGAACCCAGCAATTTGGTGTTCAAAGAGATGATAGTGGAAGATTTGAACGTGATCCAGATCGAGAATTTTCTATAACAGGAGCGACAATTGGTATTGCAAAACGTGTACAATGGCCAGATGATTTCTTTACCATTTCACATTCTTTGGGTTATCAATTGTATAATTTCAAAAATTATAATATTGGTTTATTCAATTTTGGTAATGGTAAGTCGAATTCTATTGCCTACACTTTAGGTATTTCCAGGAATGCAACTTCTGGAGGGCGTATTTTCCCTAGAGGAGGATCGAACTTTGAAATTACTGCGAAGTTTACTCCGCCATATTCTCTTTTCAGCGATAAAGACTTTCAAGCTTTAAGGGATCGGAGCGATGAGCTCAATGAAAAAAGATCAACACTTCAACAAGGAGAGACTTTAACTGCTGAGGAATCTGCTGAACTTGAAAGTTCAGATCAAGAACGTTTCAGATGGTTGGAGTACTACAAATTAAAGTTTAAAGGTGATTGGTATACCACTTTGGTAGGTAGTGCGGATAAATCTCTCGTATTGCGCACAAATGTTGAATTAGGCTTTTTAGGAAATTATAATAATGATGTCGGTGATGTGCCATTTGAGCGTTTCTTTGTTGGTGGAGACGGTCTGGGTAATTTTACTTTAGATGGACGAGATATCATTCAATTAAGAGGTTATGAGAATCAATCACTTACTCCTGTTGATCCAATAACACAACAACAGGAAGGTGGAACGATTTACAATAAATTCTCCATAGAACTTAGATATCCACTTACTTTGAAACCTTCAGCTTCCATTTATGGCTTAGCTTTTTTAGAAGGAGGTAATGCTTTCAACAATTTTCAGGAGTTTAATCCGTTTCAAATAAAACGATCGGCTGGAGTGGGGCTCCGTATTTTTATGCCTGCATTTGGTTTACTTGGTATCGATTTTGGTTACGGGTTTGATGAAGATCTAAGACCGCAATCAATCGGTAACGGACCTAGTGGTTGGCAAACGCACTTCATTATCGGCCAACAGTTTTGATTTAATACTATCGTAGCAAAAGCTAAACCGTTCATTTTAAAAGTTTTAGTATTTTTGGCACGATATTTTCTATTGGATAAAACGAAATCAAAAATGAAAGCAAAAACACAAGTTCTTATTGTATTGATGACAGTGCTGTTTTCAGCGTTCACCTTCGCTCAAAGAGGAGTTCGAATAGCGTACGTTGATATGGAATATATCTTAGAGAATGTAGAGGAGTATCGCGATGCTACAACTCAATTGGAAACAAAAGTCCAGAAGTGGAAGGTACAGATAGAGCAGAAGCAAAGCGCTGTTGAACAAATGAAGAAAGATCTTATGGCTGAGAAAGTTCTTTTGACTGATGAACTTATCGCAGAAAGAGAGGAAGAGATTCAAATTCTTGAAAAAGAAATGTTTGATTATCAACAAGATCGTTTTGGTCCTCAAGGAGATTTAGTTTTACAAAAGAGACAATTGATTCAGCCAATTCAAGATCAAGTCTTTAATGAAGTACAGAAAATAGGAACAAATAAAAAATATGATTTTATTTTCGATAAATCGGCGGATGTTGTAATGTTGTACTCCCAAAAAAGGCACGACATTAGTGATCAGATTTTGAGGGGAATAGCAAGAACAAGAAAGGTTAGTGCGCCAAAGAAAAAAGCCCCAAAAAAGAGTAGATTTGAAGATGTTGAAGGAGAGCCAACAGAAGAAGTAAGTGACGCTTTAAAGGAACGAAAGGAAATTGCGAAGAAGGCTGATGACGCTAGAAAAAAGACAGCAGATGAGAAGAGAGCTGATCAGTTAAAATTAAGAGAGGAAAGAAAGAAGGCTTACGAAGAAAGAAGAAAGAAGTTACTAGAAGATAGAGAAGCTAAAAAGAAAGCAAAACAAGAAGGAAGAAAAAAAGACACTGAGGATGAAGATTCCGGAAATTAAAGTAAATATAAATTTTCACTAACATAAATTAACACTCAAATTTTTAAAATTAAACTCATGAAACATTTAAAGAAGATAGCTGTAGCAGTAGTTTTGTTCCTAGCAGCGACAAGTTTTGTTAATGCACAGAGCAAAGTGGCACACATTGACGTACAGAAGCTCTTAGCTGACATGCCGGAGATGAAGGCTGCAGAATCTGAATTGAAGAAACTTTCAGAAACTTACCAAGCCGATATTCAGGCTTCGATGACTGAATTGCAAAATAAGTATACCCTTTATAAGAATGAGGCCGGAGCTAAATCTGAAGAAGAAAATCAGAAGAGAGCTCAAGAGTTACAAGGCTTTGAGAAAAGTATTGGTGAGGCGCAACAGGCTGCACAACAAGAAATTCAGAAGAAACAAGCTGAACTTTTCGGTCCTATTTCTGAAAAGGCAAAGGCAGCAATTGAAAAAGTTGCAGCTGCACAAGGTTTTGATTATGTAATTGACGCACAAGCCGGAGGTGGTCTTATCGTTGCTAAAGGAAAAGATTTGCTTGCAGAAGTAAAACAAGAATTAGGTTTCTAAGAAACTTAAACACATTCATAGTATAAAAACATCCCGCACTCTGCGGGATGTTTTGATTTACAACAGTTTTCTTTTAATACTTTTCCAACGTAGATTTCGAATGAAATTTCCTTGTTTCTCGGTTACTAGAAAGGGCTCCTTTTCCTTTCGAGCAGTATAGTATCCTTCAAAGTTGTCAATAAAGCTCTTCCAGTTTTTGGCTTTCCAGGCCATTTTCATCGAAGCGATAAAGGTAATCCAAAAGCCATAGCGCATGGTGTACATGGCTTTTCCTTGAAGCAATTTTGCTTTTTCGTTATAAGAATGACCTGTTGGGCGAAGGTGTTTCGCATGCAGTGCATCATCTGTAAAGATTTCAAAGTCGTTGAACTGCGCTAAGAGCTCATCTACCGTATCCCATCCCATCGCGTTTTTAAGTCCGCCTATGGCTTTAAAACAGGATTTAGAATAGGCTTTGAATGCACCTCGAACATGATTTTTATTCATGGGGTGATTTAATTTCCAATTTCCATCTGAACCCTTTTCATAAATGAATCCTCCAGCGATACCAACTTTGGGGCTGCCGGTAAAAATATAAGCAATACGTTCGAAGTAATTATCGGGTAAAATGATATCAGCATCTAGCTTTACAATAAAATCATAGGCCTCATCTAAAATAGCTAAACCTTTATTGAAGGCATTTATGACCTTGCTTCCGGGCATATGAATTTCAGAAGATGTAGTATTCAATTTTAAGAAAATGGGACTTAGAGTGGTAAACTCATTTATGATTGCTTCCGTTTCATCCGAAGAATTATCGTTTACAATAATTACTTTTTGCGGCTGTAAACTTTGCCTCAAGATAGAATTTAGCGTGTCGGCCAAAAAGGCTTCTTCGTTATGCGCAGGAATGACAACATAATACTTCATCTCAAAACGAAATTACAACAATAGTATCAAGAAGCAATTGGTAAATTTTTCTACTTAGACTTCCTTTCGGCATAAACGATATAGTACCTAGGCGTAAAACTTCTAAGTAAAGGACGAACTCCAATTTTCTTAACAGGATTAGTCCATTTGGCAGTATCTTTTATGGTCCACCCCGCTTTTTCAAGTAACCAATCAAATTGCCAATCTTCAAATTCATGATAGTGTCTATCCCATGGGTCGGTCTTACTTTGGTATGCTGGAGAAAACCATAAACGCATAGGAATACTAGCAACCAGTTTATTCGCTTTTATTTCCCTGAGTACATTAAAAGGAGCTATCAGGTGCTCAAAAATTTCGAAAGCGGTAACTACCTCGGCATTTGAATTTTGAACAGATGAAAATTCTACATCTAAATCTTCTCCAGAAGTATTTTCAACAGAATAACCTTCTCTAGTCATTATTTCAGAAAAGGGATTTGATACACCCAAATCTAAAATAGACTCTTCTGTTGCTATATGTTTTTGAAGAAAGGAAAGTGTGTTTTGAAAACGCTTATTCGGAAAAGTCTTTTCGTACATCTAGAGAATTCAAGGTTTATTGTTCAAGGTTCATAAGTATACGGAACCTTTAAAATGGAACCTTAAACTTTAAACCCTATATACGATGGCGTTTATATTCATACCTGCGCCAACACTTGCAAAGATAACAACATCTCCCTTTTGAATGGATTGATTTTCTAACTTTCCATTCCGAACCATATCGAAAAGGGTGGGTACGGTGGCTACCGAACTATTGCCCAATTTTCCAATATTCATTGGCATAATTCCTTCTGGCATTTCCATGTCATAGAGACCGTAGAATCTTTTTACGATGGCCTCGTCCATCTTTTCATTGGCTTGATGGATGAATATTTTCTTGACATCGGTAATGGATACTCCGCTATCTTTAAGACAATCATCCATGGCTTGAGGAACATAAGTAACCGCAAACTCATAAATTTTTCGGCCGTACATCTTTATGTACTTGGTATTTTCTTGCCTATCGGAAGGCTTAGCTTCAGATGGATTTTTATAAGATTTCCCAAAGAACAAAAGATAGGCCTCATCATGAGCGTAGGTAGCACTTGCATGGGATAAAATGTGCCCCGCATTTTCTTTTGCTTCAATAATGGTTGCTCCAGCACCGTCTGAATAAATCATCGAATCACGGTCATAAGGGTCTACTATTCGAGAAAGCGTTTCTGCACCAATTACCAAACACTTTTTGGCCATTCCACTTTTGATAAATGCATTAGCCTGGTTTACACCTTCAATCCATCCGGGACAGCCAAAAATCAAATCATATGCCACACACTTCGGATTCTTAATACGAAGATGATGTTTTACACGTGTTGCTAAACTTGGCAAAGTGTCTCCCTGAGATTGACCATGGGCGACATCACCAAAATTGTGCGCAAGAATGATATAATCTAAATCCTCCTTATCAATACCCGCATCTGCTATAGCTCGTTCGGCCGCAAGAAAGGCAATATCAGAAGTATTCAGGTTTTCCTCAACATAACGTCTTTCGCCAATACCAGTGATGGCTTTAAACTTCTCAATGATGATAGGGTTATCATGTTTAAAAGAAGAACCATCAGAATTTAAAAATTCATGTTTTTCAAAATCTTGGTTTTCTACCACTGTTTCGGGTATGTAACTTCCGGAACCGGTAATTGCGATTTGCATGGGACTTATGGTTTTGGTGAAATAAACATACTGTAAAAACCTAAAAATATTATGCATGCATAATATTTAATACGATGGTCAAAACCATTTTGCTCCCCTTTGAAACAAAAAAAAAGCCTTTCTCAAAATAGAAAAAGGCTTGAAAGTATTGTTTTTATTAGGATTAATCTACTTCTGCATACGCTTCAATCGGCGCACAGGTACAAATAAGATTACGGTCGCCATATGCATCATCTACACGACGAACAGAAGGCCAAAACTTATTATCTGAAATATAGGGTAAGGGGAAAGCGGCTTTTTCTCTGCTGTATGGAAACTCCCACGAATCACTTGTGACCATGTCCATTGTATGAGGTGAATTCTTTAAAACGTTATTTGAATCATCAGCTTGAGCCGCATCAATTTCGTGTCGAATAGAAATCATAGCATCACAAAAACGGTCAAGTTCATCAAGGCTTTCACTTTCCGTGGGTTCTATCATCATTGTTCCTGCAACTGGAAACGAAACTGTTGGCGCGTGAAAACCATAATCCATTAGGCGCTTTGCAATGTCGGTAACTTCAATTCCATTTTGTTTGAAAGGGCGACAATCAATAATCATTTCATGGGCTGCTCGACCTTTCTCTCCAGTGTACAAAACATCAAATTTACCCTCCAATCGATGTTTGATGTAATTGGCACTGAGAATTGCAATTCTGGTGGAATCCGTTAATCCGCTTTCCCCTAACATCTTGATATATCCGTAGGAAATTAAACAGGCTAAAGAACTACCCCAAGGTGCTCCTGAAATTGCGGTGATAGCTTGCTTACCACCAGTTTCAATTATTGGATTTCCGGGAAGAAAAGGAACTAATTGTTCTGCAACGCAAATTGGCCCAACACCTGGTCCACCACCACCATGAGGAATGGCAAAGGTCTTATGTAGATTCAAGTGACAAACATCTGCTCCAATCATACCTGGGTTGGTAAGTCCTACCTGAGCGTTCATGTTGGCGCCATCCATATAAACCTGTCCGCCATGGTCATGAATCAATTTTGTGATATGTCTGATAGATGATTCAAAAACCCCATGTGTTGAAGGGTAAGTAACCATCAAGGCCGCCAGGTTTTCGGAATGCTGAATTACCTTTTCTTCTAAATCGACTACATCGATATTACCTCTTTCATCAGTTTTAGTGACTACAACTTTCATACCTGCCATAACCGCAGAAGCTGGATTAGTACCATGTGCAGATGCCGGAATAATACAAATATTACGATGCCCTTCACCTCTTGATTCGTGATATGCACGTATTACCATCAAGCCCGCATACTCGCCTTGTGCCCCTGAATTGGGTTGTAAGGAAGTATCAGCGAAACCTGTAATTACGCTTAAGTCTTTGGCTAACTCCTTTAAAACGATTTGATAGCCTTCAGCTTGATCCAATGGAACAAAAGGATGAATATTACCCCAATTTGCCATACTAAGGGGTAGCATCTCAGAAGCGGCGTTTAATTTCATAGTACAACTTCCCAAGGAAATCATGGAATGGTTGAGTGCTAAATCTTTTCGCTCCAATTTTTTAATGTAGCGCATCAATTCTGTTTCGGAGTGATAGGAATTGAAAACTTTGTTTTGTAGAAAGGGAGTTCTTCTTTGAAGTGAAGTGGGAATCATTTTTTCGCTTGAACTCTTGATGTATGTTTCTCGAATGATTTGAGTATAGCTTTCAGAACCTTCACTTCCGCTAACATCTGAATTTACCGGTATGTCTTTGTTTAATTTGGATGTCGATGTTGAACTGCCTTCCGACTTATTCAACGCCATAAAGCATTGAGTAAGGTTGTAAAGGTCTTTTGTACTTACTGCTTCGTTAAGCGAGATAGAGACCGTATTTTTGTCAATATAGTTTAGATTAACTTTCAAATGCTCAGCACACTTTTTGAGTAAATCCATGTTTTTAATAGAAAATTTTAAAGTATCAAAATAGCTAGAGTTCAATTGCTCAATGCCATATTCTTTAGCTACTTGTGCTATGACCTTTGCCGAACTATGTACTTTATTGGCAATATACTTTAATCCTTCAGGCCCATGATACACCGCATACATTCCGGCCATCACAGCTAGAAGAACTTGAGCAGTACAAATATTAGAAGTGGCCTTATCTCTTTTTATATGCTGTTCTCTGGTTTGCAGTGCCATACGGAGTGCAGGCTTGCCATCGGTATCCTTAGTGACACCTATAATACGACCGGGAATACTTCTTTTGTATTCTTCTTTGGTCGCGAAAAATGCTGCGTGAGGGCCACCGTATCCTAATGGAATTCCGAAACGCTGTGTTGTACCGACAACTACATCAACACCAAATTCTCCCGGAGGAGTCAAAAGCACTAAACTTAATATATCCGCGGCGACGGCTACTTTGATGTCATTTTCTCTGGCTTTGGCCACAAAATCTGAATAGTCATGCACTTGTCCGTACTTTCCAGGATACTGTAATATGGCACCGAAAAAGTCTTTTGTAAAGTTGAATTCCTCGTGATTTCCGATTACCAATTCAATGTCCAAAGGAGTCGAACGGGTTTGTAATAAGGATAGGGTTTGTGGTAATATCTCTTCGGAAACAAAGAATTTCAAAACACCGCTTTTCTTTTGAGCGCGACTACGTACGTCAAAAAGCATTGCCATGGCTTCCGCAGCAGCAGTACTTTCATCTAGAAGGGAGGCGTTAGCGAGTTCCATTCCCGTGAGGTCAGTAACCACGGTTTGAAAATTTAAAAGTGCCTCTAAGCGACCTTGGGCGATTTCTGCCTGATAAGGGGTATACGCTGTATACCAGCCTGGATTCTCTAAGATGTTTCTTTTGATTACCGAGGGCGTTAGACTCTCATGGTAACCTAGACCGATATATGATTTGAAAACCTTGTTCTTTTTTGATAGAGCTTCAATGTGGTTTAAAAACTCGTGTTCGCTCATCGGGGCATCTAGTTTCAAAGGTTCTGCAAGACGAATATCTTCTGGAATGGTTTCAGTAATGAGTTGCTCCAAATTTTCAACTTCCACCTTTTTCAGCATATGTTGAAGGTTCTCTTCTCTTATGCCGATATGGCGCGATGCAAACACGTCAGTTTTCATAAAATAGCTTTCAAATTAGTCAGGCAAAATTAATGATTAATTGACATAAAATCAGCGTATAGTCGATGAACGACATGAAAGTTTTTAACTAAAAATGTGGGTTATAAACAGTTTGGCTACTTTTGTTTAATGAAGTGGCTTAAACGCATTTTTGACTTTTACTTAGATGCAAGCATTCATGTTGCTTTTGCAGTATATGCGTTAGTTCAAATCAGCTTCCAAACCTTAAACATTTTTTCTGATCAGCACTTGTCGTTTTTTGTCTTTTTCGGATCGATTAGCTGCTATAATTTTATTAAATACGGGGTGGAAGCTGAAAAGTATATTTTGGTTGCCAATGACTATCAGAAAGGAATCCAGTTTTTAAGTTTTATTGCAGCAGCTATTGCAATATATCATGGCTCTTTTTTAAGTTTTGAAGTATGGATTGGTATAATAGGGCTCGTTTTATTGACAGGGCTGTATTCACTCCCTGTGCTCCCAAAATCAAAAAATCTAAGAAGTTTGGGAGGGCTTAAAATTTTTATTGTTGCTTTAGTTTGGGCAGGAACAACAGTATTGCTTCCAATTCTTGCAGCTGAAGAAGTTCTTTCATGGGACGTCGGTCTTGAACTAACTCAACGCTTCATTTTGGTATTCATTCTTCTTATCCCTTTTGAGATTCGAGATTTGGCTTATGATAGTAAAGAGTTGAATACACTACCTCAATACTATGGTGTTACAAAAACTAAAATATTTGGAGGATTTGCAATTCTTCTTTTGTTCTTTATGACTTTTTTAAAGGATGAACTTAGTGTCGAAGAGTTGATCTTAAAAGGTTTTCTTTTTCTTATTCTGGGGATAGTTCTTTTTATTACCAAAAGAAAGCAGTCAAAATACTTCGCGTCTTTTTGGGTGGAAGCTATTCCTATTTTTTGGTTTGCATTGTCAATTGCAATCGAGCGATTATTTATAACTTCTCTCGAAGTTGCTCTTTCATTTTAATCTTATCTTGCTCTGAAAGACTTTGAAGGTTTGCTTTTTCGCAGAGTGTAGTAAATTCAGTGTTCTTTTTTGTGAAAGCAGAACAAGTTTTGCACATTAAAAGATGAAATCGAAGCTTCAATTTTTCCATAAAGGAAGCCTCATTATACTGAGTTTTGTCGCAAATTGTAGCAGCTTTTTCGCAGGAAATCATAGTTTTAGAACCAATTTTCGTTAAGGCAACCCATCAGCGCAGTTCTTGACCGATGTATCATTACCCATAGGTTTGACGGGTTAATTCCTAATTCATTACAAATGTCTTCAGTACTTATGCCTTGAATGGTTTTCATTTTGAAAACTAGGGCTTGTTTTTTAGGTAATTTCGAAATGCAATCCTGAATTGCCATGCCCAATTCTTCATTCTCAATGGGGCTATTTTCCAATTGGCTAAAAGGGTCTGCTACCTGCTCTTCGAGCCAATCACCTTCTGAATCGCTACTGGCACTATAGTTCATACGTACTTCAGCTTTTCCTTTATTGGAATTGATTTTTCGGTAATGATCAATCACTTTGCGCTTTAGTATTGCAATAAGCCAAGTACGCTCAGCAGCATCTCCTTTGTAGTTTTTGGCTGATTTTAAGCCTGCAAAAAAAGTTTCCTGTACCAAATCCTTGGCAATCTCAGCATCGCTAACACGAGCAACGGCAAAATTGAATAGATAATCAGCATAAAGATCTATCCAAGCGTCAGGATTTAATTGATGTGGAGCCATTTTTTTTGAATCGGTATCAAAAATAACGGAATTTGACTTAATTACCTTAAAATTTTCCTGTTCTTGCGAATCCTGTCTGCCGACAGGCAGGTTTAATGCTGCCATAATTTTATCTTTGTTTAAACTTCTTTGTTATGCGATATTCATTTTTTCTTAGCCTATTTCTCATATTTTCAATGGGCTGTGCCCAAAGTAAATCAAAACCTATCACAGAAGTCTCACAAAATGAGCTCAATAGCGTGATATTAGTTGATGTTAGAACTCCGGAAGAATATGCTGCCGGCCATCTTGATAATGCATTGAATATCAATTGGTATGATTCAGATTTTGCGAAGCAACTCGAGTCCATCGATAAAGACGAGGAAATTTATGTGTATTGTAAGAAGGGTGGACGTAGTGCGAAGGCTGCTCATCTCCTAGATTCTTTGGGCTACAAAAAAGTGATTGATTTAGAGGGTGGTTATGATGCTTTTCTTAAAAAGTAGCCAGCTGCGTTTTTCAAATTTCTGGGTAGTCGTAAATCACTGTAAACAGGGTAGTATTGAAAGTCATACAGTTTTAACTTGCCTTTGTAATAGATTCAACACCGCGAATTGAGGGTCCTATATTTCTAAATAAATAAAAAGGAAGGATCTATTGGTGTTCACTAAACTGTTGGGAGGTTAAAAAGCAGTTGTACAATTAAAGACCTTTCTTAAACGTTGGTATTCAGAGAATATCAAACCAAACATAAGTTAATGGAACTTCAAAATAAACGAATGCGCGTTGGCGAAGGCCGAATAAGCGGAGCGCTATCTATTTTTCTTGGAGTACTATCTTTAGGCGGCATATTGTGTTTCAAGTTTCCTGAGCAGCTGACGACCGCAGAATTTCGTGAAGTTTATACCCCTGAACTAGTTGAAAACTTAATGCTCGGTGGTATTATTGCCACTTTTCTTTTTGCATTGGTTAGTCTGTTATTGGCTAAAAACAAGAGATATGCTGTAGTTGGAGTCATTTTAGGGGCTTTAGCTGTATTGCTTGGTGGAATGACGGTTGAAGGCCGGGCTGTTGAAAAAATGAATTGGAGCTTGGGTCTAGATTGGCTTATACTTGATTTATTGGTAATGGTCTTGATATTTGTACCAATAGAGCTGGTTTTTCCAAAGAACAAATTACAGTCTAAATTTCATCCAGAGTGGAGAACCGATCTTATTTATTTCGGAATCAGCCATTTGGCTATTCAACTATTTGGGGTATTGACTAAAAAACCAGCAGTAGCTTTTTTCGGTTGGATGGATTTGGAAAATGTCCATCAGTGGGTGAATGAGCTGCCTTTTGTAGTTGAACTTTTAATTGCGCTAGTAGTGACAGACTTATTTCAATATGCTGCGCATCGTATCTTTCATTCTCATTATTTTTTATGGCGTTTTCACTCCATTCATCATTCCACTGAGAATATGGATTGGCTCGCGGGTTCGAGAACCCATTTTATTGATATCTTTTTTACCCGTAGTATGTCATACATGCCCCTGTATGTTCTCGGTTTTTCGACATTAACGTTCAATGTATATATTGTATTTATAGCTATTCATGCGGTTTTCATTCATGCAAATACCAGAATCAACTTCGGCTTTTTGAAGTATATCATTACCACTCCGCAGTACCACCATTGGCACCATTGCCAAGAACCTGAGCACTATGGCAATAACTTTGCTGTAGTGTTTCCCTTTATTGATAAAATCTTCGGCACGTACTATCTGCCGGGCAACGAATGGCCAAAAGGTACAGGTTTGGTAGATGCTTCTTTTCCCAAAGGGTTTATGAAACAGTTTGTCTTTCCTTTTATTAAAAACCCCTTTAAGAACGATTTGTTACCTGAGGAAAAAAGCAAGCGCTAACAAAAACGTTTCTTCTTAATATGATTTAGTGTTAAACTTTCCCTGAAAACAGGGTACTTAGTTCTTTCTGTCGATATTACTTTTAACCATCGAACTAGAACAGATTTCAATTATAGAATTAATTGTGGCACTTTTTGAAAAAGAAAAGGTAGTTGATAAAAAATTATTTCCTAACTACAAAGCTCAAAAATTCGAAAAGTAACTCAAGCAAATGAAAATATCAATAACCATTTTTTTAGTGTTTGTGGGCGGTGTCTCATTGTATGCTTGTACTTGCGGACCAAAGGGAATTCTAAAAAAGCAAAAATACGCTGAGGTAATATTTACTGGTGAGGTTATAGAAAAAATAGATATTACAGATGAAAATGGCGATTTTTTTAAGCATCTTAAACAAAGGGAGTATGTCTATGTTTTCAGGGTAAGAAGTGTTCATAAGGGGCGAAAATCATTAGCCAGTAAAAAACAGATACGAATAAAATCAAACGATGATTATGGTATGTGTGACGTACAATTTGAGTTAGGTAAAAGGTATTTGGTATATTCATTTTCGGTTGATGACAAAGGCGATCAAAGATATCTGAGAACAGACATCTGTTCTGGAACGAAAGAGAAACGTTTTTTCACATTTCTTGAACAACTTATTCTTGAGTTGACGTAGAAATTATTGTGGAGATTTGCAAACACCTAATCTTAACCTTTAGAAGGAATAAATAAAAACGAAACGTAAAATCTCATAAAACTATTACCAGTCTTTTTACTCGAAACAATTTCCTTTTAACATAAAATAGGGCTGTTTTTAGAGTCAAGCACTTTCCAAATAACAAACCTCATGTTCTGGAACAAAAAACCAAAATTACCCATAACACCCGAAGACCAAATTTGGGTTGAAGAGTCACTTACTTTTCTTAAGCAAAGTCTAGGCGAAGAGAACCTTTTGTCGGTCAACACAGTAGAACCGACGGAGGTATTTTTTAATCGCCATTTTGATGGTTCAGAGTTGGATGCGGAATTCATTCTTCAACGATGCTTAGAGTTTATGAATATCCCGAAGGGAAAGGTTGAATTGGAATTCTATTCCGAAGAGAACCACTGTTTAGATGATGGAACTTTACTTAGCTCATCTGCAGATATTATGGGCAGATCTGAAGGTACGGCTGGAACTTACCATAAGCAATCAGGTAAATCGATTATTCAAATTGAACGCGGTCAACTGAAACATCCTCAAATTTTAATAGCCACAATAAGTCACGAATTAGCGCATGAGAAATTGTTAGGCGAAAATCGCATTATTGAGAATGACGAGTATCTGACTGATTTGACAGCAATTGTATATGGTTTTGGAATTTTTATTGCCAACGCCCGTTTTCAATTCCAATCCGGAATGAACAATGGTTTTGGCTGGCAAATGCAAAGTCAAGGCTACTTGCCTGAGCAAGTAAGTGCCTATGCTATGGCTTCCTTATCCTTGAAAAAAAAAGAGTAAAATCAAGAGTATAAAGAATATCTTGATGATACCGTTGAGAACTATTTTGAGAAAAGTATAGTCTACCTGCAATCTGATGAATATGAAAGAGACGCAGTGGCTTTTTGGGAAGTGGTAGACGAAAACGAAACTAAAAACGTTTTTCAAAACTTTGAACACACGGATACAAAAAAGACTTTTTTCGAACCAGCACAGCTGAAGCGTTTACAAGACGAAATGATGCAGGCTTGTCGTGCAGGTGAAGTTGAAACGGTTGAAAATTTATTACAAAAACAACTCTCTCCGAATTTTATAGGTTTAGGAGGTTCTCCATTAGCCATTGCTGTTAGCTTTAGTGATAAAAACCTTATTGATTGTCTTTTGCACTACGGAGCCGACATCAATTTCAACGACTCTGAAAATTTGATGGCTATCTTACCCTTAATGAAAGCTTGTGAAAACGAAAATATTGTTATGATAAAGTATCTCATTGCTTTAGATGCTGAGGTGAATATGGTTGGAGGAAATGGGAAAAGCATTTTAGAAGTTGCCGTTAATACAGGAAATACCGAAGTAGTAAAGATACTCTTGGATTCCGGAGCACATACCGAAATCAAATCGGGATTTT
The DNA here is from genome assembly GCF_047345145.1 of Maribacter taeanensis. Lineage (NCBI taxonomy): Bacteria > Pseudomonadati > Bacteroidota > Flavobacteriia > Flavobacteriales > Flavobacteriaceae > Maribacter > Maribacter taeanensis. The sequence continues at coordinate 72,099 of NZ_JBLFER010000003.1, forward strand.
TCATGAGTTTCGATAAGACTCCCTTAACCGCTGCAGTGTCAAACAACGACACTGATATGGTTTCTCTTCTCATAAAAAATGGCGCTAAGACCAAACCGCTTCGAAAGATGATACGTCATGAAATACATCCTAAAATGGTCAAGTTTCTGAAGACCAGAAAATGTCTTTAATTGAAAGTGTTAGCTTAAGGGAGAATTTACCTGAATTCAGGGATGTTCACATAATTCATCTGTAGTAATTTCGTTTTAGAAATGATGCTGTTTGAGTATCTGTAAAACCCAACCAAAATGAAACAAAAAATTCCATTTGAATCTATCCAAAAAAGCATAATTCTCTTTTTGTTGATAGTAATAAATATTTCGGTATCTGCACAGCAAGACACGCTATATTATAATTCGAAATGGAAGCCTACTGTAAAGGATAGTGCTACTTTTTTTAGGCCTCCAATACAAAAGGAAGGTGAATTGTTTCGGATACAAGATTATTTTATGAGCGGTCAACTTCAAATGAACGCCTTATCAAAAAGCTCAGAAAAAGACTTTTGGGAGGGTAAAGTAACTTGGTACAATGAAGATGGAAGTGTTTTTCAGGAAGGAACCTATATAGACAATCGTTTAGAAGGTGAATTCATTACCTATATGGACGCAAAAAGATTGGTTTCGAAATATGCAAATGGTCGTTTTGTTTCTGGTAGAAGAAATACGCCTTATGGCAACAACAGTCAAATGTATTTTGAGCAAGAAGGCGATACACTCTATGAAGTTCTTTATGAAAAGGATATCAAGGGAATTCGTTCAGAGCATTATGGCACAAAGGAAAGATATAGATTTCTTTCCAAATATTACAATGCTAATGGTGAATTGATAGGTGAGCGCAAACTTTTGCCTAATAATTATTATAAAGGTATTGAAGTGCTTTACTATTACGGCCCAATGCGGGTTAAGGAAATTGCTTTTTCCCCATTCGGACAACAGCTCATATCTTCAACTTACTATCCAAACGGACAGGTAAGGGAGGAAGTAAGGCAAGAACCAGCGTGGTCCAAGACTTATTATTCGGTAGATGGAAAAGTGCTTGGAAAAATAACTTACCAATTAGATAGAGATCGTTTGAATCCCTTTGATGGAACCCAAATATTTTTCAAGTACGAAAAGAGTCGAAAAATTCATGTTATTCAAAAAGTAACGACCTATGAAAATGGAGAAATTGTTAGAGAAGAACTTCGTCATGAAAATGGTCAAATTAGCAGTGAGACAACCTATAAAAATAGTTCTAGAGAACTGCAAGTCAGTTATGATGAAATTGGAAATGAAATCGCACGTATGTTATACAAAGGCTATCGGCCGTTTCAGGGTAAAGAAATTAATGCTGGAGGCACAGCCACTTATGACCAAGGGAAGCTTATAGAGTCTGTTACCTATTACCACAATACGAAACTAGTAAAGGTGAAAAAGAGCGATTTACTTGAAACCTACTATAATATGGAAGGCAAAGTACTGGGCGAATTGAAACTAATAGATGACAATGGTTACCCTAAGGCTTTTGAAGGACAACGTTTTTCTATGGATTACACTAACAAAGGTAATATCGCAAGTATAGAAGAATTCAGAGAAGGAGCAAGAGTACAAATGACAAGTTTTAGAAAACGTCTTGTGGGTAAAGACAACTACAAAACTTTTAAAAAGATAGAAGAGTATGATTCGGAAGGATATACGAGAACAAAAGAAATTAAATTTTACAGTAACGGCAGCAAACAGAGTGAAATAGTGTATAAAAACTATTCCGAAATCAGCGGTGCTTTTTACGACGAAAAAGAGCAGCTATTGGGGACTTACGATTATAAGAAAAAAGAAGGTATTCTCTATAAGTTCTTTGGAGATTCTGATAAACTGGAGCTTATGGAAGAAGTAAAGGAGGGCAAAATGATACGCCTGAAAAAGTACAATTATGGTAAGAGTTCGGAATATGGACAGATAAATCCTATTCTAGAAGAAGATGTTGATATCAATTGCTGTGCAGCCTATTATAATATTGAAGGCGAGCTTATAGCGAAGTTAAAGTTCAAAAATCAACTTCCTTGGGAAGGTATGGCGTATGACCCTTCTGCTAGAACTAGGTATGAGGTAAAAGCAGGAAAGCGCAACGGCACCTATGAAAAACTGGATTATTACCAAAAGGTTTTAGAAGAGGGTCAATTTATAGATGATAAACAAGAAGGAACTTTTAAGTACTACGATTATCAAGGTAATCTTCAAAAAACTGAGAATTTCACAACAGGCCAATTGAACGGACAGGCTGTATATTATGATACGAAAGGTAAGGTGCTGTATCAGATGGAGTATAAGAAAGGACTTCCCGAAAATGGAACAAGAAATATGACCTATAGTTATGGCAAAGAACCCAATCAAGAAACCTATAAAGATGGGGTTTTAGTCGAATCCATAACATATGATAAAAATGGAAAAAGTATTACGAAGTATACCGAAGGAAAAAACTCAGAGACTATTTCGTATTACAAAGATTCTAATAAAAAACGCTTAAGCTATGGTCTTACAAACAGTACATTAGATGGTACAATTATTCGATACGATTCGGAAGGAAAAGAACAACACCGAGCTAATGTGTTAAAAGGAAAGTTGGTATCTGGAACTCTGTTTTTAACCCCGAGATACGGAGACAATTCTGTTATGTTCATCGAGCTAAGTAAAGAAGCTGAAATTTTAAAAGTCAAATTCACAGATATTGAAAATAGGGTGATATTCAAAGCAGAGGAAACCGTAGTCGTAGGTTCGAGGGTCATTTACATGGATAAATTAGGATTAAGCCTCGACTATTTGAATGTGCGTGATTTATATTAATTTTTACCTGTTAAATACACTTCTTGTTAAACTTCCAATAATCCTGCCCTTTCTAACAAAGCTTCTACTTTGGGCTCCGCTCCTCGGAACCTTTTGTACAAGACCATCGGGTTTTCTGTTCCTCCTTTTGAAAGAACATGCTCTTTGAATTTTTTTGCCACTTCTTTATTGAAAATACCTTTCTCTTTGAAGTAAGCAAAAGCATCAGCGTCGAGTACTTCAGCCCATTTGTAACTGTAATATCCTGAGGAATAGCCACCTTGAAAAATGTGTGCAAAAGCTGTGCTCATGCATGTTTCTGGAGTGTCGGGATATAAGTTGGTTTCTGAGAACGCTTTTGTTTCATGTGCTTTTACATCTGTAATATGAGTTGGGTCTGCACCGTGCCACGACATATCTAAAAGTCCGAAACTTAATTGGCGCATTGTTGCCATGCCTTCTTGAAAGGTGGCGGATTCTTTGATTTTTTGGACCAATTCCATCGGAATTACTTCTCCTGTTTCATAGTGTTTTGCAAAGAGTTCCAAAGCCTCTTTTTCGTAACACCAGTTTTCCATTACTTGGCTCGGAAGCTCTACAAAATCCCAATACACAGATGTTCCTGAGAGGCTGGGATATGTTGTGTTAGCTAACATTCCGTGGAGTCCATGACCAAATTCATGAAATAAAGTGGTTACTTCATTAAAGGTTAGGAGGGAAGGTTTTGTTTCTGTTGAAGGCGTGAAATTGCAAACATTCGATATATGCGGACGGATATTTTCACCGTCTTTTTTCCATTGTGATTTGAAGGAAGTCATCCAAGCGCCACCTCGTTTTCCTGCTCTTGGGTGGAAGTCGGCATAGAACACAGAGATAAAGTTTTTCTCCAAATCATAAACACGATAGGTTTTCACTTCTTCATGGTATTTATCGATATCCGATACTTCTTCAAATTGTAATCCGAAGAGTTTTTCTGCCACTTCAAAAACACCGTCAATAACATTCTCCAATTTGAAATAAGGCTTTAGTTGCTCGTCATCTAAACTGAATAATTTTTGTTTCAGTTTTTCGGAGTAATAACTGCCATCCCATTTTTGTAATTGGTCTATTCCATCAAGTTCTTTGGCAAAATCTTCCAATTGTTTGAATTCCCGCTCAGCAGCTGGTTTTGCTTTTTCAAGGAGTTCATTCAAAAACGAATGGACTTTCTCAGGAGTTTCCGCCATACGCTCTTCCAACACAAAATGTGCATGTGTTTTATAGCCTAAAAGACTTGCCCGCTCGTGTCGTAAATTGGCGATTTTTAGAACGATTTCTTGATTATCCAGTTCATCTCCTTTAAAAGATTTGCTTCCGAAAGCCATGGAGAGTTCTTTGCGCAACTCCCTATTCTTTGCATATTTCATGAAGGGAATGTAGCTGGGATAGTCTAAAGTCAACATCCATCCAGATTCTTTGCCTTTTGATTTTGCTAGTTGCGCCGCTGCTTCTTTTGCTCCTTCAGGCAATCCCTCTAAATCAGCTTCATTTATAATATGCTTTTGGTATTTGTTGGTCTCGGCCAAAACGTTTTCCCCGAACTTCAATTTTAATTTTGAAGATTCTGCATCGATTTCCCGCAGGCGGGTCTTTTTCTCTTCGGATAGATTCGCGCCGTTTCGACTAAAACTCTTGTAGCGCTTATCTAACAGGGTGTTTTGTTCTACAGAAAGATTCAAAGTTTCCCTCTGTTCGTAAACAGATTTAATTCGTTTAAATAAATCTTCATTCAAGGTAATATCATTCCCAAATTCAGCAAGTAGGGGAGAAACCTCCTGAGCTATCTTCTGAATATCTTCATTCGTTTCCGCAGAATTCAAGTTGAAAAATACACTAGAAATTCTATCTAGTTGTTGTCCTGAAAATTCCAATGCTTCTATAGTATTTTCAAAAGTTGGTGATTCCGTATTTGAAGTAATAGCATCTATTTCCGCTCGCGCATCTTCCATAGCTTTTAGAAAAGCAGGTTTAAAATGCTCGTTTTTGATTTCAGAAAAAGGGGCGGTATCGAATTTTTCGAGTAATGGGTTATTCATTCTATTTTTTAGAAATTAGTTCTTGACATAGTTTATCTTGAGCGAAGTCAAAAGGCTCGAACGGATAGTCCTTATATATTTTAATTTTGCCAACTGCCAACTGCCAACTGCCAACTGCCAACTGTTTACTATTAACTGTTTACTGATTTAGCTCCATCAATAACCTTCTGTTTCAAACCTTCTTTGTAGAGAATAATTTTATCCAGAACACATTTATCCGAAGAACCAATAATTTGAGCGGCAAGAATACCAGCATTTTTTGCTCCATTCAAAGCAACGGTTGCTACAGGAACTCCGCCTGGCATCTGTAGGATGGAAAGAACAGAATCCCAACCATCGATAGAATTGCTACTTTTCACAGGAACACCGATTACCGGTAGGGGAGACATTGAAGCAACCATTCCTGGAAGGTGCGCTGCTCCTCCAGCTCCGGCAATAACAACAGCATAACCATTGGTGTGGGCATTTTTACTAAACTCGAAAAGCTTTTCAGGGGTACGATGTGCTGAAACAATATCAACATCAACTTCGATGTCGAAACCTTTTAAAATATCGATAGCTTCCTGCATTACGGGCAGGTCGCTTGTGCTTCCCATTACTACGGCTACTTTGCTCATATTATTTGCTGATTACTTTTATCGTTTCCTTTACTTTTTGTGCTACTCTTCTGGCCTCATCAATATCTTCATCTACAATCGTCACATGCCCCATCTTGCGAAAAGGGCGGGTTTGTTTTTTTCCGTAGATATGTGGAGTAACTCCATTCATTGCCATGATTTCAGCAATGTTTTCATAAACTACATCTCCGGTATGACCTTCAGCTCCCACTAGGTTAACCATAATACCAGCCACTTTACTATCGGTTTTACCCAAAGGTAAATCTAAAATGGCGCGGATGTGTTGTTCAAATTGATTCGTATAACTTGCTTCAATGCTGTAATGTCCGCTATTATGTGGTCTTGGTGCTACTTCGTTTACTAGAATTTCATCTTCTTGCGTCTGGAACATTTCCACCGCTAAAATGCCGATATGACCAATTTCTTCTGAAACTTTTAAGGCCACTTCTTGCGCTTTTTGAGCTACTATTTTATCTATTCTGGCAGGGCAAATTACATATTCCACCTGATTGGCTTCCGGATGGAATTCCATCTCAACTACGGGATACGTAACAACTTCTCCTTTATGACTGCGAACCACAATAACAGCTAACTCATGCTTAAAAGGAATCATCTTCTCAGCAATACATTCTCCAGCTGGTAATTCTTTCAAATCCTCCATAGAACGGACCACTTTTACACCTTGTCCGTCATAGCCAAACTGGGCAGCTTTCCAAACAAATGGAAATTCTAATCCGCCATTTTCAATGGTATCTTTTATTTCACTAGCATAAGCAAAACGTGAAAAATCTGCCGTAGGAATATTGTTATCCGTATAGAACAGTTTTTGAGTTGCCTTGTTTTGAATGGTACGGAGGGCTTTTGTTGGAGGATATACTTTCAGGCCTTCATCTTCAAGCTTTTCAAGTGCATCAAGATTGACATTCTCAATTTCGATGGTCAATACATCAACTTGCTTTCCAAAGTTATATACTGCATCGAAATCCATTAGACTTCCCAAGATAAATTCGTCGCAGGCGATTTGGCATGGAGCTTCATTCGACGCTTCTAAAACTTTGGTATGAATATCGAATTTTCGTGTTTCATAGAGCAACATTTTTCCTAGTTGACCACCGCCTAATATTCCCAATTTAAAATCGGAAGAAAAGTAGTTATTTGAGTTATTCGCCAAAGTCCTTTTTTTTGTTCTCACAAAAATACATTTAAATAGTAAAACCAGCGTTATGGCGGTAAAAAAGAGAAATCAAAACGCTATATTTGCGCCTTTACAAATAGAATTGTGATAAAGCTCCACGACAAATATTTCAAACCTTTTTTGAGCCAAACTGAAATTCAATCCGCAGTTGAAGATTTAGCCAAAAAGATTTCGGACGACCATAAAGAAGAAACACCGATTTTTATTGGAGTGTTGAACGGGTCTTTTATGTTTGTTGCTGATTTTCTAAAAGCATACGAGCACCCTTGCGAGGTATCATTTGTGAAGTTGAGCTCTTACCAAGGCTTGACTTCTACCGGTATTGTTGAAACCTTGTTAGACCCACCTGAAAATATTGAAGGCCGAACCGTTATCATTCTTGAGGATATTATTGATACGGGTCGCACCTTAAAAGAATTGGTGCACCTATTCTCAAATACAAATGTCAAGGAGTTCAAGATTGCTACCTTATTTTACAAATCCGAAATTTATAATGGGGAATATAGCATCGACTACGTCGGAATCGAAATACCAAATAAGTTTATTGTAGGCTACGGACTTGATTACAACGAACTAGGTCGAAATTTAAAAGAAGTATACCAACTAAACCAAAAACATATGATTAACCTCGTATTATTCGGAAAACCTGGAGCAGGAAAGGGCACTCAGGCTGAATTTTTGAAGGAAAAATACAATTTAAAACATATTTCTACGGGCGATTTGTTTCGGTACAATATGAAGAATGATACGGAATTGGGACAATTGGCCAAGTCATATATAGATAAAGGAGATTTGGTGCCTGATGAGGTAACCATCAAAATGCTGCAAGATGATGTAGAGAAGAATCCTGAAGCGAGTGGATTCATTTTTGATGGATTTCCTAGGACCACCGCTCAAGCACAAGCCTTGGATGAATTTTTGGTAAGCAAAGGAATGAAAATAGACGCCACCATAGCGCTAGAAGCAAATGACGAAATTTTGATTCAACGTCTTTTGGAAAGAGGAAAAGTAAGTGGCAGAACAGATGATCAAGATGAAGATAAGATTCGGAATCGTTTTGATGAATATAATCAAAAGACTGCTCCTCTGAAAGATTTTTATGAAGCTCAGAATAAATTTCACAGTGTTAATGGTATTGGTGAAATTGATGAAATTACAATGCGTTTAAGCAAGGTGATAGAAGAGTTGTAGAAAATTTTAAAAGTTTAGTTTTCGATAGGTCTATTTAATCTCTTAATCATATAAGTGGGTAATGTCTGATAAAGTAATAACTGCAAAAGATGGATTAAAAGGCTGCCTTTTTACTTGTGGCGTTGCATTTGTACTTTTTGTTTTGTCAGCAGCGGGTTATCTGATCTATCTCTATTATTTTGATGATTCATTACCATCCTGATTCTTATGAATTTTAGTCTTCAACCTTTTCTTGAAAATAATCTTGTCAAAGTTCGGCCACTGGAAGAATCAGACTTTGCAGAATTGTATAAACTTGCATCAGACCCATTACTATGGGAGCAACATCAAAATAAAGATCGTTATACAAAAGAGAAGTTTACTTTATTTTTTGAAGAGGCAATTTCTTCAAAAACTACATTTGCTATTCTTGATGTGAAAACCAATAGAATCATCGGTAGTTCTAGATTCAAGAGTATTGACGAATCTGAAGGTGTGGTTGAAATTGGATGGAGTTTTTTAGCAAGATCGCATTGGGGTGGTCAGTTCAATCGTTCCTTTAAAACATTAATGGTGAATCATGCTTTGAAAAAATATAGGTATGTCATTTTTCATGTAAATTCTTTGAACTTTAGATCTCAAAAAGCTATGGAGAAGCTAGGCGCAGAGAAAATTTCCGATGACGAAAAGCCTTGGGCATTGAATGAAGCAGTTGGAATAACCTATTACCTAGATACGCCAATTAAAGACTAAAATTGACCTACCTTTGCCGCGAATTAAGCAAATAGATTACTAATAACCTATTGACTTTTCGAAAATGACTTAACATAAACTTATGACGGAAGGGAATTTTGTAGACTATGTAAAGATGTTTTTGACCTCTGGTAAAGGAGGGAAAGGTTCTGTGCATTTACATCGTGAAAAATTTATAACCAAAGGAGGTCCTGATGGCGGGGATGGTGGTCGAGGTGGACATATAATTTTAAGAGGAAATCAAAACCTATGGACTCTTATAAACTTTAAGTACAAAAAACACTTCAAAGCAGGTCATGGTGGTCATGGTAGTAAAAATCGCAGTAGTGGTGCAGATGGTGAAGATGTGTATTTAGATGTTCCTTTGGGTACTGTGATACGTGATGCTGAAACGGAAGAGGTTTTATTCGAAATTACTGATCATGATCAAGAAAAAATCATTCTAGAAGGTGGTATGGGTGGAAGAGGTAACTGGCACTTCAAAAGTTCTACAAACCAAACTCCAAGATATGCCCAACCAGGAATGGAAGGTAAAGAAGGTTCTTTTATTTTGGAACTCAAAGTTTTGGCAGATGTAGGTTTGGTTGGTTTTCCGAATGCAGGAAAATCAACTTTGCTCTCGGTAATTACTTCCGCGAAACCGAAAATTGCGGACTATGAATTCACAACCCTAAAACCGAATTTAGGAATTGTCGAATATCGTGATTTTCAAAGTTTTGTGATGGCAGATATTCCTGGAATTATTGAAGGAGCTGCTGAAGGCAAAGGACTGGGACATTATTTTCTACGCCATATTGAGCGAAATGCAACGCTTTTATTTTTAATTCCTGCGGATAGCAATGATATTAGTAAGGAATACGAGGTTCTTTTAGATGAGCTGCGCAGATATAATCCAGAGTTGCTCGATAAGGAAAAACTTATTGCTATTTCAAAAAGTGATATGCTTGATGATGAATTGATAGCCGAGATGGAAATAGAGCTAGACAAAGACCTAAAGGGCGCACCATATATGTTCATATCTTCTGTAGCCCAACAAGGTATTCAAGAGCTAAAAGATCGTCTTTGGAAGATGTTGAATGCTTAATTACGGTAATTCTTTGCATTTATATAAAACGAATTACAGATTTTGTAAGAATATATCTTTTGTTAAAAACTTTCATTTGAGATTTTGTTAGAATTCTATAATTTGCCTTTTCAAGGCAGATTATCTCTCTGTTGCGATACCCAAACCTATCTAGAATATATTTTATTTGTGAATTAATTCACTTTAGTTTCTTCAGGTTCTTTAGTAAAACTGTGTTCCCCCAAAAGAAAATAGTAAAACTAAGAAAAGACATCTATGGCAATATGTGCTATGTACTACATTGAAAACCATAAAATTGAAGTGGTAAGTACATTTTTAGGAAAAGAAAAAATTCTTCTTAATGGAAAAACGGTTTCTGAGCAAAATTCAAATATAGGTTCGTCACATACGTTTACAATCGGTAAAAATGAGTACCGAATAGCACAACGAGATAAAACGTATCAAAAGCGAGGAAGTATTTTTGAGGTTCGAAAAAACGGAATGCCTATTTCTCTGGTTAATATTCGTCCAAAAACTTCAACCCAATTATTTGTTATGGTCATAATTATGGGATTGGCTTTTGGGTTTACTCTGGGAATTCTTTTTTACAACCTCTTTTGGCCGGCTATGGAGCTGTGATTTAGAAGATTTTTTTCTCTTCAACCGAAATCTAATCCGTTTACTAATTATAATCTGGAACGACGAAACCGTTCAGGAGCTTCATTTTACCGCTTGTCATAACTCTCACACTTGCCACTACCATTTACTTTTTGAAATTTACCATTCGTCATAAACTCATTTCAAATGCTGGTATTCCGGTATACATTTACATCATAATAGAAAAACATAGTAATAACCTTATAAACTTTAATATCATGAAAGTAGCAATGCACAAAGAGAGTATCAAACAGAAAGAAATTGTTAAAACATTTATTTTTTTAACTATAGGCCTTATTTACCTCGTATCAAAAATAGTAAGTCTTTAAGCCATACAACTCGAAGGTAGTCAATATCAATAATCATCATGTTATGAAGATATTAAACGAAAACAATAAAAACGGAAATGTTATAGACCTTAAAAAAGTTATCATGTTTACACTTGTGGGCTTGGTCATAGGCTTGTGTGTAGGGTACACACTAACCAAATTTGCCCATTGGCTCATGAACTTAAATTGAAATCGATAAACCGTTCATAATTTGAATTTTACCGTTCGGCATAATTCAACAATTAATAGTAGTAAATACGACTAATTTTAATTCTGAATAATTCAACTAAATAAATATATTATGGTAGTATTAATTAAAGTGATTTTAGCAATCTTGTTTAGCATCGTTTTTTAAAAAAACAACAATGATCTATAGCATACTAGATTTCAAAAAAGAATGGAACATATTAAAGTGAGCTTTCATAGTTCTAATGATGATTATGATCTTGTTTAGTGTAGGCTATTTGGCGGGGCAAGGTTTTCATAATTTTATACATTAAATCAACTTTTTAATTAAAGCTATATTTAGCATTCGTATGAGCATATCAAAAATTGATAAATCAAATACAAAATGGAGCTTTGCCTTTTGGCTGGTTCAACTAATCGGATGGGGTGGCGTGTCCTATTTAGGTTATTTGTTTTCCCCCACCGAAGGTGGTTGGAGGGATAGTTCATACTTTGCCTTCGCTATTTGGGCTGGCTTGTTTATAGGTTTGTTTGCAACCGGACTGTTAAGAGCGTATTTAAAAAGAAACGTACTACTTGATAAATTTGATTCTAAGGAATTGAAAAAAGTTGTAGGAGCTATTATTATTGCAACGATAATATATGCGGGTCTAAGTTATGGAACAGGTTTTTTAAAAGGATACTTTGACTTAGAGAAGGTTGAGGTGCCGAAAATGTACGAGAACTTAGGCTTGGGTTTTGTCATATTTAATTCTTTCATGACCATTTTTGTTTGGACGATTTTTTATATGTCCGTGAAAATCGCCTTTAAACTGAATGCAAATCGTTTGGAACGCGCTGAGCTAAATGCTACCATACGCCAAGCTCAATTAAATACTTTGAAGGGCCAGATAAATCCGCACTTTATGTTTAATAGCTTGAATAACATAAGAGGTTTGATGCTTGAAGATGTAGATAAGTCTCGTGACATGTTGACCAAACTTTCTGAAATGCTTCGCTATTCATTGACGAAAAATGATGTGAATGCCATTGCCTTAGAAGAGGAGCTCGAGATGATTGATAATTATATTTCACTTTCTAAAATTCAATTTGAAGATAGACTAGAATTCGTTCAAGAGATAGCCCCTGAAACACTCAAAACCTCAATTCCTCCCATGACCATTCAACTGCTTGTAGAGAATGCAGCGAAACACGGTATTTCTAATTTAAAGGATGGAGGAATAATCAAATTAACTACCAAACATGTTGATGACCATTTAGAAATTGAAGTAAACAATACTGGAAAGCTAAAAATCGATAGTAAATCTACGCAGCTGGGACTTAAAAATATTAAGCAACGGTTGCGATTACTTTATGGTGAACGAGCATCTTTTTCTTTAGAAGAAATGGGAAATGAGGTACTAGCAAAAATTAAAATTCCTTTGACATAATGAATAGCATTAAAGCAGTAATCGTTGAAGACTCTCGTCTGGCTCGTAATGAGCTTAAGGAGCTTATTAAAAAGCATCCTGAAATTGAATTGTTGGGTGAAGCTGAAAATGTGGACAAAGGATTTGAATTGATTCAATCCACAAATCCCGATTTACTTTTTCTGGATATTAATATGCCGGAGAAAGATGGATTTGAATTGTTAGAGATGTTAGATGAGGTACCCATTACCATATTTACGACCGCGTTTGATGAATACGCCATAAAGTCTTTTGAGTATAATGCTTTAGACTACTTGCTAAAACCAATCAACGAAAAGCGTTTTGCTCTGGCTATTGAAAAAGTTCATGCAAAATTGGAGGGAAATTCTACTGAAGATGAAGCTGGGAAGGAACGTTTAACGGGCAATAGTCAAATCTTTATTAAGGACGGGGAAAAATGCTGGCTGGTCAAGATTGGAGATATCTCTCATATGGAAATTGTTGGCAACTACACCCGTGTCTTTTTTGAAGACCAAAGTCCTATGCTTTACAAATCACTAAATCAAGTGGAAGAAAAGCTACCACAGAAATACTTCTTTCGCGCGAACCGACAACAGATTATAAATACCAATTTCATTCAAAATGTAGTGCCTTGGTTTAACGGAAAATTGAAGCTATCCATGATGAATGGTGAAGAAGTTGAAGTCTCAAGAAGGCAATCGTATTTGTTTAAAGACAGAATGAGTCTTTAACTTGAAGAATTACTTCCGTTTTACTTTTATAACATACGTTGCTATAATAGTATCGTTCACTTTTATATGTACATCGTATCTTCCTGCTTTGTCAAAAGTATGTTGTAAGATAGTAGCATTCCCATTTCGTGTTATTTTAGGTTGGTGCTCCTTGCTGCTACCTCCAGTATTGAGTAATAAGAATGTATTTTCCTTTTCAATCGGTTGAGCTGAGGTCAGCTTAAAGGAGACTGATTCATTTTTAACTATCTCTAAATACATTTTCTTTGGAACTATAGGAAAAATGCTAGCTCCAAAAGCTTCTTTATACACCACAGGACCTTCAATAAATTCCTCGAAAGTTGGAGGGTTTTCCAAAAGGGAAGCACTAATTTCAAGAGGGTAGTGGTTTCGAATAAACAACTCAGGTTCCGCCAAAAAATAACCATCAAAATAATCAGGCTCAAAGCGGGGTCCGTCTTCTTCAATAACTATTTTACCGGCTGACCACGTAGGGTCGCATAAATACCATTTTCCATTGAGTTCAACGATATTCCAAGAATGGTTTGGGATACTATTTTCATCTAAAATCAAAGTGGCTGTTCTTCCGTAACCATTTACGATTTTACAATTGATATCTGCCAGACTTGCCAACTCACGGATTAAATAGGCATAACCCGTGCAAGCTGTTTTTTTATGTTTCAGAAGATTTTCAAAAACTTTGGGAGTAAAGCTGTTGTTCCATGCGGTTAAGGCTTCCTGATTTTCAGAGAGTTTTTTTCGCTTTTTTCGTGTCTTTACATAGGAGCTATAGTCATTCTCGATATTTGTGCCTACCCATGTATAAATAGCTCGAAACTTTTCTACATCGGTAGGTAAATTAGCCGTTAAATTATGGGTCAGTACAGGTAAGTTTTTTAAGCTTGCTCCGGAATAATGGGCGGCAATACTATCGGCCTTGGTAAAGTCGATATGTTCAAAGTCGGAACGCTGTCCGTATACAATCGTTCCGACTAGGAATAGTAAAATTGTAATGCATCTCATTATTTGAAGAGACCTATGAATTTTTGAAAGATGTTCTGTTTAGATTTATAAACACCCTCAACTTCAACAGCTCCCATGAGTGAAATATCAGATAGGTCAAAAGTAATTTTGATGTCAGCATTTTTAGAAGCATCTGAAACAACTTTATACTCTTGAGGATTATATCCAATATAACTGAAGACTAAAACGTCATCTGCATCCAGAGCTTTCGGGAATTCAAATTTTCCGTCTAAATCAGTAACAACTCCTTCGGCACTTCCTTTTAGAATTACATTGACACCTGCTAGGGGTAAGTTTTCTTCATCTAGCACCGTACCTGAGACTGTATATTGTTGAATTGCGACTTTACCCATAACAGCGGGTTCTCCCAATACCATCATTTCTGTAGGCACCTCATGGCTGACTACTTCTTGCGCTTGCATATTTGAAACTGCGCATAAGGAGAGTAATGAAAAACTCATTACGGCGAGTCCTCTCGATACGAAACTATTACTAGGTCTACTTATCATCGGTTCATGTTTTTGCAATTGAGCCGGTTTAAAAAGGCCACAGGTTTTTTCAGATGTACTGCTGAAATGTGTCATTATTTCTGTGGATGTCATTGCCGTAAAGTCAATGACTTCTTTTTGACAGGAATCACAAAACCCTCCTGCTGATGTTGGACTAAAATTTTCAAACTTTTCTTGACATGGTTTTTCTACGGATATTCGAATGGCATTTTTCATAATCTACAAGTTTTAAAGTTATACCTCTAAACTATGTGCTTATTATCCCTTAAAAAACCACTATCTAGGCTAGTGCCGCTTTGAATGTGTCAAGTCACCTTTTTAGTTAGTCTGAAATTACAAAATGTCAGAACAATTTAGTGAATTCTTAGTTTACTTTCACCCGGACACCCTCAGAATGACTACTAAACTCAGGTGCATACATGCTTTGAATAGTAGTAATGCCATTGCTGAAATCTCCAGCATTGTTAACGCGTAAATCGTATTCGAATACATATACCCCTTTAGGTAAATAGTCAAAGAAGAAATTGGTGCTAGCATCTTTTGTGGCTTCGTAGTATCCTAATCCGTCTTGCCATTTGTATTTGGAGATGACATTTATAGGCTCAAAACCGGCTGCTCGCATATCTTTCATGTGAACGAATTCCATGGGTCGGTCCGCTCGTAGTTCAATACGGACTCTTACCAAATCACCAACCTTTAAATCAGTCTTGTTTGTGATTTCAGAGATTTCCTCTCCTGTATCCGTATTCTTTTTAAGGAAGAGCTTCTTCTTCAATTTCAACGGAGTTTCCGCTGAGGTAATCTTATCCAAATCTTCGAAATATTGCCAGTATAAAGCGCCCCATGCGACGCCATTTCCTTTTTTGCTGATTTGTACTTCGGCCATTCTGGGTTTTACTTCTGCTCCGTCCCAAGCGGTTTTGTAGTAGCCTGTACCTGCTTCGACTTTTACATTTTCCAGTTTTGAAGGTTCTATTTTTTCGCCTCCCACTAAAACATCAACAGCGTCTGTGACTGATAACCAATCGTTTCCTTGTAACAACAAAGCATAAACTGCATCTGAAGTCGCTTTGGTAGTTTTCCATTGAGTGGTCTGCTTGTTCTTCAATAACCAGATTTTAAGATTGTCAACTGTATCAATATCCTCAGGTGTAACTTCAGAGAACGCTTCAATCAATAAGGACTGTGTTTCAATTGGTGCCTGATACCAATACCAAGAGCTTGTATTTTTTTTCCAATACATGCCTAATTCTTCGGAAGTAATGCTGTTCTCCTTTAAGGCTCTAAGAATTTTATCAGCTGTTTTTGAATCCTTCGCTTTATGCATAATCAAGGCTAACATCCCTTGAGAATACAATCCTTTATTCATCCAATATTTCTGAGCTTGTCCTTTATAATAAGTAGTTATTTCATCAACTTTTTTCGAGGTTTTAATATTTGAAAAGAAGCTACGCATATACAAGTAATGAATCTGAGTATTGCTCAAATGGTCATCATTGATATCTGTAGCATACTTTTTCATTTGGTTGTATTCCTTGACGAATTCGTTGTCCAAATACCTAACTGCTTTTTGAATTACGCTTTGCATTTCGACTTCTGATGTCACTGAAAGTTGTTTCAGGTGTCCTAAGCCGGTAATGATATGCTGAGTGATAAAACGGCTATCCGGACCGCCATTAAACCATGGCCAAGCTCCTGAACCTTTTTGGTTTTGCTTTAATTTGTTCAAGGCAGTAGACTGCTCGTTTTTCATTTTATTCAAGTTGAACAATAAAGCAATACGTTTTTTCTGTTCTGTTTCGGATTGTGCATCACGCAACCAAGGCGTCTCTTGAATCAATAGTGACTTCAATTCTTGATTCTTTTCCAAGTTACTCACTAAGGCATCTGAATTTGCCCATTGATTAAAGACTTCTTGAATTCTAGGATTACTATTCGCAATATGCGTTGCCAAGGTATTCGCATAATACTTTGAGAATGTCTGTTCATTACATTCATAGGGATACTCCATCAAATAGGGGAGTGCCTGTACTGCATACCAAGCAGGGTTAGAAGTCATTTCCAAAGTCAACTTATGATGCTTCAAAGTAGTTGACTTTGAGGTCTTCAACTTATCCAAAGTAAAAGTCTTTGTTTGATTACTCCGAACCCACATCGGCATGGTTTCGGTAACCAACATGCGATTTGTCAAAACCGGAAGCATATTCTGCTCGCCATCGCCAAAATCTCCAGCCTTAGCACTAACCGTATATTGAACCGCTTGAATGCCCTCCGGAATATTCAATCGCCATGAAACTTGGGTGTTGCCCATGGAATCGACTTTGAAGTCGCGTTCGTCAATAGGGGTTGGTGTTTCTCCAATTGGAGTTTCAATCAATTGAGTCAAAATATCTAAACCGGTCACGGCATCTACCAATTGTAACTTAGCTCGTCCGGCGAGGGATTTCTCGGTCAAGTTGGCAATCTTGGTACTGATAAAGATTTCATCCCCTTCTCTCAGAAAACGTGGTGCATTGGGTATCACCATTAATTCTTTTTGAGTAACTGTATTTAGCATACGGACCGAACTTTCTAAATTTTTGGTGTGCGCCAATAATTGCACATTCCATTTGGTGAGTGCTTCTGGAGTGGTAAAACTGAAAGAAACATTACCTTCTTTATCTGTTTTTAACTGTGGAAAGAAAAAAGCATTTTCTTGAAGATTTTTACGGATTTGTACATCTCCAGTGTCTGTCTGACCTTTTTGCTCTTCAGGTCTTTCCGATTGAGGTTTGTTTTGCTTGAACTCATCACCTAAAGATTTGTCCGCCTCTACAGATACTCCAGCGACTTGACCCAAAGCGGAATCTTCCAGCTCCATTTCCATCATATCCATTGCCATTACAGGTGCAGGGGCACCTTCCTTTTTCATCATTCTACTGCGTCTTAGGCCTCTCCCATAGTACCCTCCATAACCAAAATGTAGCCCAAACCAATTTAAAGAATCAAAGTAGAGACTATCGTAACCATAACTTTGATTATCTATAAAAGTGCTGAACGAACCTGTAGAAAAACAGTTGTAGGCATTTGCAGTGCGTTGGGTATAATAGGTAGGTCTCACTAAAGGATTAAACCCCCAGTAGTGTCCTCGAAAAGAGTCTAGGGAAGCGTCATACATATTTGCCAAAAGCTCGGCAGCGACCTTATCACCTTTCGGACCTTTGATTTTAAAGGACCAAGTTTCATCCGTTCCGGGTTGTAATTTATCACGGAAAGTGACGGTCTCGATTTCCAATTGCGAGCTAGGGTAGGGCACTTGTATATTTACACTACTCGCTTGAAAGTAATTGTATACGGAAAAGCTATAAGTGATTGCAAATCCTCCTAAATCCTCCGCCGTTACAGGTATGTTAAAAGACTCCGAATTGTTATTTAGACGAATCAACTTCGTGTCAATAACTTTATGGTCTTTTTCGATATTTACAGTTACATTGATATCTTCTGCACTAGAAAGTAAGGTGACTTTGACCTTATCTCCGTTAGCATAACTACTCCTATCCGTTTTGATTTCGAATAAGCCATTATCGGCCAATTTTTTATCCGAATGGCTAAATAGCGTTGTTTGAAGAATGTCTTTTACGAGCATTCCGAATTTGTCTTTGCTTTCTAATTCAAGCACGTATTTTCCAGATAACCATTTTTTAGTATTCCCAAGAGATATTTCTTTGGATTTATCTGTATCAAAATCAGCCTTCCAAACTAATTCTCCTTTTTCCCATGTAGACGGGTCATGTTCATTAGCAAAGGAGTCATGTGGATAAATTTTCTTAAACTCCTCTTTAGACCATCCGGCATAGTCAGGTGCAGCCCAAGTTCTAGGACGATTTACACTTTTCGGAGCTTTTAATTTATACATCTTAATGACTCCTTTTGCTGGAACAAATTGTCCGTTTAAATTGTTTGTCGAGATGCTGAGCTTATTTTCTTTGGAATCTTTATCAAACGGATTCGCCATATACATATTTGCCGTCATCGTGTGATAGCCAACGGTTACATAAGTTGTTGTGCTATGCGTTTCTCCGTTGATATCAGTCACATCTGCAGTTACCTCGTAACTGAAGGTGGGCATATGCTTTTTATCAACGCCATTGTCGGGTATGGCCTTAAAATCGATTTCATACTTTCCGGAAGCATTGGTGGTAGTTTCCCCATGCGCAATCTCTTGTGGAGAACTACTAAGAT
The DNA here is from genome assembly GCF_047345145.1 of Maribacter taeanensis. Classification (NCBI taxonomy): domain Bacteria; kingdom Pseudomonadati; phylum Bacteroidota; class Flavobacteriia; order Flavobacteriales; family Flavobacteriaceae; genus Maribacter; species Maribacter taeanensis. Next base: position 90,895 of record NZ_JBLFER010000003.1, read on the forward strand.
TGGGATAATACCAATAGCACCATCTCGGGTAATACACCAAGCGTTTTACACGATAGGCGACTTTTGCATCGGTAATATTACTTCCCGAGTATGCGGTAGCGTTTCCTTTTACAGTTACACTATCATTGACTTTATAGGTTTCCGTAACGGGTTCAAATGAAGTTTCGTATTTCGGACGTTTGTATTCTTCCACTGAGAAATTTGCATACCCGCTTAAAGCGATTTTATTGGAAAGTGCTAGCATTGAAAACTCTCCCGTTAAACCATTGCTGGGCAATATGAATTCCCCAGAAAAGGAGCCATAATCATTGGTGATGAACTCGGTTGTTTTTAGCACTTGTCCGTTTACATCCTTTAGTTGAACAGATACGGTTTCATTCTCTAAAACCGAAGAAACACCATTATTATTTTCAATGGCAATTCCTTTAAAATATAAAGGTTGCCCAGGCCTGTAGATACTTCTGTCGGTAAATAAGAAACAAGAATAATTGACCACATTCCTATTCTGATGATACTTTCGGTTGACATAATAATCTTTGAAATAAGCCCTATCCTTAGATGAGGTAACTGATACGCTAACATCACTCCAGTTTTCATTATTTAAAGGAATGGTAATATTCCCCATTTTATCAGCTGTGAAGTTTTTGCTCAGGCGTTTACCATCATAATTTATTCGGTAACGAAAGGTAAGCTTAGCCCCGGCGATAGGTTTTCCGTCATGCCTATTGATAACTTGAAAGTACTGATGCGTGTTTGTTCGGGTTTCTGCCAAAGCCATGTCAGTCGCTTGCACTGGGCTATATGAAAAGTCTTTGTTCCCTTCACCTTTTGGCAGTGCCAAAATCACATATTGTCCATTGTCCAATGGTGGCATCGAAATTTCGGTGCTGTGCATTTGGTAGTCACTTTCATTTTTTAAGTCAGCTTCCCAAGTTTTGGCAACGGGTAGTTTTTTAATGAAATCCAATATTTTTTCCTTCGGATAAAGCTCTTGTATCTTATTGAGTTCCTTTTGTGTTACTCTTCTTGCCGTAAGTGATAAACCATCGAGGTTTTTATAATTCACTAAAAAACGGGAGGCCGTATTAATAGGAATGTGTCTTTCCGTTGTTAGTTGCAGACTCTTTTGAAGAATCTGTGATTTAAGACTTTTACATTGCTCAGTACCTCTGCTATCAGGAAGTTCTTTAATTACCTGCTCGCAAACGGCTAGGGCTTCTTTTGTTTTCCAACGATTTTCCTCGTTAGTTTTGGGCTGAAATGTGTTGCCTTGACGGTTAAATAGGGAAGCAATTTGAAACTTATATAAACCCGATGCCAAGCTTCCTTTTGCTGCTGAAGCTGAATTCTGAAATACTTCGAGAAATTGGGCATCTTTATTTTCAAAGGTTGCGTTTTGATGTATAAAGTTCAGACGTTCGATATTGATTTCAGCAAAGGTGTAGGGCTTTGCGCTAGGTAGATGTTGCAATAGTAGCTTTTGGTAAATGCAGAGCGCCTTGGCTTGCATGGAGGTTGCATCTTCGATATCGATGTTTTTAGCAGTAAAAGCGTATCCGTCGCAGAGCAAGTCTGGGTCATCAATTTCGAACTTTTCTGCGGGACGCGTAATATTATTTTCACTGGTCTTATAAAAGCTAAGTGCGTTATGTGCTAGCAAGTCAAATAAGGTAGGGCGATATTCTTGGGTGTTATCTTGTTTATGTAGGATAGCATCAAACTCAAAAACCAGAGTTTGTTTCAATACCGTTTCATTCTGTAAAGAGGCATCAAAATGAAGGCTGATTTCCTTGAATAAGGTAGTCAAATCCCACGTTCTGAAATCTATTGAATCGACTTTTACCTCGGTTTTAGTCCGGTTGTAAAATTGATATCGATTTTGTTGAAAATATTGCCAAAACAAATTGGCCAAATAGCTTTCCAAGATATTTTTGGTGGGTGATTCTGCTTTTGCGATTTCTGATTTGAAATCATTAATAATTTTCATTTGGGCATCTTCCTCCAAGGTCATCGCATACTTTGAAGAGTATAATAAAGCTTTTACAATTTGAGCAGAATTCTTTTCCTTTTTTGCTTTTTCAGAAATAGAGGTCACCACTTTCAGCGCGGACTTCGTCAACGCTTCGCCCTCAAGTTTTTCAACTTGTTTCCAAAGTGTTTCGAAGGAATCATTGTTTTTCTGCGCTTGCGCCATTTGTGAAAATAGGATTATCGTCAATATGGTTACTAGATGTTTCATTATGAGTTTCTTAAGCTATACGCTATACATAGAACGATTTAGCTCCACTTAAGGTATACAATTTCAAAATTACGTACAAAGGTGAAGCCAAAACCCCCTGAAAACAATGAAAATTGAGGGAAGTGTGCTTTTGGGTTAGGGAGAGGGGTTAGATGTTTGGTGCTCGATGTTTTTAATTTTTATCGTGCATCGTGCATCGTGCATCGTGCATCGTGCATTTAGCCTTTACCGGTACTCATCTCTCGCTGGACTAAATACATCCATTAATTTACAGGGAGTCAATGCTTTTCCGCTATGCGGGATATTTGAAGCAATGGGTACAATATCTCCAGGATGATAAATTTTGGTTTCTCCATCCAAAGTAAATTCGAATTCCCCTTCAATGACATGCATGATTTGTTCGTGAATATGATAATGTTCTGGTACTACAGCATCTTTTTCAACATCCCAAAAAACCAAACTCATGGTTTCAGTATGCACTAGTTTGCCATGATAACCTGGCATGATTTCTTTGGATTGAATGTTGGTGAGGTTGAGGTTCATTGCATTTCGTTTACACAACTAAGATAATTATAATACAGGGTTTTCGAAGCTAACTTCAATTCCTATCTTTACACCATAATTACTACTTCATGCAAATTCATTTTATCGCTATAGGCGGAAGTGCCATGCACAATCTCGCCTTAGCACTAGATTTTAAAGGATATACAATTACCGGAAGTGATGATGTCATTTTCGAACCTTCTAAAAGTCGACTGAAAGACAAAGGTTTGCTACCTCAGGAATTTGGTTGGTTTCCTGAGAAATTACATGCTGATATCGATGCTGTTATTTTAGGGATGCATGCCAAGCCCGATAATCCTGAATTGCTGAAAGCGCAAGAATTAGGATTGACGATTTATTCCTATCCGGAGTTTCTATACGAGCAATCGAAGAATAAAACAAGAGTGGTAATCGGTGGAAGTCATGGTAAAACCACAATCACCTCAATGATTCTTCACGTTTTGAATTATCACGACCGTCCTGTAGATTTTATGGTAGGCGCACAGTTAGATGGTTTTGATCGAATGGTTCACTTGACGGAAGAAAATGATTTTATCGTTTTAGAGGGAGATGAATATCTGTCTTCACCTATCGATAGAAGACCGAAATTTCATTTGTATCAACCCAATATCGCTTTGTTAAGCGGAATCGCTTGGGACCACATTAACGTATTTCCCACTTTTGAAAACTATGTGGAGCAATTTCAGATTTTTGTGGATAGCATTGTTAAGGGGGGAAGCATCACCTACAATGAAGAAGATGTAGAAGTTAAGAAGGTTGTGGAAGCTTCGGAAAATGCGATTCGCAAGTTGCCCTATCAAACTCCCGAGTATTCCGTTGAAGATGGAGAAACGCTTTTAGAAACTCCCGAAGGCCCAATGCCAATTGAAGTTTTTGGAAAGCATAATCTGAACAACCTAGCGGGCGCCAAATGGATTTGCCAAAACATGGGTGTTGATGAAGATGACTTTTACGAAGCGATTGCTACTTTCTCAGGTGCTTCGAAAAGACTAGAGAAGATTGCGGAAGGAAAGACAAGTGTTGCCTACAAAGATTTTGCCCATTCACCAAGCAAAGTGGCTGCAACTGCAAAGGCTGTGAAGGAGCAATATCCAGATAGGAAATTAATTGCTTGTTTAGAATTGCATACCTACAGTAGTTTTAATCCTGAATTTTTAAAGGAATATAAAGGTGCTTTAGATGCTGCCGATGTCGCTGTAGTGTTCTATTTGCCGGAGTCTGTGGCCATCAAAAAACTAGAACCTGTTAGTGCGGAGCAAATTAAGGAAGCTTTTGAACGCCCAGATTTAGAAATACACACCAACTCCGAAGCGTTTCATAACTACGTTTTCAGTCAAGATTTTACCAATTCAACATTACTTCTAATGAGTTCAGGTAACTACGGCGGATTGGATTTGGAAGCGCTGAAAGCCACGGTAGAATCTTAAGTGATTGATTATTAGCTGCATATTTGTCAGGTATGGTTAGTCTGGAATGCATTTTGACCAATGTAACACATGACCAAAGAACAAAAAGCCACACTTTTAAATGCCGCATATCGATTTCTCCGACGAAAACTATCCCTTTTTATGATAGCTTGTATGCTCGGCATATCCAACGTTATTATGGAAGAAGATAGAATGGTCAATGATACCCGGGCTAAAATCGAACATCAAGAGATTCAGTCGGAAGACGATTAGACTCCAAACTGTGTCAAGTGATGGTCTAAATGTTTGTACTCCATTTTCCCCCATTGTTCATGTGTGAATTTTCCAAATATGGGATGTGGGTTCCATTCCGTTCGAGTTCTACACTCATAAAAATCAGTAACCAATTGTCTTAATTTTGCTTTCTCAGTAGTTAAATCCTTTTCCTCTTTTGCCTTAAGATTAGGTGCTGTTGGTAGGTTCTTTCGAAAAGGTTTGTCTGAATACATTTGCTTTTTAAAGAACGTTCTAACGAAGATATTTCCATTCCCTTTGTTCTTGTTTTTAATTCCAATCACAAATGGAAATTGGCAATGCCAAGCCATTTGTCCTGCGGTCATTTTACCCCATTGCCGTTCTGAATTTTCGTTTAGCGCATCAATACGCGCTAGAGTCTCATTATATGTACTTTCTTCAAAAAGAGATTTCATTGCTATCATATTTGAATCATAAATGTATGCTTTATTGGATGATTTAATATTATAGTATTTATTTTGTTTTCAGAAGACTCATTAAGAACTAGCTTTCTTTTCATAAAGAATTGGCCAGATATTAGTTTTGTAAATTAGTGCTGTATTTCACTTTTACTATGTACTTAAAATACAATTTAAATTACCCCACATTCGTTGGCAGTAGTATTGCTTAATAGTTTAATAAATAGCAGAATACATAAATTGATTAAAATTCATAAAGAAAAAATGCGAAACAAAATACTAGCGATAATTCTTTTTTCATTGCTGATACTGGGATGCGATGAACAAGCAACTAACATGATGCCGGATGAACTGATTGAGCAGGTCGACACGGAGCCACCAATCATAACGATATCGGGACTTGAGAGTCCCATAGAAACTATAACAACTTTGAATGTTACTATACAAGATGAATCTGATAAGGTAAGTACTTCAGTGTTGATTAATGAACAAGAAGTTTCCACTAGTAATGAAAAATCATTTTCTTTTGAGGTGAATCCGTTTGATTATATGACGGGTGAGAATACTATTGAAATTACTTCAAACGATGAAGAGGGCAACGAAGTTGTAATTAATCAAACTTTTGATGTTAAAAAATTATTAGTAAGTATTTCAGCGCCAAGTTTTTCAAGTTCTCAGCGGATATTCTTTTCTGTTAACACAATGACTGGTAACCTATTGGCTTTCAAAGAAGTAATGCAATCACTTGAAAATATTAAGCTATATGCGGATGATGATTTTGTACCACAGCAATTAGTTGTAACATCTTATGATTTACAACCAAATGCAACTCGAAAAGCAAGCTTGGATTCTTATGCCAATATTAAACCTGGTACCGATTTGACAATACTTCAAGAAGTCGGAGGCGTTATAACTGCAAATACTTTTGATGACCGACCAACTATTGTACCGCTTACTCTTGATATAACTGGAATCGATACAATTAAACTGGCAAATTCACTTTGGACAATAGGAAACGGCTTTGTTTCAAGTTCCAACCCCTTCGAAGAATTTGGCGTATTAAACTCACGCTTGCAATTTAATTCTAAGAATCAAGTCATCGAAAATGCTATTGTTTATACCTCTAACCTATCTGCTTTAACCAACGAAGATAAAATAGAAGTTGATGATTATAAATATCTGTTTTTGGAAGAACCTTCAAATTCAGCAATATCTTTTTCCGAATTTAAAACACCTCCAAATACGGAAGTAATAGATATACCTGCCTCAGTAACGTCACACTCTTTGCGCATTCTAGGTTTTAGGGATCAAGAGGCGTATCGAAATAATCAATATCGTTTTTTATATGATACTAAATATGAAGAAAGCCTTAATAGCTTTGTTGAAATTCCAGTTATTGATGAATTTGAGGTGTTAAGAAATGATATAGTTATGCAATTAAATAGCCGTAAGCGATACGTGGCGTCAACTTTGGGGATAAAAAATATTTCTGATGTTCCAGATTGGGATGCCACTTTAACTGATGAAACGATTCAAATGACTGGAGAATTTGACAAGTTTACAATTTTAATTATTACTTTAAATAATCCAGATGCTGAACTGCTGTGGGAATACACTGCTAAACCCATAGAAAATTTTCATCTTCCTTTTGAATCTTTTGAGTTTCCTGATGAGTTTGTAATCTATTCTGAAGCGCAAAATTTGAATCTTTCTTCTTTAAATTCAAATACGACTAATAGGATAACTTTTTTTGATGCTTCTGAGCAATTGGCGTATGAAGAATTATTATTTAACATATTTACCAATAATCGTCTTGGAGATGTTTATGAACTTTCGGTGAATTTGTAAAATATCAAGTAGTTTTATATTTCGTAGGATTTATCCTATTTTTAGAGATGCAAGAAAAACAAGCTTCCCTCTCGATTAAGAACTGGTCCGATGATGATAAACCTCGGGAAAAATTGGTTCAGAAAGGTAAAGCTGTCCTGTCGGATGCAGAACTCATTGCCATTTTGATTGGCTCCGGAAGCCGAAACGAAAGCGCTGTGGAACTTTCCAAACGTATTTTAGCATCTGTCAATAATAACCTTAATGAGCTCGGCAGACTTTCCATAAAACAATTAATGGAGTTTAAAGGAATCGGCGAAGCGAAAGCTGTAACTATTGGAGCTGCCTTGGAAATGGGTAGACGAAGAAGGGGAGAAGAGGCCCAAAAAATCACAAAGATTCAAAGTAGTAAAAGTGTTTTTGAGCTTTTGCAACCCATTATGGGAGAGTTGGAACACGAAGAATTTTGGATTGTTTACCTGAACAATTCGAATAAGGTCCTTCATCGTGCACAGTTAAGTAAAGGTGGAATTACGGGCACTTTAGTAGATGTCCGATTGGTGATGAAACAGGCCCTGGAACTTGGAGCGGTAGCACTTATTCTGGCACACAATCATCCCTCAGGAACATTAAAACCCAGTAATGCTGACAAACAAATCACACAAAAGTTAAAAGTTGCCGGTGAAGCACTTGATCTAAAAGTTTTAGACCATTTAATCATTACCCAAAAGGAATATTTTAGTTTTGCAGACGAAGGCGTTTTATAAAATCGTACTTTTCTGACTGAGATATTCATGTTACTTATATACACGCACAAAATAACGCCCCGCTTTAGCTATACAATGAAGCATATCTTCACCAGAATTTTGGGGATAGATGTGACTTTCACTACTAAAGTAGAAGATTTCATAAAACATTCGGGAGCGAAAATAACTTATACCAAACAGCCTTTGCAGAATGAGTTTTTCATTCGGAGTAATGATTTGCTGTTTGAGCAAGGTATCAATGACCTTCAAATTACCATCTCAAATTGGGAAGGTATTCCATGTTTTTTTACCGCAGGTGAGCGCAGCACGATTCCGTTTGATATATTTTCAGCTAGTTTTTATTTGCTGAGTAGATACGAAGAATATTTACCACATGTCAAAGATATGCATGGAAGGTTTCCTCCTAAGGAAAGTTTGGCATATCAGAATGGATTTTTGCAACAGCCCGTGGTAGATATGTGGGCCTTTAAGTTATTAGATAAACTAAAAGAACGTTTTCTCAATTTAGAGTACAAAAAAAGAACTTATACCTATAATTCCATAATCGATGTAACCACCTCGCACGGCTTTGCACATCGAGGATTCACTAGAAGTGTGGCAGGGCTTATGTATGATTTGGTATCCTTCAAATTACGAAGGGTTGGAAGACGTATTGGGGTTTGGTTTAATCCTAAAAAAGACCCTTTTAATAATTATGAATACTTAATTAATCTGCATAAGCGATTTGCCCTGAAAAGTATGTTCTTTTTTCAGTTTGCTGCTTATTCTACTTATGATAAAAACCTATCTCCGAATAATAACAAGTTCAAGTTTTTAATTAAATCAATTGCTGATTATAGTGCAGTCGCGCTAAGTGCTTCCTATAGCTCCTTTGAAGATATTACTCTTTTAAAGAATGAAAAAAAGCGGCTCTCCGATGTGATTAATCGAGATGTGACTTCCTCACGAATGCGCTATAATCGAGTGGATGTGCCAAATACGTATAGAAATTTGGTAGATGCAGAGTTTACGGATGATTATACTATGGGTTATACCCATGAAATAGGTTTTAGAGCAGGAACTTGCAGCCCATTTTATTTTTATGATATTAATCTTGAGTTGCAGCAACCTATTCGTGTTCATCCATTTGCATTTCATGACTATGCATTGGTAAGCATGGCATCAAAAGAAGAAATCGCACAAAAGATTAGTACATTGAATAAAAGGGTTAAAAATGTTAATGGAGATTTCACAAGTGTTTTTTCAATTGAACTTATTGGTGGTGAAAAGTCCGAAGATTGGAAAAAATTATATGAATCCGTATTAAGTGAGTTTCATGTTTAAAGAAATAGTAACCGATGTATTTTTTGATTTAGATCATACGCTTTGGGATTTTGAAAGGAATTCGGCTTTGACTTTTGAAAAAATACTTTCAGAAAATAATATTCCTGTGGATCTTCCAAATTTCTTGGAGGTCTATGTCCCTGCCAACTTAGCTTTTTGGAAGTTATATAGGGAAGAAAAAATTACAAAAGAAGCCCTGAGATATCAGCGTTTGAAATCTGTATTTGATAAATTAGGACTTTCCGTTGTAGATGAAATGATTCATAAGTTATCCGAAGAATATATCCTTTACTTATCATCTTACAATCATCTTTTTCCAAATACAATTGAAATTTTAGAATATTTAAAGCCCAAATACAGACTACACATTATCACCAACGGCTTTCAGGAAATCCAAGGAAAAAAGCTGCGAAACTCTAATATAGATGGTTATTTTGAACATGTCATTGATTCCGAAATGGCCGGTGTAAAAAAACCAAATCCTAGAATTTTCGAATTAGCGCTCAACAAAGCAAATATTGCTTCAAAAAATGCATTAATGGTTGGAGATAGCCTTGAGGCTGATATTTTAGGTGCAAAAGATTCAGGTTTTCACATCTTGCATTTTAACGCACATAACGAACCTTTCCACGAGTTTTGCCCAATCATTCAAGATTTAAGTGAAATAAAAACCTTTTTGTAGAGTTATCATAAGTAGGGTAAAGTGCTTCTTTCCTGTTGTTTATTAAAAGGTTTATTCGATGAAAAGAATACTTCAAAGTGTATTATTTGTTATGCTGCTAGTTGGTATCACCGCTTGTACAGAAGAACTTGATTTTAATCAATTCGATGATTTAGAGGCCACACCTACATATGAGGCGGGTATTTTTTATCTTGAAGCTCCCGAGGACATCATAAACTTAGTTTCTGGACAAAGTGTTTTTAGCCAAAACTTCAATTTTGATGCTTTTAGTTCTGATATTTTTTCAGATCGAGTAATTGATGGAGTAATCACCTATGTTGTTGAAAATACTACCAGCAAAGAATTGAACATTACCATCGAGTTTTTGGATGAAAATGAAAATGTAACAGACACTGAATTTTTTTCTATTCAACCCGCGCCTACTGCTATTATACAACGAGAAATCACCTATGGTGATTCAGGAGAAAGCATAGACATAATAAAAACACTTTCAACCATACGAGTTAGTGCCGAAAACCTCGGAAATAATACAAGTACATCAAACCTTCCTGAGCCGCTCATAACCTTAAAATCTAGCGGTAAGTTTAGAGTCCGTCTTAAATGAGAATTCCCAAAATCTTTTATTTCATTATCCTACTATGGACATGTTTTGGTGCGCAAGCGCAAAACAAACAGGTGCTCTACGATTTCTCTGAGATTCCACAGTCTTTGATGATAAATCCGGGTGTTCAAAGTGATTTCAAATGGTATGCTGGTATTCCAGGGATATCTGGTCTTTCTTTTCAAATAGGTTCAAGTGGAGTTTCTGCCTATGATCTTTTTGCTGCTGATGGTATCGATTTTAATACCAAGTTTAGAAATCGTTTAATTGGTGGAATGACTCGAAGAGACGAGTTGAGCGGAACATATCAATTAGAGCTTTTGAATGTAGGTTTTAGAAGTCAAGATCCAAATGTGTTTTATTCTTTCGGAATTTACAACGAAGGCGATGCCATTGGATACTGGTTTGAAGACTATGCCATATTAGCAATTGAAGGTAATGCTGATAGACTAAACCAACGATTTGATTTAGGAGATTTAAAGACCAGAGGTGAAATGATGAATGTTTTTCACTTTGGAGTAAATAAAAAGATAGATAACAAATTTACTGTTGGGGCTAGAGGAAAGATTTACTCCAGTATTTTTGATTTCAATTCAACTAGGAACAAGGGATTTTTTGTTACCCGACCTGGTCAAAACAATTTGCTGTCGAGCACTATTAATGCAGATATGAAATGGAGAACTTCCGGCATAAATGCTTTAAAAAACGCTGCTAGTGATGATGAAATACCTAGTACCATTCTTAAAAGAGGTTTTTTTGGTGGTAACCTTGGGTTGGGAATTGATTTGGGTTTTACCTATCAAATAAATAAACAAACTGTATTTACCGCAAGCCTTTTAGATTTAGGATTTATCTATCACTCCAATGATGTTGAAAACTATACCCTAAAAGGCGACGTAACAACCGAAGGTGTCGAGGTTATCTTACCAGGGGATATTTTAGACCCTAGCCGTGATTTTTGGCAAGATTTGGTAGATGATATTGAAGAAATTCTTCCGTTTGAAAACAATTTTAAAAACTACATCACATTTAGACCTACCAAACTAAATGCTTCATTAAGATATAATTGGGGAGAACAATCTTTAAGAGCTGCTGACTGTGATTGTGGCCCAAATGTTAACCGAAGCAATAGGGCTCAGAAATTCGTAAATGGAGTAGGAGGACAACTGTATGTAATTAATAGACCTAGAGGACCTCAAACCGCTTTAACAGCTTTTTATCAACGAAGATTTGGAAATGTCCTGGCTGTCAAAGCTACTTATACCGCTGATAAATTTACTTATACTAATGTTGGTTTTGGTATGAACCTGCAGGCGGGGCCTGTGAACTTATATGTAATAGCAGATAACCTTCTTGCTTATCGCAACATTGCTGACAGCCAATATGCTTCTTTCCAATTAGGATTAAATATTATATCTTGGGGCAAGAAATAATATGATCTGAAAAGCCTTTTTTGGTATACTTTTCTTTTTGGCACACTTTTTTCATATTTGACTTTAATTAATCAGTAATTGTTATTTTATGACAATTCAAAAAAATGTAATGTTTTGAAAGGTATTGTTTTAGCTATTTTTTTAATGACAACTTTAATGAGTTCTGCACAATCAAACTTGAATGAATACAAGTATGTCATAATACCCAAAAGATTTGAAGGTTTTAAAAAGGAGAATCAACATCAAACAAGTACTTTGATAAAGCATTTGTTCGCTAAAAAAGGTTTTATTACAGTTTATGATGATTATCCACCTGATGACTTAAATAGTAATAGATGTCTTGGACTTTTTGTTGACTTGATTAATAATTCTTCAATGTTTACAACGAAAACGGCTTTGACTTTGAAAGATTGTAATAATCAAGAGATTTTTACATCGCAAGAAGGTAAAAGCAAGAAAAAAGATTATAAGGCTGCTTATGCTGAAGCTATCACCAAGGCTTTTGATTCTTTTGCCTCACTCGATTATTCTTATGAGTCAAAAGATAAGGTCACGGCCGAAGAGCCGGTTGTTTTAAATTTTGAAAATGATGTAAAGACTGTTGAGGATGCACCAAAAAAAGATGAAAATGAAGATTCGATGGTAAAGCAAATTGCCACTAGAGAAGTCCAGTATTATGAAGATCGTCGTCCTGTTGAATCAAATTTCAAAAAGGCTCCGGTTAAAGAAGGTGAAAAGATGGAGAAGCAAAATGCCACGTTAGAGGAGCAAAGCTTTGAAAGTATGGAGCCAATTGAAACTGATTTCAAGAAAAGAGATACTGATGTTTCTTCTAGAGCTAAAATTTCTAAAGGAATTTTGTATGCTCAGGCCGTCAATAATGGTTATCAATTGGTCGATAGCACTCCGAAAATTCAACTAAAGATATTTAAGAGCTCAATGCCTAATGTATATATTGCCAAGGGAGATAATAAAGATGGGGTGGTTTACACTTCTGACGGAAAATGGTTTTTTGAATATAGTGAGGGAGAGCAAATTATAAAAGAGGAATTGGATATCAAGTTTTAGGATTATACTTGTCTTTCCATCTATTTTTTAAGAATTCTTTTATCGCATTTTCACGTTGATTTACGCCAGGTTCGTAGAATTGAGTACCAGAAATTTCTTTTGGTAAAAACTCTTCCTCGACAAAGTTGTTTTGATAGTTATGGGCGTATTTATATTCTTCGCCATATCCCAAATCTTTCATCAATTTGGTGGGTGCATTTCGCAGGGGGAGTGGAACAGACAGGTCGCCGGTTTTTTTGACAGCCTGTTGTGCTTTTCCAATAGCCATGTAACTAGCATTACTTTTGGGCGAGGTAGCCAAGTAAATTGCACATTGACTCAATAGTATCCTAGCTTCAGGATAACCAATGGTAGTTACTGCTTGAAAAGTTGTATTAGCCATTACCAAAGCAGTGGGGTTTGCCAATCCGATATCTTCAGAAGCGGAAATAAGCATTCTACGGGCAATGAACTTTAAATCTTCGCCTCCTTCTATCATTCTAGCTAGCCAATATACAGCTCCATTGGGGTCACTACCTCGAATTGATTTAATGAAAGCTGAGATGATATCATAATGTTGCTCTCCGGTCTTATCATAAAGCACGGTATTCTTCTGAATTTTGCCTAAAACTAGTTCATCTGTAATTTGTACTGTATCTGATTCTTCTGAATTAATAACTAGCTCGAAGATGTTCAGCAACTTACGACCATCCCCTCCTGAAAGTCTTAATAAAGCTTCAGTTTCTTTGAGTTTTATTTTTTTATTCTTGAGTATAGTGTCTTGTTTCAAAGCCCTTTTTAGTAAAGCTTCTAAGTCCTCTTTTCCAAAGGCATTGAGAACATATACCTGGCATCTTGATAATAAAGCGGGTATGACTTCAAAACTAGGATTTTCCGTAGTAGCTCCTATCAAAGTAACCCAGCCCTTTTCAACTGCAGCGAGAAGTGAATCTTGCTGTGATTTGCTAAACCGATGAATCTCGTCAATAAATAGAATAGGGTTTTTAGCTGTAAACAATCCGCCGCTCTTTTTGGCCTTGTCGATAACTTCACGAATATCCTTTACACCGCTATTAATCGCGCTCAGCGTATAGAAGGGTCTTTCGCTTTCGTTGGCAATTATATTGGCCAGTGTAGTTTTACCTGTTCCAGGAGGTCCCCAAAGGATAAGTGAGGGTATAATTCCTTTTTTAATCTGATGAGTTAACGATCCATTTTCGCCAACCAAGTGGTTTTGGCTAATGTATTCCTCTAATGTTTTTGGGCGTACCCGTTCGGCAAGTGGTTCGTTCATATAGTAAATGTAAGAAATAATATAAATGACAATTTTTCCGTTTTGATCATTTTGGCTTGTTTGTTGACTTTATAAAGTAATTTTAAAAGATGTCAGAACAAAACTATTTTAAGTTTTCCAATTCCGTCGTAATAGCTCCACTTGGTGCGGTCCTTCTGATTTGGATCGTTTATTGGATGGAATTACGTTTTCAGACCAATTTTAACGATTTTGGCCTCTATCCAAGAAGAATTTCTGGTTTACAAGGGTTGCTTTTTAGTCCATTTATTCATGGCTCTTTAGAGCATTTATATAATAATACCATTCCATTAGCATTATTATTGGCTTCGTTATTTTATTTCTATCGCGATATAGCCATTAAGGTACTCGTTTTTGGAGCTTTGTTATCAGGGTTAATTACTTGGGGTATAGGAAGACCCTCTTATCATATTGGAGCAAGTGGAGTTATCTATCTTTTGGCTAGTTTTATTTTCTTCAAAGGTATCTTTACAAAGCATTATCGTTTGGTGGCACTTTCTCTAATTGTTGTTTTCATCTATGGGAGTTTACTATGGTATATATTTCCTGTAAAGAATGGAATATCATGGGAAGGGCATTTAGGAGGTTTCCTTACTGGTTTTGGACTAGCGTTTTTAGTAAAAGGAAGCGTTCCATCACCAAAAAAATTCGCTTGGGAACATGACGATTATAACGAAGAAGAAGATGAATTTCTAAAACACTTTGATGAAGAAGGAAATTTTATTGAAACAATTCATGAAGAACATTCGCAGGAAGAAAATACTTTACAAGTCAAGTATTTCTACAAAAAGAATTCTGAAGATGTTGATTCTGAATAGTTAAGACAAACAATTTATCACTTCATTCGCTGTCTTACCGCTTCATAGAGAAAAACGGCACATGCTACCGAGACATTTAATGATTGAATTTCACCTAGTAAAGGTAGCTTAGCCATTTGATCTGAAGCTTTTAGAATAGATGGAGAAATTCCTCTATCCTCAGAACCCATTACAATAGCGATAGGAGCATTGAATGATACGTCATAAATCGTATTTTCAGTTTTTTCTGTCGCTGAAATAACTTGAATTCCAGATGCTTGCAAATAAAATACAGCATCTTTAATATGATCAACTTTAGCAATAGGAACTTTAAAAGCTGCTCCAGCTGAAGTTTTAACCGTATCTGAAGTTACAGGGGCTGCACCTTTCTTTTGAATGATAATTCCATCAACGCCCGTACATTCGGCAGTTCGAATGATAGCTCCAAAATTACGGACATCAGAAAGTTGGTCAAGCAATAAAAACAAGGGTAGTTTTTTGGACTCCAAAACGGTTTCAACCAATTCCTCAAGCTGGTGAAAGCTGATGGGCGAAATATTTGCAACTACTCCTTGATGATTGTTTTTAGTTAACCTATTTAGCTTTTCAATAGGTACGTAAGATATATTTATCTGATTCTTACGAACTGCAGATTCTAATTCTTGTGATAAGTCGCTTTTAAGCCCTCTTTGTATAAATATCTTATCTATTGATTCTTCAGAGTTGATAGCTTCTAAGACGGCTCGAATACCATATATTTGACTGGTTTTATGCATATGGCTAAAGGTAAATAAAAAACCATCCTCATTGCGAGCACGGTTTTGAAGTTTTAAACTATTTTGGAATTTTGGCTATCCCTAAACATTTTATTCGTAAAATGTTGCAATAAAAAACTGCTTACCTTAAGGTAAGCAGTTTTGGTTAAAAGATGTAATGTAATTTATTGGTTTAAAAATTCAAAAACCTTAATTAAATCACTTTCGTTTTTAATATTTAAATCATTTTCTTTCAAATAATTCTTTACAGATTCTTTTTGGGAATCACCTAAAAGTTTTAAAAGTTTACCTTTTTTTGGTAATACCTCATCGATTCTGTTTACCCCTTTTTTCTGCATATAATATTCGGTAAACTTTGTAAATCTTGCAGGAATTGCAGCTACAAAAGAGTTTTGAGCAGCTGTTCCTTCGGTGAATTTCACATGAATTCTTTTAAAAAGATCATATTCTTCGCCATTCACTATCTCTGTAAGATAACCATTAGTCGTTCTCTTTTTGGAAGTAACAAAGGTTTTGAAACTCATTTTTTTACCATTAGGGCGTATATTAAGTTCTTTATCTCTAGCTAAGCTTCGTATAGCTTCACCTTCTACATTGGCCTTCATTATTTCAACCTCCTCATTTAATGCATTGTATCTGAAGAAGATATTTCCAACTTTTTCATCTTTATAGTACAGTGGAGTTGGTGAGAATACATTTGAAGTATATGGAGATCCTTGAATGTTCTCATCTTCAAGAACAGATTTTTCAGAATACTTTTCTGAAAGGGATCCAGCAGAATAATTATAAAGAGCATCTGTCACACCACCATCACCACGTGATGAAGTGTATGTAGCTAGTTGGCCAGTTGTTTGGGCACTCATAGTGTATGCCGCAAAGAAAGTAAATAATAGAAATAATGACTTTTTCATGTTAAATAAAATTTATATAATAATGCAAGATAATTAATTTATGCCACGTCTCCCAAATATCAATTTTTTTAACATCTATTTTAGACAAATTGCTAAAAAGATAGGGCAGGGTACTTTGGATCGTATAATATTCTTAAAATTTAATTAGCAAAGGAAAAAATCTATGTCTAATTCTTTTTGAAAGAGAGTATTTTTCCGTTGTTTTGTGAGACTAATAGCCGTTGACTTTTATTAACTTCTAAAAATATCATGTCTTTGATGTTTCCATCAAATAAGATGCCAGAATTAGAATGAGACGTCACATCATATCCATCTTTTCCATTGGATAATAGAACTAAACCTGATAGAGCGTCTAATCTTGGAGTCTCTACTTCGGTGTTATAAATATTTCCTCCAAGAACAGCATCTTCAAAACCATCATTGTTAAGATCAATAAATATACTTTGGAGTAATGGAAAAAATTGTGCTTCAGATGGCAAAAAAGAATGCTGAAACTTGTTGTTACCCAAATTGATTAAAACAAGAGATCTAAATTCATTAGCCTCTGCCTCATAAGCGGTCTTTAGCTTTACTCCATAGATGTCTTCTAAGTTTGCATTGGCAAAATCAGAATAGGTTTTAAATTTTTTTTGGATGAACGGCATTTGTTGAGAAGAACATTCACGACCCCTTACAGGTACATATTCTCCCTGATACTGTTTGCTAAATACTATATCCTGGGTTCCATTATCATCAAAGTCGTTAGCAAAAACTTTAAACGGTTTTTTGGCACTTGCGTCAAATTTAAGATTAGTACCTACATTGCCTACTAGGTAATCAGCTAACCCATCATTATTAACATCTGTCTCACTTACTGAAAACCACCATCCTTTCAAGTCGCTAATATCTTTGCTTAAATCTGATATGTTTTTGAAAGAGCCCTTATTATTTCGAAACATACCGATACCGGTCCACTCACCAACTGCAATAAAATCTTGCCAGCCATCATTGTCAAAATCTGTACTTATTACTTTGTTAACTATACCAAATTCAAGAAATTCAGGAGCTACTTTTTCTGTAACATCAACAAATTCATGATTTATATTTTCATAAATTGATGAGGTAGAGGGGTTTGGATATTTTTGCGGAATGGCACGGTTACCAATAATAAGATCTTGATCACCATCTTGATCAAAATCTATAGCTGTAACTGTTTTTCCATTTTTTGGTAATTTTTCAAGTGCTGCACTGGCAGCGCGAAAGAAATTACCATTTCCATCATTTAGGTATAACCTATCGGCATAAAACGAAGAATGTTGTTGAAATTCGTTTCCACCACTTACAATATATAGGTCTTTATCACCATCATTGTCCCAGTCAAAAATTAGAGACTCAAGGTCTTCATAATTTTTGTCCTGAGAAATTGCTTTTTGAGTTGACTTCTTAAACTTCCCGTTTTTGGTTTGAAAATAAAGTGCTCCCGATTGACCTGATGCTCCACCGACGTAAAAATCAATTAGGTCATCCCCATTTAAATCTCCCTTTGAAAAATAGGGGCCAAGACTTGATTGTTTATATGGAAGTAAGATTTCTGTTTCAAAATCATCATAAGGATTTTCTCTGTGTACAAACTCAATTCCAAGATTTGAAGCGCTCTCTTCTTTAAAGTATGGCTTAGATTTCGCTTTCGATAGTGCTTTGGATTTTACTGCGTCTTCTTCATTAAAAAAAAGCTCGGAATTTGAAGCAATATTATACTTTTCTTCAATAGTTCCATTGGGCCATGAAACAATCACTGTATCTATACTATTAACATCACCCAGGCCAAAATGGGCAGCAGTCTGTTGCGACGATCTATAACCACGAACCCTTCTGTTTTCGATTAGCTGTTTATGTTCACCATATACAATCTTTACTTTGGCAAATGATTCAGATAGCTTACCTATGGTATTAACTTTTAAATAATTCCCTCCATTGGTTTCTACTGTTGTGTTTTTATATAGGAAACAGTTTTCATCTAAATTATTAACTACAAGATCTAGATCTCCGTCATTGTCGAAATCGCCTGTTGCAGCACCATTACTGAAAGAAAATTGATCAAGGCCCCACCTCTTTGCATTTTCTTCAAAATTCAGGGTTCCTTGATTTTCAAAAAGTATGTTCTGAAGTTTTTCTGACGGCATTTCATCATAAAGACTCTTTTTAACCTCTAAGGGCACATTGTTCTTGTATTTCATTTTAGCTGCGTAGACCTTATTCTGTAAATCGTTATCTAGAGCGTATCTACGATACCCATTGGTGATATATATATCTTTGTCTTGGTCTTGGTCAAAGTCGTTGAGGAGTACTGACCAGCTCCAATCTGTGTTAGCAGTTTTCGTTGCTTGTGCGATGTTGGAAAACTTATTAAGTCCAGTATTCAATTGCAGAGAATTGTACATATACTGATGATGAAACTTTGCTTCTTTTACCAAGTAGTCGAAGCGCTTTGTATTCATTGAAGCCATTAGTGTTTTGGATCTTACGTGATCGTTTGCGGCCATATCAAGAACAAAGATGTCTTGTAAACCATCATTATTTAGGTCAGCAATGTCCATTCCCATACCATAGAAAGATACTTGATTGGTAAACTCTTTTATCTTATCATCAAAACCACCTTTTTGATTATTTATGAATAGTGCATCTGGTATATAATAATCACTAGCAATGTAGAAATCTAGCCAACCATCTTGATTTATGTCTGAAATGGATAAACCAAGTCCAAATATCGGGCGTTGAATACCCGCGTCTTCAGAGTAGTCGATAAACTTACCGTTTTCATTTCGATAAAAATGTGATGAATTAAAGTATTGGTTCTCTGAGTTTGCGTTAGCCAATTTGTAAAGGTTTATCGGATCTACACCATACAGCTCATTCTCGTTCATTACGACACAGTCTAAGTCACCATCTTTGTCAAAGTCGAAAAAAGCTGACTGAGTGCTTATTCCTATGTCGGCCAAACCATATTCATCTGCACTTTCTACAAAAGTTTCGTCTTTTTGATTTATAAATAGTAAGTTTTTTCTATCCGGCCTTGATTTCGGACCGCCTTGTGAGACATAGATATCCATCCAACCATCATTATTGATGTCAACGAATGTCACAGCATTTGACCAATTTTTATTTTTATTGATTTGTGCTTTTTCAGAAATATCTTCAAAGACAAAATCACCTTTGTTTAGAAATAATTTATTTGGTACTTGATTGCCACAGAAAAATATGTCAAGTAATCCATCATTATTGATGTCTTCTACACCTACACCTGCTCCATTATAAAAATAATCGTAGTTGAAAAGATTTTCCATAGTGGAAACATCTTCAATTATTTTGTTTTCGAAATTTAGGCCAGAATGGACTGCTTCAATTTTTTGAAAGACTTTTTGTTGAGCAATTTCTGTATTTGTACTTGGAGTAGAATTTAATTTGTTTTTATTGGTTTCCTTACAAGAAGTAAAGCCTAGTGCCGATAGAATGATTAGAAGTATATTCTTTTTCATAACAAAATTTTCATCATGCCATTAGTGTTTTCAAGTGTTAATGGCTAATGTAGGCAAATAAAATAGTTGATTTTCCTTTGGTAGTGTATGAGTTAATAATCATTAAGCCTCACTATCTTCTTTTTCAATGTATTAAAGTCCTAGCAATTTTATTTCAGGTGCGTCTTTGGCATAAGAATAACCTCTCCAAAAAAATCCTTCGGCGCTAAATTTCCAAACTACTTCTTTTTCACGTGTAACTTCCCAAAACCCGAAATCACCC
The DNA here is from genome assembly GCF_047345145.1 of Maribacter taeanensis. Lineage (NCBI taxonomy): Bacteria > Pseudomonadati > Bacteroidota > Flavobacteriia > Flavobacteriales > Flavobacteriaceae > Maribacter > Maribacter taeanensis. The sequence continues at coordinate 111,070 of NZ_JBLFER010000003.1, forward strand.
TCTGTAATAAGTACGTTGCCATTTGGAAGGGTAACTGCTCCCGATATTTTACCCGAGTATAAATCAGGATTTGTATAAGACCATAGTATATTCAATTCATTATCTCTATCCGGTTTCAAGTCATATTCGCTTGGTAATTCCAGTTCGTATACTGTAGATTGTTCAATATTGAATCCATTCGAAAAGATAAGTAATTTGCCAAGATCCATGCCTTTAAGAAGATTGGGGAAGTGGTTGTTGTAAAACTGCCGCTCACCAAAGGTGTTTTTATAGGTTTCTGGATTACCAAATCGGTAAATCAGATCTCCGCCTTTGCCATAATTACCGCCACTACTTGTTGAAGCTTCTTCTGTAGAGGTGCTATGATCAATAACCCAAACTTCAGAAAAGAAGTTGACACTTAATAAAATAGCATCATTAAGCTTATCATAAGCTATGCCGTTTGCATGCATTATATCTCCATCGCTTTCGGTTGAAGCATTTGACATTGGTACGTAATTAACATCAATACGTTCAGGGTGATCTGCTATATTGCCGTAATTATTTTTTGTGGAATCGTGATCTTGCACTATATGATCCCATGAATGCCACTCCCAAACAATTTCATCAGTATTTGGATCAATTTCTATAATTGATTCTACAAAAACATCGGTTTCAAACATGAAACCTGATTGCAGTGCTTCTTCTGCACTATGCTTAGTCCAAACCATGGCAATAATATTACCATTAGGTAGTAATTCTGCATCGTGATGAGTTTCCCTGTCCATTGATGAATAGAGATAGTCCCATTCCACTGCGCCATTAGGTCCAATTAATTGTAGTTTTCCACCTTTGCCACCTAATTTTATTTGAGGATCATCAGCCTCAAGTGATGCTAATAATTGGCCATTGGGTAACAGGAATACATCATTTCCAATATTATTGGTTAACGACCATTCGTGTAGTAACCTAGCCTCTTTGTCCATTAAGTAGACTTGATTTGAGGCAGCGTCGTTGACTAAAATATAATTATCATCAACTTTATCATCTAGAAATACTTCAACTGAGCCTACTGGCATAAAGCTTGGTTCCTCTTCAGGTTCCTCAGGAATAGGCACATCTTCTATAGAAGTTTCAGTGTCTACTTTAGGTGAATCGTCTTTAGAACAAGACTGTATAAAGTTGACTGCTGCGAAGACGAGCAGAAACTTTAAAAAATAACAAAAAGAGAGATTCTTTAACATCTTAAATTTTGGTATAAAAGTACAATATATTTAAAAGAAATTGATTAGCTCAAATTAATTTTGGAGATGCAGGTTTAGCGATAAGGAATTGATTTCAATTGATTCTATCTGTTTTGAGATTCGAAACAATGGGGAGAAACAAAAAACCATCCCGTTAAAAACGAGATGGTTTTATAAATTTAATATGAATTGTTTAGATTAATCCAAACAGAAGTTGATTAGTATTGAACCGGCTTCAACTCCTTGATAACCTCCCACTACATTTCCATTCGGAGTAAGGATTTCATATCCAATTTCTCCATAACGATCTCCGGGAAAGAACCAATCTGCAGTTAGTGTACCATCTGGTATCGTAATGGTTCCCACTCCTACAGATCCATCATTTGGAGTACAATCTGCTCCTCCTAAAAATGTTCCTGCAGCACCGCCGTAAGGAGAGCACATACCAACTTCTAAAACAGTACCGTCATCCAAAGTAACTGTAATTCCTGCACCACCGCTTCCGGTATCAGTTTGCCACCCATCACCATAAGAATCGGTCATGTTGATAGTCCAAACACCTGGTGTAGGTGCTTTCGGTGGACAAACAATAATCGCTGTGTAGCGAAATGGTGAACTGAAGTAAGACCCAGTAAGTGTACCTGAATTTTGACCATTTGAGAACCTTCTTCCATCAGTCATAACTAATTCGAAACGAACGGCGAACTCATCTCCACCATCAATATCAGCATCAGATACTCCTGTTGTTGAAAGAAGAGAAGATAACTCTACTCGATAAGTGGTTACAGGCAAACCTGCATCTCCTAGTTCAAATGAAGCAGGGTTTAAAGTCTCAATCAAGGCTTCGGAGCTTGTAGCGCCTTTTCCATTATCCGGAGTATTATCTAAAAATGTACCGAATACATCAATGGACTGGACTAACTTTCCATCTTCTTGATCTTGAACTTCTAAGGCTACTTCAAAGAATCCATCAGAAACACCGATCGGAAGCTCGTTGGAGTTCACGTTTATAGTTCGCAACACAGCACCTCTTTGTTCAGCATCTACAATGTCATCAAAGGTTTTATCACCTTCCGTACATGAAATAGATACAATAGCTGCTAGAGCAATAGTTGTAAAAATTTTATAATTTAGTTTCATTGTCATTTTTTTTTAATTATTAATTGGCTGGTGGGAAAGCCGGACCTGCAGGATTTGTATCCCAAAATACCTGTGTACTAAGATCCGTTCTCTGTGTTATACCTGGATTATTAATAACCTCATTTTGTGGTATCAATAAAGTCCTTGGGAATGAACCTGGATTAGGTTCCCAGTTAGGAAATACAGTTGTTGGGTATCCTGTTTTTCTATAATAATTATAGGCTTCTGAAGCACCACCGTACATAGCTATCCAATATTGCTCTGCAAAAAGATTTTCTTTGTCATCTCCTGTTAGCATTTCATAACGCATTATGGTAGTCTCGATGTAGTCAGTAATATCAGCAGCTGTCGGCACCAAAGAAGAAGCTAACACGGCAGTGGTTACCTCCCCTGTTGTTGCATCAAACACAGAATCATCAAGTAAAGCACCAGCCTCAAAAGTTGGGTCGGCAAATGAAGTAACTTTAGCTATTGACTTTTCCATTCCAGCTTGTAAGAAAGCAGATTTATCGGCATCAGTTGCAGCCATTTCACCTCTCCAAAAATCAACATATGAAGCTAAAATAATAGGCTCTATACCAGCACCTCCGCCTCCAAGGCCAAGTCCAACACCGTTGTCATCTTCGTCCAATTCAAAAACATATTCTCCTGAATCGTCATCCAATACCACGTTACCATTACGGAACAAGTCACCGTCAAATTTACCAGCTGCAGGATAAACACCTGCTGCGGCTTTTAGAAACGTATCTGGTGGTCCACCTTCGTCATTACCGTGAGATCTACCCCAATAGCCTTCAGGTGGTGCGCAATATACGAATCCATCATAATGTGGAGGAGGTGTAAATAACGAACAAGAAATTGTTTCTTCATCTGGTGGAGCATCTGCACCAGGTGTGGCACCAACTTGTCTATAGAAGTAATATCTAATTCTCGGATCATCTTGCGTTAGCATCAGATTCATCATATAATTAGAACGATATCCTCCTGCTCCAGATGGTGTATAGTTAGCTGCGTAAAGCGGATGTCTATCATCTGGTTGTAATTCACTGTTACCGTAAATTAATTGAAAGTCATCAGCACTATCTGAGATAAAGTTGTCACCGGCAATTACAGCATTAAAGCTTGCCGTGTCACCTGTATTCTTGTAAGAGCGAAGTCTGATAGTATTTATTAGCTTAACCCATTTTGAAGAATCACCAGAGTAAAACAAATCCTGGGCTCCGATTGGATCTGGAGAACCAGATAATAAGGCTTCAGCCTCGTCTAGAAGACCGAAAGCAGCAGCATATACTTCTTGACCACTATCAAGCTTAGGTGCTGGAAATTCTGCAGCATTTCCGGCTTCTGACCACGCAGCCTCTCCAATAAAATCTACCAATTGAAAAAGTGAATGCGCTAAAAGTGTCTTACCAACACCTTCGTGAAATGAATAATCAGTATCAGAAGTAGCATTTAGCTCTTCAAGTGCCTGAACGTTAGTCAAGATTCCGACAGATACAAAATCACCTGCACCGTTTCCTCCTGAACTGTACGTTCTAGACCACACCCCATTCATTGTATTACCAGGTAGTGCGTTAAAGTAATCTCTGCTACCAAAATAATCGATTCGGGTTAATCTTGCCGATTGACCGCTAAATGCTTGTTGATTGGTAACATATGCTAACTGAATCGAATTCAATAGCAAGTTCGGATCTGCCTGATCAGCAGCTAGATCATTCGGACTTACTCTCAAGTCCAGTTCAGTTGTTTCACATGCAGTAACTAAAACCACTGCTGCGAAAACCATCGAAATATATTTCATTAATTTTTTCATGTCTCTATATATCATTTACAATTTTTATTAGAAAGAAGCTTTTATACTAAACCCGTACCTTCTTGAGCTAGGTCCATTGATAAAATCAAAACCTCTACCATTACCGATACCTACACCCGCAACGTTCGGATCAAAATTCGCACCAGCTGGAGTGTTGTAAGCGTCATACCAAAGATTGAAACCCTGGGCTGTAATAGTAATAGAACCAAATGGTGTCTTTTCCAAGGCTTTAGCTGGGAATGTGTATCCTAGAGAAACCTCTTGTAATCTTAAGACTGAAGCATCATAAATTCTTGTCTCAGTAGGGCCGAAAAGAAGGTTACTGAAGAAATATGTAGAGTTATTAATTTGAATGTCATTACTCTGTTGAGCAACACCTGAGTCATCAATTGAGCTTTGAAGTGACCCTGGAAGAATATAAGTGTTCAAACGATCTTGGGTTTCTACAATAAGACCACGTCCTAGTAATACACCAACTGTACTTGATAGAATATCACCACCTTTAATGTGACTAACTTGGAAACCTAAGTTCCAATTCTTGTATCTAAAGGTATTGATGAAGTTCATTGTGTAATCTGGTATTGCATCACCAACAATTGGAATGTTACCATCTGCATCTTGCTCAGCAGTTACATAACTACCACCTGCGTTTACTAAGTAATTACCGGCAGCATCTCGAGCTATTTGAGTACCAACAATAGTACCTAAAGATTCACCTTCTATCGCAGCATTGGAACCTCTGAATAAACCACCACCTACTGCTAATGAACCAGCATAAGCGATGAAATCTTGTTCTTGTTCGGTAACCACCTCATTGTTTGCAAAGAAGTTTACTCTTGAGTTCCAGCTGAAATTTTCACCTTTGAAAAAATCAATACCTAAATCTGCTTCGATACCATCATTTTGAATTTCACCAATGTTACTTTGAGTAAAAGTAAAACCAGTTGACGGTGCAAGAGGTTGTGTAACGATCAAATCGTTAGTAGTTCTCTTGAAATATGTGAAGTCCAAAGAAACTCTGTTTTTTAAGAATTTAGATTCGAATCCGAATTCTAACTCTTCTAAAAGCTCTGGTTTCAATTCTGGATTCGCTCTGAAGTTATCAATTTGGTTAGTAGTAACGCTACCACCGTTTAAGTTGTCATTAAAACGCAGTGTGTTTTGTTCAACAACATTAATAGTAGGATACCCTGTTGGGAAAGTAGCAGATGTACCATAACTACCACGAAGCTTTAAAAAGTTTAATCCATTTTCAGATTTTAAACCAGGAAAAGCATTTGTTGGTAGAAAAGATAAACTAACCCCTGGATAGGTCTTACTATTGTTTTCTGTAGTTAAGTTTGATACCCAGTCAGTTCTTGCCGAAATATTCAAGAAAAGAAAATCATCGTAATCTAAGGTAGCCTGACCTAAAACACCAACAATGTTTCGCTTTCGAGAAAATTGAATAGGTGATTGATTTTCATAGTTAAAGTGTCTTTTAACTCCGAAAACAATCTGTCCAGTACTTGCTACCCCTTGTCTATCATAAAAATCCTGTCTAGATGTGGCACCTGCTGTGAATGATAAGCCAAGTTTTTCAGAAAGATCATAATTTCCATTAATTGATAAAAAGTGATCCCAAATGGTATTGTTGTTGTCAAAAGTATTCAAGAAACCAAAAACAGCTTCTGTGAATCGAATTCCTCCTTTGTTAGAGCTATTTACATTTCGCTCGTTATAGAAATCCATACCACTTCTCCAATTCAAGGTCAAACTTTCGCTTAACTCATAAGACAACCCTAGATTCCAATTGAATCTATTTGTTAATTGAGAATAAGTAACATTTTTTGCAGTCCATCTTGGGTTGATAATGTCGTTACCATTTCTATAGTAAACACTTGACCCGTCAACTGGATTTTCGAATGGTAAATTCATCAAATCAACACTTCGAGGTGTGAAAAGAACATTACCATAAACTGATAAACCATCAGTACCGTTACCTCTACTTGATGCGATTGGAGGAGTTCTATAATCAGTTCTAGCATAGTTCATAGTGCCCGTTAGGCTGAACTTGTTACTTAACTTAGCACGACCACCCAATGAGACGTTAACACGTGATAGCGAGTTGCCTGGTGTAAAACCTTCATCATTTAAGTATCCAATATTCGCATTGTAAGTTGTGTTTCCATCTTCTGATGCACCACCAATGTTTATCGAGGTGTTAACAACCGCTCCTGGTCTAAAAAATTCTCCTACTGAATCGTAAGGCTTCCAGTCATAACGCGCTCCTTGTAATTCTGGAAATGCATTTCTTGTAGAAGCAACACTCGTAGTCGAGTAAGGATGTTCCAATGTTCCATTCTCATCGATAGCTGACTGTCTTCCCCAACCTGCAGTACCACCTCTATCAAAACTTGGCCCCCAGTTACTAAAGAACCATCCAAAGTTTTGATCAAAACCGTTACCAAACTGATTTTGATAATCGGGTGCAGAAGCATATTCATTTGTAAAAAATGATTGGCTTACAGATATTTCAGTTTTCTTTGGTCCTGATGTAGTTCCACCAGATTTAGTGGTAATCAAGATAACACCATTTTTACCTTGAGTACCATAAAGCGTAGCTGCTGCTAAACCTTTTAAAACCTCAATGCTCGCAATGTTGTTTGGATCCAAATCTAAAAAACGAGAGGAACCAGTGTTACCACTAATAAAGTTACCAGAGTCATTTGTATCGCTACTGAACGGAATTCCGTCAACAATAAATAATGCTTGGTTACTACCGCTGAATGAACTCAGACCTCTAATAGTCACATTAGTTGCAGAACCAGAGGCACCACCAGCAGCGGTTATCTGAACACCAGACGCTTTACCAGATAAAACTCTAGCAACATCACCTTCCGTTTTCTGCTCTAAATCTTCAGAGCCAACGGAGGTCACCGCATAACCAAGAGCTTTTTTCTCTCTCTTGATACCTTGCGCAGTTACCACAACTTCTTCCAAAGCCTGTGCGTCTTCCTGCATTTGTACATTAATAGTACTGCCAGCACCGATAGATTCTCTTACGTCTTTCTGACCAATGTAAGAGAAAAGAAGTGTTTGACCTTCACTACCACTTATAGAGTAGTTTCCGTCAAAATCGGTTTGGGTACCATTTGTAGTACCTTCTACAACGATGTTAACACCAGGCAGTGGTAGACCATCTTGATCTGTTACTGTACCGGTAATCGTTTTGTCTTGTGCAAAAGATAAATGCACAACAAACGCTAATAGCAGCGTTAAGATTCCATTTAATTTTGTTCTCATTTTTAAATTATTTGAATTAGCTAAGCGCAAAAATCATAAAATGATGTTAATAATCCAAAAGAATATTAATAAAACTTTAAGAATGGTTTTCTTTTTTGCCGGTTACATATAAAACAATTTGCTATTATATCAATGTATTATGTAACAGGCCGAGTTTTTAATGATTTGATAAAAAACTAGATTTTAACATATTAAAAGAATTTTAATAGATCAATTTGACATTTTTTGGAGTAATTGGGTAGGGGAATACATACTTTTTTGATTTATTAAGAGTAATACATGTTTTAAGAATTCGCGGTTTTTGAACTATGTAATTCTGAGGTTAATTGTGGGTTTAATTTGGGTTTAAAAAAAATAAAAGAAATTTAATCCATTAGGATTTGAAATATAATGAAATAGTATTACATTTGCCGACCCTTAAACAGGGGTAAAGTTTTATACATATATAAGGTATGCCAACAATATCACAATTAGTACGAAAAGGAAGAGTCACAATTACTAAGAAGAGTAAATCGGCTGCTTTGGATTCGTGTCCTCAAAGAAGAGGGGTTTGTACGCGTGTTTATACCACTACACCTAAGAAGCCTAACTCAGCTATGCGTAAAGTAGCAAGGGTAAGGTTGACGAATGGTAAAGAGGTAAATGCTTACATCCCAGGTGAGGGTCACAATTTACAAGAGCACTCGATAGTATTAGTAAGAGGCGGAAGGGTAAAAGATTTGCCAGGAGTTAGATATCACATCGTTAGAGGTGCTTTAGATACTGCAGGTGTTGCAGGAAGAACTCAACGAAGATCTAAATACGGTGCAAAACGCCCTAAGAAGTAATCATAACTTTGTAAAGAAGCAGTAATGAGAAAAAAGCAGGCAAAGAAAAGGCCATTATTACCGGATCCAAGATTTAATGATCAGCTAGTTACACGTTTTGTGAACATGATGATGTGGGATGGTAAGAAATCGGTTGCCTTTAGTGTGTTTTACGATGCAATTGATATCGTAGAAGAAAAAAAGACCGACGAAGAAAAAACAGCTCTTGAGCTTTGGAAGGATGCATTGTCTAATGTTATGCCTCACGTAGAGGTTCGCAGTAGACGTGTTGGTGGGGCAACCTTCCAGATTCCAATGCAAATAAGACCAGACCGAAAAATTTCAACTGCGATGAAGTGGTTGATTAGTTATTCTAGAAAGCGTAACGAAAAAGGTATGGCTGCCAAATTAGCAGCTGAAGTCTTAGCAGCTTCCAAAGAGGAAGGTGCGGCAGTCAAGAAAAGAGTCGATACTCATAAAATGGCTGAAGCAAACAAAGCATTCTCTCACTTTAGATTCTAATCAGAAATGGCAAGAGATTTAAAATATACAAGAAATATAGGTATTGCCGCGCATATTGATGCTGGTAAGACCACTACTACAGAACGTATTTTGTTCTATACAGGTGTTAGTCACAAAATTGGTGAAGTTCATGATGGTGCTGCTACCATGGACTGGATGGAGCAAGAGCAGGAGCGTGGTATTACAATTACCTCTGCTGCAACTACTTGTGAGTGGCAATTTCCAACAGAAAACGGAAAACCGACTGCTGATGCAAAAGGTTTTCATTTTAATATTATTGATACTCCAGGTCACGTTGATTTTACTGTTGAAGTAAATAGGTCGTTACGTGTTCTTGATGGTTTGGTATTCCTTTTTAGTGCGGTTGATGGTGTTGAGCCACAATCTGAAACAAACTGGAGACTTGCTGATAACTACAAAGTGCCACGTATTGGTTTTGTAAACAAAATGGATCGTCAGGGGTCTAACTTCTTGATGGTTTGTAAGCAGGTTAAAACAATGTTAGGTTCGAATGCAGTTCCTATTGTTTTGCCAATTGGTGATGAGGCCGATTTCAAAGGTATTGTAGATTTAGCAAAGAACAGAGCTATAGTTTGGCATGATGAAGGCTATGGTTCTACTTTTGATGTTGTTGACATTCCAGAAGAAATGAAAGCTGAAGTAAAGGAGTATAGAGCTGCTTTAATTGAGGCTGTTGCGGAATATGATGAAGAATTGATGGAGAAGTTCTTCGAAGATGAAGACTCCATTACTGAAGAAGAAGTGCATGCTGCTTTAAGAGCTGCTGTTATGGATAGAGCAATCATTCCAATGATTTGTGGTTCTTCCTTTAAGAATAAAGGTGTGCAATTTTTATTGGATGCAGTATGTAGATACTTGCCTTCACCCATAGATAAAGAAGCTATTGTAGGAACTGATCCAAATACTGGTGAAGCAATTAGTAGAAAGCCGGATGTTAAAGAACCATTTGCTGCTTTGGCATTTAAAATTGCTACCGATCCTTTTGTAGGGCGTTTGGCGTTTTTCAGAACATATTCTGGTCGTTTAGATGCTGGTTCATACATATTGAACAACCGCTCAGGTAAAAAAGAACGTATTTCACGTATTTATCAGATGCATTCTAATAAACAAAATGCTATCGATTATATCGAAGCGGGCGATATTGGTGCTGCTGTAGGTTTTAAGGATATTAAGACTGGTGATACTATGTCTTCTGAAAAACATCCAATCATTCTTGAAAGTATGGACTTTCCTGATCCGGTAATTGGTATTGCTGTTGAACCTAAGACTAAGGTCGATGTTGATAAATTAGGTATGGCTTTGGCTAAATTGGCCGAAGAAGATCCTACTTTCCAAGTAAAAACTGATGAAGCATCAGGTCAGACCATTATTTCTGGTATGGGTGAGCTTCACTTAGATATTATTGTTGATCGTTTAAGACGTGAATTCAAAGTTGAGGTGAACCAAGGTGAGCCACAAGTTGAATATAAAGAAGCGCTTACGAAAATGGCTGCGCACAGAGAAACTTACAAGAAGCAATCGGGTGGACGTGGTAAATTCGGTGACATTGTCTTTGAAATGAGTCCTGCGGATGATGATTTCGAAGGAACAGGACTGCAATTTGTTGATCAAATTAAAGGTGGACGTATTCCTAAGGAATTCATTCCATCTGTTGAGAAAGGTTTTGCTGCGGCAATGATGAATGGGCCTTTGGCTGGGTTTGAGATGGATACTATGAAAGTGGTATTGAAAGATGGATCTTTTCACCCTGTGGATTCCGATGCACTTTCCTTCGAATTGGCTGCAAAAATGGGTTACAAAGCGGCGGGTAAAGCTGCTGGTGCTGTTATCATGGAGCCTATCATGAAGTTGGAAGTTATTACTCCAGAAGAAAATATGGGTGATATTGTTGGTGACTTGAATAGAAGACGTGGAACTATTAGTGATATGAGCGATAGAGCTGGAGCTAAAGTTGTAAAAGGTACTGTTCCTTTATCTGAGATGTTCGGATATGTTACTTCATTAAGAACATTGTCTTCTGGTAGAGCAACATCGACTATGGAATTCTCGCACTATGCAGAAACTCCATCGAATATTTCAGAGGAAGTAATTAAGGCAGCTAAAGGTGTAACCGCTTAATTTTTAGAAGATGAGTCAAAAAATTAGAATAAAATTAAAATCTTACGATCACAACTTAGTAGATAAATCTGCTGAGAAAATCGTAAAGACGGTAAAGACAACCGGAGCGGTAGTAACTGGCCCTATTCCTTTGCCAACACATAAAAAAATATTTACGGTTTTGCGTTCGCCACACGTAAATAAAAAATCTAGAGAGCAATTTCAATTGAGTTCTTATAAAAGACTCTTGGATATTTATAGCTCTTCGTCAAAAACTATTGATGCGCTTATGAAGCTTGAGCTTCCAAGTGGTGTTGAAGTTGAGATAAAAGTATAAGTGAAAAACCTATTCGAATAGGATAGGTGACATGTCCTGAGCCGCGTGCAAGGGAAAAACGGAAGAAAACAAAATTCAGGGTTGAATTAGTTTTTAACCCTGTTTTTTTATGTCTTAGTTGAGAGTAATACAAATTAATATAAACGGAAGGAAGATTTAAAGTTTAAATCGGATTTCCAAAATCTAAATCGAATGTCTGGGTTAATAGGAAAGAAAGTAGGTATGACCAGTATTTTTGACGAGAATGGTAAGAATATGCCATGTACCGTTATTGAAGCTGGACCATGCGTAGTTACCCAAGTCAGAACCGAAGAGGTCGACGGGTATAGTGCCCTTCAACTTGGTTTCGATGACAAGGCAGAGAAACGTGCTAATAAGGCTCAATCGGGTCATTTTAAAAAGGCAGGTACATCTCCCAAGAAAAAAGTCGTTGAGTTCCAAGATTTTGAAGGTGAGTTCAAATTAGGTGACACCGTTGGTGTTGATCTTTTTGAAGAAGGAGAATTTGTTGATGTAGTTGGTACGTCAAAAGGAAAAGGTTTTCAAGGTGTTGTTAAAAGACATGGCTTCGCCGGAGTTGGTCAAGCAACACACGGTCAACACAACAGACTAAGAGCTCCTGGTTCAATTGGTGCTGCTTCATATCCTGCGAGAGTTTTCAAGGGAATGAAAATGGCTGGTAGAATGGGTGGTGATCAAGTTACTGTTCAGAACCTAAGAGTTTTAAAAATAGTTCCAGAGAAAAACCTTATCGTAGTAAAAGGATGTGTACCTGGTCATAAGAATGCTTACGTAACTATTCAGAAGTAATGAAAGTAGCAGTTTTAGATATCAAAGGAAAAGAAACAGGTAGAAAGGCAGACCTTTCTGATGCTGTTTTCGGAATAGAGCCTAACAATCACGCAGTTTATTTAGATGTAAAGCAATACCTAGCTCACCAGAGACAGGGAACGCACAAATCGAAAGAGAGAGCGGAGATTGCAGGCAGTACAAGAAAGATTAAAAAACAAAAAGGGACGGGTACAGCACGTGCTGGTAGTATCAAATCGCCAATCTTTAGAGGTGGTGGACGAATTTTCGGCCCAAGACCTAAAGATTACACTCAAAAATTGAATAAAAACTTGAAGCGTTTGGCACGTAAATCTGCCTTAAGTATCAAGTCAAATGAGAAGGCAATTTTGGTAGTTGAAGACTTTGATTTTGAGGCTCCAAAAACTAAAGATTTTGTACAGGTTTTAAAGTCTTTGGGACTGGAGAACAAAAAGTCTTTATTTGTGTTGGGTGATTCAAATAATGGTGTATATTTGTCTTCGCGTAATTTGAAGCGCTCTGAAGTTGTAACTAGCTCAGAATTAAGCACTTACAAAATATTAAACGCAAACAATATTGTGTTATTAGAAGGTTCATTAGAAGGAATCGTAGCGAACTTAAATAAATAGGAAAACCATGAGTGTGTTGATAAAGCCAATTATAACTGAAAAGATGACCGCTGATAGCGAGTTGTACAATCGGTATGGTTTCATTGTTGACCCAAAGGCCAACAAGATTCAGATCAAGGAAGCTGTTGAATCAGCTTATGGAGTTTCGGTTAAGAAAGTTCGTACCATGAATTATGGTCCAACAAGAAAATCGCGGTATACCAAAACGGGTATTCAGCATGGTAAAACGAATGCTATCAAAAAAGCGATAGTTGATGTTGCCGAAGGAGATATTATTGATTTTTACAGTAATCTATAAAGACAAACAATGTCAGTTAGAAAATTAAAACCAGTAACTCCTGGACAGCGTTTTAGAGTTGTAAATGGGTTTGACGCCATTACGACTGATAAGCCGGAGAAGAGCTTGCTCGCTCCGTTAAAAAAGTCCGGAGGTAGAAACAGTCAAGGAAAGATGACGATCCGTCAAAAAGGTGGAGGTCATAAAAGAAGGTATCGTGTTATTGATTTCAAAAGGGATAAGCAAGGTGTTGCTGCAACCGTAAAATCGATTCAATACGATCCAAACAGAACGGCATTTATCGCATTGCTGGAATATACTGACGGTGAGAAAAGATACATAATCGCTCAAAACGGATTGGAAGTAGATCAGACGGTAACATCTGGTTCGAATGCAGCACCTGAAATTGGTAACGCACTTCCATTAAGCGATATTCCTTTAGGGACTATTATTTCGTGTATTGAGTTGCGACCTGGACAAGGGGCTGTAATGGCAAGAAGTGCTGGTACTTTTGCTCAATTAATGGCGAAAGATGGGAAGTTTGTAACTGTAAAGATGCCATCTGGTGAAACGAGATTAATTCTATCAGGTTGTTTAGCTACGATTGGTGCGGTTTCTAACTCCGATCATCAATTATTGGTTTCTGGTAAAGCTGGTAGAAGTAGATGGTTGGGTAGAAGACCAAGAACTAGACCGGTAGCAATGAACCCTGTCGATCACCCAATGGGTGGTGGTGAAGGTAGAGCTTCGGGTGGTCATCCAAGATCTAGAAATGGAATTCCGGCTAAGGGTTATAGAACTCGTCAGAAGACCAAGAGCACAAACAAATATATTTTAGAACGTAGAAAGAAATAAAAAGAAGAAAAAATGGCACGTTCACTAAAAAAAGGACCTTACGTTCACTATAGCTTGGAGAAAAAAATCCAACAAAACGCTTCTTCTGGAAAGAAAAGTGTTATAAAGACATGGTCAAGAGCTTCTATGATAACACCTGATTTTGTAGGTTTAACTATAGCTGTGCACAACGGGAGACAATTTGTTCCCGTATTCGTAACAGAAAATATGGTAGGGCACAAATTAGGGGAATTTTCTCCAACACGATCTTTTAGAGGTCACGCAGGGGCAAAGAATAAAGGTAAAAAGTAAGCTATGGGAGTTCGAAAAAAACAGATGGCCGAAAGAATTAAGGCTGAAAAGAAACAGATAGCGTTCGCAAAATTGAACAATTGTCCTACTTCTCCTAGGAAAATGCGTATTGTTGCAGATTTGGTCAGAGGTGTTGAAGTGGAAAAGGCGCTGGCAATATTGAGATTCAATCCGAAGGAAGCTTCTCGCAAGTTAGAAAAGCTTTTGCTTTCTGCTTTGGCAAACTGGCAAGCAAAGAATGAGGATGCTAGTTTAGAAGATGCTGATCTTATCGTAAAAGAGATTCGAGTGGATAGCGCGGCAATGTTGAAAAGATTGCGTCCAGCTCCACAGGGTAGAGCGCATAGAATTAGAAAACGTTCCAACCATGTAACATTGGTTTTGGGGTCTAACAATAATATAGCAAGCTAGAATGGGACAGAAAACAAATCCGATAGGAAATCGTCTAGGTATTATCAGAGGATGGGAATCTAACTGGTACGGTGGAAACGATTATGGAGACAAACTAGCTGAGGATAGCAAAATTCGAAAATACATCCATGCCCGTCTTTCAAAGGCAAGTGTTTCGAGAGTGATTATCGAGCGTACTTTGAAGTTGATTACAGTAACTGTAACAACAGCAAGACCAGGTATCATTATTGGTAAAGGTGGTCAAGAAGTAGATAAGCTTAAAGAGGAGCTTAAGAAGATCACTGGAAAAGAGGTTCAGATCAATATTTACGAAATCAAAAGACCTGAGGTTGATGCCAATTTGGTAGCTGCTAGTGTAGCGCGTCAAATTGAAAGCAGAATTTCTTTCAGACGAGCAATCAAAATGGCAATTGCAGCTGCGATGCGTATGAATGCTGAGGGAATCAAAATTCAGATTTCCGGTCGACTGAATGGAGCTGAAATGGCACGTTCTGAGTCTTACAAAGATGGTAGAATTCCATTGTCTACTTTCCGCGCAGATATTGATTATGCATTGCACGAAGCTCAAACTACTTATGGTAAGTTGGGAATCAAAGTTTGGATAATGAAAGGCGAAGTATACGGAAAGAGAGAGCTTTCTCCATTGGTTGGTATGAAAAAAGGCCAAAGCGACAAGGGAGGAAAAGGAGATCGTGGTGGAAAACAACGCCGTAGAAAGTAATTTTTTAAAGAAGTAAGAAAATCATGTTACAACCGAAAAGACAAAAGTTTCGTAAGATGCAAAAAGGCCGGATGAAGGGTATCTCAGGTAGAGGTCACCTGCTTTCGAATGGTATGTTTGGTCTTAAATCTTTGGAGACTCGTTTTATAACAGCACGTCAGATTGAAGCGGCTCGTATTGCTGCAACAAGATACATGAAAAGGGAGGGACAACTTTGGATTAAGATATTTCCAGACAAGCCTATTACCAAGAAACCATTAGAAGTACGTATGGGTAAAGGTAAAGGTGCACCGGAATATTTCGTAGCTCGTGTTTTACCTGGAAGAATTATGTTCGAGGTTGCTGGTGTACCAATGGATGTTGCCAAGGAAGCATTGCGATTGGCGGCTCAAAAATTACCGGTTAAGACAAAATTTATTGTTGCCAGAGATTATACTGCTGCAGACTAATTGAAGGAAATCATGAAAAAAAAGGAAATAAAAGAATTATCTGTTGAAGAGCTAAAACTAAAGTACGCTGAGCTTAAAAAAGAGCACGCGGATTTAAAAATGGCACACTTCGTAACTCCTTTGGAGAATCCTCTTCAAATTAGAAAGGTTAGAAGAATAGTAGCGCGATTGGCAACGGAATTAACTAATAGGGAAAACCAATAACTGGTTCTGCTTTATGGAAGAAAAAAGAAACTTAAGAAAAGAGAGAATAGGGGTTGTTACTAGTAACAAAATGGAGAAATCTATTGTAGTTGCAGAGGTAAAAAGAGTGAAGCACCCTATGTACGGTAAGTTCGTTTTGAAAACGAAAAAGTACGTTGCACACGACGAAAAGAACGATTGTAAGGAAGGTGATACCGTAAAGATTATGGAAACACGTCCTTTGAGCAAAACCAAATGTTGGAGGTTAGTAGAAATCTTAGAAAGAGCTAAATAATTATGTTACAGCAAGAATCAAGATTAAAAGTAGCGGACAATACAGGAGCAAAAGAAGTTTTGACCATTCGCGTTTTAGGTGGGACAAAAAGAAGATATGCTTCTATTGGAGACAAAATAGTTGTTACTGTTAAGGAGGCAACTCCGAACGGAGGTATCAAAAAGGGAGCTGTATCAACAGCAGTTGTGGTAAGAACCAAAAAAGAAGTAAGAAGACCTGATGGTTCTTACATTCGATTTGATGACAATGCATGTGTGTTGTTAAACCCAACTGGTGAAATGAGAGGAACTCGTGTTTTCGGACCGGTTGCAAGAGAACTTCGTGACAAACAGTTCATGAAAATTGTTTCATTGGCCCCTGAGGTACTATAATTTATAGCGAGGAATGAAAAAGTTAAAAATAAAAACGGGAGACACAGTACGAATCATAGCTGGAGACCATAAAGGTACCGAAGGTAAAGTGATGCGTGTTGATATTGCAAAGAACAAAGCAATTGTGGAAGGTGCTAATATGGTATCTAAGCATGAAAAGCCAAGTGCGAAAAATCCACAGGGCGGTATTGTTCAAAAAGAAGCGTTTATCAATGTTTCTAATCTAGCGCTTCTCGATGCTAAATCTGGTGACATTACCAGAGTTGGTTATGAAGTAAGAGATGGAAAAAAAGTTAGAGTTTCTAAAAAATCCAATGAAGTAATTTAGTTATGGCTTACGTTGCAAGATTAAAGAAAGAATATGGTGAACGCATTGTTAGTGCGTTGACAGAGGAATTTGGTTACAAGAATGTAATGCAAGTACCTAAACTACAAAAGATAGTAGTAAGTAGAGGTGTTGGTGCTGCAGTTGCCGATAAGAAGCTTATTGACCATGCGGTTGATGAGATGACTATGATTACAGGTCAAAAAGCAGTTGCAACAATATCTAAAAAAGATGTTGCTACCTTCAAATTACGTAAGGGTATGCCAATTGGTGCCAAAGTAACGCTTCGTGGAGAAAGAATGTACGAATTTTTAGACCGTTTGGTGACAAGTGCATTGCCTCGTGTTCGTGATTTTCAAGGAATCAAAGCTACCGGTTTTGATGGACGAGGAAATTACAGCTTAGGTGTTACAGAGCAGATCATATTCCCGGAAATTAATATTGACAAGATCAATAGAATAAACGGAATGGATATCACTTTCGTAACTACTGCTGCAACCGATAAGGAAGCGAAATCATTATTAACAGAACTAGGATTACCTTTTAAAAAGAAATAGTATGGCTAAAGAATCAATGAAAGCCCGTGAAAGAAAAAGGGCAGCGACTGTAGCTAAATATGCTGAAAAGAGAAAAGCTTTGAAAGAAGCTGGAGACTATGAAGGCCTGCAGAAATTGCCAAAGAATGCTTCACCTGTTCGTATGCACAACAGATGTAAGATTACCGGAAGACCTAAAGGTTACATGAGAACTTTTGGTATTTCAAGGGTGACTTTCAGAGAGATGGCAAATCAAGGATTGATTCCAGGAGTTAAAAAAGCCAGCTGGTAAGACAAAATTGAATAACTGGTTTCAGGTCTGGCACTACTGTCGGAAACCGTTACCGAAATATATAAGAATGGTTACAGATACTATAGCAGATTACTTAACAAGAGTTAGAAATGCCAATAGCGCAGGTCACAGAGTTGTTGAGATACCTTCATCTAAAGTGAAGAAAGAGATAACAAAAATATTATTCGATCAAGGATATATTTTGAGTTACAAGTTTGAAGAAGATAAAGTCCAAGGTAGCATTAAGATAGCTTTGAAATATGACAAGTTCACTAAAGATCCTGTTATAAAGAAGTTGCAAAGAGTTAGTAAGCCAGGTTTACGTAAGTATACGGGAGCTGATAATCTGCCAAGAGTTTTAAACGGATTGGGTATTGCAATTGTTTCTACATCTCACGGTGTAATGACAAGTAAGCAAGCTAAAAATGAAAATGTAGGTGGCGAGGTTCTTTGCTACGTATATTAATCAGTATAAAGATTTAGAAGATGTCTAGAATAGGTAATAATCCGGTAGCGATTCCTGAGGGAGTCACGATAGAGGTAAATGAGAATATAATTACTGTAAAAGGTAAGTTGGGTGAATTGACTCAAGAGTTTTCAGGAGTATCTGTAAAGGTTGAAGATGGACAAGCATGGGTAACCAGACCTTCTGATTCCAAAGAGCATAAAGCAAAACATGGTCTGTATAGATCTTTGGTTTTGAATATGGTTGAAGGAGTTTCTAAAGGATGGACAAAAGAGTTAGAACTTGTTGGTGTAGGATATAGAGCTAGCAATCAAGGTCAAAAGTTAGATTTGGCATTGGGATTCTCTCATAACATTGTTTTAAATTTGGCGCCAGAAGTCAAAGTGGAAACTATTTCTGAAAAAGGAAAGAATCCAATAGTAAAACTAACATCTTTTGACAAGCAGTTAGTTGGTCAGGTAGCGGCAAAAATTAGATCTTTCCGTAAGCCTGAGCCGTACAAAGGAAAAGGAATCAAGTTCGTTGGTGAACAATTGAGAAGAAAAGCAGGTAAATCCGCATAATAAAGTAGTGTTATGAAACTATCAAAGACACAAAGAAAATTAAGAATTAGAAGGAGAATACGTAAAGTATCGGCCGGAACTGCAGAACGACCCAGATTGTCGGTTTTCCGAAGTAATAAAGAAATTTATGCTCAGGTAATTGATGATGTTGAAGGAAAAACTTTAGTAGCTGTTTCTTCTAGAGATAAAGATTTAGCGAAAGCTAAGGGAACTAAAAGTGAAATTGCTGCCCTAGTTGGTAAAGCAATTGCTGAAAGATCTGCAAAAGCTGGTATCGATAAAGTAGCTTTCGATAGAGGAGGTAACTTGTACCACGGTAGAGTAAAAGCATTGGCTGAAGGAGCAAGAGAAGCGGGATTAAAATTCTAAAATAAGAGCATGTACCAGAAATACAAAAACGTAGAAACTGTTAAGCCAGGAGGTTTAGATTTAAAAGATAGATTGGTCGGTATCCAGAGAGTTACTAAGGTAACAAAGGGTGGACGAGCTTTCGGATTCTCTGCAATTGTTGTTGTAGGTGACGAAAATGGAGTTGTAGGTCACGGTTTGGGTAAATCCAAGGAAGTTGCTACTGCTATCGCTAAAGCTATCGAAGATGCTAAAAAGAATTTGATTCGTATTCCTTTGAATAAAGCCACATTGCCACATGAACAAAAAGGTAAGTTCGGTGGTGCTCGTGTATATATCCAACCAGCATCACATGGTACGGGTGTTATCGCAGGTGGTGCAGTTAGAGCGGTACTAGAGGCCGTTGGAGTGCATGATGTTCTTTCAAAATCACAGGGTTCTTCGAATCCTCATAACGTGGTAAAGGCTACTTTTGATGCACTTTTGCAATTAAGAGGTGCACATACCATAGCAAAACAAAGAGGTGTTTCCTTAGAAAAAGTTTTTAAAGGATAATTCAAGCAGACAATGGCAAAGAAAATTAAAGTAAAACAGTTAAAAAGCGCTATCAAAAGACCACAGAACCAAAAAAGAACCCTTGAGGCTCTTGGTTTGAAAAGAATTGGTCAGGTTGTAGAACATGAGGCTACAGCTAGTATTGTTGGCATGGTAAATACAGTTAAACACTTAGTTTCTACAGAAGAAGCTTAATACATATAAGGTAATGAATTTAAGTAATCTAAAACCAGCTGAAGGTTCTGTCAATAGAGACGGAAAACGATTAGGAAGAGGCCAAGGGTCTGGTAAGGGCGGTACGGCTGCAAGAGGACATAAAGGAGCTAAATCAAGATCTGGTTATTCTAAGAAAATTGGATTTGAAGGTGGTCAAATGCCGTTGCAAAGACGTGTTCCTAAATTTGGGTTTACAAACATTAACCGAAAAGAATATCAGGGCATTAACCTTTCTAAATTGCAAGAGTTAGTGGATAAGAAGGTTGTAAAAGATACGATTACTTTTGAAACACTCGTAGAAAATAGATTGGCACGTAAGAATGATTTGGTTAAGATTTTAGGTGGTGGAGAATTGAAAGCATCCTTAAAAATTTCTGTGCATAAATTTACTGCTACAGCGAAAGCTGCGATTGAAGCTGCAGGCGGAGAAGCAATAAATTTATAAGCGAATTATACTATGAAGAATTTTTTCGAAACAATATCCAATATTTGGAAAATAGAAGAACTAAGGAATAGAATAGGTATTACCTTATTACTTCTTTTAGTATACCGTTTTGGTTGTCAGATTGTTCTTCCAGGTATAGATACTACTCAATTAGGTGCTTTGGTTGATGGAACTGATCAAGGTATTTTTGCTTTATTGAATGCTTTTACGGGAGGAGCTTTTGCAAGTGCTTCTGTATTTGCATTAGGTATAATGCCGTATATTTCAGCATCAATTGTAGTTCAATTAATGGGTATTGCAATTCCATATCTTCAGAAGTTACAGAAAGAAGGTGAAAGTGGTCGTAAAACAATCAATCAGATAACAAGATGGTTGACCATTGGTATTTGTATCGTTCAAGCTCCTGCATATTTGTATGGACTTGAAGCTTTTGGTGTTCGCGATAGTGCATTTATAATGGGTAAAGGTCTTGATTTCATGGTGCCAGCTGTAATTATTTTAGTTACAGGCTGTGTATTTGCCATGTGGTTAGGAGAAAAGATTACTGATAAAGGAATTGGGAATGGTATTTCATTATTAATTATGATAGGTATCATAGCTACACTTCCTCAATCATTTGCTCAAGAAGTTGTTTCAAGGCTTGATGGTGTAGGTGGTCCAATGTTAATCTTGGTAGAAGTTATTGTTTGGTTCTTAGTAATTTTGGCCAGTGTATTGTTGGTAATGGCTACACGTCAGATTCCTGTGCAATATGCGAGAAGAACTGCTTCTGGTGGATACGAAAAAAATATCATGGGATCTAGACAATACATACCTTTGAAGTTAAATGCATCAGGTGTTATGCCGATTATCTTTGCACAGGCTATTATGTTTGTTCCTGGTTTAATAGGTGGAGCTATAGAAGGAGAAGTAGGAACTTGGATTCAAACGCAATTTTCAGATATCTTTGGCTGGGCTTATAATTTATTGTTTGCCTTACTAATTATCATATTTACATATTTCTATACTGCGATAACTGTTCCTACGAATAAAATGGCAGATGATTTAAAACGTAGTGGAGGTTTTATTCCAGGTATACGTCCAGGGAAAGAAACAGGTGATTTTTTAGATAAAATTATGTCATTAATCACCTTACCAGGTTCAATATTCTTAGCATTGTTAGCGGTTTTGCCGGCAGTGGTAGTGAAATTGCTTGATGTTCAGGCAGGATGGGCATTGTTCTTTGGTGGTACATCACTTTTAATTATGGTTGGTGTAGCAATTGACACAGTTCAACAAGTAAACTCCTATTTATTAAATCGTCATTATGATGGTTTAATGAAAACGGGTAAAAACAGAAAAGTAGCATAAGATTATGGCTAAGCAAGCAGCGATAGAGCAAGATGGATCCATAATTGAAGCATTGTCAAACGCAATGTTTCGGGTCGAATTAGAGAATGGTCACGTAGTGACTGCACATATTTCAGGAAAGATGCGTATGCATTATATTAAGTTGCTTCCTGGGGATAAGGTGAAGTTAGAGATGAGTCCATACGATTTGACAAAAGCAAGAATTACTTATAGATATTAAGATAGTAATAAGATGAAAGTTAGAGCATCAGTTAAGAAAAGAAGTGCCGACTGCAAGATTGTTCGCAGAAAAGGTAGGTTGTACGTAATCAACAAAAAGAATCCTAGATTTAAACAAAGACAAGGGTAATTATGGCAAGAATTGCAGGTATAGATATACCAAAACAGAAAAGAGGCGTCATAGCGCTAACCTATATTTTTGGAATTGGTAGCAGCAGAGCTAAAGAAATATTGTCAACCGCAAAGGTTAGCGAAGACACTAAAGTTTCGGATTGGAATGATGATGAAATTGGTCGTATTCGTGAGGCTGTTGCTAGTTACACTATAGAAGGAGAATTACGTTCTGAGACACAATTAAATATCAAGCGATTGATGGATATTGGTTGTTATAGAGGTATTCGTCATAGATCAGGTCTTCCATTAAGAGGACAACGTACAAAGAACAACTCTAGAACGAGAAAAGGAAAAAGAAAAACAGTTGCTAACAAGAAAAAAGCAACTAAATAATAAGTAGCGTAGTATGGCAAAGACA
Organism: Maribacter taeanensis; assembly: GCF_047345145.1. Lineage (NCBI taxonomy): Bacteria > Pseudomonadati > Bacteroidota > Flavobacteriia > Flavobacteriales > Flavobacteriaceae > Maribacter > Maribacter taeanensis. Next base: position 133,453 of record NZ_JBLFER010000003.1, read on the forward strand.
AGTACTAAAACGTCGAAAAAACGTAAAGTTATTATTGAATCGGTTGGAGAAGCTCACGTAACTGCATCTTTCAATAATATTATTATTTCATTGACCAACAAAAAAGGAGACGTGATATCTTGGTCTTCTGCTGGTAAAATGGGTTTTAGAGGTTCTAAGAAAAATACACCTTACGCTGCTCAGGTAGCGGCCGAGGATTGTTCAAAAGTTGCTCACGAAGCTGGACTTAGAAAAGTAAAGGTTTATGTAAAAGGACCTGGTAATGGAAGAGAGTCTGCAATACGTGCGATACACAACTCGGGAATTGAAGTAACTGAAATCATTGATGTTACTCCAATGCCGCACAATGGGTGTAGACCTCCAAAAAGAAGAAGAGTTTAATAAATCACTATATAATTTCACAGAAGTGTATTTCAAGATTATCGAAGGAGGAAGCCTTAATTCATAATCACACTTCAAATTAAAAGAAAATGGCAAGATACACAGGACCAAAAAGTAAAATCGCCCGAAAGTTCGGAGAAGCGATTTTCGGAGACGATAAGTCTTTCGAGAAAAAAAGTTACCCTCCAGGGCAGCATGGAAATGCAAGACGTCGTGGAAAGAAATCTGAATATTCTGTTCAGTTAATGGAAAAGCAAAAAGCAAAATATACCTATGGTATTTTAGAAAAGCAATTCCGTAACCTATTTACCAAAGCAAACCGAAGTAAAGGTGTTACAGGCGAAGTTCTTCTTCAATTGTGTGAGTCTCGTTTAGATAACGTAGTTTACAGAATGGGAGTTTCTCCAACTAGAAGTGGAGCTAGACAATTAGTTTCTCACAGACACATTACTGTTAATGGTGAATTGGTAAACATCCCATCATACTCTTTAAAAGCAGGAGATGTGGTTGGTGTAAGAGAAAAATCAAAGTCTTTACAGGCTATTCAAGATTCTCTTGCAGCAAGCAGTAGCGTTTACGAATGGATTACGTGGAATAGTGAAAAGAAGGAAGGTACTTTTGTTGCAATTCCCGAGAGAATGCAAATTCCAGAAAACATCAAAGAACAATTAATCGTCGAGTTATACTCTAAATAAACAACACCAATCCAATTATGGCATTATTTAATTTTCAGAAGCCCGATAAAGTAATAATGATCGATTCCTCAGATTTCGAAGGGAAGTTTGAATTCCGTCCTTTGGAACCTGGTTATGGATTAACTGTTGGGAACGCCTTACGTAGAGTATTGCTCGCTTCATTAGAAGGTCATGCAATTACTTCAGTAAGAATTGATAAAGTAGAGCACGAATTCTCTGTGATTCCAGGTGTTGTTGAAGATGTTACTGAGATCATATTGAATTTGAAACAAGTACGTTTCAAAAAACAAATAGAAGATTCAGAAGCTGAAACTGTATCTGTTTCCGTTAGCGGAAAAGATCAGTTGACTGCTGGGGATTTTCAAAAATTCATTTCTGGGTATCAAGTATTGAATCCTGATTTAGTTATTTGTAACATGGAGTCAAAAGTTAGCATCAATATGGAGCTAGTTATTGATAAAGGTAGAGGTTATGTTCCTGCAGAGGAGAATAAGAAATCTGGTATGCCAATGGGAACCATTGCTATCGATTCAATCTTTACTCCGATCAAAAATGTGAAGTATAGCATTGAGAACTTCCGTGTAGAGCAAAAAACAGATTACGAAAAATTAGTTTTCGAAATCGTTACTGATGGTTCAATACATCCTAAAGATGCTTTGACTGAAGGTGCTAAAGTTTTGATTCACCACTTCATGTTATTCTCTGATGAGCGTATCACTTTAGAAGCTGATGAAATTGCTCAAACAGAGACTTATGATGAAGAATCACTTCACATGCGTCAGTTGTTGAAAACGAAATTAGTTGATATGGATCTTTCTGTTCGTGCTTTGAATTGTTTGAAAGCTGCAGAAGTTGATACCTTAGGAGATTTGGTTTCTTTCAACAAAAATGATTTGATGAAATTCAGAAATTTCGGTAAGAAATCATTGACTGAACTTGAAGAGTTGGTAATTAACAAAGGTTTGAGCTTCGGAATGGATCTTTCAAAATACAAATTAGATAAAGATTAAGTAATCATATTTTGCTCCTCGTTCGAACGGGTTTGGTAGCAAGATGATAAATTAAAATAATGAGACACGGAAAAAAAATAAACCATTTAGGTCGCAAGACAGCGCATAGAAAGGCGATGTTGGCTAACATGGCATGTTCATTAATTGAGCATAAGAGAATTAACACAACTGTTGCGAAGGCTAAAGCTTTGAAACAATTTGTCGAGCCTTTGATTACAAAATCAAAAGCTGAGAACAACTTGTCTACTGAAAAGGGCACTCATAACAGACGTATCGTCTTCAAAAGTTTAAGAGACAAAAACGCCATTACTGAATTGTTTAGCGTAGTTTCTGAAAAGGTTGGTGATAGACCAGGTGGTTATACAAGAATTATCAAGTTAGGTAATCGTTTAGGTGATAACGCTGATATGGCGATGATAGAGTTAGTTGATTTCAATGGAATTTACAATGCCGATAAGCCTAAGAAGAAAACTACTAGAAGAAGTAGAAGGGGAAGTGGAGCTAAAACAGAAACTCCACCAGTAGCTGTTGAAGCGAAAACTGATTCTCAAACTGATGCAGAAGTAAAAGCAGATGATTCAGAAGAATAGAATTGTTAAGAGATTTTAATAATTGAAAAAGGATAGACTTTAAGTCTATCCTTTTTTTATGTTTATTTGTCAAATTAAAAATTGTAAAGTAGGACATGAAGTATCAAACTAGAAAAAAGGCATTTATTTTATTAGCTGATGGTACTATCTTTCACGGTAAGGTAGTTGGTGAAAACGAAGGCACAGCTTTCGGCGAAGTTTGTTTTAATACAGGAATGACAGGGTATCAAGAGATATTTACCGACCCCTCTTATTTCGGACAATTAATGGTCACGACGAATGCTCATATTGGTAATTATGGGACCAATAAAAAGGAGGTGGAGTCAGATTCAGTTAAAATTGCAGGATTGATATGTAAAAATTTTAGCTATAATTATTCTAGAGAAGATTCAGATGCTAGCCTCCAAGAATTTCTAGCGGAGAGTAATTTATTTGCTATTTCTGATGTGGATACTAGAGCATTGGTTAGCTATATTCGAGATAATGGTGCTATGAATGCTGTAATATCTACAGATGTTGACAATATCACAAAGTTAAAGGAAGAGTTGGCTGATTTTCCAAGCATGGAAGGTTTGGAACTTTCTTCAAAAGTATCTACAAAGGAGCCCTATTTCTATGGAGATGAAAACGCTACCTATAAGATTGCCGCTCTAGATATTGGAATCAAAAAGAATATCCTAAGAAATTTAGCTAAGCGAGATGCTTATATCAAGGTTTTTCCATATGATAGTACTTTTGAGGCGTTGAAATCATGGAATCCAGATGCTTATTTTATTTCAAATGGTCCTGGCGATCCCGAACCCTTGACACAAGCTATTGCTACTGCAAAAGATATTATAGCGAGTGATGCTCCTCTTTTTGGAATCTGTTTAGGACATCAAGTTGTTGCGCTGGCAAATGGCGTGTCAACATACAAGATGCACAACGGGCATAGAGGAATCAACCATCCTATTAAAAATTTACTTACAGGAAAAGGAGAGATTACTTCTCAAAATCATGGTTTCGCAATTAATAGAGAAGAGACTGAAGCACATCCCGAATTAGAAATAACTCATGTACATCTTAATGATCAAACTGTTGCAGGTATTCGTATGAAGAATAAGAATGTGTTTTCCGTCCAATATCATCCAGAGGCTAGCCCTGGGCCGCATGATGCTGAATATTTATTTGACCAATTTTTTGAGAATATCGCAAAATCAAGCAAGAAAGAAGTCTCAATTTAACAAATCGTTATATTTCTTCAATCCATTCATTTTCAAGGGGCAAACAAAAGGCTCTTTCGTATATTTGTGGGCTTAAATTAATAGTAATAAAATAGAATACAATGAGTATTATCCTAAGCGTTCACGCAAGACAAATATTAGATTCAAGAGGAAACCCAACGGTAGAGGTCGATGTAATTACTGAAAATGGAGTGATGGGAAGAGCTGCTGTGCCGTCTGGAGCTTCAACAGGTGAGCATGAAGCTGTAGAATTAAGAGATGGAGGAGATGCATTTATGGGGAAAGCTGTTACTAAAGCGGTTTCAAATGTAAACACGTTGATTGCAGAAGAGATTTTAGGAATGAACGTTTTCGAACAAAACCTAATCGATCAGGTCATGATTGACTTAGATGGTACTCCAAATAAATCAAAACTTGGTGCAAACGCAATCTTAGGTGTTTCTTTGGCTGCTGCAAAAGCTGCTGCCAATGAATTAGGTTTGTCATTGTTCAGATATGTAGGTGGTGTTAGTGCGAACACACTTCCGGTACCTATGATGAATATTATTAATGGAGGTTCACATTCGGACGCTCCCATAGCTTTTCAAGAATTTATGGTGATGCCTGTAAAAGCGAAAAGCTTTTCTCATTCCATGCAGATGGGAACTGAAATTTTCCACAACTTAAAAAAAGTTTTGCATGACAGAGGTTTAAGTACAGCAGTTGGTGATGAAGGAGGATTTGCTCCGAACTTAGCCGGCGGTACAGAAGATGCTCTAGATACGATAGCAAAAGCTGTTGACAAAGCAGGTTATAAATTAGGCGATGATATAATGATCGCTTTGGACTGTGCAGCAGCGGAGTTCTTTGTAGATGGAAAATATGATTACACGAAATTCGAGGGCGATAAAGGAGTAGTAAGGACTTCTGAAGAGCAAGCACAGTATTTAGCGGATTTATCTGCAAAATATCCTATCATTTCTATCGAAGATGGAATGGATGAAAATGATTGGGATGGCTGGAAATCACTTACCGACAAAATTGGAGATAAAGTACAATTAGTAGGAGATGATTTATTTGTAACCAATGTAGAAAGACTTTCTAAAGGAATTGAAAATGGCATTGCAAATTCCATCTTAATTAAAGTAAACCAAATAGGAACTCTTACAGAAACCATAGCTGCCGTGAATATGGCTAAGAATGCCGGTTATACTTCGGTAATGTCGCACCGATCGGGCGAGACTGAGGATAATACCATCGCTGATCTAGCAGTTGCACTGAATACAGGTCAAATTAAGACCGGTTCGGCTTCCCGTTCTGATCGTATGGCAAAGTATAATCAACTGCTTCGTATTGAAGAAGAGTTAGGAGGTACAGCATATTATCCGCAAGAAAAAGCATTTAAAATCAAATAATACTAATTTATTAAAGTTTAAAAAGCCTTTCTCACTAAAGAAAGGCTTTTTTTTGGTCTCATCGTTAAGAATACCTATCTTTTTAACAGCTAAACCCAATACTAGATTTTATGAATAACTTCCTCTTTGTTGCCGCCGAAAATGACGCTATTGCCAATTGTAAAGCCGGAGGAATGGGTGATGTAGTAAGAGATGTTCCAAGACAGATTTCGGAAAGAGGAGATAAAGTCCATGTAGTAGTTCCTTCCTATTCGCGATTACATCAAAACGGCACTTTCAAAACAAATTTAAATTTTCAGCTTAGAGGCATAACATATACAGCCGAATTATACGAAGTAATTCCGAAGAAGGAATTTAAAAATATTCACCATTACGTTATTCATCATCCAGAAATAGAAGCGGGTGATATCGCTCATATCTATCACAACGATCCTACAGAACCTTTTTACACGGATGCCATAAAGTACTTTATCTTTTGTACTGCAGTTGCTGAAGCTATTAAAAAGGGTGCGTTCGGTAAATTGGATGTAGTCCATATGCACGATTGGCATTCTAGTTTGGTACTTTTCTTAAAACAATATCATCCTGCATATAAGTCGCTGAAGAAAATGCGCTATGTGTATAGCATTCATAATTTAGCAATTCAGGGTATACGTCCTTTTGAGAATAACTATTCATCATTAAGAAATTGGTTTCCTGATATTCCACTGGATTTTAAGGGTCTTATGGATTATCGTTATCAAGATTGTATAAATCTCATGGCTGTAGGTATTCGCCTAGCCGATGCAGTTCACACAGTTTCTCCATCCTATAAAGAAGACGTACTTAAGCCAAGTTCTCCTCCCGAATTTATTGGTGGAGAAGGATTAGAAAAAGACTTGCAGCAAGCAGACAATGAAGGGCGGTTACATGGAATTTTGAATGGTTCCAACTATGCAAATATTAGGGCTGCGGATAAAGGAAAATTGTATCGAAATACGGTCAAAGCTCTTTTCAAGTGGTTGCAAGAAGAATCAAAGAGTTATAAAGCAGACTTCTTGGCGCATACAGGGGAAAAAGTAATGGAATATGTTGAACACCCTCCAAAATTTATTGTTTCTAGTGTCGCGAGACTTACCGAGCAGAAGTTCTATTTTTTCAAACGTTCTCCAGAGGCCTTTATTGAAATTCTGAAAAAGTTAGATAAGATTGATGGAATTTTTATGCTCCTTGGTACGGGCGCCCCCGAGTACGAAGAGATGTTTCGTCAAATGAGTTATGATCATCATAATTTTATTTTCACTAACGGACAATCAGAAGATCTTATCGATTCCATTTACCTGGAGTCTGATCTCTATTTTATGCCAAGTCTTTTTGAACCCTGTGGCATAAGTCAAATGCTTGCCATGCGAAATGGAAACCCTTGTTTGGTGCATCATACAGGCGGACTCATAGATACCGTAAAACCTATGAAAACAGGTTTCGCCTTTGATGGAAAAACGTACGATGAAAAGATCAGTAATATGCTTTCTAGCTTTGATGAGGTTATTTCGATATATGAAAATGATAAATCGAAGTGGAAAAAGATTCAAGCCAACGCGAAAAAAGTACGTTTTACTTGGGAGAAATTTGTAGATGAATATTACAAAGTTTTATACTTGTTGTAAGTCATTTCAAGGGGTTCGACTAAGAAACAAATGGAGAACAAGAATTGTTAACGTGCCTTGTTTTTCTTAAATTTGTAATTCACTCTAATTTATAGTAATACATACAAATGTCAGATAAAGCAACTCTAGAATATAACGGTCAAAAATACGAATTTCCAGTCATTAAGGGCTCCGAAGATGAGCTTGCAATTGATATTAAAACTTTACGAGGTGCCACAGGGGGTTTAACGACTATCGACCCCGGTTATAAAAATACCGGATCATGTGAAAGTGCCATTACTTTTTTAGATGGGGAAAAAGGTATTTTACGCTACCGTGGATATTCTATTGAGGAATTGGCTGAAAAAGCTGATTTCTTGGAGGTATGCTACTTATTGATTTTTGGAGAATTGCCGAATAGCGAACAGCTTAAAGCGTTCCATATTGATATTAAAAATGAGTCTCACGTTGATGAGGAGATGAAAAAGATTTTGGATGCTTTTCCAAAATCAGCACATCCAATGGGAGTGCTATCTTCTCTGACCAGTGCATTGATTGCTTTTAACCCTGTATCGGTCAATGTAACTTCTGCAGATGAAATGTACGGAGCCATTGTACGTATCTTGGCTAAGTTTCCAGTGTTGGTGGCTTGGACAATGCGCAAGCAAAAAGGCTTACCATTAGATTATGGTGATGATAATTTGGGTTATGTAGAGAACATTCATAAAATGATGTTCAATAAGCCAAGTAAGGAGTATGTAAAGAATGAAATTGTAATAGAAGCTCTTGATAAACTTTTGATTTTGCATGCTGATCATGAGCAAAACTGTTCGACATCTACTGTACGTATAGTTGGTTCATCGCACGCTGGATTATTCGCTTCGCTTTCTGCAGGAATTTCGGCTCTTTGGGGCCCACTTCATGGTGGTGCGAATCAAGCGGTACTTGAAATGTTAGAGGCTATTGTTTCTGATGGTGGTGATACTAAAAAGTATATGGCCAAGGCCAAAGATAAAAGCGACCCTTTTCGCTTGATGGGCTTTGGACACCGCGTATACAAAAACTTTGACCCTAGAGCTAAAATCATTAAAAAGGCTGCAGATGAGATTTTGGCTGACTTAGGAATTGAAGACCCTATTTTAGATGTAGCTAAAGGACTTGAAAAAGAAGCGTTGGAAGATCAATATTTTGTGGACAGAAAATTATACCCAAATGTGGATTTCTACTCCGGAGTTATTTATAGAGCTTTAGGTATTCCAACCGAAATGTTTACCGTAATGTTTGCCTTAGGAAGGTTGCCAGGTTGGATTTCACAGTGGAGAGAAATGAGATTGCGTAACGAGCCAATTGGCCGCCCAAGACAAGTATATATAGGAGAGAATAGCAGACCTTTTGTCGAAGTTGACAAAAGGTAGATTGCTACCTCCAAAAAAAACAAAAAGGCTTCTTTAAAATCTAAAGAAGCCTTTTTTTTGTAATTAATACAAACTAAGCGATGTTAGATTTAAATGTAAATGATGAGGTTTCAAGGCTGAAGGCTGTAGTTTTAGGTACGGCGAAAAGTTGTGGGCCTACACCGAAACCTGAAGAGGCATACGACCCAAAGTCCTTAGAACATATCTTAGCAGGAACCTATCCGAAAGAAGAAGATATGATATCAGAAATGGATGCTTTTGCAGCTGTTTTTGAAAAATATGATGTTGACGTTTTTCGACCTGAAGTTTTAGAAAATTGCAATCAGATTTTTTCTAGGGATATCGCGTTCGTCATAGAAAACAAATTGATAAAGGCGAATATACTTCCTGACCGTGAAAAAGAGTTTGAGGCGATTTTACATGTTCTAGAATATATTGACCCCGAACATATTGTTCATGCACCAGAAGAGGTACATGTAGAAGGAGGAGACGTAATGCCTTGGAACGATTATATTTTTGTAGGCACTTACACAGCGGCTGATTACCCAAATTGGATTACTGCCCGTACAAATAAAGAAGCAGTAGCATTTTTAAAAGAACAATTTCCGCATAAGACCGTGAAGTCTTTCGAACTTCGAAAATCAAAGAACGCAAGAGAGAATGCTTTGCATTTAGATTGCTGTTTTCAACCTTTAGGAAATGGCAAAGCAATTCTCCATAAAAACGGATTTTTGGTAGAAGAGGAATACAAATGGTTGGTTGATTTCTTTGGAAAAGAAAACGTCTTTGAAATAACTTCAGATGAAATGTATAATATGTTTAGCAACGTATTTTCCATTTCTCCAGAGGTTGTGGTTTCAGAACAAAATTTTATAAGATTGAATGATTGGCTTAGAGAGCAAGGTTTTACCGTTGAGGAAATTCCGTATGCTGAAATTGCCAAACAAGAAGGTTTATTACGTTGCAGTACATTACCATTAGTAAGAGAATAATAAGCAAGTTATGCAGGTCACAAATACCATTTTAATGATTCGGCCGGTCAATTTTCGCATGAACGAACAAACGGCTGTAAACAACTATTTTCAAGAAGAACTTGAAGCATCAGCTGCTTCCGTAAATATAAAAGCTCAAGAAGAGTTTGATGCTTTTGTTAGCGTTTTGAGAGCTAAAGGAGTCAATGTTATTGTAGTCGATGACACTAAAGAACCTGATACCCCTGATAGTATTTTCCCAAATAACTGGGTTTCTTTTCACCGGAACGGAACAGTAGGTTTATATCCGATGTTTGCGGAGAACAGAAGAAATGAACGTAGAGAAGATATTCTAGAACGATTAGAGAGCGAGGGCTTTCAAATAGAAAATATTATGGATTACACTTCCGCAGAGGAACATAATCTATTTTTAGAAGGTACTGGAAGTCTACTAATTGATAGGGTTAACCAAATAGTATACTGCGCTTTATCAGCTCGTGCGGAAGAGGAATTGATCATAGAGTTTTGCGAAGATTTCGACTGTTTACCTGTAATTTTTACGGCAAACCAAACTGTTGAAGGGAAACGTCTTCCTATATACCACACCAACGTGATGATGTGTTTAGCGGAAACTTTCTCCGTTATCTGTTTAGATACTATAGATGATAAAAAGGAAAAGAAAAACGTAGTACAGCGTTTAAAGGAAAGTGGAAAAGAAATCATCACCATCTCAGAAGAACAAATGCATCATTTTGCTGGTAATATGCTTCAGGTGTTAGGTTCAGATGATAAACGATATTTAGTAATGAGTTCTCAGGCATATGATAGTTTGAATTCATCTCAAATTTCATCAATTGAAAAGCATTGTGACATTTTGCATAGCTCTTTAGAGACTATTGAAACCTGTGGTGGGGGAAGCGCTCGCTGTATGATGGCAGAAGTATTTTTACCGAAAGCATTAACCTAAATTTCAAATGAAAATTGTCATTGCGCCAGACAAGTTCAAAGGGTCTTTAACGGGATTCGAATTTTGTAATGCGGTTGAAAAAGGGTTAAAAAATGTAATTTCTGACATTGAAATTATTAAAATGCCCTTAGCTGATGGAGGTGATGGTACCGCTGAGGTTGTCAAATATTATTTGGAAGGAGAAAAAGTAACTTTAAAAGCAAGCGATCCCCTATTCAGATCGATAAACACTTGGTACGTCTACTCCAAGAAGGAAAAAATCGCATATATAGAAATGGCCGAGATTTCCGGATTACAGTTGCTTCAAGAAAATGAAAGAAATTCCATGTATACAACTAGTCTGGGTACGGGACAGTTGATTGTCGATGCTATGGAAAAAGGAGTAAAACAGATTATTCTTGGTATTGGGGGAAGTGCCACCAATGATGGTGGAATGGGCATGGCGAAGGCTTTGGGTTATCAATTTTTAGATGAAAATGATCAAGAATTGAAACCTGTTGGGTGTAATTTGCAAAAGGTCAAGGAAATAGACGCCTCAAATATACATCCTAAGCTTAGAGAAGTTGAGGTCGTAGTAGCCTGTGATGTATCTAATCCCTTTTACGGTAAAAGTGGCGCTGCTCATGTTTACGCGGCTCAAAAAGGTGCTTCAAAAGAAGAAATTGTTCTACTTGATGATGGACTTCGAAATTTTGCAAAAGTAGTTTCTAAAAAATTTGATATTGATCTTCAAGAAATATCGGGTTCCGGTGCTGCCGGAGGTATGGGCGGTGGAGCACTCATTTTCTTAAAAGGTCAATTGCACTCTGGTATTGAAATAATTAAAGAACTCGCAAATTTTGATAAGACAATTGCAAATGCAGACTGGATTATTACTGGTGAAGGAAAGTTAGACAATCAAACACTTTCTGGGAAAACGATTTCTGGAGTATTGAAATCTGCAAAAGCAAAGAATATTCCCGTTGCTGCTTTGTGTGGTGCTGTTACTGTTTCAAATGAAGATGTCGAGGTTCTTGGGTTGGATTATATAGATGCTATTAGTAAAAATTGCAAGAATTTAGAAGAGGCTATCTCGAATGTGTACCCGAATCTAGTTGAATCTGCTATAAGGTTTGGAAAGTCATTAAAAGTCAAGCCCTGATTTTTGACAACGTAACTGACGGTTTAGTACAATAGAAAATTCAGGTCTTTGCAATGTTTCGAATCATGCCCCCGAAGATAAAATAATGAAAAGGAACGATGCTGTACCAATACAAACGTCCTCTTAAACCTCTAGGCCTAAATGTTGCGGTTTGATGCAGCACGTTATCATCATCAATTTTAAATTCCAACCATGCTTCTCCCGGTAGTTTCATTTCTGCAAAAAGCAACAATCGCTTGCCTTTCTTGTCTGCTAGAAGAACACGCCAAAAATCTAGGGCATCACCTGGATATAATTTATCAGGATGTGTTCTACCTCTTCTCAAACCTACTCCCCCAGAAACCTTGTCTAAAAAGCCTCTAATTTTCCATAACCAATTTCCATAGTACCAGCCTTTTTCTCCGCCTATGCTCCAAATGTTTTCCAGAACGGCTTCCTGATTTGTTATGTTTCTTTTTTGTTCATCCTTTAAAATTCCAAATTTTGGCACTTGAATATACTTCTCTAAATCTTGTCGAAAGCGCCCGCTTACCATACTGTCTTTCCAACTGCTGACAACTTGGTTTTGTGCAATTTTATTGAAAGCCATATCAATTGCTTCTGAATAGCTATGTGTTTTTATATTCAACAACTCTTGCAAACGAGTGTCTTTTGCAATAACCTCTATTTTCATACTATCCACTAAGTTGAGAGCCAATTTATAGGAAGTTGAGGTAACAAAATATAACCAGTAAGAAGATATTTTAGGGGTCATAATTGGGACCGTTACAATCCAATTTTTAAAACCTCTTGCTCTGGCATATTGTTGCAGCATTTCTTTGTAGGTAAGTACATCAGGCCCAGCGATATCATAGGATTCATTATAGGTTTTTTCATTGCCCAAAACACCTACCAAAAAGTTCATGACATCGCGAATTGCAATGGGTTGTGTCTTGGTAAGCACCCATTTTGGTGTAATCATAAAGGGTAGTTTCTCACAGAGGTCTCTAATAATCTCAAAAGAAGAGCTTCCTGAACCGACGATTATCCCAGCCTTAAGAACCGTCAATTCAAATGGGCCTTCAGCTAATATCTGCTCTACGTTTTTTCGTGACCATAAGTGTTTTGAAAGGTTGTCATCATTTACAATTCCACTCAAATAAATGACCTGTTGTACTTGTGTCCCCTCTAGGTAGGTATTGAAATTCTTAGCAGTAATTGCTTCCATTTCATCAAAATCCTTTGTAGAACTGCTCATCGAATGGATAAGAAAATATGCCGCATCAATATCATGTGGAACTTTTCCAGCAACGAAATCCTCTAAAAAATCAATTTCTAAAACTTGAATCTTCGCCCGTGTTTCTTTATCCACTGACAAGCGTTCTGCGTCTCTCACGGTACATATGACTTCATGCCCTAGTTCGAGTAACATCGGAAGTAATCGCATCCCAATATAACCATTTGCACCTGTGAGGAGTATTTTCATTTAGGAACTTTAAACATTTTATAAATAAAAAAGAATGGCATCAAAATAATAAAGATTGTCCCGATTAGTACGATTTGAATCAAGGGGAAAGTATAGATATCCTTGGATATCAATATTGTATGGGTAGAAATTAGAAGAAAAAGAAAGACAATAGAAATGTTTAATAGTACCATCATTTTTAAGCTCAGACGGTATATGGTGGGTGCATTTTTCTCAGTAAGTTTTACGGGGTAATTATGTTTATAAGCAGGTATTTTTGAAATTACAAGGTTTAAGGCATAGTAAAGGAGTATACCAACTACGGCAAGTATCCAAATGGTGAATCTCTCGCCATATCCATCAACTTCTCCTCTTAAATTAAAGTGGGTCGGTATTTTCTCAGGAAGATCGGAGTAAAAAACTAGAATCAATCCTAAGTTAAGAAGTAAAAGAACCCATCCAAAACGAATAATTTTTTTGTCAATTTTGGTTAGTTCTACTTTGATTTTAGGTCGCTTTCTGAACATAGTTATAAATCTTCAATTGAAGTGGGTGCATTATCAGCTTTATAATCAAGCATTTTTCGAAAGTATTTTTGAATGGCTTTGGTATCCGATTTGACTTTTATAAAATGATGGTCTTTGTAAATGGAATAGACCGCGAAATCACCTTTATATACGGTAAGTTTATAGTAAGGAATTACCAAAGCAAAAGTTTCTAATAATGACCTGAACCGAACGATAATTCCTTTGGGGCGCATCTCAATATTGCAAGAATTCGTGTTGTTGTCGAGAATAAGCAGACTGTTTATTTCAATGCTAGTTTCAGTTATGAAAAGCTTGGGTGAGCCAATTCCGTGCATATTCCATCGCTCTTTTAAGGTGAAAGGTTTTCCAACTAATCCATCTACTTTTCGAGTGACAGCTTTGTTTTTGTATGATACGTTTACGAGCATAGTTAAAAGTTCTCTCCAAACTGCATGAAATTACCATCTTTAGATAAAACGGCAAACTGCTTCTCAGAACAATTCTTTTTTCTAAAGTTAACGAAAACCCATTGTATAAGTGATGTTAAGTACTGTAAAAGCGCAAAAAATGATTAGTTTTGCGCCTTTATACGATATGATTTTATGAATATTCAAGCCATTTTAGAAAATAAGGTCAAAGAGGCTGTTTCGAAGATTTTTAATGCGGAATTACCATCCGTTGAATTTCAGCCGACGCGTAAAGATTTTGAAGGTGATGTGACCGTTGTGGTTTTTCCAATGTTAAGGGTTGTTAAAGGAAATCCTGTTCAAATTGGTGAACAAATTGGTGCTTTTTTAAACGAAGAAGTTGCAGAGGTCTCTGATTTTAATGTGGTCAAAGGATTTTTAAATCTTGTGGTAAGTGATGCCTTTTATATCAATTTCTTTAGCGGAATAAAAGATAAAGCAAACTACGGACTGGTAACCGAAAGTGCTTCGGATGCGGTTATGGTAGAATATTCATCACCCAATACCAACAAACCTCTGCACTTAGGACATATTCGAAATAATCTCTTAGGATATTCTGTTGCAGAAATTTTAAAGGCTTCTGGAAAGAAAGTCTACAAAACCCAAATCATTAACGACCGCGGAATTCATATTTGTAAAAGTATGCTGGCTTGGCAGCGATTTGGAAATGGTGAGACTCCGGAAAGTACTGGATTGAAGGGAGATAAATTGGTTGGCAATTATTACGTTGCTTTTGACAAAGCTTATAAAGCCGAGATTTCTAAAATGGTTGCAGATGGAGTTGATGAAAAAGTAGCAGCAAAAGAAGCGCCAATTTTATTAGAAGCCCAACAAATGCTTCAAAAATGGGAAGCTGGTGATGAAGAAGTAGTATCTCTCTGGAAAAAAATGAATGGTTGGGTTTATAAAGGTTTTGAAGAAACCTATAAAAATATGGGTGTTGATTTTGACAAGTTATACTATGAAAGTGACACCTATTTATTAGGGAAAGACGTAGTTGCTGACGGATTGCAAAAAGGAGTTTTCTACAAAAAAGGTGATGGTAGTGTATGGATAGATTTGACTGACGAAGGTTTAGACGAGAAAATCGTACTCCGCTCCGATGGTACTGCAGTTTATATGACCCAAGATATCGGGACAGCAATTCAACGGGTTAAAGACTACCCCGATATCAACGGAATGGTATATACTGTGGGTAACGAACAAGATTACCATTTTAAAGTATTGTTTCTGATTCTTAAAAAA
This sequence comes from Maribacter taeanensis, assembly GCF_047345145.1. Lineage (NCBI taxonomy): Bacteria > Pseudomonadati > Bacteroidota > Flavobacteriia > Flavobacteriales > Flavobacteriaceae > Maribacter > Maribacter taeanensis. Next base: position 148,548 of record NZ_JBLFER010000003.1, read on the forward strand.
TTAGGGTTCTCATGGGCAGAACAACTACATCATTTGAGTTACGGAATGGTTGACCTCCCAAGTGGAAAAATGAAAAGCCGTGAAGGTACTGTAGTAGATGCTGATGATTTGATGGTTGAAATGACCGCAACGGCGGCTAAAATTTCCGAAGAATTAGGAAAACTAGATGAGTATTCCGAAGAGGAGAAACAAAAGCTCTATAAAATGGTCGGACTTGGTGCTTTGAAGTATTATATCCTGAAAGTAGATCCTAAAAAACGAATTCTTTTTAATCCTGAGGAATCAGTAGATTTTCAAGGAAATACAGGTCCGTTTATTCAATATACCTATGCTCGTATTCAATCTATTTTAAGAAAGGCAAAAGATACGGATGTTGACGTCTCTACTGTGATTGATTCATCAAATGGATTACATCCGAAGGAAAAAGAACTTATCAAGCAGTTAGAAATTTTTCCTGAAACTATTCAATTGGCAGCGGCTAATTTTAGTCCCGCTTTGATTGCAAATTATGTGTATGATTTGGTAAAAGAATTCAATTCGTTCTACCAGCAAGTTTCCATTTTAGGAGAGGCTAATGAACAAAAAAAAGCATTGCGCGTTCAACTTTCGCAGAAGGTTAGTGAGGTAATCGAATCAGGTTTTAAACTTTTAGGTATAGACGTTCCTGAGCGTATGTAACTTAATTTTAGGCAATTTATAGCTGCGAATAGAGTTTTAAACCTATGCAGTTATGGGATGTCCTAAAATACCTAGCCCCTGTTTATATAGTTGGTCATGCATTGTATTTGGTATACTATGCGATTGACTTGTACCAATTTAATCCTTTTATAAAGCTTAAACCTTTATCTCAAGATGAGGAAGACTTTATCGCAGACAACTTTCCTATTTATAGAGAATTTTCACCTCAAGTAAAAGCAAAATGTAACGAACGTATCATTTGGTTTCGGAGTAAAAAGCATTTTGTTTTTTATGGAGATATTGATAGGAAAGAAGACCTTAAACTATTGCTAAGTGCTACCACAGTTATTATGACATTGGGTTTACGACAATATCGTATGATGCGTTCATTGATACGGATTATCGTTTATCCTACTCAATTTTATTCTAAAATCAATCGAAGGCACCACTTGGGGGAGTATAACCCGAATTTTAAAACAATCATATTTTCTGCAGATAAAATCTGGAAAGGCTTCGAAGATTTAATGGACAATAGGAACCTTGCTATGCACGAGTTTGCACATGCCTTGAGTTTTGAAATGAACAAAAACAGTTCATGGCAAGGGCGAAAGTTTAGAGTTGGTCTTAGGCGGATAAAAAAACTATTTGCTCAAGAAGATTTTTTAATCAAACTCGCTGCATCACAATACTTTCGAGAATACGGACTTACCAATATACAGGAGTTCTTTTCTGTAGCGGTGGAGAACTATTTTGAAACACCAGCTATTTTTAAGAATGATTTTCCTGAATTGTTTGATGAGTTGCAAAAGATGTTGAATATGGATTTTCACTATAACAAAGAGGGTCGCACTTTTAGAACTTCACTCGAAAACTGAAATTCGGTGTTAACCCCAATGAGAAACTCTCTACGGTTTCGATAACATTTAAATCGTTTACCTGGTAGTAGGTATTCAAAAGATTTAGTCGGTCGGTAAAATTTAAAACTGATATACCAGCAGAAGCTTTAATATCAGAACTAAGCTTAAAGTTGTAAATAGCAGATGCATCTGCTCTTAAATATTCCGTAAGTCGACTACTATTCACTGTGTTATAATTAATTCTTGCGGGGAAAAAAGTTGTGTCCAATGGATTATCAGTATCTGGCTCTGTAAAGGGTTTTCCAGTTCGGTAATTCAATCCAATACCAATTTTTAATTTATTGAAGGTATAGGTGCCTGCAAATGTTGCGGTATGTCGAATGTCAAAATTATTAGGAAAAGTTGGAGGAACTACATCGTCAAAGGTATAGTTGTTTAAATTATAGGCGTAACTAGCCCAAACACTATATTTCGAAGTCTTCTTGTTGATTAAGAATTCAATTCCTTTTACGTCATATTTTCCAATTTCACCATCTTCGCTATTGAACTGATTTTGACTTTCGAAACCTTGCGTGGAGGTGTTAATGCCATTTACTTCTTTATAGAATCCTTCTACTCCAATATAGAAATCTCTTGAGTCATAATTTATACCAAAAGAAACTTGTTTGCTTTTTGTTATTGGAAGATTATCTCCATTGGATAATATCCATCTACGTTTTTCGATGCCTAGAAAATTTTGTTCAAGATCAATCACCTGATTAGTTGCCTGACTTTTATATTCCCCTAAGATCATCGCCTTTAGCTCTCTGGTAAACGCATAATTCAGATTTAGTCTAGGTTCAATTACAAATTCGGTAAAGGTATTGGGGTTATCATAATAGTTTAATCTGGCGCCACCTCTCAAATGTAATTTCTCGTTCTTAGAGACATACCCTAGTTCTGAGAAAAAAGCATGCATTTTGACAATGTCCTTTACATTTCTACTGAAGGGAGGTAGCGTGACATCGGCAAAATCGGTAATGCTAGTTTCGGTCAACTGATACCCATTGAGCCAATCTAAATTAGTATTGATTTTAAGGTTTGTATTAAGTCTAAAAGCATTTTCGATAACCGTATTGCTTTGCGAAAAAATTTGCCGACCAGTTGCGTCAATATTTACTGCATCAAGATTGTAATTTGAATAATAGGTATTCATAAAAGTAGAAAACTTATCTGTCCATTTGCTTTCTAGGCTTCCCCCAAATGAATAGTTGGTCTGATCTAACGCGCTGCTCGTGCTGCTGTTTGTGTTTAAGTCAAGTTCACTATAATCTAGAAAGTTATTCATGTTTATGAAACTAAATCGTAGTTTTTGGTCCGAATTAATGTCATATAAAACCTTTCCTGTAAAATCATAGAAGTAAAAGGTGTCGTCTCTTTCAACATCAACACTTTGAGAAAGACCATCCCGAACTTGATTGTTCAAAAATGCTTTGGTAAAAAAATTGCTAAAGGTATTTGTGTTTAGAAAATCTGTAAATGCTCTCCTACCCGAAAATTGTAATGCTATTTTTTCTCCCAAGGGAATTTGTCCGTGTACATCACCGCTTATTAAATTGAATCCGGCTCCGCCGTAAAAATCTTCTGTTAATTCATTATTAGTGCGCATATCAATAATACCACTAACTCCATCGCCATATTGAGCACTTGTTCCGTTTTTAATTAAAGTCACTTTATCAGTCAAAAATGGATTGAAGGCAGAAATTAAACCAAAGAAATGACCGGATTGGTACATTTTGATGCCATCCCATAAAATAAGGTTTTGATCATTACTTCCTCCTCTTATATTAATGTCAGATACGGTTTCGTCAATACTTTTGATTCCAGGTAAGGCTTGAACGGTTTGCAGTATATCTGGCTCAATCAGTCCTGGAAGTATTCCAAATTCATCAGTATTCATATCGATGCTCGCATCGAATTGCTTTACTAAACCTTTTGTCAAGAATTCAAATACTACGACTTCTTCTAGCTGTTGATAAAACTGTCCCAACAAAAGTGTTTGACAGGGATCAGAATTTTTTAAACTAGCCGCATCAACAAATAAAGGTTTAAAGCCAATATGCTTAATTTGAATTTTAGCGTTCGTAGGAATATTATCCAAAGAGAAACTTCCAAGTGAATCTGTTACTACTGCCTTATTCGTCCCGAGAACTTCAACTGTAGCGCCACTAACAGTGTTTTGCTCAAAATTATCGAGAACAATTCCGCATATAGAAAGAGAATTGATATTTACGATAGTATAGTAACGCTCGTTGAGCTTTTGAATTTGAAGTTTGGTCTGAATTCTGATGTGATTGAGAATCTCGGCGAGTACTTCTGATTCAGGAATGATAATCTTTACAGATCCAATATCAGCATCCGCATATGAAAATTTAACTTCGAATTTATTTTCAAGTTGCTGGATGTACGGAATAAGAAAAGTTTCTTCTATCTTCTTTTCTTGGGCATTAGCCACCGAAAAGAGAGAAAGCAGCACTATACATAGGGTTCCTAAAAGTTTACTGCGAGTTCTCGGCATAGAAGAGCACTTTGTTGCCCTCTAATTTAAACTTTATTCGGGAAGGCGTACTAATACTTTTTAACGCCAAATTAGCATCTGTATTGCTAAATGAACCCGTGTAGAGTAGGTTAGTGTCAATATTTTTGGTTTCAACAATGATGTTGTGCTGTCTTTGAAATTCGTCAAGAACATATTTCAGAGGAATACTTTTGAAGGTACTCTCTTTATTGATCCAAGAAGGGGTTGTGGTATTTTGAACCTGATCTGATATAACTTCTCCTTTAATAGCAACAAATGAATTACCTGCTGGGAGTTTTGTTTCTTTACCATTGAATGAAACGCTAACCAAACCTTCATAACAGGTAACTTCGAAGAAATCTTTTCTATTCTCAACGTTAAACTGCGTTCCTAAAACGGTAACATCACCAGAGGCCGTAGCAACTGTAAAACGCTTCCCTTTGGCTACTTTGAAAAAGGCTTCACCTTCTAACTTTACATTTCTGTTAGTATCCCATTTCTTTTCACTATACGTGACCTTAGAATCTGCGTTTAGGATGACCTTTGAATTGTCGGGTAGCACAATTTCTTTATTCTCTGCATAATCGGTGGAAATAGCTTCTCCTAAAGAATTTACATAGAAATAAGTTCCGGTGAGTAAAATGGCTGCAGCGGCAGCTACTCTTAGGAATCTTTTAAAAGGGCTCAATTGAACAACTTTAGGGTCATTGAGAACACGTTTATTCTTCAATGCTACTAAAGCATCATCAGCATTAAAATCGGGGGACTCTAAAGCATTTGAGGCATCAACAATTTTCTGATAAGCAGTATACTCATCGGAATTCTTAAATTCCGCAAGTTCTGTCTCAGAAAGCTCATTGTTCAGCCATTTTGCTAAATAATTTTCTTGCATGATTTCTATCTTACTAGCTTAATAACAACTCATTATGAAAAAACCCTACTTTAATATTAAATTCCAAATTCCAAATTCCAAATTGGTAATCTTATTTGCGAAACAATATCCAACAATTCTAATTGGAATTTGGTACTTATAATTTGGTTTTTTCATCAAGATGAAAAAATCTTGATGAAAACTATATTCCTTCTATTTTTTCTCGCAATGTTTTCAAAGCCAAATGCATTCGTTTTTCGATGGCTTTTAAACTAACTCCTTCCATTTCAGCAATTTCCTTATATTTTTTTCCATCTATGCGATTTAATAGAAAGGTTATTCGCTGGTTTTCTGGTAAATCATTCAGAGCTTTATCTAGTTTGGTTTTAAACTCACTTTCCTCCATCAAATATTCAGGGGTCTCATGAGTTGTCTTTAGAGTTTTGTCGGCATACTTCAAACGCACCTTTTCGGCCTTAATAACATTTAGGTACAAATTGTTGGCAACTGTATAGACGTATGATTTTGCTTTTTCTGGAGAAACCTTAGCGCAGTTTTCCCATAACTTTACAAATGCCTCTTGTACAGCATCATACGACTTTTCTTCATTGCCAAACTTATAATATATGTAATTAAATACCGTTTTAGAATTAGTCTTGAAGATATTGCTAAAGACCTGCTCATCGCAGACAGTATCGTTATTTTTGGTTTCCAAAGAGCTGGTTTTTGTCAAAGATATTTAGAAAAAAATTAAAACCGAAAGTAGGGTCTTTTTAAAATGAATTGTTTTAAGACCATAATTAACAAACAAAATTCCAAATCGTTATGAAAAAGTTTTTGAATTTCGCGTCCTATGCAATCCTACTTGCATTCGCACTAAGTTTTACTTCTTGTTCTGATGAAGAACCTTTGGATCTTCAATTAGATGATAAACAGACTCTTACAGCTAGTTCGGCAACATCGAAGTTGATCGAAAATACAGTTTCCAATGATGGGTCACATGACAATATAGTTGATGGTTCGAGTTGTTTTGATATTCGTTTTCCATATACTGTTATGGTAAACGGACTTGAAATCACAATTGATTCTGAAGATGATTTAGAAATTATCGAAGAATTGTTTGATGCTCTCGACAGCGATGATGATGTTCTAGACATTATTTTTCCAATCACCATTACAATGGCTGATTATTCTGAAATCACTATTAACAATATTGCAGATTTAAGAGAAATTGCCGCTAAATGTATTGAAGGTGGCGATGATGATGATATAGAATGTATTGATGTAATTTACCCGGTAACACTTTTTACATTTAACCCTAACCTTGAACAAACAGGTTCGGTTACAGTGAATAGTGATAAAGAAATGAGACGTTTTTTCGCTGGTCTTAATGAAACGGATCTTATTAGTATCGAATTTCCTGTAATGTTCGAAATGTTTGACGGTACTAAAGTAAGTGTAAATAACAATACCGAATTAGCAGATGCTATGGAACGTGCTAAAAATGCTTGTGATGAAGATGATGATAATGATCATAATGATGATGATTTTACTGAAGAGCGTTTGGATAATTTACTAGTTGAATGCCCTTGGATAGTCAAGGAAATCAAAAGATACGATCAAAATAATACAGATCAATATGCCGACTATGCTTTGAATTTTAAAGAAGATGGAACTGTTACGGCTAGAGATAGAGAAGGTAATATGCTGACAGGAGAATGGGAAACCAAAGTGAGTGATTACCGAGTGAAGTTGACTTTAAACTTTGAATTCTTGGAGGATTTTAACCTAGAATGGTTTGTTTATGAAATCGATGAGGATAGAATTAAACTATATATCGTAGGTGCAGACGGAGATAAACTTATCTTAAAAAGAGCTTGTGAAGAACCAATGGTAGAATGCACTGAGGCTTTTATAAAAGAAACATTACTTGATGATTGTGTTTGGGCAGTTTCTGATGGGAATAATGAGTTTTTAGATGATTTTAGAATGGATTTTACAAGTATGAACATTCATGTAAGAAATCCAAATGAAACTGTTGTTGATGAAGGAAATTGGGAAATTTCTGGAACGGTCATCACCTTCAATAACTTAAGTATGGAAATGGCCAATTACATTGGCGATTGGGAGATCATCGAATGCAGTGCAGTTCGTTTTAAAATGAAAAGAGGAGAAGAATATTTGGTGGTCGAAAAAGACTGCGAATAGACATGTTGTACTCTTTTCTAAAAACTATTTAAGACGTTAGAAACTATGAAAACTAATTTTTTTAATCTTTTAGGGCTGTTTATTGTTATGCTGTTTATGGCCTGTGATAAAGAAACGATAGACGATCAGGTTACTTCAGCTGATGTATCTGAGATCAAACTGATGATAATTGATGGCGAGTGGAAAGTTACAAGGTATTTTGATGATATAGATGAAACCAGTAACTATACCGGATTTGTCTTTGATTTTGGTCAAGACGGTGTTTTAGGCGCATCAAATGGCAATATTGCATCCTCTGGTTCCTGGTCTATAGATTTTGATTCTAGTAACGATAGTGAAAGTGATGTTGATTTTAATATTTTTTTCACGAATCCAGATGTTTTAGAAGAGTTGACAGAAGACTGGGACATTGTTTCCTATTCTGATACCAAAATTGAGTTGAAAGATGTTAGCGGCGGAGATGGTAGCTTGAACTTTCTGACTCTGGAAAAGATTTAATATTCTTTACCTTTTTTGCCCCACATTTCTTAAAGAGCATCCGTCGTCAGATGGGTGCTTTTTACTTTTAATATTTTTCGCGACATACCTATACCATTCACGTTGTAATTCTTAAATTTGCCTTTCTTCAAAAGTTAGTAGACGATGTTTGATAATTTAAGTGAAAAGCTAGATAAAGCCTTACATGTTCTAAAAGGACATGGGCAAATTACTGAGATTAATGTTGCAGAAACTACCAAAGAAGTCCGTAGGGCCTTGTTAGATGCTGACGTTAATTTTAAAATAGCAAAAGAGTTTACCAATCGTGTAAAGGAAAGAGCTTTAGGTCAAAATGTATTGACCACCTTACAGCCAGGTCAATTGATGGTGAAGATTGTCAAGGATGAGCTAACCGCTTTGATGGGTGGTGAATCTGAAGGAATTAACCTTTCTGGAAACCCCTCTATAATTTTAATGTCCGGACTTCAGGGTTCAGGTAAGACCACTTTTTCCGGAAAGTTGGCAAATTACTTAAAGACAAAGAAAACTAAAAAACCTCTATTGGTCGCTTGTGATGTATATCGCCCAGCAGCGATTGATCAATTGCATGTAGTCGGTGAACAGATTGGTGTTGAGGTGTATTCTGATCGAGAAAATAATGATCCGGTTTCAATTTCGAAAGCTGCTATTGCATATGCGAAGTCCAACGGGCATAATGTTGTTATAATTGATACCGCTGGTCGTTTGGCGGTTGATGAAAAGATGATGGATGAAATTTCCAACATCCATAAAGCGATACAACCACAAGAGACTTTGTTTGTTGTTGATTCTATGACAGGTCAAGATGCAGTGAATACAGCAAAGGCCTTCAATGATATTCTAAATTTTGATGGAGTTATTCTAACAAAATTGGATGGTGATACCCGAGGTGGTGCGGCTATTTCAATTAAATCTGTTGTAGATAAGCCCATAAAATTTATTGGTACCGGTGAGAAGATGGAGGCTATTGATGTCTTCTATCCCGATCGTATGGCAGATCGTATTTTGGGAATGGGTGATGTTATTTCCTTGGTTGAAAGAGCTCAAGATCAATTTGATGAAGAGGAAGCACGGAAAATCCAAAAGAAAATTGCCAAGAACAAATTCGGATTTGATGACTTCCTGTCTCAAATACAGCAGATCAAAAAGATGGGTAACATCAAAGATTTGATGGGAATGATTCCAGGGGCGGGTAAAGCCCTAAAAGGTTTAGATATCGATGACGATGCTTTCAAACATATCGAGGCTATTATTCATTCAATGACCCCTGACGAGCGTTCTACACCGGCCAAACTAAATGCAAGTCGTAAAAAGAGAATTGCGAAAGGTGCCGGTCGTGATGTCCAAGAAGTAAATCAACTCTTAAAGCAGTTTGATCAAATGAGTAAAATGATGAAGATGATGCAAGGTGGAGGAGGAAAGCGAATGATGCAGATGATGGGCGGCATGAAAGGGATGAAATAATTTTGCTAGATGCTAGATGCTAGATGCTAGATGTGCAAAGAGTATATGGAATTATAATTTCAGTTGTATTTGAAGTGAGATAGACTACCATCTGCAACTGCCAACAGAATATTTAGAGAATATGGAAATACTGGACGGAAAAAAAATAGCTAACGACATAAAGGCCGAAATCAAAGCTGAAGTTGATAAAATGAAGGAGAAGGGAGAAAAGGTTCCTCATTTGGCGGCTGTTTTGGTCGGAAATGATGGAGCTAGTTTGACCTATGTTGGTAGTAAAGTCCGGTCATGTCAACGTATTGGTTTTGAATCCACTTTGGTGCAAATGCCCAATACCACAAGTGAGGTCGAATTACTTAAGAAAATAGAAGAGTTAAATGCAAATGATCATATTGATGGGTTTATAGTACAATTACCATTACCTCCTCAAATTGATACGCAAAAAGTATTGCTAGCCGTAAACCCTGATAAGGATGTAGATGGATTTCACCCAATGAACTTTGGTAAAATGGCTTTGGATATGAGCACTTTTATACCAGCTACCCCCTTTGGAATTTTAGAGCTTCTAGATCGTTATCAAGTAGAAACGCAAGGCAAACATACTGTAGTTATTGGAAGAAGCCATATTGTAGGGCGACCTATGAGCATTTTGATGGGAAGAAAAGGGTTCCCAGGTAATTCTACAGTTACTCTTACTCATAGTAGAACAAAAAACCTCAGTCAGATCACTACTCAAGCTGATATTATCATTTCGGCCTTAGGTGTACCGAATTTTTTAAAGGCGGAAATGGTCAAAGATGATGTGGTAATTATTGATGTGGGTATTACAAGAGTACCCGATGAAACAAAAGAAAAAGGCTATTATATTACTGGTGATGTCGATTTTGAAAATGTAAGTAAGAAAGCAGCTTATATTACTCCAGTTCCCGGTGGAGTGGGTCCTATGACTATTGCAATGCTATTGAAAAATACATTGCTTGCAAGAGAAAGACACAGAAGCAGAGAATAGTAATATGTATAAAAAAGCCCTCAACACGAGGGCTTTTTTATGCTATTTTCCTTGAGCTATTCCCGTAGCAGTGCTGTCAATCGGATTGATAACATCAATATCATTGCTGTCATCATAGTCACAGCTACTTACTACTAAAATTGATCCTAGAATCAATAGAGCAAATAATATCTTTTTCATAATCAGAGAGTTTAGTAGGTATTTCTCACCTTGTTTAGTCTGTTAAAAACGTAAAATTTACCCGAAATATTGTTTAATTGAACTCTCTACAGGAGGTCTATAAAATTGTCTTACCGTGTTTATACGGACCTTTTTTTGAGAAATAGTTGAATTTGATTCCTTACTGAAAATCAGTACCTTTTGTGGTAAATCAATCAACCATGAAAAAATTATTTTTCTTTTTTGTATGCTGCAGTTTATTAGGATGCCAGCCTAATTCCAAAAATGAGATAGCAAACTCTATAAACGTCTCTTTTTCTGATGCGGTAAGTGTCGATTCTAAAGATGGTCGTTTATTACTCATGTTTTCAACAAATGGTGAGAAAGAACCACGTTTTCAAATTAACGATGGTCCATCAACACAATTGATTTTCGGAAAGAATGTCGATGGAATGGCTGCAGGAAAATCGACAACATTTACCAATGAAATATTTGGATATCCATATCCTAGTCTTTCTGAAATCCCACCAGGGGAATATAATGTCCAGGCATTACTTCATATTTATGAAACATTTAATCTTTCAACTGGTCACACAGTAAAACTTCCTATGGATAATGGAGAGGGACAAAAATGGAACAGATCCCCGGGAAACATCTATAGCAAACCTTTCAAAATTACCGTCACAGAAGAGGGAATTCAAAATCTTAATGTTGTTATGGATCAGGTAATTCCTCCTATAGAAGAACCAAAAGACTCGGAATGGATTAAACACATCAAAGTCAAGTCTGAAAAGCTGTCCGAATTTTGGGGCAGGGATATCTACTTAGGAGCACATGTTTTGTTGCCAAAGGGATTTAATGAGCATACTGAGGCAAAGTATCCTTTAATGGTTTTCCACGGACATTTTCCATCTGATTTTGGAGGATTTAGAACGACTCCTCCAGACCCTGAAATGAAACCAGAATATTCTGCACGATTCGATTTAGAAGGTTACAATGTTATTCAACAACAGGAAGCCTATGATTTTTATAAGCGTTGGAATGCGCCTGATTTTCCTAGAATGCTGATTATAGAAATTCAACATCCCACGCCGTATTATGATGATTCGTATGCTGTAAATTCGGCAAGTCAAGGCCCATATGGTGATGCGATTACCTATGAATTGATTCCTGAAATAGAAAGACAGTTTCGAGGAATAGGAGAAGGATGGTCTCGTTTTTTATATGGAGGTTCTACTGGTGGTTGGGAGGCTTTGGCAGTTCAGGTAAAATATCCTGAAGAATACAATGGTTGCTTTGCAGCTTGCCCAGACCCTATTGATTTTCGCGCCTATTGTCTCACGAATATTTATGAGGATAAGAATGCGTATTACTATGATAGTAACCACAAGAAACTTGAGGTTCCATCCCACAGGGATTACTTAGGCAACATTCAATCAACACTTCGCTCCGGAAATCATTTGGAACTGGTTTTGGGGGATAAATCCCGCTCAGGGCAACAATGGGATATTTGGGAAGCAACTTATTCCCCGCAAGGAGAAGATGGCTATCCAGTTCGCATTTGGGATAAAATGACCGGAGATATTGACCACAAAGTCGCTGACTATTGGAAAGAAAACTATGATCTGAGATACATTCTTGAACGTGATTGGGATAAAGTGGGGGAGAACCTAAAAGGCAAAATAAATATTTATTGTGGCGATATGGATAACTATTACCTGAATAATGCCGTCTATCTAATGGAGGACTTTCTTGAAGGCACCACAAATCCGCATTATGACGGAGAAGTTTTATATGGAGATAGGGCAGAACACTGCTGGAATGGGGACCCTGAACAGCCTAATGCCATAAGCCGTCTGCGTTACAACAGTATGTATGTGCCCAAAATAATGAAACGCATTGCGGAAAGCGCACCGAAAGGAGCTGATTTAACAAGTTGGAGGTATAAATGAATCTAGTCTGTCCGGTCGAGCACCTCGACTGCGCTGGGCACAGGCTGTGTCGAGACCTAACTAAAACAATGTGTCTTTAAAAGTTGATAAATGAAAAACTACACAAAAAAAATAGCTTGGTTTTTCTTCGCATTTTTTGCAATTGGTGTAAGTCTGTACCCTTTATTATACGGGTATCTCGCTTATATCGGTGTAGATGAGGCTTTGCGTAGTAGAAAAACTGTGGAATTGTTATCTAGTGTTTTTTGGAATACTGGTTTTTATACACATATTTCTTTCGGCGGTTTGGCTTTGCTAGTGGGTTGGGTACAGTTCAGTAAGCGTTTTCGGAATGCAAATTTGAAACGGCATAGGATCATAGGTAAAATTTACATGATAGCAGTGCTTATAAGTGGTCTAGCGGGATTGTATATCGCTTTCTACGCTACTGGTGGTATAATTGCCAAACTTGGTTTCGGTAGTTTGGCGATAGTTTGGTTGTATACGACTTTCAAGGGATATCAAAGCATTAAAAAAAGGGATGTACAAAAACATGAAGTTTACATGATATACAGTTATGCTGCCTGCTTTGCGGCGGTAACCTTACGCATTTGGTTGCCCATATTGTCAGCTGCTTTTGGTGGGTTTATACCAGCCTATCGTATTGTAGCATGGTTGTGTTGGGTACCGAATATAATTTTCGCCTATTTCTGGGTGAGGAGAAAGAATTTTGCAGTGGTTTGATCTAAATGACTTGTGCTATGGATAAGGATAAATTGGAAATTTATGATGCTCTTGTAGCCAAATGCGAACGATTTGAAAGAAAAGGTAAAACGATGCCGTATACATCTGCGAATGGGTATATGTTCTCGCTCTTTAACAAGGCAAATGAAATCGGTATCAGGTTTTCAAAAGAAGTCCAAAAAAAGTATATAAAAGAGTTTAATACAACTGCTTACAAGTCATACGGCGCAGTGATGCAAGGCTATATTTTGATTCCTGAATCTATGTGGAAAGATGAAAAAATTGCAGTTAAGCTGCTCAATGAAAGTTATGATTATGTAATGTCGCTTCCCCCTAAATAGGAAATCAAATGACAGTTTCAAAATTCAATTTTTGGCAAAAATGGCTGACTTGGGCCAATGTGATGACCGTTATAGTTGGTCTATTAGCAGCTTTTGCAGGTAATTCCATATTCTTTGAAGCATACAATTCCTTTACGAATGAGCTGTTTTTCGAAGGAAATGAAATGCAAGGCGAGCTGCTGAATTTTAAGAATTGGCTATTCGGGATTATAGGAGGCACCATAGTTGGCTTTCACATATTGATGATCATGATTTCAGAAAATGCATTTAAGAAAAGGGAATTATGGGCTTACAAGGCCTTATGGTTTGGACTTCTTTCTTGGTTTGTTGTAGACAGTAGCATAACACTATATTATGGAGCTTTACATAATATGGTTATGATAAATTTGGTTGCCTTAGTGCTTATCGGACTTCCCCTGATTATGACCAGGAATGCATTCAAAAGCTAGGTTTATAAGAAAACCCATCCTCTTTTCCTATCTTGTAATACACTTCAATCAATACTATAGAAAATGAAAAAGTCAATCCTTACCGGTGCCATGGTCCTCTGCTTAATCGCAACATCTTTTGGACAATCTGGAAAAGTTCATGATAATCTTTCGATGACCAGTAAGATTTTAAAAATGGAACGGAACTATGCGATTTACCTTCCGCCAGACTATGAAACTTCGGAGCGAAGCTATCCAGTTTTGTACCTCTTGCATGGGGCAACAGATGACCATACGGGTTGGGTACAATTTGGTGAGGTTTTACGAATTACTGATAATGCAATCAAAGATGGTACGGCAACACCAATGATTATAGTGATGCCTGACGCCGATACCGGGCGAATGGGGTATTTCAATGCTGGCGATTGGAAGTATGAAGATTTTTTCTTTCAAGAGTTCGTGCCCCATGTGGAACAGAAATACCGCATTAAATCGGAGAAAAGATACAGAGCTGTTGCCGGACTTTCAATGGGAGGAGGAGGTTCCTTTATGTATGCTTTGCATCATCCGGAATTGTTTTCATCGGCTTGTCCGTTGAGTGCTTATGTCGGACCATTGACAATGAAGGAATTAGAGGATAGAATGAATTGGTACAAAGAAGAATATTCCAAAGCGGAGTTGAAGGCTTATTTTGAAAATCACAATGTTTTGGAATTGCTTGAAACGATTCCTGTTAAAGATGTGAAATCTGTTCGTTGGTATATTGATTGTGGCGATGATGATTTCCTCTACGAGGGAAATAGTTTAGTTCATATCGCTATGAAGAAAAAGGAAATCCCACACGAATACAGGGTACGAGATGGAGCTCACAACTGGACGTATTGGCGGGAAGCCTTACCGATTGTTTTAGGTTTTGTTTCGGATGCCTTTCATCAATATTAAAACAATAAATTAATGATTTACAGAAATTTCGGAAGAACAAACTGGCCCGTAAGTGAAATAGGTTATGGCATGTGGGGTATGGCCGGATGGACAGAAAGTAGTGATATTCAATCTGCAAAATCTTTGGATTTGGCCGTCGAGAACGGAGTTACCTTTTTTGATACGGCATGGGGCTATGGAGAAGGGCATAGCGAAGAATTATTAGGGCAGTTAGTAAGGCGGCATCCTTCCAAAAAACTGTATACTGCGAGTAAAATTCCACCTAAAAACTTTCAATGGCCGGCAAAACCTGAATATACTTTTGAAGAGTCCTATCCTACAGAACATATTATTAAATACACTGAAAAGACTTTAAGAAATTTAGGTTTAGAACAAATCGATTTAATGCAGTTCCATACTTGGGATGATGGTTGGAGTCATCGTGAAGAATGGCAACGCGCCATTGAAGATTTAAAAGCTTCTGGTAAGATTGCGGCTATGGGCATAAGCGTTAATCGATGGGAACCTGAAAACGGAATAAAAGCCCTAAAAACGGGGATGTTAGATACAGTTCAAGTGATTTACAACATCTTTGACCAAAACCCTGAGGATGTACTTTTTCCTCTTTGTGAAAAATTAAATATTGGAGTAATTGCCCGAGTACCTTTTGATGAGGGAACCCTAACTGGAAACATCACGAAGGAAACCACCTTCCCAGAAGGAGATTGGCGAGGGACTTATTTTGTGCCTGAGAACTTGAATTCAAGTGTTGACCATGCCGATGCTCTTCGACCACTAATTCCTGAAGGAATGACTATGGCTGAAATGGCACTTCGGTTTATTACCATGAATAAAACAGTTAGTACGATTATTCCCGGAATGCGAAAAGAAAGAAATGTGCTGGCGAATGTAGCGACCAGTGATGGAAAAGGCGTATCCGCAGAGCTGCACCAAGAACTGAAAAGGCATCGTTGGGACAGAACACCAACCGAGTGGTCGCAGTAGTCATTGCGAGCCCAGCGAAGCAATCTGTTACTTTGGGACACGAATAAATAGATTATTTCGTTGCTAAAATGCTCCTCGTAAAGACGAGTTAATAGGTCATCGGAGTCATTAAAGAGGTCATTTTGCAAACAACTGCCCCATATCCTTAAAGGCCTTAAATTCCAAAGCATTCCCCGCAGGGTCTAAGAAAAACATGGTAGCCTGCTCACCGGGTTGCCCTTCAAAACGTATATAGGGTTCAATAACAAATTGGATTCCCTTGGATTTTAGTTCTTCCGAAAAAGATTGAAATGTATCCCAAGGAAGAACTACTCCGTAATGAGGTATAGGAACATCATGACCATCAACAGGGTTGTGGTGTAAATCTTCCGTCTCTACTTTAGGCTTATAGTGAATCACCAATTGATGTCCGAATAAATTAAAATCTACCCAATGGTCACTGCTACGTCCTTCTTCACAATTTAAAATTTCGCGATAAAAGGTTCTACATTCCGTAAGATTGTGCACGGGAATTGCAATATGGAAAGGAGTTACTTTGTTCATAGGTAAATTGTTTAAATAAAAATACTTCTTTCCTACGACTTCAAAAAATAAACAATTTGGTCTCTTACTTTATCTTGATGTAATGAATGACCTAGGCCCTTTGTAGTAACTAATTTACTGCCCTTCCAGTTGGCGTGCACTTGTTCTGAAGACCAATAGGGAGCCACGACATCTAACTCATCGTGAATCAATAGACCCTTTGTGGAGATATGTTTAGCGAATTTTGATGACGAGAAATCTGCAAATTTCAACCCGAAAGTCTCCTTGAAATAATTTTCTTGAAGTCGCATCATTCTGCTGCTTAGTCCGAGAATATTTTTGTATTGTTTCATAAAGTCTGATAATTCAGAAGGCGAACCTAGTGTTACTACTTTTTCAATAGATGCATTATCGGTTTTGTATTTGTATAGATTATATATAACAGCCATTCCGCCAAGTGAGTGACCTATGATGTGGGTTGGGTGATACGTATTGATGACTTTCTGAGCACATGAAGAGTATAAAGGTAGGTTGAGTAAATTGCCAGATGTATTACCATGGCCTGGGGCATCCATCGCTATAATATTATAACTCTCTTTTTGAAGACGCGGAATGAAGTTCCTCCAACGAAATGTGTTGCTTTCCCAACCATGCATTAATAACACAGTAGGGCCTGAACCTTTCCAGCGATAGGTTTGAATGCTTATACTATCTTCCTCTAGAATAAGGTCTTTAGCATCTTCTAAGAATCCTTTTTGACCCTTGATGACTTTTCCTTTTCGAGGAGTGCAAAAAAGTATGAACGCTTTTTTTGCTATTTTTCTGGGTATAAAAAAAGATCCCAAATTAAAGTAGAGGCCTATTATGCGGGTTGCTATTTTACCTATCAATTTGTTCATGATTATTTACTCATTTAGTAAAAAAACTGATTAAAGGCCGCAAAGATAGCCTATGATTTAGTTTGTGTTATCCAATTTGTCATTCAACATTTTAATAATCAAATTTTGATGATGCTCTGCATGATAAATGGCGTTGTATAACATTTCACGCAGACTCAAACTACCTAGCAGAGGATGAGGTATGCATAAAGTATCTAGTTCATCTTCAGAAAATTTTTCAATGGAAATACCGAGTTGGTTTACCAAACTCCTTAATTTTTCGCTAAGCACGGTCTGTGGTCTAACCGTTTCGGAGTCAGGAACAAAACGGTCAGGAGCTTTACCACCATCTTTGAGTTTTTCAAAATAGAAGGTCTTCATTTCCTCATAGGAACGGCGCCGTTTCGTAGTGCTTCCGAATTTTTCAGCTATAGCGGTTTTGTTTAATTCGAAAACATAGGTCAATGGCTGCACGCTAAGTATTAAATGACTTAGATGCAAACTAGCAGACCATTTTCCTTCTACACTATAATTATAGGCTTCTATGGAGAGTGAATCAATATACTTTATGAAAGCAGCATAGTTTCGTTCTAAGGCTATGATGAGCTCGTTTTTTTTCATAATTTGTAGTTTTGAAGTTAAAGTTACTTTAAGTAACTTAGTATAAAATATATACTAAAATTACACCTTCTTTTTATGAATTAAAAGAGGTGAATAGAAACACATCAAGTATCCCTATGGAAACTATTACTGAGAATCAGAAGGTTAAGGTTGCAAAAAAATTAAAAAAAATGTTTGGACATATGGATCGTCGTGAGATGGAATACTGTCCGATTCGTGATGTGATGGCTTTGGCTTCGGATAAATGGAGTATTCTAATAGTTCTTTATTTGGGCTATTATCCGGTAATGCGTTTTAACCACATTAAAAAACGCGTGTATGGTATATCAAATAAAGTGTTAAGTGAGCGTTTAAAAATGTTGGAAACAGATGGTTATATTTCACGAAAAATGTATCCTGAAGTCCCAATAAGAGTAGAATATGCGTTAACTGATTTCGGACATTCCTACTTAAAAAAGCTAATTGATTTGACGGAATGGGTTACTGCACACGGTGATGTAATTGTGGAAAGTCGAAAGGCAAAAAAAGTTTCATAGAAATGTGAGTTGTCTATGAATTCATTAATGACAAATTCATTCCCATCCAAGCATCATATACTTAATTTTTGCCTCATCAGGAATTTGCACTGCTTCAATATTTACACTTGACACGTAGCGTAAACTTGAAGGAAGTTCTTCTTTATCAATAGTGAAATAGAGATCACTGTTCTTAATAAGAACGACTACATTTTTGGTTGAGGTTACTATTTTGCTGATCTCATATTTGTCTTTGATGTCTTTGAAAGTACTATGGAGTCCAATGCCCATTTCAGTTTTGAAACGTGGATCTTGAATCCGGACATTCTCAATAGTTGGTATACTATCAGAACTTGGGGTTAAGGTTAAGAGATGTTTGCCGCCTTTTTCGTAAACATCAATTTTTTTAGCTCCAAAGCCAACTAGAAGCCTTGCTGTATCTTTTACAATAGAATCTTGTTCATAAATAATCTCCAAATCACGAGCAAGACTAGACTTGTCAAGTTTGCCAATACTAGCTTTTGTAATCAAAAAATTAGTGTTTTTTGGAGGCTGTTCACAATTAACCATTAAGAAAAGGCTCAAAAGTAGTATTGTGACTATTGCTATTTTCTTCATAAAACTATCGTAATACCTTTTTTAGTACCCCAAGTACACCTCGTATGAAGGTTGCACTGGTCAATACTTTTATTACCGGGTTTTGACGTGTACTTCTCCTTCTTGAAGATTTAGATTTTGGTTTCGCCTTTTCTTTTGCAGCCGCCTTCTCAGCTTTCTCAATTTTTTCATTAAGAATTTCATATGCACTTTCACGGTCTATTACCTCTCCATACTTTTTGACCAGTTTAGAGTTCTTTATAGCAGTTTTCAATTCGCTATCTGTAAGCACATCCATACGACTCATTGGTGCTCTTAATAAAGTGGCCGCTAGAGGAGTTGGTCTTCCTTTTTCGTCTAAAGCTGAAATTAGAGCTTCGCCAATTCCAAGCGAGGTTAGCACTTCTTTGGTATTATAATAGGAGGATTCTGGGTAGTTTTCTGCCGTAAGCTTTATCGCTTTTCTATCTCTGGCCGTAAACGCCCGCAGCGCGTGCTGCACTTTTAAACCTAATTGCGCCAAAACCTCATTGGGCACATCTGTAGGGTTTTGTGTAACAAAATACAATCCAATACCTTTAGATCGAATCAATTTTACTATACCTTCAATTTGATCTAACAGAGCTTTTGATGCTTCCTTGAAAATGAGGTGCGCTTCGTCAATGAAAAGAACTAATTCTGGGGAATCACTATCACCTTGCTCTGGAAAAGTAGAATAAATCTCTGCCAACAAACTCAACATAAAAGTAGAAAATAGTTTAGGCCTATCTTGAATATCCGTCAGTCGGATGATATTTATATATCCTTTTCCATTTTTATCGATGCGGGTTAAATCATCTACTTCAAAAGATTTTTCTCCGAAGAACAAATCTGCACCTTGCTGTTCTAACTCAATTATTTTTCTAAGAATGGTTCCGGTGGAACTGGTAGATATTCTACCATAGTCTTTGGCGAATTCCTTTTTGCCTTCTCCTGTTGCATATTGTAAGACTTTTTTGAAATCCTTTAGATCTAGTAATGGCAACTTGTTGTCGTCGCAATATTTGAAGACCACAGCAACGATGCCTTCTTGTGTTACTGTCAAATCTAGAATACGGGATAGGAGAGTTGGTCCAAACTCTGAAACGGTCGCTCTTAATTTAACACCATCTTGTTCAGATAGGGATAAAATTTCCACCGGAAAACCTTTGGCTTCAAAAGGAAGTCCGATTTTCTCGTGGCGTTCATCTATTTTAGGATGACCAGGACTCGGTTGTGCGATTCCACTTAAATCGCCTTTTAAGTCCATCAATAAAACGGGAATACCTTTTTCAGACAAGTTTTCTGCGAGAACCTGCAGTGTTTTTGTTTTTCCGGTACCAGTAGCGCCGGCGATAAGTCCGTGGCGGTTTAAGGTTTTTAAAGGGATTTTTACATAAGCATCTTTGACTGCTTCTCCGTCAAGCATTGCAGCGCCCATGGTTATAAAATCGCCTTTGGTGGTATATCCTTTCTCAATATGTGAAAAGAATTCGTCTCTGGTACTCATTTGGTTTTATTTGCCATAAAAATAAAGGATTTTTACGGTTTAAAAAGAGTATTGAAAGAAGTTTGTAATAATCTCTTAAGAGGGAATTATTTTTTTGCTTTTTGGTATTTCTTATTTGGGATATGCTGCTTTAGCGACCTATCTTTGTCAAATGGTTAAAGATGAGGTTTTATGGCTAGTGGATAAAGGAGTAATGCTGCCCTTGATGGAAGAATTTTATACCATTCAAGGGGAGGGTTTTCATAAGGGAACTGCTGCCTATTTTATTCGTGTCGGAGGTTGTGATGTAGGTTGCCATTGGTGCGATGTTAAGGAAAGCTGGAATGCAGAATTGCATCCACCAACTGGCATAGAACAAATTGTAAATAATGCCGCCAAATATTCTGATACAATAGTTGTAACAGGAGGGGAGCCTCTTACTTGGAATATGCAGCCTTTGACTGAAGCATTGAAAGCCAAAAACCTTCAAACACATATTGAAACTTCTGGAGCTTATGAGTTGACAGGAATTTGGGATTGGATCTGTCTTTCTCCCAAAAAAAACAAGCTTCCTTTTGGTAAGATCTATGAAGAAGCCCATGAATTGAAAGTTATCGTTTATAACAAGCACGATCTTATTTTTGCAGAGGAACAGGCGGCAAAAACCAATAAAGACTGTATTTTATATTTACAACCTGAATGGAGCGTAAGTGAAAAAGTAACGCCTTTAATTGTCGATTACGTTATGAAAAATCCAAAATGGAAAGTTTCTTTACAGACGCATAAATATTTGAATATTCCTTAAGTTTTGAACTTTAATCGTGTTTAAGCATAGTTTCGATTTTTCTCCAATTGTCTTTTTGCATCGATTTTAAAAAAGCATACATGATGCCATTCATGAGGCGAGAGAGAAAATTTCTCTTTTCGAGTTTTCGCATGATTTCTGTAATCAACCATTCTTCTTGAAAACCCGTCCAAATTCCAGCAACGGTTAACAAGTTTGTATGTAAAACAGGAAAAACCTCCTCTTTGTCAATTTGTTTTATTTGTTCTAGGGAATAAGGACTCGCCTTGATTTTTTGCGAAATATATTTGAAATCGTAGTCTTGTAGCTCATTATCAATATAGAGGTCTGAGAGGGCAATCCAAATTGGTCGTCGTTCTTCAATATTGATCTTAGTTTTCACTTTGGGTTTACCTACCTCCATTAGACTGCAGATCTAGAATACACTCTGCATCAAGAGGAACGGAATTCGAAAAACCTTTAGATGTATTGGTTTCCAACATTTTTAATACACTTTCAGCACTTAATGAACAACTTGCTTTGATTTCATTGTTATTCGCTGAGAGATTAGCAGATTTTCCTGAAGATCCAAATTGTAGCGCTGTGCGCATTAAGCAGCCACTAACGTTACAGTGGTTTGCTGAATCTACATCCTCATGATCATTAATCTTTGGAGTTCCTAAATCTACCAAACCAAATAAGTGACCAAATTCATGGTTAATGGTAGCTGTTTCAACATCCGCATTTGTTGTTGAATCGCTTTGGTTAGCTATTCTTCTAATAGTTGATTCATAAATTATCATTGACGTATTTCTATATACAGAACCAATAGTAACTCTGCCCTCTTGGGCATTGTCTGAAGAAGCAGCTGCATCAGTAAAATAGATATAGATACCTAAAGTTTTACCATCATTGTAGACGGTTCTATTCTCTTCTTCAAGATCAATAACCTCTTGCAGAGTAAGTGTTTCTTTGTTCGCCGAATCTAGCCCTTTAAAGACCATTTCAATATCTTCCTTGAAAGTATAGGTTCTTAAATAATCCATAAACGCATCCATTGCTGATTGTGTGGGTCTGAAACCGGCCACAAATGCAATCTCTATCTTAAGTTTATCGAAGTTATCATTTGAAAGTATATCATTGGCAGACTCACCCGTACGAAGAAGGTTAGCTGTCTTATCAACTTGAACAATAGGCCCTTCGCCAGTATCATCAGAATTTTTACTACAGTTAATAAGAACACTCAAACAAATCAGTATTGTCCAAATATTTAAATTCTTCATCTTCATAGCTTTTGTCTAAAATAACGCAAAAATTACACCATCTATTATTTAGAGGCAATTAATCTGGCTAAATAGTCGTAATGTTCGCCCAAGCTTACTATTTCACAATTAAAGCCGTTGCTTAGAGCGGCACTGTGTAATGTATTCTGATCAAGGTACAACCATGAAAAAGGCTTGCCTTTTAAACCTTTGTAGCTCAGGGTGAAGCTTACTTCGCCATAATATTTTGCGCTTTCCGGAAGCCATCTACCGCCATCTTCGTCTTCATCAAATAGATAGATAATGTCACTAGAATCTAATAGAATTTGTCCGTTAGGTCTAAGTAGTTTTTTTAAATGTGTGAAGAATTTACTGAGGTTTTTCAGCTCCCCAGCTAACCCAATTCCATTCATAAGCATGAGAAGCGTGTCAAATTGTTCTCCTTCAAAATCTAAGATATCAGCATGCACACAATTTTTTATTCCGCGAAGTTTACATGTTTTAAGGGCTCCCTTTGATGAATCTAGTGCAGTTACATCCATGCCCTTTTTTTGGAGGTATAAACTGTGACTTCCTGCGCCAGAACCAATATCAAGAACTTTTCCGTTACAAATGTTTAAAGCCTTTTGCTCTAAAATAGGCATTGCCTTAAAATCTCTAAAAAGATAGGGTAGAGGAATTACATCTTCTTCAGCGATTGAAGAAAAGGTAATCAGATCTTCTGTATACCTACCCTGCTGATAATCGAAAACTGCATCCCCAAAAACATCCATGGTAATATTATTTGTAATTTGTGCAAAAGTGGCAATTTTTGCCTGAATTCATATCCCATGAAAACAATTAAATTATCTCTCATTTTATTTCTATTTATTTCTATGGATGTGAGCGCTCAAGAAACTGATTTTTCTTTCGAAGTGTCTACTTATCTAGAAAGTAATGGGACCTTAAATCAATATGAATATGCTTACGATGAACTTTTGAAGATGTTGAGTACCCAATACCCGAAATCAGAGCGCACATCGCGAGGTTGGGAATATCTGGAAAACAACAAGGAAAAGGCTATTTCTGATATTCTAAAAGAACTTGTTCCTATTTATCAGCAAAATTTTGAACGATCAGAAATCAAGAAGATGAATACTTTTTATAATAGTCCGGCAGGACTGCAGCTTACTGCTGATAGGTCTAAAATGACATCTGCACAAAAGGAAGAACTAAACGCATTTTATAATTCAGACTTAGGTAAAAAAATTATTGAAAAGCAACCTGTTTTAACCAAGGCTATTTCCGCGGCTTCAGAAAGTTGGAGTCGAGATTTATACGAAACTGCTTTAAGTCTTTTGAAAGAGTAGCGGATGACTGAAATATTAAGAAATCTTCCTGGAAAGGCAAAAGAAAAGCATACAGAAAACAAAAAGTATTTTGCTAAGCTACGCAACAAACCACCAAAAAAAATAGACTATATCATGCAAGAATTGCATGAAGAAGAGTTTGAAAGAACCGATTGTTTACATTGTGCAAATTGTTGCAAAACTACGGGACCCCTATTTACAAATGCTGATGTACAACGAATTGCTAAACATCTGCGACAAAAGCCACAGCAGTTCATAGCTCAATATTTACGAGTTGATGAAGACAATGATTATGTGCTTCAACAAGTACCATGTTCATTTTTAGGATCAGATAATTACTGCTCAATTTATGAAGTGAGACCCAAAGCCTGTCGTGAGTTTCCGCATACAAATCGAAAGAAGTTTCAGCAAATCAGCCATCTAACCCTTAAGAATGTTACGATTTGTCCGGCTGCTTTTAATATTGTGGAAGAAATGAAGAAAAGAATACCCTTGAAATAATAGCACTTTTACAATGCTAAACCAAAAACCTAAATTTCTTATATTTATAATCCTATGGAAGAAATAATCAATTATTTTGAAACGATCCCCTCATTGCATAGATCTATCATTTTAGTGGGAGGAATTACTTTTTTTTGGCTGCTCGAAGGTATTTTACCTCTAGTAAGTTTTAAATACAAAAAATGGAAGCACGCATTACCTAATTTCATTTTAACCGGAACTACTATTCTAGTGAACTTGCCACTCGCTTTTGTTTTATTGAAAACGGCAGATTGGACTGCAGCTAATAATTTCGGAATTATAAATTGGTTGCCAGAAATGCCCTTATGGGCTTATGTAATAATTGGATTATTATTATTGGACTTTATTGGAGCTTATCTCGCTCATTTTACCGAGCATAAGGTAAAACCTCTTTGGATGATACATTTAGTTCACCATACAGATCACAATGTAGATACCACTACAGCCAATCGTCATCATCCTCTAGAAAGTATGATTCGCTACACGTTTACACTTGTTGGGGTCTTTTTGGTAGGCGCGCCTATGGGGGTTGTGATGTTATATCAATCTTTATCCTTAGTGCTTTCTCAATTCAATCACGCGAATATTAAATTACCGAGAAAGCTCGATAAAGCGCTAAGTTATGTGATTGTATCACCAGACATGCATAAGGTACATCATCACTATAAATTGCCGTATACTGATTCTAACTACGGTAATATTTTTTCCATTTGGGATCGATTATGTGGTACCTATCTGGAGTATGATCGTGACGATATTGTTTATGGAGTTGACACCTTTTTTAATGAAGAAGAGAATAGCAAAATAGGTGTTTTATTGAAACAACCATTTCATAAGTATCGCAAACCAACAGGTTATGAAGAGGCTGCTAATTAATTATAGATAAGATACTTTTCACGAACCTTTTTAAATTTTTCTAAATCTTTTTGCCAAGAAGCTTTTATTTCTTTTTCTGTCATGTCTGCCTCAATTTGTTGTTGTAATTTTTCGGTGCCTGCGTGTTTCGTAAATCCACTGGTGTTAAAGAATTTTGATTTATCAATAGAATTTTGATATCCATCAATAAGCCATTGCAAAGAAACTTGATTCATTTTCGGAATTTTCCCTAAGTCTTTCCCGTAACATAATTTCCCATTTTCCTTTGGACTTTTTGATCCGAAATTTGGTTTTGGGGTATAGGAAAAATTGTATTGCGTACTATCTAAAAAAGAAGCTCCATAACGTTGAAATTGAAATTCTGTTCCACGGCCAGCATTCGCGTTTGTGCCTTCAAAAAGGCCAAGACTCGGGTACAGATTGATTGCCTGATCGTTTGGTAAGTTAGGTGAAGGCCGAATCGGTAGATAGTATGAGGTAGTATGCATCCAGTTTTGAAGTGGAATGACGATGAGGTTTGTTTTTAAGTCATTAGTCAGTAAGCCTTCTTCGTTGATCATCTTGGCATATTCACCAATGGTCATTCCGTAAACCAAAGGTATTTCTGTCATTCCTAAGAAACCAGTATGTTCAGCCTCCATGGTAGGCCCATCAATATAATGTGCGTTAGGGTTGGGACGATCTAGAACAATAACAGGAATGTTGCTTTCTGCGCAAGCTTCCATAACCAACTGGAGGGTAGCGATATAAGTATAAAAACGAACTCCTACATCTTGAATGTCAAAAACAATGACATCTAACCCCTGTAGCTGTTCAGAAGAGGGTTTTCTGCTTTTTCCATGAAGAGAAATTAAGGGTAGCCCGGTTTTAATATCGATCTCATCTTTTACTTTTTCTCCTGCATCCGCTCGACCTCGGAACCCATGTTCGGGAGCAAATACTTTTATAATGTTCACATCTAGAGCAAGCAGAGAGTCAACAAGATGAGTATAGTGATGACCTTTGAAAATTACACTAGTTTGATTAGCTACAATACCCACAGACTTATTTTTTAGCATCGGGAGATATTTTTCCGTTTGATTCGCACCTGTGCGAATCGGTTTTAGAACTACCGATTTTTCTTTGACTTCTGCTATATCGCTATTTATCTTTTCCGATTTTTGAGGGCTTCCACAAGTTGATAAGATTAAAAACCAAATGAAAACAGTACTTTTATATCCGGAAAAAAACGCCATAGATTGAATTTTGAATACTTTATCGCCAAGCGACTAATTCGTGGTGGTGCTGATAAAATTAGCATTTCCGCGCCAATAATAAAAATAGCGATTTCGGCGATTGCTTTAGGTATTATCATGATGCTGATAGCCATTGCTACAGGTGACGGTTTAAAAGTTAAGATTCGCGAAAAAGTCACTGCTTTTAACGGGCATATCCAAATTTACAATTTCGACAATAACAATTCTGATGTTTCGGTTGTTCCTGTTTCTTTAGAACAAGATTTCTATCCAAAATTTACCGATGTTGAAGGTATATCTCATGTGCAGGCTGTTGCTAGTAAAGGTGGTGTGATTCGTACTGAAACTACTTTTGAGGGCATTATTGCCAAGGGTGTTGGTAAAGATTATAATTGGAATGTTTTAGAAGAGTACTTGGTTGAAGGTGAGTTGCCACAATATAATGGAGACTTAAATGGAGATGTACTGATGTCTCGAATAATGGCAAATCGACTACAGTTAAAAACAGGTGATACCTTCTTTTCTGTTTTTTTTAAAGATGCTGCTGACAAACTGCCTAACCAAAGAAAATTTAATATCACTGGTATTTACGATAGCGGTTTTGAAGAAATTGATGGAGT
Source organism: Maribacter taeanensis (assembly GCF_047345145.1). NCBI lineage: Bacteria > Pseudomonadati > Bacteroidota > Flavobacteriia > Flavobacteriales > Flavobacteriaceae > Maribacter > Maribacter taeanensis. Next base: position 175,522 of record NZ_JBLFER010000003.1, read on the forward strand.
CTTGGTTTTCGTTGATATCCGACATATTCAGCGTATGAATAAGTGGGAGACTAATCAAGTCGGTAATTTTGAAGTTTTTTTAGATGATTTTGACGCTATTGATGCGAAGACCAATGAGATATACGGGAATACACTTTCTACCTTAGATACCAGAAATATAAAATATAAATACGGACCGATTTTCGAATGGATAAGTCTCTTCGATTTTAATGTGGCTCTAATAATTGGTATCATGATTATAGTTGCAGGCATTAACATGATTACGGCCTTGTTAGTCCTAATTCTAGAGCGAACACAAATGATTGGAATTTTGAAGGCGTTGGGCTCTGCAAATTGGAGTATTAGAAAAGTATTTTTGTATAACGCAACTTATCTCATTGGCATTGGGCTTCTTTGGGGAAATTTTATTGGTCTTGGAATTATCTGGTTGCAGAATACGTACAAACTCTTTAGATTTCCTAACCCGAAAGAATATCATGTTGAATTCATACCTGTGCACATTGATTTTTTTACAGTTTTGATCTTGAATATTGGTGTTTTAGTACTTTGTCTGTTGATGCTATTGCTGCCCTCTTATATCATTACAAAAATTACTCCCGTTAAAGCAATTAAGTTTGAGTAAAACTTACATCGCAAATTGAAATTCGTCCATTTCAAATCCATAACTTTGTAAGTATATGAAGTATGCAGAAAATATCCTTGAAACTATTGGCGATACCCCTTTGGTAAAACTAAATAAGCTTACCGCTGAACTGCCTTGTTTGGTGCTTGCGAAATACGAAACTTTTAACCCTGGAAATTCGGTAAAAGATCGAATGGCGGTACAAATGATTGAAGATGCTGAAGAAGCAGGTATCCTAAAACCCGGCGGAACGATTATCGAAGGTACCTCTGGCAATACAGGAATGGGTCTAGCTTTAGGTGCTGTGGTGAAAGGGTACAAGATGATCTGTGTAATCAGCGATAAGCAATCCAAAGAGAAGATTGATATTTTAAAAGCTGTGGGTAGTGAAGTATATGTTTGCCCTACAGATGTTGCTCCTGATGACCCCAGAAGTTATTATTCCACAGCAAAAAGATTAGCAAAAGAGATTCCGAATTCTTGGTATGTAAACCAGTATGATAATCCGTCAAATTGCAAAGCGCATTTTAAAAGTACGGGACCAGAAATTTGGGAGCAAACGGATGGAAGAGTTACACACTTTGTAGTTGGTGTAGGCACAGGAGGAACAATTTCTGGAGTGGGCTCTTACCTTAAAATGAATAATCCCGATGTGAAAGTTTGGGGAATTGATACCTATGGTTCGGTTTTTAAAAAATATCACGAAACGGGTATTTTTGATGAAAATGAAATATACCCTTATATCACCGAGGGAATAGGTGAGGATATACTTCCAAAAAATGTAAACTTTAGTGTTATCGATGGTTTCACGAAAGTAACTGATAAAGATGCGGCCATTTATACACAACGCTTGGCTAAAGAAGAGGGTATGTTTTTGGGCAATTCTGCCGGTGCTGCGATAAAGGGGTTACTCCAATTAAAAGATCACTTTACCAAAGATGATGTAGTTGTCGTACTCTTTCATGATCATGGAAGCAGGTATGTTGGCAAAATGTTCAATGATGAATGGATGCGCAACCGTGGCTTTTTAGATGATGAGGTTACTAAAGCGATAGATTTGATTAAGAATCATATTGATGAACCTCTAGTAACCGTTAAGACTGAAGAGTTGGTGATGCATGCCGTTGAGCGAATGAAGAATCACAATATATCGCAAATTCCAGTTGAAGATATTGATGGTTTTGTTGGTTCAGTTGATGAAGCTATTCTCTTTCGAGCAATTATAGAAGATGCCGACGTAACTTCAAAACCAGTAAAGGAGGTTATGCAAGACCCTTTTCCCATTGTAGATAGAAATACGTCAATTGATCACGTAGCGAAATTAATCAATAAAGACGTTCAAGCTGTTTTACTAGATTTAGGTGATGGTAGACATCATATTATTACTAAATATGATATTATTAGTGGGCTGCATTAAAATTCTAAAAAAAAGTAGTTATAATTAGTTTCATATCTTAGAAAAAAAATGCCTAATGTTAAAAAAAAGAATCCCACAACTAGTGTCATTCGCTAGATACTTTCTTCTGTTATTATCTTTATTAATTGTTGCCTCATGTAGTAGCGATGACAATGCACCATCTGACCAACCTAACAGTGATGAGCCTGATGCAGTTGCTGAAGTCCCCCTTCCACGTTTTTTAGTAAATACGAATGGTGGTTTAATTGTCGATGAACCGAAAATCCCTGCAGATTTTACGATTATTGAGAACGAACAAACGCTATATTCTGGAAATATGGGCATTGAAATCAGAGGATCTTCCTCACAGCAATTTCCAAAAAAGTCATACGGATTTGAAACTTGGGATGCTGAAGGAAATGATATAGATACCTCTTTATTAGAAATGCCGGAAGAAGAAGATTGGATTTTATATGCTCCCTATAGTGATAAGTCATTAATTCGAAACGTTTTGATTTATGACCTTGCAAGAGATATGGGCCTTTACGCTAGCCGAACCAAGTTTGTTGAATTAGAAATCAATGGGCAATACAATGGTCTTTATGTTTTCATGGAAAAGCTCAAACGTGATAGTGGGCGTATAGATATCAATAAGTTAAAGGAGGATGAAAATGAAGGTGAAGATCTTACCGGAGGATATATCATTAAAATTGATAAGAGTGATAGAGACGGATATACGGATCAAAATTCGTTTAATTCTAGATATGGTTCATCTATTGACGAAACGGGAAGCCCTATTCGTTTTTTATACGATTACCCGAAATACGATGATATTACCGAAGCACAAAAGACGTATATCTCTAGCTACATTACAGATTTTGAAGACGCTTTAGCCTCTGAAACTTTTACCGACCCCGATACGGGTTACGCATCATTTGTTGATGTCGATAGCTTTGTAGATTTTTTCATATTGAATGAACTTTCTAACAATGTAGATGCCTTTCGCATTAGTACCTGGATGCATAAAGATAAAAACGAAAAGCTTAAAATGGGCCCCATTTGGGATTTCAATCTTGCTTTCGGAAATGCAGATTATTGTAGTGGTGGTGAAGCCAATGTATGGGCATACAAATATAATGAAAGGTGCCCCGATGATTTTTGGGCGGTTCCTTTTTGGTGGGATCGCTTGTTAGAAGACCCAGCTTTTGTAGCACGTTTGAAAGAACGGTGGAATGCCTTACGAGGAAGCACACTTTCAGATGCCACTATTTTGGCCAAAGTAGACGATTATGTCAAAACCTTAAATGATGGAGCTGCCATAAGTTCAAATTTTACCAAATGGCCAGTTTTGGGTACCTATGTTTGGCCCAATAAATTTGTGGGTAGTACCTATAATGAAGAAACGGCTTATCTTATTCAATGGATTAAAGATAGAACCCTCTGGTTAGACAATTCAATTGGAGCACTTTAATTTTGTTTGATGATTTTAAAATTTGGCTCTCAAATATTAAGAGTTGATGCCGGCGAACTTGTCGGTTATCAAGTAAATGATCATGAGTACATTCACCAAAAAGGGAATCCTGGGTGGCGAAATTCAGATACAGAGATGTTTCCGATTATTGGTCCAACCGATGAAGTAGATTTTCAAGTGGAGACACCTAAGGGTATAGCTGTTCAAGATCAGCACGGTTTACTGAGAGAAATGGATTACGAATTAGTTTCTCAATCCGAAACTGAAGCTGTATTTCGAAAAAGTTATAAGGCAAGAACTCCAATAGCCAATTCAAAGTATCCTGAGAAGTCAAACAAACAGTTTTTGTATTGGACCTATGACTTTGAGTTTGAAAAAAAGTTCAAACTCAAAGAAGACGGACTCGAAATTTCCTTTACCGTTTCTGGGCAAAGAGATACACCTTTTATGCTGGGCTATCATCCGGCATTTAATTTAGTTACCAAAAATCCAATTATTATAGCGGAAGAACATAGTATTTCACTTTCTCAGATTATGGCCGTTGGTAGTAGAGCTTTTAAGGTGATTGGCTATGAAGAAGTGATATTAAAGGATAAAAACGAACTTCGGATTCGTACCGAAGGTTTTGGTAATTTTATGTTGTGGACGGAGGTCCCGAATATGATATGTATCGAACCGATAACTTTTTATCCCTACGAAGTAGAGCAAAAAAGCCTGCATGAGGGATTTCAGTATCTGCATGATACTGCGAAAACCTTTAAAGTTTATATCTCTTTAAACGACTAGAAGATTTCCACCTTTACTGAAATTATCCCGCCTGTCGGCGGACAGGTTCAGTACAAATGCGGAATTGAAATTAAAATTAATAGTAGTGAGACCTAAATTACAAGAACAGTACGGTTTTCTTTTTGAGAAGGCGCTTTTAGCTGAAATTGATGTTGCTGGTATTTATAAAAATATTCCTCAGGGTCAAACCTTAATGGATATTGGTGAACCCATTACCCATATGCCCCTCTTACTCGAAGGTGCTATTAAAATTTTAAGAGAAGATGATGAGGGCGATGAATTACTTCTTTATTTTTTGGAAAAGGGGGATACCTGCGCGATGACTTTCTCCTGTGGGATGGGAAAAACCAAAAGTGAAATACGGGCGGTCACCGAAAGCGATACAGAATTATTGATGATTCCCGCTCAAAAGATGGAAGTCTGGATGGCCAAATATCCCTCATGGCAGCAATTTATAGTAGATAGCTATCATACGCGCATGATGGAACTTTTGGAGACCGTTGATACCTTAGCTTTTCTTCGGATGGATGAACGTGTTTTAAAACACCTACAAGACAAGGCAAAAGTGACGCACGATGATACTATTCATACGACACATCAAGAAATCGCTTATGATTTGCATACCTCTCGAGTTGTTATCTCTCGATTGCTTAAAAAATTAGAGAAAGAAGGTAAAATAGAAATGCATCGCAATCATATTAAAGTTTTAAAACTTTAAACCCAAAACCTTTCTTTGTAATTTTATCTACTTAAACTCAATTGACAAATAATGAAAGTTCTTTTTAGCAGTATCCTAATTTTAGTGAGCCTCACTTGTAATGCACAGGAAATGACAAACGATTCTTTGCCCTATGCAAGTATACCCGAAGCTTTTGAAAACTATACTTCAGGTACAGTTGTGGCACGAATGATTGACGGACTCGGCTTCCGTTACTATTGGGCTACGCATGGAATTACCGAAGACAATTTGAAATACGAACCTGGTAATGAAGGGCGTACGATTGACCAAACACTGGATCATATTTATGGACTTTCTGCAGTAATTTTAAATGCGGCAAAGAAAATGCCCAATGACAGAACCACGCAACCTGTAAAGTTAGAAGGACTTGAACGAAGACAGAAAACACTTGAAAATTTAAAAGAGGCGAGTACACTTTTTGCGTCGTCTACGGATTTGAATGAGCATCATATCATCTTTGAAACTAAAAATGGTACGGCGCAGTACCCCTTTTGGAATGGCATTAACGGGCCTATTGAAGATGCCATATGGCATGCGGGTCAAATTGTTGTAATGCGGCGTTCGGCGGGTAACCCTATAAACCCCAGAGTGAATGTTTTCTTAGGGAAATTGAATGAGTAAGTTTAAGATTCACTCTTGTCTTCAAAACCCAAACGTAACCCCAGTTACACCAATTTCCACATTTAAGCGTAAATTTGACCAATGCAAAAATTCTTTCCATTTCTGCAATGGCTAGCCAATTACCAAAAAACCAATTTTAGTAAAGATTTGGTAGCGGGTCTTACCGTGGGAATTGTCTTGATTCCCCAAGGGATGGCCTATGCTATGATTGCCGGTTTGCCTCCCGTTTACGGACTCTATGCATCTATTTTTCCTCTATTGGTATACATGTTTCTGGGTACTTCAAAAAATGTTGGTATTGGCCCAGTTGCGATGGATTCACTTTTGGTAGCCGCAGGGTTAGGTGCTTTGGCAATTACAGGATTGGAGAACTATATAGCCATGGCCATTTTCTTAGCTTTCATGGTTGGAGCAATTCAGCTGTTTTTGGGGATTAGTAGAATGGGTTTCTTGGTCAATTTTTTGTCCAAACCGGTAATTAGCGGTTTTACCTCTGCAGCAGCTTTGATAATAATTTTTAGCCAATTAAAACATCTTATTGGTGCTGATATTGAACGTAGCAGTAAGTTTCACCAGTTGATTATAAATGCCTTTGAAAGAATATCTGATACCAATCTTGCGGATTTTGCTATTGGCCTGATCGGAATTCTTATTATTGTCGGTGTAAAGAAATGGAGTAAAAAGATTCCGTCTATTCTGATCGTAGTTGTATTAGGAATTCTGGCGGTCTACTTCTTAGACCTAGAACGCTTCGGGGTTAAAATAGTTGGTGCTATTCCTACAGGGTTACCTAGTTTTCAAGTGCCAAATATTAGTTTGGAAAACGCGATTAGTATTTGGCCTATAGCCTTGACTTTAGCCTTAGTAGGTTATTTAGAGGCTATATCAATAGGGAAAGCTTTAGAAGAAAAGGAGGGCAAAGAGACCATTGATGCGAATCAAGAACTCGTGGCTTTAGGTACTTCAAATATCGTTGGATCTTTCTTTCAATCATATGGGGCTACTGCAAGTTTTTCGCGTTCGGCGATCAATTTAGAATCGGGAGTAAAAACGAATTTAGCAGCAGTTTTTGCGGTGATATTGGTAGTGCTTACACTATTATTTTTAACACCCTTGTTTTATTATTTGCCGAATGCAATTTTGGCAAGCATCATTATGGTTTCTGTATTTAGTTTGATCGACTTTAGTTATGCTCAGAACTTATGGAATAACCGAAAAGATGAGTTTTTTGTTTTAATGCTAACATTTTTAGTTACTTTGTTTGTGGGTATTCCGCAGGGTATTCTTCTCGGGGTTTTATTCGCCTTGTTACTTATGGTATATCGAACTTCGAATCCTCATTTTGCGGTTCTTAGTAATATTTCAGGCTCGGAGTATTATAAAAATATAAAGCGTTTTGGCGATGAGATAGTCGACCGAGATGATTTGTTGATTGTTCGGTTCGATGCTCAATTGTATTTTGGCAATGCAGGATTTTTCAAGAGAGAATTGTTTAAAGAAATTGATAAAAAAGGAAGTTCTTTAAGGGGAGTTATTCTAAATGCAGAGGCGATTAATTACATCGACAGTTCCGCCGCTCAAATGCTGATCAAAGTAATCAAAGAATTACATTATCGAAATTTACACTTTTCAGTAGCGGGTGCCATTGGTCCAACGCGTGATATTATTTTTAGTAGTGGAATTATCAAAGAGCTACAAAAGGAACATCTGTTTGTGAAAACTAAGGATGCAGTGGCACATTTTGACAAACCAGGTTGTCTTTCTGATTTACAAGGCAAGGTTGCCTATCAAAATCGAACAAATGGTAACTAAGGTTACTTAGTGTGAATACAATAAGTATTAATTTTGTAGTAGTAAAGATGGAGTTATGAATATAGAACAAATATATACCGGATGCCTTGCCCAAGGAGCTTACTATATCGAAAGTGATGGTGAAATTGCTATAATAGACCCCTTACGAGAGGTGCAACCTTATTTAGACCGTGCTGAACGTGACAATGCAAAAATCAAATACATATTTGAAACACATTTTCATGCTGATTTCGTTAGCGGGCATGTTACGCTTTCAAAACAAAGTGGAGCACCAATAGTCTTCGGGCCAAATGCGAATCCATCATTCGAAACTATCATTGCGAAAGATGAGCAAGAATTTAAAATAGGGAAATTGACTATCATAGTTTTGCATACGCCTGGGCATACCATGGAAAGTACTACCTATCTTCTAAGAGATGAAAATGGAAAAGATCATGCTATTTTCTCTGGAGATACATTGTTCCTAGGAGATGTGGGAAGACCTGATCTTGCACAGAAAGCGGCAGATATGACACAAGAAGATTTAGCGGGTATTTTATTTGATAGCCTTCGTACTAAAATTATGCCTTTAGCAGACGATATTATTGTTTATCCCGCTCATGGCGCTGGTTCGGCTTGTGGAAAGAATATGATGAAAGAAACTGTAGACACTCTTGGTAATCAAAAGAAGATGAATTATGCACTAAGGGCAGATATGACCAAACAAGAGTTTGTCAAAGAAGTAACTGACGGGCTTTTACCTCCGCCGAAATATTTTCCACTTAATGTGAAGATGAATAAAGAAGGTTACGAAGATATTGCCGATGTACTCCATAGGGGTAGTACAGCACTCTCTCCAACTGAGTTTGAAATAGCAGCCAATGAATCAGGGGCTTTAGTCCTAGATGTGCGTCATCAACACGATTTTGTGAAGGGGCATATTCCTCGTTCTATTTTTATTGGTTTAAATGGAGATTTTGCTCCTTGGGTTGGGGCTCTTATAGCGGATGTCAAGCAACCAATTTTATTGGTAACACCCGAAGGAAAAGAAGAAGAAACGATTACACGTTTGTCAAGAGTAGGCTTTGATGGAACTATTGGATATCTAAAAGGAGGTTTTGAAGCATGGACTATTGCAGGAAAAGAATCTGATGGCATTACTTCATTATCTGCTGAAGAAGTGACTCCCAAGATTAATGCTAAAGAAATTCCAGTGTTTGACGTTCGAAAAGAAGGTGAGTATCAGTCAGAATATGTTATCGATGCAAATCATACACCTTTAAGTATGCTAAATGATCATTTGGCGAAGTTTCCAAAAGACAAAACCTTTTATCTGCATTGCGCAGGAGGGTATCGATCGGTTATTGCAGCGTCTATTCTTAAAAGTAGAGGCTATCATAATTTGATTGATATTGCTGGCGGATTTGGTGCATTGAAAAAGGCTGGTGCTGAAGTTACTGATTGGGTTTGTCCATCTACATTGTAATAAAATACAGTAATGTGGGTGAATTACTGTACTATACTGAACTACAAATATTAAAATAAATACCTTTTTAATTATGCATAATACGGTTAAATGGGATTTTTTATGCCAAAAATGCAAACGTTAAAGAAAACTTAAATTTTAATAGTTTTTCATTTCGCAAAAGCCTATATTTAATAAGAATTACTTTACGCTCAATGATTAAAAATTTTATTAAGCGCATAGGACCAATGAATTGTCTGATGCTTCTGATAGTCCTTTCGATTATCGTTTTTTCAGAATATATGTTTCTAAGCGGAAAAAAGTTAGATGCAATTTTTGTTGCATTTTGGGCCCCCACCATACTAGGTTTCATGAACTACCTAAAGTATAAGAAGTAATGGATTTAATTTTGTACTATTCCATTTTTGTTGGTGCCATTTTTATGATTTGGTTGGTTTTTGTAATCCGAATGTATCGAAAGCTCAATGACTGATTGAGCTAGAGTATGGGAGCTGTCAATAAGAATTTTTCTTTCTCCGGATTTTTTAAAAGATATGATTGCAAAATGCGCTGTGCTTCAAGCGTATTTTTTTTGCGGATTAAGAAAGTCTCCAAATCGTCATAGGAGTGTATAGTTTCTTCTTTTTGCACAAAACCGTAACCTGCATATCTTCCATTTTCGATCCATATAAATGCTTGTTCCTCTAGGGTTCTTCCTTTTTCCTGAATAACAAAATTTTGATGAGTGCCTTTTAAAGATTGAATGGCCTTTAAAACTCGTTCATTGTAACTAAGAGCTTTTTCTTTCCCACGGCAAATACCTCCGCAGTTTGTAATGCTATAATGAGAACAATGTTCTACCCCTTCTTGTAAATGGCAGTATTTAGGACATAGTTCAAAGGTTTTACAAATTTCCTGAAGTGCTGCGCGACAATCGGTAGTACTATAATAAATCATCAAAGGATTAGGAGCAGCTTTTAGTTTGTTATGTGCTAGATGCATAATGCCCTTTCGATCTTCATAAGAGAAAATAGCATACTGCTGAATGGTGCGCTTTTGTGCCCGGTTAAAAGGTGGATAATGGTGCTTGATCGCATCAGATTCCATGAGTAAGGCAACTAATTCACTTCCAGAAAGCTCAAAATCAATATTGGCCGTTTCTTGGCACATCTCAATCTCCTTGGTAGATTTATCATAAAAATGACCTAGTACCCTTTTTTTAATATTGATAGCCTTACCTACATAGATAATCGCTCCCTTAGCATTCTTGAAAAAATAGATACCAGGGACTTCAGGAAGCTTTTCATAAACTTCTCGAGATAATGCAGGAGGGAGTGTGGCTTCTTGCGAGCGGGCATTTAAAAAGGTTTTGAAGACTGCTTCTGCTCCCTCTGCGCGCAATAGTTTTTCAAACAATAGGGTAGTAGCATGTGCATCACCACGAGCACGATGCCTGTCCGTTAATGGAATACCTAATGCCGAACAAAGTTTTCCTAAACTATAGGAGTTGTAACCCGGAATCAACTTTCGCGATAACCGAACCGTACAAAGTTTTTTACGAACAAATTCTCGGCCAATATTCTTGAATTCATTTTTGATAACATTGTAATCAAAGTTAACGCTATGCGCAACGAAGATGGTATCTTTTGTAATCTCTAGAATTTCATCTGCTATTTGATCAATTGTGGGGGCATCACGCACCATTTGATTATCGATACCAGTCAAACCTGTAATGAAATAAGGTATCTCACATTCAGGATTTACCAAAGAAGTGTACTCCTCAACAATTTCGTACCCATCATATTTGAAAATAGCTATTTCGGTAATCTTATTGCCCTTAATACCGTTCCCAGTAGTTTCTATGTCAATTATGGTGTACAATCTTATCGTTTGTTGATCTGAAAGCATAAAGATACTTTCTTTTTCCACACTCAAAAAAATCGCGAGAAACGAAAATGAACTTGAAGAATAATCTCAAAATCAAATCTAAAACATAATGTATCTTTAAGGCTTAGAGCGAATAATATGAAAAAAATCATTTTGGGTTTTATACTATGTGTATTGTTCTTTGCCTCTTGTCAGCCAGAGGAAATCGAAGAAGTTCCGCCAAACATTATCTTGTTTTTGGTAGATGATATGGGTTGGCAAGATACCTCAGTTCCTTTTTGGACGGAACGAACGCCTTACAATGATTTGTACCATACGCCAAATATGGAGCGATTAGCGAAAGACGGTATGAAATTTACCCAAGCTTATGCGACTCCAGTTTGCTCTCCAACACGAGTTAGTTTGATGACTGGTATGAATGCCGCCCGCCACAGAGTCACCAATTGGACGCTCAGAAAGGATTCTATTCAACCTATGGAGAAAAATCATGAATCTTTAATCTTTCCGGAATGGAATGTCAATGGGATGAGTCCGGTTGGAGGAGATTCAAAAGCGATACAAGCAATGCCTCTGCCTCAGGCTTTGCATGATGTTGGATACTTTACTATTCATTCAGGTAAGGCCCATTTAGGAGCTATAGGAACTCCAGGAGAGAATCCCTTGAAATTAGGTTTTGATATTAATATCGCAGGACATGCCGCTGGAGCACCAGGAAGCTATCTGGGTACAGAAAACTTTGGAAATGGCAAAAAAGAGAAAGCAATTTGGGCCGTACCAGGATTAGAAAAGTACCATGGAAAAGATGTTTATCTTACAGAAGCAATTACTCAAGAGGCTCTAATTGCCATGGATTCAGCGGTTACAGGGCAGCAGCCTTTCTTTTTGTATATGTCGTACTATGCAATTCACACACCCATAATGGAAGACAAGCGCTACTTTCAAAAGTACTTGGAAAAGGGAATGGATTCCACCGAGGCCAAATATGCATCTATGATTGAAGGTATGGACAAAAGCCTTGGAGATATCATGAATTATGTGGAGAAGAAAAATATTGAAGACAATACGATCATTTTGTTCATGTCAGATAATGGCGGATTAAGTGCGCATGCCAGAGCAGGGGAGCCACATACTCATAATGCACCTTTGTCAAGTGGAAAAGGTTCAATGCGCGAAGGAGGAATTCGTGAACCCATGTTGGTAAAATGGCCAGAAATAACCAAACCAGAATCTACTTCTGCACATCAAGTAATTATCGAAGACTTTTACCCCAGCATTCTAGAAATGGCCGGAATCGATAGTTTAGAAACCATACAAAAAGTGGATGGACAGAGTTTTGTTTCTGTTTTGAAGGGGGAAACCTATGATGGTGTTCGGCCCTTGTTTTGGCACTATCCAAATGAGTGGGGTGCATCCGGCCCGGGAATTGGGGCGGCAAGTACAGTACGAAAAGGCGACTGGAAACTCATTTATTACCATGTCGATAGAGGTATGGAATTGTTCAATCTAAAAGATGATATTGGAGAAACGAAGAATTTGGTTGAAGCAAATCCAGAAAAATTAAAAGATTTAGCGACAACTTTAACGAACCATTTGAAGACAACAAAGGCACAAATGCCTATTGATAAAGAAAGTGGGAAAGTAGTGCCATTTCCTATTGATGTACTCGAACCTAAAATTCCAATCGAAAAACAAAATTAGGCGTGGTCCGCAACGAAAAACGGTCGATTTGACCAAGTTCTACGGTTGTATCATTGTTTTCATCGGTAACATTAAAAAGGCCAAAATTCTTGCTTAATTGATTTCTTCTTCCATAGACATTGAGTAACGAGAATCCGAACTTACCGACTGGCGAATTGGGCTTTTTAGAAAGTTGAAATTTGTACAGGGCTGAAAAGTCTGCTCTATGATAAGCAGGTAAAGTTTCCGCATTTATTTCCTCATATTCAATAAAGGTTTCATCTTCGTTATCAACAAAACCACTAGCTTGAGAGAAGGGAATTCCTGATCTATATTTCCATCCCAAAGAAAACTGAAACCCCTTCCATTTGTAAGCATGCGACCAAGTTAAGGAATGGGTAATATCATTGTTTCCTCTAAATGAATTTCCTTGGTTAAGGTCATCGAACAAAAAGTTGGTAGTAGAGTAGGTATAACCTATCCAAGTCGAATAGTTGTTGAATTTCTTTTTTAATAGAAAGTCGATTCCTGTACTGGTACTTGTGCCCTCTGAAAGGTTATCTTCAGCTGATTCAAATCCTCGGGTAATAGAGGTCAAACCGTCAATGCTTTTATAGTAACCATCAATATCAAGGTTCCACCCATTATTTGAATAGAGTAATCCAGCAGAAAATTGGCCGCTTTTCAAAATCGGGATGTCTGCTTCAGAGCTTAAAGCCCATACCTGATTTTCTAATCCGAAATCCTGTGTAGTAAATTCAATGATTTGGCTGATAGCCTGATTCTTAATTTCCCCAGAAGCCTTCAGTCGAAAATTATCACTTAAAATACGCTCAGCATAAATTCGTGGTTCAAGAAAAACTGCATTTTGTCCTGAATAATAGCTCCCCCTTAAACCCAGGTCAATGTACCATTGCTTTGGTTTATTAAAGTTTAGTTGGCTGTACAAGGCATGTGTGGGACTTGTCTGGTCATCATTTTGTATGAAATCGTCATACTGCAAAAGATAAGCTACCTGATTGGAAAAGAACTGGTAACCGTTTGAAAGGGTAAGATGCTCGTTAAGTTTCCAATCCGTAAGTAATGATGCTCCTAGTTCTTTTATGCTATTGGTTTTTGCAGTAACAACACTTTCCGTAGAAAAAATGTTGTCCCCTAGGTAGTTAAAATCATAATCTGAATAGTAGAATTGTGCTTTTGATGAAAATCTATCATTCCAATTCCGATTCCAGGTTAGGTTCGTTCCGAAATTTTTAATATCGAGCTTATCGCTAGAACTAATGTCAAACTGTGTGTCTTGAAAGGTATAATCCAATTTGTTTTTTGTTATCAGATTGGATATCACAAGTCGGTCTTTCTCAGAAAGGTTTGCAATCAGTTTTAACGTAACATCATGAAAATTGAACAACTCATCACTTTCAGAAAATTCAGGGTCAAAGAAGTTCTGATTTTCGGTAATGCTGCTGTTTTGGAACACTTGCTCTGATAAATTATTGAATACTGGAGTTTGTATGATATCCGTTATAGACCGTCTTCCAGAAACTAAAACACCCACTTTTTCAGATAGAGGAATTTTAAGATATGCATCGGCATGGGTCATGTTCAAACCAAATCCACCCTCTGTTTTGGAGGGAATGGTATTGTCTGTTTTAATATCGATAACTCCGGAAACCCGATCGCCGTATTCAGCTTTTGTACCACTTCGAGAGACTTTAACATCGCTTGTGATATAAGGGTTGAAAGCGGATATCATTCCGAAGAAATGGTCTGAATTGTACATTTTGATGCCATCCCAAAGGATAAGGTTTTGGTCGGGAGATCCACCTCGTATGTAAAGTCCGGAGGCGGTTTCAGTAGGACTTTCAATACCTGGAAGCAATTGAATGTTCTGTAAAATATCTGGTTCAGATAATCCTGATAAAATATCCAAGTTCTTCGGGTTTATCTTGATGGAACCATCTTGTGTTTTGAGAATTCCCGAGGCAAGGTATTCTTGAACAACTACCTCGTTTAGTAGATAGCTTGAAGCTGATAAGACATATGTTTCACAATGTTCTTCCTTAAACCTGCTTGCTGGTATGGACAGTGTTTTGTAGCCTAAAAAGGAAATCAATAAGGTATCCGACAGACTTATATTTTTCAGAGAGAAGTAGCCGTTTGTATCTGAAATGCTTCCCTTAGTTTGTGCAGAATTAGAAATAGTCGCTCCATCAATGGAAGTGTTGTCCAATCCATCCTTTAGGTAACCACAAATGGTCAACTCTTTTTTGACCTTTAGGATGTAGTAGCGTTCATCAATCTTATCAAAAACTACATTTAATTCCTGTTCAAGTCGTTTTAAAATTTCGGAGAGGGAAGCCTTTTCTAGCTGAAGGTTGACTTGTTTTTGTTCTACGAAAGTTGAATTATAAGAGAACTTTACAGCGTAAATAGCTTCAAGCTCAATCAAGACCTCACTCAAAGGGGTATTCGTGAATTGTATATCTTTTTGCGAGAACGCACTGATAGAAAACAAAAGAAAAAGTAGAATATAGATTCTCCTCATTTACTCTATAACGAGATCAATAGTGTTCTCATTGTCAAAAGTAAATTTAATTTCTAAAGGCTCAAAAACGGTTCGAAGTGCTTTTTGCAAATCAGAATGCGTAAAACTACCACTAAAACGAACATTTTTATCAATCTTATCGGTGTTAATAGTAACATCGAATTGCTTTTCCAAGGCCCGAATAACCTGTGATAATGGAGCATTTTTAAAACTGCTTTCCTCTTGAGCCCATGCAGGGGCATCTGCCATGAATTCCCAATTTTCAAAGGAATTGTCAACAAGGCGTACCGCTTTTCCTTTGGTAAGTACTTCGGATAAATTTCCTTTTGTAACTCGAACTTTCCCTTCAAAACATTTGGCTTCGAAAATGCCATCATCAGAAGTGACTGTAAATTGTGTTCCCAAAACTGTAACCGAACCATTGTCGGTTTGAACAGTAAATGTGGAACCTTTTTTGACCTTGAAGAATGCTTCTCCATCTAGCTGAAGGGTTCGCTTGTTTTCCCAATCTTTCTTTTTATGTTCTAATTCGGAATCTGCGTTCAAAAGGACTTCCGATTCGTCTGGAAGCACAATTGCCAATTGCTCACCAAAACCAGTTTCATAGCTCGTAGTTTGATTAAAAAAGAAAGTATACCCAATAAGAATAACAACCGAAGCAGCTACTGCATAGGCCCATTTGGGAATGAATTGAACTACCTTCTTCTCCGTGGCCATTTTTTGCTGTACCCTTTCAAAATTCTTCTCCTTATCATAAGCAGGAACTTCAAGCAAATCTGTTCCTTCCAAAATAGCAGCGTAGTATTTATAGTCTTCCGTTTGACGAAAAGTTTCCTTTTGTTCTTCGGAAAGGTCTCCACTTGACCATTTTGCTAAAAAATCATCTTTATTGTAAAATTTCTCCATCCCGTATTGTTTAGATTGAAGTGCCTATTTTCTCCCGCAATTTCATGAGCGCCAAGTGCATTCTTCGTTCTACTCCTTTTTGTGAGATGCCTACTATTTCGGCAATCTCTTTATATGTTTTTTTATCCTTCCGACTTAATAGAAATACTTCACGTTCCTTTGGTGGAAGGCTGGCAATGCTTTCTTGAAGCTTTGCCATAAATTCTTTTTCTTCAAGTAAAAATTCCGGACTTATTCCATGTCCTTCAGATTTCACTGCATTTTTGTTGTACTTCAGCACCACTTTTTTATGGTCAACCTCATTGTAAAATGCATTTTGTGCTACTTTCATCACAAACGATTTTGCTTTTTCAAAAAGCACCTTTTTACAATTCTTCCAAAGTTTAACAAATGCGTCTTGCGTGATATCTTCGGCCTGGGCCATATCACCACATTTGTAATAAATGAAATTCCGAATTACTTCAGAATTGGTGTCAAAAATCATTTTAAAGGTCTTTTCGTCGCAAACGGACTTCTGTTCTCCTGCCATTCTAAAATACCTGAGGTTTTCCCCAAAGCTAAAGATTTCTAAAAAACAGGAAACCAATATTCCCTTTTATTTCATTTGAACATGTTGCCAATCACGGTTCCCACCATAACAACAGGCTACTTCCCCTTTACCCTATTTATTATTAGAAAATGCTTCAGGAAAAAATAATTGAAGAAAAAAAATAGGGTGTTTTAAAAGTATCCGGTTGTTATAGCAAACGAATGATAATTTAAAACTGATAATTATGAAAAACCTACAAAAATTGAGATTACTGTTGGTATTGTTTTTGGCAATTGCGATGATTCAATCTTGCGTAAAAGATGATGTACTTACCGATACTGTTGTGCCTACCGCCAATAATCCGGAAACGGAAAGTACAGATACCCAGCCAGAAACCCCGAATACAGATACTACAAATTCTGATGATGACTCAAATAATAGTCCAGATTCAGATGGAGGAGAAGGTGAGATAACCTTATATCGGGTGGATGGTGAGAATCTTATAAAAGAAAAGGATTTTAATGTTACTGGAAAGGAATTGGATTTTCAAAAAGATACTGCAAAGCACCAAGAGGTATGGGCGCTTACCAAAAAAATAATTCCCGCGAGTTACCTAGCTAAAATGAGTCGTTTCATGATTTTTGCCGGTGAAAATAATGGTACTGCAGGATATGTTTATGATACTGCGCAGGACCTATCAGAGTGGGAGATGGGCATCGCTATTGATTTTGCCTACCCCAGCGGAGTGTTCAATGGCGATGGTGAATTGGCCTATACCATTATACACGAATTTGGCCATATTCTGACCTTGGATAATACTCAGGTAGATGCATCCATATCAGAAAATGATTGTTCTAACTATTTTACTGGTGAAGGATGTGCTAAAAAAGAGGCCTATATCAACAAACTGCAAACCAGATTTTGGGCCGATATTGCTGACGAGCATTCCAAACTGGGCGAAGATTACGATAAGCAAGATGCGTTTTATACGAAGTACCAAGATCGTTTTGTAACGGGTTATGCATCTACGAACCCTGGTGAAGATATCGCTGAAGTGTTTGCCACTTTTGTTACTCGAAATGGTGGTGTAAATGGTAGTTCAATTGCCGAACAAAAAATTCAATTGATGTATGACCATTCTGAATTAATTGGTCTTCGGGACTTCATTCGTGGCAATTCTGCAACTGCAAAAGGAAAAAGAATGCTTCCCATTGCCGGCGCTTGGAAAAAGGCTAAAACTTTTGGTAACCCAAAGCACACGAATTGTGTAAGACGATCTAAATAGAATTAAAAGACATTTAAATAATTTTAAAATGAAAAAAATAATGATTCTACTAGTTTTAGCCCTGGCCGCTTGTAAGTCCAGTAAGGAGGCCACCATCTCGGTGGACAAGAAAGATACAGTTTTGTTTTATTCTAAAGGGCCATGTTTAGGCAAGTGCCCAGTTTATAATCTTCGTGTATTCAGCGATGGAATGGTGATGTATGAAAGTAGGGATGTGCGCAGAAAAAAGGTCTCGGTAATAAGTCGACTTTCTCAAGAGGAAATTGGAGAATTGACTAACATTCTTGAAAATAGTTTAGGTGAACCCACACTTTTTAAAAGAATTCGAGATCGCCCAGTTACTATTTTAAAATATGATGATAAGGAATACGAATTCCATGCTTCAAAAATAGATGGGTTACTAAAACAAGTAAATACCAAAATAGAAGATTTGGTAGCCCAAGTACAAGTTGAGTAGTGAGTTTGTTTTTTCAAGTTGGTTAGTGAGAGAGCCCCCCGGTTTAAAAATTGGGGGGCTTTTTGTTGATCACTAAAACAAGTGATTAAAACCCACCATGGAAGTCCATGATTCTTTTGATAAAGAATATGGTGAATGACAAAATAACACAGCTAATTGCAGCTAGTGTGTTTTCATCGTTTAAACGTTTTTTGAGGTGAAGTAAGATTACCTTCATGTTATTGATTTCTGCGCAAAGCTCCTTTTAAAACGCTTTTGATTAAAAAATAGTCTTTGAACGACTTATTCTTAGCGACGAAATGTTGTGAAACGTTTTTTAATCGAAGAAACGTGTATTTTGAGGGAGTTATGTTTCTATGTAATAAAAGTCCTCTCAGTAAACAAAGCTGATTTTCCCCCAAATAATTCGCTTTGTATCAGAAGAGGGTTTTTGGCTAATGAATGGAATATCAATAAATAGCATCTTAAATATTAGTTGCAAATAAGTTTAAGTGCTTTTTGATTATTTGAATTTTCAATTCTAGTATATATTTTTTGGGCCGCTTTTTTACCACCCCTAATTTTATTTTTTAACATCATCTCACCTGATGGTAGCAATTGATATAGTATTCCGCAATATCCCTTTTGAATTGGACTTTTTTGAAGAAAATATTTTCGATCTCCAGCGATCAATTTTGCTTGATTTTCAACATAGTCATCTGACTGTCCTTCTCTTTGATGTACTAGGAAAAAATCACCTGTATTCTCACCTTGATTATCTTTGTAGGTAGCAACATAGGTTGAAATAATTGATTTCTCTTCTTTTTCAGAGGAACTAATTTCGCTGTTCAACTTGTCAATTGATTTCTCAATTTTGGCGAGTGGTTTAGCTTTTACTCCTTTATGTTGAGGTTGTTGGGCGTTGAGATGAGTAAAAAATAGCAATAGAATTAGTAACAGACATTTATGTGTCTCTTTCATGAGATGATCTTTACAATAAGTTAAAAGTGCTGAAATACAAGTATAGTTTTCCATTTTATTTGGTTTTAAAAATAAAAGAAGAGTCCAGCTGATAATATACCCGAAGATTCGTAATCTTCCGATAGACTATCACTGATTAGGTTTTCACCACTAATTTGTTGCCCATAACTCACTTTTATAATTCCCAAGTACAATGAAAGGCCTGTATATAGGTTGTTACCACTCTGATAGATATTATCACCCCCGTAATTATCATATTGTTTTTGGTAGTCTTCATAGTAGATATCAGCCCCAATACCTAAGCCATCAAAACCATTCGCAAAATCGTAGATGATTCCTGCATCAATTCGATATCCATCTTCATATATCTGTGCCGAGGTATCGCCATCTGTAGAAAGGGCATAACCCACACGTAATCCAAAATGTTCGGAGAATAAAAACATTCCCTCCGCGCCTAAATAGTCGATTTCACCATAACCGTAATTTAGGCCTATACCTATTCTTGACGCTTCACTAGCCAGTATTGCGCTAGTTGCTAAAGCTGCTCCTGCGGCCACTGTTTTGCTACCGCTCATATCAACAGCTCTGTCATAGGTGTTGACTTGAGTACTTTGAGTGCTTGATTGTGAATTATCTTCGGTTGTATTGGAAGAAGATATTTCATTGCTACCTTCAAGTATTTGCTGATTGGATATTTCTTTTTGATGTAGCTGTTCATATTTTCGAGCTTCCGCTAGAAGTCTGTTTTTCTCTTCTAGTTCAAATTGGTATTTTGGATTAATCTTTGAAGCTTGATCTCTATAAAATTGAGCTTTACTTGCATAACCACTAGCCAGATTGGAAGTTTGAGAATCTGTACTCGGTTCTTTTTGAGTATTTGATTTATAACTTGATGCTGTTTCTTGTTCCGTTTCTGAACTGTTTCTTTGTAGCTCTTGCTCACGCTCTTCAGCTAGCTCTCTTTCTCTCGCAAGTTCTTGCTCTCTTTCTTGTTCAAGTTCATTTTCTATTTCTGCGATTAGCGCATCTATCTCATAGGTGTCTTTTGCATAGTTTCTTGCTTCTTTGAGTGTTTGGAGTTTAGAGTTCGGATTACCATCGTATTTGGCAGTAGATAGCAAACTTTCATATTTTTCCTTTTTTCTCCTTTCTTTTTCTAAATTTCTTATTCTAAAACCTAAACCGCCATCCATCGCCAATTTTGCATTAGAAAAACGGACAGAAAACGGCCCTGGGTTTTTTGCCATATCCTTATTATCGGTAATGGTGCTGGTCTGCCCTAAGCAACCCACATCATATGAATCTTGTATATAAGTTAATACTCGGTTTGATATATGAGTATTCCCATAAGAGTAACTGGCTTCCAATCTTGAGAAAGACATGGCATATACTGAAAGATCACTTTCGCCAAGATCTTGAGCCGAATATTTTTTTCCGTCGTATTGTACGGCATCTACTTGTAAATCGCGATAACCATGAGCCATTACAGCGCTTTGATAGCAATTGGCGAAGGCGTATACTAAAGTTGCCGATCCAATGAGTCCGTTACCGTCAGGCTCGAAATAAACTCGAGAAGTATAGGTTGAGGTTTTTTGGGCGCTTATATTTATACTGAAAGTGAGACATATTAAACTGAATAGTATTGTTATTGTTTTCATTGTATTTATTTTAAAAGTTGGCGGTATTTGGTTAGATAATTTCGAATTAATTGAATTGAAGGTTCACGGTATACTCGAAGGTTTTATTTTCGATAAGCTGGCCAGATTCTAGATCGAGGTAGCTAAATTTGAATTGAAATGAGAATCCTTTTAAGTTGCTACGGTCAATTTTAGGTGCATTATTAGGGTAGGAAAACCTATAGGTATAGCCTTGGCGATTAATACCTTCATCATATAAGTCTGCGATTTCATCTATGGTACTACCTTCAAAAAAAGCAGGGGCGTTGTTACCATCTGACTTAAGAATAAAGATGTCTCCTATCGATGCTTCAATAGTTACGGAGTTATCAGTGGGCACAAACATGCGCATACTAAAATCACTTAGCATTTGGCCTGGTAGATCATTTAAGCTGGCTTGGTCATTGGCAGAGTTATTCGTTGAGCTTATTTCACTCAAAACGATATCTGTACTATTGATTTTAAAAAAACCTGGAAATGATTTCTCTTCATGTACTCTGCTTAATCCTTGATACCCGTCATCATCACATTCGGTACAGCAGCTGTAAAGGTTGGTTAGAATAAATGTGATCAATAAAAAAGTTTTTGTTTTCATGTGGTTTGTATTAATTGGTTTAAATTTTAGAGTATATATTGAATGCAATTAGCTTTTATTTTTAAGAATGGGCCTGTATTTCCGAATGGTTAAACAGACCCATTGCTAACTAACTCAAACTAACTCTATCTGGTTTATTCGATGTTGTTGGAATATGAAAAGCGAAATACTAGGTGGCATATCGATGATCATTTTTTTGTTTGTATGAGACAAAACTATTTGAAGAATTGTGATGCTGAAATACCTATTGATGGGTATTTTGAATAGTATTCCATCTAAGATTGAATCTTAGAACATTAAAGTACCAACTTCCAGTTATCTTGAAATGGAAGTTGGCAGCAATTAAGTGTTCGATCCAATTTTATCGTCTCCACAGATTTGAAATTTCTTTTAGATTTTATTTTACCAATCTTAGATTAGATTTATAGCTCTTTGAAAGAGTTTTTGAAGTAGTTTTATTGGAAAGGCCAATATTAAATTCAGCAATGTTGTTTACCTGGTCATCTGTACTTATGCTACCGTTATAGGTAGTTACAAGACCATTAATTTCTGTTTGAACTGTATAAGAAGAGCTAGATGCTCCATTGCTTGAGTAATTGTGAACTTGCACAAGGTAAGAGCCTAAAGGAGCATTTTCTTGCCAAAAGATGTTCTCAGGGCCTGGTCCATCTAAATCATCAAAATCTAAGAAACCTCCAGTTGATGAACTAGGGTTAGCGAAATATATTTTATTGCCGTTAGGTTCGGTGACCCAGAGATCTAAGTCGGCACGAGAAGTCCAAGTTAGCGTTACTTTGACCTGACCAAAACCAGATTGTAATGCACCTAGAGCAGCTGAAATTTCTGGTCCATTCTCCACCTTAACATCGTCAATTATGGACTTAAGTTCTGAGACAATACCAAGAAATGCGTTAGCACAATTACCAGGGCTTGTTGGATTACAGCCTACTACATCTGCTCCCACGGCAATTAGGCTAGAACCTCTAAAAATATCTGGATCAGCTTCAACAGCACCACTATCAATAATAAGAGAGCCAAGACTAGAGATAAATCCGGCACAAGTCCATAAAGAAGGTGCCGCACCACCAAAAGAAGTAATTGTAGCCGCTATTGCCGCCGTACAAAATGCGCCACTTAGAGCTGTGCTTAAAATATTGCCCGTAAGAATAAAGGCATCTACTAGATCTGCAGGCTTTCCAGAATTGACGAATTTAGGAAATGATGTATCATTTTTGCTAGCAGATCCATTATCAATATCTCTAAAATATTGGAATTCACCTTCGTAGATATATGCTAGGTCTACTTTAGATCCTCCCTCCTTAAATTCGAATAACAAGGTTTCTCCAAAGGAGGTAGTTATTTGGGATGGTAAGCCATCATCTTCATTAAAATTAACGAGTAGTGTGCCATCAGGGGTATTGATTAAAGAACCATCAAAAACACCGTTTTGGTCTTCATCAACAATAGAGGCTATGATGTTCTCTTTGTTCACAAAGACAAATGGGGTGGAGGTATTTTCAAAATGAGTCAATCCCCAACCGTTGAAAAGAACATCCTTTTGCACTTGTTCGTTATTTAGGTTTTCAGGAATTTCCACAGTACGTTTTTTGCACCCAATTAGGGTAACAAAAAGAATACAAGACGTTAAAAGAAATAGATTTTTCATGAGATATTATTTTTACGATTTATAATAGTTCCAAAACTATTTGCACTCATGAATTGGGACAATACCCACAAAAGGGTATTTTGATAAGAGGGTTTAAATGTTGTTTATCGTTCTAAAAGGGAATAGGATTTTTTGTGAAAAGAGAAACTTTAAAATAGGAGACTTTTAAAATTTGTTACTATCTTGGGAGAGGCTCCAATTCTTCACTTTTGAATTCACTTTCTTATCGACTTTGAGAGAAATACCTATGAATGGGTATTTTTTTTAAACGATTTCAAAGTCATTTTTGTAAAAATTAAAACTCTAGAAAAATGATTTCTCCCTTGAGAATTTGTATCTATTTTTTTATGATTTTTATTGCAAGTCCAGTTTTTTCTCAAATGGAAGAAAAAGAATGGTCATTGATATTTATTGTAAACGGCAGTAATTCCTTAGTGGATGAAGCAATAAAAGATTTAAAGAGTATTGCTAGTGTAGGAAGTTCAGATCAAGTTAATATACTTGTACATTTTGCAAAATCGGTCAAATCAAAGGGGTTCATGAACTGGACTGGTTTGAAAACATTTTATGTCAAAAAGAATGATAAATATGATGCAAAAGAGGCCATAGACAGTGATGTGGTCTCCCAAATTAAAAGTAAGGAATCCATTAATCGCTTAATATCAGAACTAAAAATTAAATTTCCTGCAAGGAAGTATATGACAATTTTTTGGGATCATGCGAATATTTTAAATCGCCCTCCAGTAAGTCCACAACCACCATTCGCCGATCCAACTTACAGAAATGAGTTATTGTTGAAGTTTGAGTACTACAAGGCGATTTTAGGAATGGATGAAAATGTAATGGATTTTGAGGAATTTACTAGAGTTTTGCCCAAAGTACCCGATAATTCTAGGTTTACTCCGATATTGTCATTTTTGGACAATACTACTTTTGTGGTCTCTGATTTAAAGACTCTAAATAATAATACTAGTGATATTCTATTGTTTGATGCTTGCCTACTTGCCAATTTAGAGATGGCAAAAATTTTAAAGGGTAGGACAGAATACATGATAGCTAGTCAGGAAGTAATTAAGGCGTCAAAGAGTCACCGCTATGATGATTTATTATATCGACTTATAAAAAACCCACTTCAGAGTCCAAGTGAATTTGCAAATTTGATAATGTCGCAATTCCGGAAAAACAATAAACATCGAGCCCTATCACTAATTGTTCCCGAAAATATCTCCCCGATTTTGAATGAGCTTGAAGAATTCAGTATTGCAATTATTCAGGCAATAAATAAAAAGTCTATTAGTATTGGGGATATTGGGTTAATAAGAAATAAATGCTCAAGCTTGGGCGAAGAATTATCGGATAAAAAAACCATAGATTTTATAGATTTTCTCAAGAAGTTCAAACGCGGTACTTCCGATAGAGCACTAAAAAATAAGGCAAAACATTTATTAAGACTATTTAGGAACAACGAAATAGTTAAAATTAATCACCCACCACATTACTCTAAAAACTTAAATGGTATTAGTATCTACTATCCCGATTTTTCTGAAAAAGAAGTTGATGAAGAATATGTCAAAATTACTCCTACCAAGAGCTGGAATGAGTTACTTATTAAAATTGAAACTTTTAATTAAATAAACCAATTATGAAAACCTTTCACAAACAATCATTAATTTCATTATTTACAGTATTGATGTTCTACTCTTGTAAAGTAGAAGAGAAAAATACCCAAGAAGTATTCGTTCTTTTAGAGGGAGAATTTGAAGACGTAGAAGCATTTGATGAATCTGAATTAGAGTTGTCTTCTAACATAATTTTTGATGGAACCAAAAGATGGCAATTAGTTGCTTCCTCACAAAATTACCAAACAAATTATGCGGTATATGCCAAATTTGTATTGGACGAGAACGAATCAAATGAGAATATTGTTTCGATAAAAAAAGTTAGCCTCAAAATCCTGAATTACAAATCTAGTCCTGTGGAACTCGGTATTAAGGATTTTGAGATTGAACAAGGTGAAGCGTTCGACAAGCTTAAAGTCAAAATTTATCTTAAAGGGTATTCTCGAAAAAGAATCATGTCAAAAAGATATGAGAATTTAATAAAAGTTGGCAACAATTCCATTGTAACTTCGGAGCGATACCTTGAACCCATTTTTGAGGTAACAAGTAAAAGAGAATTGGCAGATCCTAAACTTCCTAAATACGAGTATATTACTAAATCAGACACATCGTATTACAAACCATTCGGTTATTTTTATACAGGATTTAGCAGTGATATGCCCAAGGATAGTATAAAAGTTTTTGATTCGGAATTTTTTTATAAAGATGGAGTTTATATTGTAGTGAAACCAAATTATGATGCAGAAATTGAAAAAAATATTATCAATGATAATATGGCTCCTGGATTCCGTTGCAAGACCGCAAGGTTTGTCGGTAAAATACAATTGGGTAGTTAAAAGGAACTTCATTATTATCTTGTTTTTTTGGAATTTTAGCTCAATAGCTCAGAATATGGAGCCTCTGAACATGTTTTTAAAGTCGCTAAAAAAACTTGAATACAAGGAGGCTCTTGCATATTACTATAAAATTGAAGATTCTGACAAAAGGAAATTGATAAAGGCTATTACTGAAACAGTAATAGATGAAAACTATACCGGTCAATTAAGAGTTGTTGATGAGAATGACAATCTTGAAATTAAATATCTAAAAAGCCTGTTAAATGGTTATATATTCTCAACTAAAAACAACTATGGCAATGTAGAGGCATTCGAAAGTTTTTTAAATGCTTATAAATATGCCGAGGATTCTACTAATAACACCTATAAAAAAACCTCTCTTATTGCGATTCTTGATTTATTGCGATATCAGATTTTTATAGGTTCAAATCAATATGAACTTTATTTAAATGCTTTTAGAGATATAAAATCAGACGTTGATGATGAAATAC
Organism: Maribacter taeanensis; assembly: GCF_047345145.1. Taxonomy (NCBI): domain Bacteria; kingdom Pseudomonadati; phylum Bacteroidota; class Flavobacteriia; order Flavobacteriales; family Flavobacteriaceae; genus Maribacter; species Maribacter taeanensis. Next base: position 201,542 of record NZ_JBLFER010000003.1, read on the forward strand.
TATTAATACTTTATGAAATCGTTTTTTATTCTAAAGCGGATGAAGATCTTAATCATAAGGCAGAATTGTATGAGGCCGCCCTGACTAGAATGGATTCAATATTTTCAAGTCTTCCGGAAAATCACCCATATATGCCTTACTATTATCATGAAAAGGGTATTGAGTATAAATTCTCCTATCAACCCAAACTCGCTGAAAAAGCTTTTGAAAAGGTAGAAGAACTAACAGAGGGTATTAAAAAGTATCGTCGTTTGTATGGCACAAATCACTGGCAAGTTTCCGATATGTTTCTAAATTCTAAACAATATGAAAAAGCTTATGAATATTTGAATAAATCGCAAGATGTCGCAACCAGTTTAAAAGATAGTTTTTATGATAATCGCTTAGCAGCCAAATATTATAGAAGTATTGAAGACTATCAAAAGGCTTTTGATCATTTGAAGAAGTCTATTGACAATGAGTATGTGCTATCTTCTAAAAACTATGCTTTTATGAGCAATCAATTATCAAGACAATTTAAGGAAGAAGCAGAAGTAAAATATAAAACGGCGGAAAAAGAAAAACAAATTTTAGTAGAACAACAGAGGGCAACTACCAACAGAAACTGGCTCATCGCAGCGGCGGTGGCTTTATTTTTTGGATCTGGAATAGCGGTTCTCCTCCAAAAAAATACTACCAAAAAACGCCAACTCGCTGAGCAAACAACCTTGCTTGAACAACAAAAAGTAGAAACCCTTCTTAAGGAGCAAGAACTTGTAAGTATTGATGCCATGATAGCCGGCCAAGAAAAAGAAAGACAAAAGGTAGCCAACGAATTGCATGATGATTTGGGCAGCCTCATGGCCACGGTAAAACTTCATTTTGACAACGTCAAGGTTGACGAAAAAGATGCGGCGATGAAAAATGCTCAAGCCCTGCTCGAAAAAGCGTATCAAAAAATTCGCGGTATGGCACATGCCAAGAATTCCGGAGTGATGGCGAACCATGGTTTGTTACCTGCCGTTCAAAAAATGGCACGGACCATCAACGAAACGAATGCACTTGAGGTTACTGTTGAGGATTTTGGACTCGCAGACCGTATGGAGAACTCTTTGGAGCTAACCATTTTTAGAATACTACAAGAACTAATGGCCAATATTATAAAGCATGCTGAGGCCACCAAGGCCAGTATTCAGTTTACCCAACATGAGGACAAGCTGAACATTATTGTGGAAGACAATGGTAAAGGTTTCGATATGTCTAACATAGCTCGCAGTTCTAATGGTATGGGACTTGTTACCATTGAAAAACGTATCGAACATTTAGAAGGCACTTTTACAGTCGATAGCATAAAAGAAAAAGGAACTTCAATACTAATCGACATACCAATATGATTACCGTAGCCATAGCAGAAGATCACCAGGCCCTTATTGATGGCATACAGTCGTATTTGGAATACGAAGATGATATTACTATTGTTGGTCATGCTAATGATGGGGAAGAACTCTTAGAGCTAATAGAAAAACGACCCACCAATATTGTGCTCTGTGATATTCGTATGCCCAAAGTAGATGGTATAGCGGCAGCTAAGATCATTCAAAAGAAGTTTCCACAAACCAAAGTAGTGGCTTTTACTATGTTTGATCAAGAAGAGGCCATTCGACAAATGCTCGATGCCGGAGCAGTAGGTTATATTTTGAAAAATTCTTCGTTGAAAGTCGTTTTAGAGGCCATTCGAGCGGTAGCTGAAGGTAAAACCTATTTCGACCAAAAAATTCATCTGCCATCGGCAGAAAAGAACAAATCAAAGAGTATACTCTCCTCACGTGAAAAGGAAATCTTGGTTCTAGTTGGTAGAGGTAGAACCTCTCATGAAATTGCCGATGAACTCTTTATTGGTAAGAGTACAGTTGATACGCATCGTAAGAATATGATTCGAAAGCTTGGACTTAGTGGGGCAGGGGAGCTATTGCGGTACGCTTTGGAGAAGAAGTATGATTTTTAGCCTGTCAGATCGGACTAAAGAGTGAAAATCCCCATGAATGGTGATTGTAAGGGTTCATTATCTATTTTATATTTATGTCTATAATCAAACCATAAAACAAGTATGAAAAATTTATTTCTCTTTTTGACATTTATCTCGACTTTATCTTTTGGTCAAACAATAACCAGTGTTACCCCCGAAAACTTCACGGGGCCATTAAATAACATTTATTTTGCTTTGCCAAATACCGTGGTAGAGGCTAAAATCAACACAAAAAAGAAGCTAAAAAAAGCACCGATTGATAATGTTGAATTGGAAAAAATATTTTCTAGTAATTTTATCAATATTCTACCAAATCGACTAACAGGTAAAGCCGAATATTCAATTGAAAAGGTTTCTGCCCAGTCAAAAGCAGTTGTGGATACTAAGAATCTATATCGTATTTCTACAGATAGAAAATTCAATAAAAAAAATACTATAGGTATAAGTGTTTCTGAAAATGGACTTATTACTGGCGCATCAATCGAGTCTAAAGATTTGACTGTAAAATTTGTAACAACTGTAATTTCATTTGCCGCAGTTATTTTAGTTAATATGAAAGATGAAGATTATAACCCCGCTGTACATGGTCCAATTATTTTCAATAGACTTGATTTATCTGACATCATTTCTAATCCAACCAATGAAAATGGAAAAAAAATGATAAAAATCATTAAGAAAAAAGAATCTTTTAAAGATTCTTTGAGTTTCTATAACAAGCAATTGAATAAAATTTTGTCTGGTGTTTTGAAGAGGAATTTTTACCCAGGAGGAGTAGAAAAAACAGAATTTCGGGTAAAAAAACTTGAGGAAAAAACCACTTATTGGAAAGGCGAAGTTGAAAAGAAGAAACAGGAATTTATAGCTGTTTTAAATAATATAATGGGCACCATTGAAGAATCGGAGGTTGCAAGAACTTTTAAATTACCATGGACATTCCCATTTACAGAAAATCAGGAGAAAGAAGTTGTTAAACAGATAAGAAATAACGTGAACAATCAAGAATTAGAAATTATTGACTATCCAACACCTTTAACTTTTGATAAATGTAAAAGCTGCATAAAGTTTATTTTAGAAAAGGAAAATCTTGCTATTGGAAATATTTTAAATGCGAATATTACCAATAGCAACAAAAAAGGGCTGCCATTTAAAATACCAGAAGCCTATAGATTGGTAATTAAATCAAAAGATAAGATATTAGGGGAATATCCTTTTAAAGCGGCAGGTAAGTTAGGAAGACTAAGTTCACAGATTAATATTTCTAATGTTGAATATTATGAACAATTAGGTTGGATAAAGTCTTTTAAGGCATCCAATAAATCAATAGAAACAGCTGATATAGATTCATTAGGTGGAAGTATAAGCGGACTTAGGAACAAGATACAAGGTAAAACAGAACTTGAATTAATCACGGAAGAAGCAACATTACTTGAAATGCAACTGAAAAAATTAAAAACAGAAGCAGAATTGAAAAGTCTTTTAAATCCCGCAATTATTGAAGAAGTAGAAGATGAAAATTAATAAAACCCTTGCTTTTTTTTTGATCTTAGCTATGAGTGCTTCCTCAGCTCTGGCACAAGTTACCGTTTCGGGTACGGTTGTCGATAACAATGATAGTCCTATTCCTGGTGTGAATGTTGTTATACAAGGAACAACTGAGGGTGTTCAAACGGATTTTGACGGCAACTTTTCAATTGCGACTATTCAGAGGCCTCCAATAGTATTGGTTTTTTCTTACATAGGGGCTCAAAGTAAACTAATTACAATAAAAGAAAACGAGATTTTGTATGTTAGAATGGAAGAAGAAATAAAGGTGCTTGAAGAGATTTATGTAGTTGGAGATGATGCGAAAGCAGGTGAGTTTCCTTGGACCGTTTCATTGAAGAAATACGGAAATAAAAGAAAGATATGGTGTGGGGGAGTCGTTATAGGTTCTAGGTGGCTTTTATCTTGCGCACATTGTTTTCAAGATAGGGATAACTTAGGTAATGTAACAAGTTGGTTAGGTAAAAAGGATATTTTTGTTTCTTTTGGTAATATTAACCATAAGAAAGGCAGAACCGTAGGTATTGAGAAAATATTTTATCCAGAAGGCAAACAAGCGTATAGTGCGGAGTCTGGGGAGAATGATATTGTTTTGATTAAACTAAAAAAAGCCATTATCAAAGAAAGAAACTCAGTTAAAAGAATTCGTGTCGTAAGTGATATTGAACTTCAGAATTCATATCTAACTGATAAGATAACTGCGGTTGGTTGGGGTTCAACAAAAACTGAACCTGCACCACTAATATTAAAAAAAACCACCTTTCCATTAAAATCGTTTGAAGAATGTAGAAAGGAACCTTCTATGGGCAAATCCTTAAAGTCAAACATGATTTGTTTCGGTGATGAACCAGTAAACATCTTTTGCCCAGGAGATAGCGGGAATGGCGTTTTTTATAATAATACTGGTGCCTTCAAATTAATAGGTTTGATTACCTCGGGAAGTAAGTGTATAAATGATTACAGTAATAACAAAAGATATTCCACTTTAACTAGTGTGTTGCCATATAAACCTTGGATTGATAAAAAAATGACTCAATAAATACGATTACGATACAAAATTATTAATAAATTTTTAATGATTTAAAGGAGTTAGAAGCGTTACAGAGCAGACTAATATTTTTATTCGTCAAATTATCCATTGAGTGATTTGGTTCTATCTGTATTCTTCGCAATAAATTAGTAAGACTCTTCGCAGTATTTCTATTTTGACAAACCTGCGGACGACATTACTTTTTTGTTAAACATTGTTGACTAAATATCCAATCCTTCAGCATCCTAATTATCTCTTGAAACCTGATTTAATAATTTAATGTGCGAGAATGTCAAGGTTTGGTAGATTATCTAAATCGGTTAAACTTTTATTTTTTATCAAAAAATATTCAAACTGGTTTTCGCAATTGTGTCTCTAATAATCAATGGAATCAGATATGAAGTAATAATTTGTGCATTTGCACTGCTAAAAAAAAATCTGGAATGTCACCTCTATTGCCAGAAGGAATTAAGAAAGACTCTTTACAAAAAGCGAATTTTGTAAAGAGTTTTAACTTACCCAATGTTGAATCTTCTTCCTATGTTTTAACTTCATCATAAAAATAGAATCCTCTTTTACAAACTGACCCACTTGATAAGGTTTTTGGCACCCATGCCCATCATGAATGCTAGCATCACCTTTTGCGATTGATTTTTAGACCTAATCAGTAAACTCCTCAATACAAGGGTATCTTCTTAAGTAGATGACTTCCTGATATATTTCGTAGGCATAGGTTTACATTTAAAATTGTAATTCATACACAAAAGTTATCAATTCATACAATAACTGATTTTTCAGAATTGCAATTCCCGTATATTGCACTTGCAAATTTTAGGGTGTAAAACGATTCCGTTTTTCTACCCTCTTCCCCGAAGAGTTTTAGAGGTTCCTCCCTGCTAGTTAAAGTGTTTAACTAAAGATTAGTCCCCTTCAAATTAAAGTAGTTACCCCAAATTAACTTTGATTTCCCCAAACATTGTTTTCATTGACATTTTCGAATGTCTTTTACTCAAACATCGTGTATAGAAGTTTTATGAGGCCTTTGCCTTTATGGATTTCTTGAATCTATTATTGAACTTAAAACCTAATATTATGTCTGTAGTAACATACCCTGCGGAGGTGACCGGCTATTCCTTACTTTTTTCTGAAAATAATGTAAAACTTCAATTAACCGGAAAAGAAAAATCAAACTCCGAACAAGGCGATTCTCAGTCTGAAAAAAATATTGCAAAAATTGATTTCATTTCGGAGCCTAGTGGAGATTCCAAAAATTTCAAAGCGTTTATCAATCGAGGTGGTTTTCTCAATGTAAGTAGACCCTTGTATATGCTGTCTGCTATGCTAGTAGTATTAGAGCAAGGAGGAAAAATCTTGTTAGATGGTAATGGCAATCTAAGTAAGAAAAGTAAAGTGCTTACAGCAATTCACTAGAATCTAGCTGAATGTTACCGCACAGGAAAAATATACCAATCATTAATTAAAAAAGAAAATTATGGGAAATATAGTAGAAGTGGCATCGGCTGAAATCGGTGTACGAGAAGTTTCTGGAACGCGAAGCAATCCTCAAATATTAAAATATGCTAAAGAAACAGGTTTTACAAACTATACATCAGACGAAAGCGCTTGGTGTAGTCTGTTTGCCAACTGGGTAGCACATAAAGCAGGTCTTGAACGTTCAAACTCCTTAGCTGCCAGATCTTGGCTGAATGTAGGTATACCAATAGACCATGCCGAACCCGGTGATGTTGTTGTATTCTGGAGAGAAAGTAGGGACTCATGGAAAGGTCATGTAGGTTTTTTTCATGGCTTTTCGGATGATGGTTCACGCGTCTATTGCTTAGGAGGCAATCAGGGCAATCAAGTTTCTATAACCGCAAAGCCTGTGTCTAAAGTACTGGGCTATAGAAGGCTTCGACCAGATGGGCCAACAACATTTTCAAGAAAGAACTTAAGAAAGGGCCACACTGGTGGAGATGTAGTAAAACTGCAAGATGCCTTAAAACAACTAGGCTATAATTGCGGTACTTCTGACGGTTTGTTTGGTTCGAAAACCCAACAGTGTCTGAAAGATTTTCAGGCAACCAATCCGTCACTTAAAATAAATGGTGTTTTTGATAAAGATACTAGAGAGTTTATGGTAGAAACCCTAAGAATAAGAATGAACTAATAAAAAATAATAACCCTAAAAATTTATAATCATGGCAGATGTAATGAAAGTATTGGAAGATTTGAAGTACAAAGCTGTTGGTGTGGATCCAACTACGAAAAAAATGCCGCAAGGTTATTTTGTTTCTTTTCGCCCAATTGGACTTCCAATTCCTAAAGAAGATTTCAAAAACCCTTGGACTCCCACAGGTTCTAACTTGAAGGAAATTTTAGATTCAAAATCAAAAGGTGATAAGCCCGTCACCGCTGAGGGGCAAGATCCCACTACAGTTGAGGCGGTTTCTGCAAGTAAGCAATTGGATGACATGCAGTTTATGAGTGCCAATATTGGAGCCAGTATGCAGGCATTTTTGCAAACATTCGTATTGACCGATTCAAAACTTGCCCTGGAAAGTACGTATAGGGCAGTGCCTAATGCGAGTAAGGTAAACGACTCATGGTATGCTATTATTAATGGGGCGAATGGTATTGCCCCTGATATGGAGTTGAATGATGAAATGAAAGCGTCTCTTGAAAAAGCAAAAGCGGTGCTTATGACCCCTGAAGGCGATTCTACACTTCATTATGAAAAATATGTGGAATATCGTGAGGAGTATCAAGATGCCGTACGGACTCGAAATAAGCAATATGCAAATGCCCTTTCAGATCCTTTAAAGCTTCAGATGTGGCCAATTCAAGGAAAAGGTTACCAAGATGATGTAGAGTTTGCATGGGATCGGTGGCAGTCAATGGGCTTCAAGCAAGAAATTGATGCAGCCACAGCGATAATGGCTAGTCAAGGAATTGACCCTGCCATTCTTTTAATAGCGCGTGCGAAGAAAAAATATGAGAATAGTTTGATAAATATTCCCAACGTAGGTAACATTCCATATACGTTTATGACTCCTTCTAAATGGTATTCAGCTACGAGTCCCGATGGTTGGAATTCATATTCGAAAACAGATTTCCATTCAGAATCACACTTTGAATCCAATAGCAGTAAAACTTCTGCTGGAGGAGGACTTAATTTAGGGTTCTTCCGAATTGGAGGACATGGCTCCACTTCAAAGAAAAAAACTTCTCTTGATATCAAGACAGAAAGCCTAAGCATTTCGTTTGAGTATGCTACTTGCGATATAAACCGACCTTGGATGGACACCTCTTTATTAAGTCTTGATAACTGGTTTTTGGTGGGTGACTATCCTGCAAGCTGTATTTCTGACGGAACTTTTGAACAGCAGTTTAAGGTTAATGACCCTAAAGAAATGTTATTTCTACCCTCTGTGGTGACCAGCCTTATTTTAGCTCGAAATGTTAAAATAAAATGGCGTAAGACACAAAGAGATATTGATATTCTAGATGAGGCGGTATCCGGCGGTGGTAGTGTAGGTTATGGCCCATTTGCAGCATTTAGTGCTTCACACTCAAAAAGCAAGGCAAAAAGAGATTTCAGCTATGATGCCAATACAGAAGGAATTGAAATAGAAGGAGTACAGGTAATAGGGTATGTTTCTTCTATCGTGCCAGGATCACCTAAGAAAAATGGTAAGGATTACATGCAGAAGATCAAGTCAAAGCCGATACCTGCACCAGCACCTCTGGCAGGTCCTTCTGCACCTGCACAGCCTTCGTCGCCAACGACCACTGGAACTCCAGCTCCTTCAGAACCAACAACCGGACCCACTTTATAGTTGGTTGAATAGTTCTTAGAAAACTGAAATAATATGAATCCTTGAAAAGCTACTTATGAATGTCAATAATTTAATGGATAATGTTCGTGATTTTTTTAGCGAACAATATAAAGGGGTAGAAAAGTCAAATTCGTTTCTTTCTTTTGAAGCACTGGGTACCATGATTGACCCTGATGATTTCAAGGATGAAAATGAAGAAATATCGGAAATAAAAGCTACGGAGCAGTTATCTATCTTGGGAGATCGACTTCCCGAGATAGATGACATTTTTCTAACGAATACGTCCAGGCTAAGCTCGCTCTATGAAATGCTTATAAGTGGAACTGAATTTTATGGTGAAAATATAAAAGCAGATGATACGAGCCCTTATTTGGCCAAATTCGCTGAAGTTAAAAAAGATGCGGAATTCAAGTATAACGAAGCGGTGAAAGCTTCTATTGAGAGGCCTGAAGGAAATTACTTGCCTGTATATGGTACGCCCAATAAATGGTACGATCCAAAAGGTTCTTTTTGGCAGACAAAAACTTTTTCTGAAAAGGAAAATAAAACGGCTCCTGCACCTAAGAGTAAAGCAATAAAGAAGACAGCAGTACCCTTTCTTTGGAAAAAAAATCTCGTAGCGAACCCCGCAATGTTAAGCACCGCCGTTGTTCAAGCAGTCAAATTAAAACCCATATTTCATGCGAAGCCTATTAAGGTGAAAATGGCAACTGTAGCTGCCCCAGTCGCGGCTAGAGTGAAAGTAAAAAAAGTGCCTGTTAGAGTTGGACATACTAGGCGAGTGACAAAGGCTAGACCGGTTAGAGCAACTACTGTTGTCCCCAGCAGAAGAGAAGGAACCGTAAGAAGAGGCGCAAGCCCTAAACCAAGGAAACCACTTCCAGTAAAAACAACCCAGTTAAAGTCAGCCACGGCATGGTCGAGTTTAGCGGTTTTAAAACATCTTGATATTTCCGAACGCACAAAAATAACAAGTCAAATTGCGCATCATAATACTGCACCACAAGAGCCGGTGCGTTCAAATGGCTTTGAGATGTCGTTTGATTATTGCATCGTAAACCTTGAAAGGTCTTGGTTTGATACGGCTATGTTTCACTACTCAAAATTGTGGTACGGACTTACTTTGGAGGAAAACTATTTTTCAACAGGCACAAAAGATGAAGCAAATTCAGGTGCTTTGAAATGTATTCCAACCGCAATGATTTTGATCAAGAATCTAAAACTAAAGGCAGCTTGGACCAATGAAGACATACAGAATGCAAAGAACAGTGTAGGTCTTGGAATTTTCAACCTGAGTGAAAGTACGTTTACAGATAATGAACTGACCAATTCGGGCATGCAAATTATTGGTTGGATGTGCGAGGTACTGCCCAAGTTACCAGCAATTTCAGACCCTAATATGGTCTTTTAAGAAAGTAGTTTAAACAACATATTTAATCCATATAAAAAACATCATGGCAAAAAAAACAAGGACTTCAACAATGCGTAAAGGTAGATCGACGAGATCTTCAGGTGGCGCATCAAACACCAAAGGAAATTCAAGTAGAAGTGGCGGAAGAGCTACAACAAAAGGAGGTCAATCATATGACGATACTTATGATAATGACATGTATTCTTCAGGAAGCACAAAAGGTGGTGGCAGTAACTCAAATGATTATGACGGAAGCTATTCTTCAGGTGCAGGCAATTCTAGCCACACGAAATTCAGCGGAGGTAATGCCGGGAGCTACAATAGTGGATCATCGACAAAAGGTGGGTCCTCTTATAATGATGATTACAGTAGCGCAGATTCTTATGGCTCTGGGAATACAAAAGATAACCGTGGTCAGTACGATGGCTACAATGATAGCAATTCATCAACAAAGGAGGATTATACACATGGCGATAACTACGATGATGGCGGTTCGTCTTCTTATGGTTCTTCTAAAAATAATGGTAATTATTCTGATGAGGGATACAATAGTGGATCATCGACTAAAGGTGAGAATGCCTATAATGATTCTTACAGTAATGACGATTCCTACAATTCTGGCAACGGAAAGGATACCGGAGGTTATTCAACGAACGAGCCCATAAATGATCCGCCTCCTTATGATGACTATAGCGATGAGGTAGTGGCCAAACATCCAAGAAGTAATTCGGGATATCAGAGTAAAGGAGGAGGTGATGACCAACAAGATGCGGATATGGTCTTTACTGAAGATGAGGTTTACGGTAATAGTAGCGAAGATTCAGAAACGGACATGGTATTTACCGAAGATGAAGTTTATGGTAATGAAAGCGGTGAAACTCTTTCCTCAGGTAATGAATGGAACCGTAGGAGTTCTCCACGAGAGGGTCAAACACATATGGGTCATACCATTCGAATGATTAATAGAAACGGTTCTAGAAGACCAGCTATTGTTATTGATGACCGTGTCTATTTCATAACCCGATATGGAGAAAGAAGAGGAATTTTTTACGGTGGTAAAGCGGAATTGACGAGAAGAGTAATTGCATCCATAGCACAAAATCACAGAACAGAGAATCAAATCTTTTTTGAAAAAGCAGTGCTCAGTTATACCGTATTGGGTGAGGGTGGATTCTCCTCGATAAATACCTACGATAATAAAATATTCACATTAGGTACAGGGCTAGCGGGAGGTAGATTGAACAGATATCTAAATGAACTTCGTGGCACTCCTTTAGGTGATGCTCTTAGCGAGATTTCATATTTCAGGGGATTGAGATTTAATGGGTCCCAACAAATCCGATTGGATATTGAAACTCTGCACCAAATAGTTATGCTTTTCGAAAATTTTGATAACGTAGCGTTAGTAGGTCAAAAATCAGTTGAAGACTATCTTAAAAATAGTCTAAAAATAAATAACAGAAACAATAGACGGGGAATTAGAGAATGGATTGTGGAACAAAATGTAAGACCAGAAATAATCGGAACCGCCGCATACCTAAGCCATGGGAGACCCCGTTATACGCCTAATCCTTTAAATGATGTTTTTCGTGCGGTTCGAATGGGAAACGAAAATGTGTCTTCGCAAGTTGCTGCATTGCTAAAGTTACATTCCCAACGAATATGCCTCGATAGTAATCCTGATCGAGTTGGTGGCGGTCCTTCTGGTAGGCAAGCTTCCGCGGCTATTACTAGGCGCTTACCAAATAAAGTGCCACATTTTGTACGAGCTATGCGGGCATCTGCGGATGCCAATTTTCAATTCAATTATGGTGCCGCTAGAACGATTCTACCCTGTATCAAACAAAGACCATGGCTATCTTCATCTTCAAGACCTTCGGGCCTGTATTTAGAGCATGAAGGGCGATACTATGTATTAGGGCAAAGAATTGGCTAGTCGAATTTAGAATATAAAGTTGTTTGTCTCTTTTTTAGTGTTCAAAATTTATATCTGTAGACGAATCATACTATGACTAGACAGATCAATACAACATAAAATCACAAAATTATAGAAATGGAAAATTCAGTAATAGGAGCAGCAGTAAACGGAAAAAAAGGCTTTGAAGGCAAAGCTTACATGTTTCAAGGGCAAAAATATACAAGATATGATTGGGGGGAAGACAAACCCGATAAGGCATATCCGAAAGATCTCTCTTTATGGAAACTCCCAGGTAGTTTTGCGAACGGGGTCGATGCAGCAATTAACGGACTGTTCGGATTTGACGGCTTTGTATACCTATTCAAAGACAATGAATATGTCAAGTATAGTTGGGAAGATGATCAACCATTAGAGGGGTATCCAAAGCCGTTATCACTTTGGAAACTTCCTGCTAATTTTTCTGATGGAATAGATGCAGCATGCAATGGAAGAGGAGATTTGGAAGGATTTGGTTACCTGTTCAAAGATGATCAATATGTAAAGTATAACTGGCAAGAAGATAGGCCAGAACCAGGTTACCCGAGACCACTTTCAGCTTGGAAACTATCAAGTGATTTTAACCAAGGGGTTGATTCCGTCTTAAACGGTGTGGGCAGCTTTGCCAACTTTCTCTATTTTTTTAAAGGAGATGAATATATGCGATATGATTGGAGTAAGCATGAGGCAGAAGGCCCTTGGCCAATTGAGAAATACTGGCATATCTCCAAAAGTAAAGGAGAAGATGAAACTACAATCTTGTTTGATCAATTTGGTCTAGAAGGTGAAATAGACTTTGAAGCCTTTAGAATTGCCTATGCTGGCTACAGAAAAATCGATAATGGAGATTGTGTGTCAAATGCCACCAGAACAAATCGAAAAGGGAAAAAGGAGCAAATTACCTACGACAATGGTACGGGATATTTGATCATCATTGATTTTACAAAACCTTCAAACGAACGGAGAATGGTCGTATTAAATATGTTGAGCGGCACTAAACGTGATTATTTATATGTATCACATGGGGTAAATACAGAAAGTAGGGTGTCAGGAGATAGATTTCATGCGCGACATTTTTCGAATACATCTAATACGAATAAATCAAGCCTTGGTTTTTTCGTTACTGGTTGGGCTTATCCTAAAAATAAGACAAAGAAAGATGGTACTGTGGATAAACGTGTGTGGTTGAAACTTCACGGACTTGAGCCTGGTATTAATGATAAAGCACAACGTCGAGGTATAATGATGCATACGGCCGCTTATGTAAATGAACAAACAGGTCGGGTAGGTAAAAGCCATGGTTGCCCAGCGATATCACCTGATGAGAATGAGGTGGTTGATGGTAAACTTAAGAATGCATTATTTGAATTAATAAAAGACGGCAACTTACTTTTCTCATATACTGATAGAGATAATGCAACCGATGATTTGGGCAATAACTATTATGATCAATCAACGCTATTGAGTTGTTTAGAAACACCAAATTAAATTTATATCATGTCAGTAAAAAAAAAGAAAAGTAGATTTCGGAAAATCTTAAAAGGGATATTTGCTTTTGTTGGAGTCGGAGGAATATTGGCGATCATAAATTTTTACATCGAATACAACGATAAAAAGGATAGCAAATATCAGCGCCAATTAAAGGAATGGCAAGTACAGCTAAAGGAATGGGAAAAATGGTATCCAGAACCCATTAGTGCTGGAAATGTTACCCTATATACAAACGGTCTGGATTTGGATACAGGACAAAGACATTCGAATTTTAACAAGACCAATATAGACTTAATGTTTTCGGGTGGTGATGTAGGTTTTAATTCCTATCTGAGAGCACTGAACAAAATGAGTTGGCTTAATAAAGGACTTGTTGATCAAAGTAATATAACCTACCAAGAACTTAAAAATGCCAGGTATGCTAGGAAAAAACACGCAAAATCAAACTATTATGACCTTTTTCATGAACATCCATCTAACTCACCCCTTCCAGGTTATGTATATTTTTTAAAGACCTCAAAAGGTAATTTCGCAATTCTAAAAATAAGCAGTTATACGGTCAAGTCGATACCCGGTCCTGGGCATCATTTTTTTAGAAAGTTAAACCTACACTATACAACCTTCCCAAACAAACAATTTCCACCAAGGCCAATAAAACCCAAAAAATCATGAAGTTATGACTTTTGTCTGCTAAATTTAAATCTTTTTAGTTCATGACCAAACTAAAAAGGCCACTCACAGGAATAGCCTTTTCAACTTGAGCCGGAGGGATTCGAAATCCCCTCCAAACAAGCAACGTTAATGCCTTCTACATATTTATTTTCTGATTGATTTTCGACACAGGCCTGACCGGAAAAAGCCTAACCAACGCTTATCATTATTACTATGGTATGCTCCTTGTATGGACATTTAAACTAGCTATTGGCAAAGTTGCACCATAATAGAAAACACCCGCTTTTCAAGTGGGTATTGTCTATTATGGAAACTTTTTTAAGCTACTGTTTACTATAGATCTGCCACAAGTACTTCCCATGTTTGCAATTGTCCTTCAGGCGTAGTTTCTTCCTGCCCGTATATAATATATATTTTATTTCCTAAAGTCGTCATGGAATGAATTGTTTCGAATGAAGGACTCATTAAGTTAGATTCAAGTTCTGTATATGTTCCTTTAGTAGTATCGTATACTGCAAGATAAGGGTCTTCATCTGTAGTATCATTATTAATATCCCTAGTTCGAATTATTCCAGCCACGTAAATAAGATTTCCTGACCTTGATGCAAAAGTTACATTTACTCCAGTAGGCATAGTTTCAATTATAAGCTCTCCAGTATTCAAATCATAAATATAAATATCATTCTGTGCAGGAGGTGTAAAAACCCTTTTATTACCTCCAAAAATATAAAGCTTATCGTCCACGATTTCAGCACGGGCTGCTGACCTTCTTTCTGGCATTATTGCGAATTCGGTCATTGTCTCGGTAGCAAGGTCAAATTTATAAATACGATCAGATAAAGATTCGTCATGTAAAACGCCTCCGATGATGTAAATCGAGTTATTGTAAACCGCAGCTCCATTACGTGAAACATAAAATGTTTCAAGACCTAATATCTCTTGGTATGTTTGGGTGCTGGTTGGGTCGGCTACAATATCTAAATCATAGGAATTGATTTTATGACTACCAGCAATCATCAATTTATTATTATTAATAATTAATGATTTTGAAATAAAACCAGATTCAAAAAATAGTTTTTCATCTAAAATGGAAGTGGTAAGGTTATATTTCAATATTCTTTCTGGTTTAAAACCATTATTCATTAAAGCATCTTCTCGCGTACTGATGTAAATGCTATTGTTTGCTAAAGAACCAACCATATCTGGGGCATATCTTGCGATAGAATTGGAATCAAAAGTGAATTCTGAGGTAAAGTTCAATGGTATTGACGGAATAGATTGATAATCAGATTGTAATTTTTCTGTCAAATCAATGTTTACCGTTGCGCCATTGAGCTCTAGAATTCCAGATATTGAATTATCAGCAGCGATTTCAAATTTGATTGTATTGTCTGCATTCATAAGCATTGCACTGCTATCTGCTCCGAAATCAATATTATATTCTTCTGAAGGAACATAAAGTTCGTTCGAAGCAGATTCTTGACTATCTGCAGAAAGGTTAATTGCACTATTTCGTTTCCACTCAAGAGATCCTTCAAAATCGGTAAAACTTTTTCCTGCAGCTAAGGGAGATTTACGGAATATAAATTCATCATCCTTGACGTTGAAGTTTGTTGAGATATCGAAAGTTCCGTTTGTATTTACTAGTTCAGCAGATGATATTTTCCAGATTTTTTCAGTATCGCTAGTCAACAAAGTAATAGCAGATATACGATTGTTAGCTAGTGTCACAGCTGGATCTTCCATTGGCTCTTCAGCAGGTTCTTCTTCCTCCATAGTTGTAGAGTCTACGATTGGTGCATCAAGACCATCGTCGTTATTGCAACTATAAAAAGAAATTGACAGTACTACAAAAAGAATAAAGAGTTTAGATTTTCTCATGTTGGTCGGATTTTACGATTATTTGTTAGAAGACTAGAACGATATTGAGGTTATTAAAGTATGCTAGCTTGCAAATAACTGGTGATTGCGACATTTTATGTAGCACAAAGAAACAAGAAAAGCCACACCGAGAGGTGTGGCTTTTAATTAGAATCGTGGAGCCGGAGGGATTCGAACCCTCGTCCAAACAAGCAACGTTAATGCCTTCTACATGTTTAGTTTCTGATTGATTTTCGACGCAGGCCTGACCAGAAACAGCCTAACCAACGCTTATCTTCTTTAGTTTTGGTGCTACCATCGAAGTGCTGGTAGCCTTATATCGACATTTATGGTGCTCCTGATTGAATCGCCGTCGACAGAGGCTATTCAGGAACATCTCGCTTCTCTACCTAGTAGAGACGAGGCTAATCTTACTATAATTCAGATTAAGCGGCAAGAGCGTAGTTATTATCGCCAATTAAAAGTGTGAAATATGAGATTTACGAGCTGTATATCAGCGCTCGACATGCTTACATTGCCATTGGTCTCGCTGTCAAAACCAGTCGGCCCCATTGTCATTCCCGCGTAGGCGGGAATCTATTTTTTAAATAGAATGACAATATTTTTCAAAGAACATATCCCTGAATTCATTTCAGGGTCTATTGACATTTTGCAATAGTTTTCTATTTGGGCGTTCCCCTCGCTAAAACGCTCGGGTCGGGCTTTCGGCAGTACACGGTACTTGCCTCTATCCCTAACGCACCTCCCGTCAAATAACAGACAGGCCGCCAAAGATACCCCAAAAAGTATTCCAAAAAAAGTTTTGATAGGGCACTGTCATCCGTTAAATTTGGAACTATTACCGCACCAAAAGTTACAAACCCAGGAATATATGAAGTTCGGAATCATCAGAGAGCGCAAAAATCCACCTGACCGCCGGGTAGTGTTATCTCCAGAAGCCTGTCAAAAAGTCTTAGAAAATCATCCAAAAGCAGAGATTGTTGTTGAACCTTCTCCAATTCGGGTATTTAAGGATAAGGAATACAAAGCTGTGGGACTCGAAGTAGCCTCCAAGATGGAGGAATGTGACGTACTTCTCGGTGTAAAAGAAGTGCCTATAGATGCCCTTATTCCCAATAAAAAATACTTTTTCTTTTCCCATACCATAAAGAAGCAGCCCTATAATCGAAAGTTGCTCAAAGCTATTCTCGCGAAGAATATCGAAATGTATGACCATGAAGTAATCACTAACCAAAAAGAACAACGTGTCGTAGCTTTTGGAAGATACGCTGGTATCGTTGGTGCATATAATGGCTTCCGAGCCTACGGACTCAAATACGGAACATACAAGCTTCCGAAAGCAGAAACTTTAGCAGACCAAGTTGAATTGATTTCGGAGTTGAAAAAAATCAAACTCCCGAATATTAAAATCATGCTCACCGGAAGAGGTAGAGTAGGTAACGGCGCTCGTGAAATGCTTGACGGTATGGGTATGCGAAAAGTAAATGTGGCAGAATATCTCGAAGAAGAATTCAAAGAGCCTGTTTATTGTCAAATTGATGCATCAGAATACAACAAACGCAAAGACGGCGTGCGAGGAAACAAAGCTGATTTCTTTGCAAATCCCGAAGAGTACAAGACCAATTTTACCCGCTTCACACGTGTGACTGATTTCTATATCGCTGGACATTTCTATGGAGACGGCGCTCCGTATTTATACACTCGGGAAGATGCGAAACATCCTAATTTTAAAATCAAAGTAGTGGCGGACGTAAGCTGCGATATAGATGGGCCAGTGGCAACGACTATTCGACCCTCCACCATAGCAAAACCAATCTACGGTTACGACCCCAAAACAGAAAAGGAAACCAACTTTAAAAACAAATCTGCCATCGCCGTAATGGCAGTTGATAATTTACCTTGCGAATTACCCAACGATGCAAGTGTAGGATTCGGAGCGGCTTTTATGAAGCATGTGATTCCCGCTTTTTTTAATAAAGATGAAGACGGAGTTCTTAAACGTGCGCGTATGACCAGAAATGGAAAGCTAACAAAACGCTATTCCTATTTGCAGAATTATGTGGATGGAAAGGAATAGGTTTGTTATGAGTTATGAGTTGAGCGATTTTCTAATAAAATAACTACTAAAACTCCAATTGTATAAGCCACCAAATCCTGAATACTAAAACTATTCCCGAAAACTAGATTTGCCCATACATTGCCTTTGAGTCCTAACATTTCTAGAAAATTGGTTAACTGCAAAAACTCAATCGTATATGCGATGACTAGGGTTATTAAACCAACTAGTACCGAATTTGCATTGATAAAACTTTTAAAGAGACAGTAGAGTAGTATCACCACCAAAAAGTCTCCGAAAGTATGCCGAATGAATCCGGACTTTAAATAATAGGCTATTGCTACTTCTGTTAAGAAGAGTAGGATGAAGAATAGGAAATAGTTTTTGTTGAATTTTAGTTTCATGATGTTTTTTTAGAGACAAGAGACAAGAGACAAGAGACAAGGGACAAGAGACATGATTTTCTCTTCTCTCTTTCTATCCTCTTTTTTCTGCCACCGGTGCCTCCTTCAAACTCAAAACCGACTGCAACACTGAAAACAAAATCCAGAGAAAGCCTCCGAAGGCGAAAGTGATAAGCCATACTTTGGGTTCTTTCAGACTATGTGCAATTTGGTAGAATAGGGTGGCTGGTTTGGTGGTGATATCCCATGAATTGAAACGTAGAAAACGTCCTAAGTAGATGCCGTAGCCACTTAAAAGGCATACTTTGAATAAGGTGTATTTAGCAACTCGATTTCCGTAACGCTGACGGATTAAGGAGAACATATCCAACATAGATAGTAAGCCTAAAAGCAATCCATTGAAGGCAAAAACGAATACCAAAAAGAGGTCTAACCAAACCAAACTAGAGCGGTCGCTGTGCAGGTGTACCAAGTCGGTAATGATATACGGACTGTTCGGAAGGAAAAGTAACCACGCAGCAAATCCTAAGAAACCAACAATTTTTAGAGAACGCAATTTTGAACTCATTTTAAATAGCTGCGTTATGGCAAAAGGAATTCCCGCTAGGAAAAGATTCCATACCAAAAAGAGATAAAAGGGACTATCGGTCAATTGAATTCTAAATAATAATAGTAATAGTGCAAACCCAATAGATAGACATAGATTAAAATAGAGTATGCCGTATTCGGATATTTTTATATTGTTGAATTTCATTGTTTTAAGGACTTAAAAAATTAATATATAACAAGGCTATGGGAAAGTTCATGAGTACAATTATCATGGTCATTACATGTTCATGAATGTCTTTCAAATGGGCTATGGTATTTATAAATAGCACAAAGAGAACTATTAAAGTAATCGGAATGTAGAGGACCAGAAATGCAATGCCTACAGAAAGTATGATGTCATTTTCGGCCATCAAAGCCGTAAGCATTAGCAAGGTTCCTAAGAAGAAACATGTTGTTGCGATACGAACGGCTACGCGATTCCATCTATGTTTAAAGAGCGCTATCATTTGGTGTCGTTTTTTGCGATTTGATATAGGGTATATTCTTGCCATGTTTTTTCAGATTGTGCTTCTATAAAGTCTGTATACTTATCTTCAATCCTTTCTTTGGTATAGGTTTCAAGCTTAGGGGCATTGGCTTTTAAATAACTGTGCAATTGTTCGCTGTTGTTATCGCCTAGACTGACCAAATAATTGATGTCAGGGTTTTCAAGTTTATGCAAATTATACCAAGTGATAGTTTTATCCCAAGGAATGGCGGCACTCACAATTAAGAAGGCAAAAACGGTTGCAATATTGGTGCGGACCAAATAGACGAAATTCTTTACTTGAGCAACCTTGATATAGGCCGTAACCAATCCCGTTAAGGTTAGTAAGAGATAGACAAAAACACCGATACGTTTGTAGGTGAGTCCTAAGGTTTCTACATAGGTGTAGTTCTTGTAAGCCGTAAAAGCGACTAGAATTACGTTTAGGCCAATCCATAAATAGGTTAGTGATTTGATGCGTTTGTTATCCTGGAAGAAGTTGAGGTTTCCACGGAAGAAATACAAAATAAGCGCAATTGCGCAGACGATAGAAAACATCAAAGCATAGACTCCCTGATGAACGGATTGAGATAATCCGGAATTCGTGATTTCAGTTTTTTGAAAGAGATAGATAACATCCGTAGTTAGAAAAAAGAGTAAGAGGGCGTTCAATGTTATAAAGACGATGCTACCTAGCGTGTGTTCACCTTCGAGTTTTTTCTTTTCACCGATAAGAACGATTTCGGTTGGCTTTTTTAGTTCGTTAGTCTGTGCCAAATCGAATTCTACCAATTCTTTTGCATCGAAAGGACGCAATAGGTGCAAGAAGATGACATATCCCAATAGGGTGAAAAACAACCACGGGAAGCTTATGAAGTCTAGATTAATTTGCTCGATAAGATTCCCGAAAACTGGATTTGCATTTCGATACAACATTCCGAAAATGAATAGCAGCGCAGTTGCAGCGAGTCCACCTTTCAAGCGATTGACTAGTTTGGGAGAGCTATTTTTTGGTTCCTTTTTTTCAACGCCTTGTTCACTTTCCTGTTTTTTGACGAAGTTCGCTATCGATGCGATGAGCATATTGCTCATGCCTAAAAACCAAGTAAGATAAACCGAGCTTTTTCGGGAAATTGATTTTCCCACAAATACCATAAAGGTCATAAAGTGAACGAAAATGGTAAAGCCTGAGGGATTGAGAAAAACAAATACTGCCGTTCCCATATAGGCGAGAGAATAGCCCCAAGAAATCGTGCGTTCGTTTTTTAGTGTAGATACCAGGATCACCACTAAAATAGAAATCAGAAAGAGGTTTAAGCCGAAGCTTTTGCTATAAAACAGCAAACTAAAAGCTAGTGCTGACAAAATTGATTTGATATGAATGTTCATAATTGTGCTATTTAGAATGAGATAATATTTTTAATACGGACAACAATAAGTACCAGAACAAAGCCGATGAGGAGACTTAAGTTTCGGTAGATATGACGCAGTTTTGAATCTTTGTTTTTAAATAGTTTCATAATACTTCGAGATAAGCTCCCGATAAGGGAATGTTAATGAGCAACGAGACCAGAGCCTTCAAATGTTCTGGATAATCTTTTATTTTTCGTATTGTGTTCACTACTAAAGGAAGTAGCATAATGCTGTTAAGAACGCCAATTACTATGGCGAGGAAATAGCCAATTCCGACAAAGCCTGTGTTGGAGTTGTTTTTAAAAAGGAATAAGCATATTGCTCCGACAATCATGCTGGGAAGTGCTATCTGAACAGCGATGTAATTAATGGAATGTTTAAATCTGTTTTTCATTGTAGTAGGGTTTATTGAATTAAAAAAGTGTCTTTAATGCGTTCAAGCGGTTGGTTTAAAAGCTTTTTAAAGTCCAGTTGATGAAAAGGCAAGGAAGCTTTTCCACGTCTATATTTTGAAAGGAACATTTTGAAATAGTCAGGAAAGAGTAGACCACCTAAAAAGATGACTGAAAAGAGATAGGCACTTCGCTTCCCATTCCCAAGTAAATAAAATTGCATGCTTACTTCTTCTGGGACTGTAGTTCCTGTTCCGGTCAATACATGAAATACATCATGACTTTCAAGTTTCTCTTGCAGGTCAAAATTGTTGCTTAGCAAAAAGTAACCCATCTGATAGCCTAAAGTGCCTTTGGAGTATTGTAAGAGGTCTTCGATACCCAAATCCCAAGCTTCATTCTTTTTGAAGGATTGGTAGGGAATCAAACTCCACTCGTATAGTTTTTCTAAGATGATTGCTCTCATTTTTTTTGCTTTACGCTTTACGCTTTATTATTCTTAAAGTACTTTGAATTTCAAAGTAAATTGATAAAAAAATATAGTTTTTACTTTCCGATTAACTTTTCAAGTGCGTCAATATGCTTTTTGAATTGTAACTTACCCAGTTTGGTTGCCGAGTATCTGGTATTTGGTTTTCGACCTATAAATTGCTTTTCTACCAAAATGTATTCTTCTTTTTCTAAAGCTTTGGTGTGGCTCGCTAGATTCCCGTCTGTAGCGCCCAACAACTCTTTCAGCATTTTAAAATCCGCATAGTCATTCACCATTAGAATAGACATGATACCCAACCGAATACGGTGGTCGAATGCTTTGTTTATGTTGTTGATTATACTCATTTTTTAACTCCTAACACGTTCTCGACTCCTCTCGAACTGACAGTTTTTACTTTTCCAATTGCTAACCACTTACTTCCTATCATATTTAAAATGCATCAAAGCTCCGTACACAATATGGCAAACTCCGAAACCGAGGGCCCAAAAATACAATCCATATCCTATAAATTGAGTGGAAATTAAGCCGATGATAATAAAAGCCAATCCCATATAACGAATGTCTCGCATAGTGTATTTACTTGCGTTGATACAAGCTAGTCCGTAAAAAACTAGAGTTGCAGGAGCAACAAGACCGGCAACACCATATTGAATAAGAGCCAAGCAAAAAGCACCTCCTGTTAGTAGTGGAAGCAGGAAGTTTAATACCAAGCGTCTGCTGGATATATCCCACATTTTTTCACCACTCTTCTTAGCTTTTTTAACGGTTAGAATTATACCGGTAACTACGGCCAGCACAATGACGGAAATAGCGATTACAGCCAAATCCTTTATGATATCATTTCCCCAAAGTGCAGAACTTCGTCCAGATAGTCCTTCGTAATTGGCACTGGAAACTTCTTTTAACCGCATATAAGCAAAGCCCGCGCCTACTATTGCATAACAACCAGCTAGAATACCAGATATTCCGCTTAAAGAGATAAACCGTGACGAGCGGCTCATCATATTTTTAATTTCTGATATGTCGTCTAAGTATTTATTTGAGTCCATTTTAAAGTACTTTGAAATTCAAAGTTAAATTAAATATTTCAGATTATACCAAGGTTGGGGTAAAAAAGTATTGATTTTACTTTTCAACGGAAATTTTCCACGAAACAACGGGAGATTCTTTAGGTGCCGTAAAAGCACCAATAGCCTTTAACTTCAAATCGATGCTATCTTTTTCCTCCAAAGTCTTGATGCGAAGGATGTAGGAACCCAAAGCCGGAATCTCAAAAACTGGTGAGCTACTGTAAAAACCATAGTTCATTGCGTTTTCAAATAAAAGCGGACTGCTAGAAACATTCTTTAATTGTACTTCAAGTACCTGTGTTTTTGAAATATATTTCGCAGCAGTCACCTCAATGCTGGACTGAATTAAGGGAGTAAGAAACTCTGATTTCCCTACTAAAAGCGAATTGTAAACCGCAACAGTTCTGCCAGCAAATAGGGCCTCTTGGATGCTTTTCAAAGTCTTTTCCTTTGCAAAAACCAAGGTTATGGGTCTATCATTTCCTTTTTCGGTATAATCCCAGTCGATGAGTCCGTGAATATCGCTTGTACCCATAATAGTCAGATTTTGGTCGAGGGCAAGTGCCAATGATTCTTCATTATAGTCTACGGAATTGATTACTTCAATTCCGTGCAATTCTCCTTTGTTGATACGCTCTTTTTGAAAATCACTGAGTATTGGATTTCCATTGGGGTTTTGCGCATGCCATGCGGGGTGATTCCAAAAGACAAAAGCGTTTTGTTTTTTAGCCTCCGAAAATGCTTTTTCACCTTTATCCTGTAGCAAAGGATTCGCATCTTTAATGAAGACAGCATTGCTATGTCCCATAGGAGCCGAACGTGTAATTTCGGAACCATGAACTATAAGTAAGTCATGTTCTTTGGCCTCGGCTAAAGCCAAATCGTAAGATCGGTTGCGATCTGGATGAGGAATATCAACTCTATGCGGTTGGTATTCCAAATGTTCCGTTAGGGATATAGCGTCCAAGTTTTCCCGTAAGGCTTCTTGAACCCGAATCGTTGGCCAGACATTTCCATCTGAAAAAACGGTATGGATGTGCAAATCGGTTTTTAGGCTTACATAACCGCTGATATTGGGGTAGGTGAGGGCATGTTCGCTTTGGTGTGAATGTTGGGCAGCTAATTGGGAAACCATGAGTGTTAAGCATAAAAGAATGGCTATTTTTTTCATTTTTGGTTGGATTTAATCCCCTTAAAGTAAGAAAAATGGATTTGATTTCGATTAAGAAATGGTAATTTTAAAATGATGAATCCAGCAGAAAACTACATCCTTAATCAGCCAGAACCTTTTAGAAGTATCCTGTTACATTTACAGGTTACTATTGAGAATACAATTACTGGTGTTGACCTGAAGTACAAATACCGGATTCCATTTTATTATATTGATGGAAAACCTTTCTGCTATATGAATCAGAGCAAAGATTATGTTGATCTTGGATTTTGGAATGCAGCATACTTGACCAAACATGTTGAGCTTATGGTAACTGAAAAGCGGAAAGTGATGAAATCACTTCGTTATAAAACGCTAGAAGAAATTAACGATACTGTTTTGGTCGAAGTTTTACAAGACGCTTATTCGGTTCGAAAAGAGAAGTTTTATAAATGACGGTTTAGTTTAAAAGTTACTCTTTTTTTAAAACGATCAATGTGTTATTTTGAATATCAGTGACATGTTCGAAAAGTTCTTTTAACGCCGGATAATCTTTAGATTGAATATGGTAATGATTTATTTTTAAATCAAATATCAATGCTAAGTTTGTTGCATTCTCAACGAGATCAAACTTGAGAAAAGCTTGTTTTCCCGCCATTTGAACGATTTGCTTTTCTGGGAGTTCATGAACGGCATAACCGTTGGGAATTTCAATATTAATTTGATATTTGTAAGTGCTTGGATATCCGAAATCTACCGGGTAATTACGCTTTTCAAGCAAAAAGGGGTTTTGTTTAAAAAAACGTATCAAAAAAGGGTTGATATAAACCATGTCACTCTGTAGCTTTTGGTCAATTTCAAATTCAAATCGCTCCACTACTTTTTTTTCGTCTGTTGTATCATCAGTGCGATCATGAGAAGTGAATAGTATGTCACCTTCAATTCCATTTTCCATAGCGTCTAAATAGTCATCTTCTGACAAATCTGCTAATTTTTTTCGTTGACCAATTGCCTTGTAACCCAGATGCGTTATATCAAGTATTCCACTATTTTTTTCATTTTCTATATCAAGTTTGAGTTTTGCCCGAATAATAACTTTATTGTTTTTATTAGGTATAATATCGAACCACGAACTTTCATTTTTATAGTCCATGACCCGACCATAATGATTTAATGCACGAAATGGTAGAACTCCAAAAGGTATATACTTATCAGTGGCATCTAATAAGTAACTCTTACCATCAATCTCAGCCTTAGCAATGATGTAGTTGAAATCACTCATTACGGGATGCGTTCTTTTAGGAAGCCCTGAATTGCGGGTGGAAAGTAACATCAAATTCGTTTTGATGTCTGCCGCTTTGAGCAGATTTATAAGTGACATGTTTATTTCAGAAACACTGCCTGAACCACGGTCGAAGGCATCTTTCACACGAGCCTTTTTATAAACGCCATATTTTTTGTTCCAACTGAAGTGTTTTCTAACATAATCGTAAATATTTTTGGCCCTTGCAAGGGGGTCTCCTTGGGTCAATAAATCACCAGGCACTTGATTTTCAAAAAAACCTTTTTTGGTTAATTGCCTGCCGATGTCTTTATCTCCTCTAAATTTTTTATCAGCAGTTTTCCAGGTTTCAGTGTATTTATGAGGGATACCATTAAAATCATTGAATTCTGCCAATTCAAATTCTATGGCTGCCCTATAATTAGAAGGCGCTAGCATATAGTTTTCCTCATCTTTAAATGCCGGAATATCTTTCATTATATATTTTAGTACCTCACATGATGCGGTCTTACCAAATCCTAAAACATAGAAGCAATTTTCTTCGATATTTGCTGTGTTAACATCTAACTTTTCGTAACCCATTAGGGTACGATTATATTTCCAATTACCAGGAATTTTAGCATTAAATTCACTGTATATTACTGGTATATTAGTTTGAAATTTCCACCCATTAAAATTATAGTAAAATGGAGTGTGTACCTTGTAGGAGTACTCAATAATACTACCCGGTTGCAGATTGGGAAAAGTAAAGCTCTTTTCCTTCCAATTTTCAGAAATATCCTCAGTAAAAATTTCAGAAGGTTGAACATGAAATTCTGATATACCATTATATGTTACTGCTTTTATTTCTATTAATTTTTCAGATGCATTTTCTGTATGATATAAAGGAATTTTAACGGTACCTAGATCATAGGCTTTTTTGTTAAGAATTTTGATTTTACCATGATATTCGATTACTAGTCTAATTTTGCGCTTTACAACGGTAAAATAATTATCCCCTCTTTCATAAAGAACTACGGCATTGGCTGTTGTATCCTTATCGTAGGCAGTCATTGTTCTTTCTTGATAGGTCAGTTTGCCAAAATCTTCCTTGGGTATCTGAGCTTCAAGGGTGTATTGAAAAAAAAGTATAGCAAGAATTATATAAGCATATTTAATCGCCATGATGTTTGGTTTGTAAGTAATATGAGTAGAAAAGTAAGTTACTGTAATGAATTAACGGTTTTCCTCAAAACCACCAAATTGGTCAGCAATTGCTCTAAATGGTCTAAATGCAACATATTAGCACCATCACTTTTCGCTATTGACGGATCAAAATGTGTTTCCATAAAGAGCCCGTCAACACCAGTTGCAATTCCAGCTCTAGAAATGGTTTCAATCATATCTGGTCGTCCTCCGGTTACTCCTGAAGATTGATTGGGCTGTTGAAGGGAATGGGTTACGTCCAAAACAACTGGAGCATATTCTTTCATAGTCGGAATCCCTCTAAAATCAACAACCATATCTTGATATCCGAACATGGTACCGCGGTCGGTAATCCAAACCTTTTCATTGCCTGAATCTGTAACTTTTTTAACTGCGTGTTGCATACTTTCAGGACTCATAAATTGTCCCTTTTTCAGATTAACTACTTTTCCGGTTTTGGCAGCAGCAACTACCAAATCCGTTTGACGGACTAAAAATGCAGGAATTTGAAGCACATCAACATACTCAGCAGCTTTTGCAGCATCCGAAACTTCGTGAATATCGGTAACCGTTGGAACTTCAAAAGTCTCGGATACTTTTCTAAGGATTTTCAAGGCTTTTTCATCACCAATTCCCGTAAAAGAATCCACACGACTTCGGTTTGCTTTTTTAAAACTTCCCTTAAAAACATATGGAATTTCAAGTTTATCCGTAATACAAACTATCTTCTCTGCAATACGTAAGGCCATATCTTCACCCTCAATAGCGCAGGGGCCTGAGAGTAGAAAAAAGTTATTGCTGTCGGTATGCTTTATCCGTGGGATAAGTGATAGATTCATATCTTAAAGTTTGCACAAAGATACTTAATAACTCTAGTATACTTTTTAGATTTAGAAATCAAAACAGCTATCATGATTAGAATACTGATTCTTAACATCATTTTTTTTCTTTTTGTAGTTTATAATGCTCTAGGGCAAAGAATAACAGAAACCAACTCGGGCAATACCTTCGCATTGATAAATCTCGAACGACACCAATTTAAATTTAATTTGCTTAGTCCGGGTTTTACGTATGAATTCGGAATTTTCAAAAATGTAAGTGCGTCAGGAGGCCTAGTTCTAGGTTATGCTACCTACGAAGAAGGATATGCTGTAGGCTTAACCCTGCATACCCGCGTACGATACTATCATAATCTAAATAGAAGGGTTTCTAAAGATAAAAACGTTTCTGGCAATTCAGGAAATTACATCGGCGCAGCTCGTAGTGTTTTTTTCGCTCCGCTTCGATTGGCTACTAATATTGAGGGTCCTAGTGATTTTAATTTAGGATTTTATGGTCTCACTTACGGGTTACAACGCACCTATGAAAATGGATTTAACTTCAATGCAGAATTGGGTGCTGGATACTATCTCGGTGATGGTGTTTTAAGTGGGTACGGTCCTCTTTTCAATTTTAACTTTGGATGGGTGGCAACAAAACGAAAGTCTCGTAAACCTACTTTTGATTGATTTAATCGCATTGATTGTACAATTGACTGTAAGATTTACGTTAGAATGAGACAAAGTATGAACTAGTTTGTAAAATGAATTGATCCCAAATCAATCTACTATGCAAAGAATCATTCTTATGGTACTGCTTTTTAGCTGTATGTTGGCTTCCGCTCAATTTGGAAAGAACTGCGAACTTCGACAGTTCAAGGTAAACATTTTGAACCCGGGGGTGGAGTACGAGATGGCGTTAGGCACCAATACAACCTTAGATTTCAAAGCCGGGTTACAGTTTGCCTTAGACCCTTTGGTCTCAAATATTTACGAGGAAGTTGCTTTTTTACCTGCTGTTGCGGGACAATACCGTTATTACTACAACTTCGAAAAACGGCAACGAAATCGGAAACAGATTTATGGGAATTCTGCAAATTATGTAGCACCATCGGTTGCGGCTTTCTTTCCAGGTTCTCGAACGGTAAATAATGAAGTAGGAAAAGGTGCTTTCGGCTACGCCGGATTGGTAACAGGATTACAACGCAGCTACAATTCAGGAATCAATTTCTCCGTCGATATCGGAGCAGCATATTATCTAGGTCAGTTTAATGGCCAAATCTTACCTGTCGCAAATTTAAGTATCGGTTGGATTATCAGCGAAAAACGTTGGTGTGTTGGGAAGTAAGATATTTCTTCATTTTAAAACTATTTTGGCGCAATCTTTGTTGGTGAAAGTGAAATGATTCTAAAACTAACCAACTATGAAAAAATGCGCTTTTCTTTTCTCAGTATTTTGTTTTTCAATCCTCAACGCTCAAATTAATAAGAATGTGGAGCTGGGCCTATTTAAAGTTAATGCTCTAACACCTGGTGTTTCATACGAACTAGGCGCTGGCAAGAATTCTACTTTTAACTTCGAAGTATCTGTTATTCCCATTGCTAGAGCCGATAGCGGAGGGGACTTCGATTGGGTTTTATTTCCTGCATTGGGTGCAGAATTTCGATATTTTACAAACATGAATCGTAGAGTTCAAAAGGGAAAAAATATTTCTGGAAATAGTGGAAACTATGTTTCATTCTTAAACCAGGTGTTTGTAACAACTCCAATAATAGGCAATATTGAATATGATGAGCCAGTAGCTTATTTGGGTGCTTTTGTTTATGGTTTACAACGCACCTATGGCAAAGGCTTTTATTTTGGTGCCGCCGTTGGTCCCGCTTTCTTTACGGGAGATAATGATCCCACCGCAACTCTATATCTAGATGCTCGTCTAGGCTGGGTTATAGGAGGTCGTAAGCGATAAATACTTTTCGATACCTGAAATTTACCTTTCAGCTTGCTAAATTAAACTAACCAACTATGAAAAAATGTGCCTTTCTTTTCTCAGTACTTTGTTTTTCCATCCTAAATGCTCAAACCGATAAGAATGTTGAAGAACATCAAGTACAAATAGGTCTTCCCATGCCAGCTATTCTTTATGAAAAGGGTATTAGCAATAATTCTACATTAAGTCTTGAAGCTGTAACCGGCTTTGAATTGAGGGGATGTACGGGTTGCGAAACGCAATACGGAATTCGTGCTATTCTAAGAGGTCAATATCGATACTATTATAATTTGGAGCGCAGAATTACAAAGGGAAAAAACATCAGTGGAAACACGGGCAATTATGTTGGTGGACTTATGTTAGTTCAGTTCGGTAACCCCATTATTGGTGATATTCAAAGACCTGATATATTTGGTGTAGGTCCTGTTTATGGTATTCAACGTACCTATAGAAGAGGATTTTTCTATAGACTTGAAGGTGGGGTAGCCTATTTAGAAGACGGCTTTGGTTCAGGAGTTGGATTAATTTTAGCGGCTAGAATCGGTTGGGTACTAAGGAAACGACGTTAAAATAACTCCCTCAAAATCAACAACATAAAAATAACACAAGTTTGGCTTCATCAGAGAAAAATAGCAGTATCTTTGCACGCTCAAAATAGCAGGTAGCGCTATTTAAATATAAAAAGTATGTCTACAACAAAGAATATTGCCATTATCGCACACGTTGACCACGGTAAAACCACCTTGGTTGATAAAATTATGTACCATTGTCAATTGTTTCGTGAGAACGAGAACACAGGTGATTTGATTCTTGATAACAATGATTTGGAACGTGAAAGGGGAATCACAATTACCTCCAAAAACGTATCTGTAATTTACAAGGACACAAAAATCAATATTATTGACACCCCTGGTCACGCCGATTTTGGTGGAGAAGTAGAGCGTGTATTGAACATGGCTGATGGCGTTTTATTGTTGGTAGATGCTTTTGAAGGTCCGATGCCACAAACGCGTTTTGTACTGCAAAAGGCTATTGATTTAGGATTGAAACCTTGTGTAGTTATTAATAAAGTGGATAAAGAGAACTGTACTCCTGAAGAAGTGCATGAGAAGGTTTTTGACTTGATGTTCGAATTGGGCGCAGAAGAATGGCAGTTAGATTTCCCTACCGTTTATGGTTCTGCAAAGAACAATTGGATGAGTGAGGATTGGCAGGATGAAACAGAGAATATTGAGCCTTTGTTAGATATGGTAATTGAGCATATTCCAACTTTTGAGCCAACAGAAGGAAATACACAAATGTTAATTACTTCTTTGGATTTCTCATCTTTTACGGGCAGAATTGCAATCGGACGACTAACAAGAGGTAACTTAAAAGAGGGACAACAGATTTCTTTGGTAAAAAGAGATGGTAGTATTGTCAAGTCCAAAATCAAAGAACTTTTTGTCTTTGAAGGTCTTGGGCGTAAAAAAGTTAAAGAAGTAGCTACAGGAGATATATGTGCTTTGGTGGGTGTAGAAGGTTTTGAAATTGGCGATACAGTCGCTGATCTTGAAAGTCCTGAAGGATTGAAAACAATCGCTATTGATGAACCAACAATGAGCATGTTGTTTACGATTAATGATAGTCCGTTTTTTGGACAAGATGGTAAGTTTGTTACATCACGCCATATTAACGAAAGGTTACAACGTGAGTTGGAAAAGAACCTGGCACTTCGCGTAAACGAAACAGATAGCGCTGATAAGTTTTTGGTTTTTGGTCGTGGTGTATTACATCTTTCTGTGTTAATTGAAACGATGCGTCGTGAAGGTTATGAACTTCAGATTGGTCAGCCACAGGTGATTATCAAAGAGATTGACGGAGTGAAATGTGAGCCGGTTGAAGCCTTAACTATTGATTTACCAGAAGAAGTATCTGGTAGAGCGGTAGAAATGGTATCTATCCGTAAAGGAGAAATGACCAGCATGGAAGCCAAGGGTGACCGTATGGTATGTGAGTTCTTAATTCCTTCTAGAGGTATTATCGGTTTGCGTAATCAATTACTGACTGCAACCGCTGGTGAAGCAATTATGGCACACCGCTTCCTTGAATACCAACCTATGAAAGGTGATATTCCACAAAGACAAAATGGTTCTTTGGTTTCTATGGAAAAAGGGAAAGCGATTCCATATTCTATTGATAAACTACAAGATCGCGGAAAGTTTTTTGTTGATCCGGGAGAAGATATTTATGAGGGACAGGTAATTGGTGAGAATTCTCGTGGAGACGACATGACCATCAATATTACAAAAACAAAGAAGCTTTCAAACGTTCGTTCTTCTGGTGCGGATGATAAGGCGAAGATTGTTCCTGCAATTAAGTTTTCTTTGGAAGAAGCCTTAGAATACATTCAGAAAGATGAGTATGTTGAGGTAACTCCAAAGCATTTAAGGCTTCGAAAAATATTCCTAACAGAAGTGGATAGAAAGCGAAATAAGATTGCTTAATATCAAATAGGTTTTATAAAAAATCCCCAAACTGAAGTCCAGTTTGGGGATTTTATTTTTTATAAAATTTAAATTTTGGAATGCTATTGAACCGCAGCTGCTGCAGCTCCAATAATTCCGGCTTGATTCTTCAATTTTGCTGGCATTACCGGCGTATCAATGGTAATGCAATGCTTGTATTCATCGAAGTCTTTTGAGGCCCCACCACCCAGAATTATAAAATCAGGCGCGATAATTAGGTCCACATATTTCAAAAAAGTATTAAAGCGCTTTCCCCACTTTTCATAGGTAAGCCCTTCGCGCTCTTTGGCCGAATCAGCAGCCCAAAGTTCTATTTTTTTATATTTTTTGTAAGGAATTTGTCCCAATTCAAAGTTCGGAATTAGCTTTCCATCAAGAAAAGCCCCACTACCTAAACCTGTACCAATAGTAATCATAATAACCAAACCTTTTTTATCTTTTCCAAGGCCGTAATTCATAGTAGCGAAGCCCGCAGCATCTGCATCATTTACTACAGTTACAGGTAAGCCTGTAGCTTCCTTAAAAAGCTCTTCAACATTTAGGCCCAACCATTTTTTGTGAAGGTTTCCAGGAGATTTACATACTCCGTGTTTGATAACTGTTGGAAAGCCAACTCCTATAGGACCTTTATGATTGAAATGTTTAACGATTTCAGAAACCACTCTAGCCATGTCTTTGGGCTTTCTTCCTTCGGGAGTTGGTATTCTGTGTCGCTTGGTCAACATTTCTCCTGTTATGGAGTTCACTAAAGCACCTTTAATTCCAGATCCTCCGATATCAATTCCTAATACTTCCATGTACGATTCTATGGTTCGCGAACAAAAATAGCAAAAAACTTTGGCTAGTGCTGTGGCTATTTGTAAAGCTTCAAAAACCTTACTTTAAGTGAATAAACCTTTGATATCTTCCATAGCTTCTCCTTTTATAAACCAAGATATTCCGAATGGAATTACAGCTAAAGTTTCTAGAAAGAAAACGTCATAAGCAGTTACTTGAAAGTCTTCATTGAAGAAGTCAATAATTACTAATGTCAACAAAAGAGCAATGGCAAACCAAACTAAATTTCCACACCACTTATAGATTTTGTTATTTACAGTATTTGCTCCTCTGGTGAATTTGTACTTCGACATCCATCCCATTGTGAAGATGAAAATTCCGGCGAATATCAAATGAATTGTATTTTTAAGTTCATTGATATGTCCCAATAATGGATATTTTCCACTAGCACATATTTCATCTACTATTGTGCTACTGCTTTCGAGACAATAGGTAGGAACAAAAACAACAATAAGGGCTGATATACCTCCTATATTAGTGAGAAGGTCGTCACTTATTTTCTCTGTTTCTGTGTCAATTTTATATCCCTTGTAAGAGAGAAGAAATAATCCGAAAGTGGATAATATGATAATGAATATTAATGAAGATAATGGTTGGTAATAATAGTGACTCATTGAAGATAAGAGCATTCCTTCAGAAAAAGGTAATAATGCAGGTAGCGCTATACCTAGTGTTCCAATGAGCTTACGAATGCGATAATCTGATTGTTGTATAGGTTTTGAGGGCATGAGAATTTAAATTTCAAGGGTTAACTTGATGGGTGTATGATCTGAAAAATCTTCGATCCATTTATCTTGCTGTACCACATCATCAAATTTTGCCCAACCACCTACGTCTACAAACCCATTTCCTGAGACCGGTTTAAATTGTAAATGTTTGGCTGCAAATACATGGTCTAAGTCTGTTTGCGGATATGAAGAATCTGAACCATTGTTGAAAGTGGTCGGATGGTTTTTTTCTAAACGAACCATTCCTCTTCGTCTAAAGCGATTGGTAACAATTTCAACTTCGAAAGCACTAGAAATGTCTTTGTCTTTTCCTTCATAATCCATTCCCATAGTATTCATATCACCTAGCACTATAAAATTTGCAAACTCATTTCCGTTTCGTCGGGCGACTTTGTCTAAGGCTCTTTTTAGGCTAAATACCTTTGAAAACATAGCATCTCGTAAACCAAAACCCTCGGGTGATAAAAGGCTCTTGAGGTGACTAAACAATATCGGAATATTTTTTCCGTCGATAGTTATTGTCAATAAAGCACTTGGCCTCAGATATGGATTACTTCGCTTGAATTCATTTCGTTGAGTGAAAAATGCCGTTAAACCATGTTTAACACCCACCAAAATTTGCTGACTTTGCCTGCCTTCTGTTATATTGAAAACGTAATTCGGTAAAATAGAAGTCATCTTAGCATGAACTATTTTACCCTCCACTTCAGATAGAGCAAAAATGTCTGGTGATTCTGAAGCGATAAAATTTGCCACACGTTCAACACGATCTAGGCGGGCTTTTCTGTTGCGTTTGTCCATTCCACCTTTACCGTTGAAATGTTCCACATTCCAAGAAAGAATATTTAGTGTACTCATAAAAGTAGTTTTATGCCTGACAAATCAAAGGTTGTCAGATAATTTATAAAGACTGATGCTCTCCTCTTTATGGACTAATACAATAACTAAACAGCCCTTTGAATTACCTCAAAAACCTTATTTCCGTCACATTTTAATGTTTTAGATGGGTATTTCAAGATTAAGGCATAATCATGAGTGGCCATCAGAATAGTGCGACCGGCTTTATTGATGTCTTGAAGTACTTTCATTACTTCAACACTGGTTTGAGGATCTAAATTTCCCGTCGGTTCATCGGCCAGTATAAGTTCAGGGTCGTTGAGCAAAGCGCGAGCAATTGCAATACGCTGTTGTTCTCCACCTGAAAGTTCATGTGGAAACTTGAAGCCCTTTGTTTTCATACCTACCTTCTCTAGAACATCTTCAATTTGCAGGTCCATTTTGGCTGTATCTTTCCAACCAGTTGCTTTTAAAACGAAGCGTAAATTTTTGTTGATTGTACGGTCAGGAAGGAGCTTAAAATCTTGAAAAACAATACCTAGCTTTCTCCGTAGAAAGGGAATGTCTTTTTCTCGGAGTGTTTTCAAATCAAAGTCAACAATCTTTCCTTCTCCCTTTCTTAAGGGTAAATCACCGTAAAGTGTTTTCATAAAACTACTTTTTCCACTACCTGTCTTACCAATTAGGTAAACAAATTCACCTTTTTTAACATCCAAACTCACATCATTGAGAACCAGACTTTCTTTTTGGAAAATAGAGACTTCATTCAGCTCTAGAATAGTTTCAGGTATTTTTTCGGTAGTATCTTCCACGGCTCTAATATGTAGGTATTGTTCATATAAAAGTAATAAGTTCAAATGGATAACGAATTACCGATGGTCGAAATCTTTCTAATTTTGAGTATTGCTTATAGTTGCCAATCAAGCAACAAACCAATGGGCTAAAATACTTTGGCGCAATAATTGCCGTTATCTAGAATAGAAAATAGTTAGAACACTATGTTTAAAAAGTCAATCACCTTAGTCCCGATTTTTCTAGGGATGGTTTTTTTAGGAATTTCCCAAGAGACCAAAATCTACACCCACGAAGACAAAGATTACCAAGACGCTTTGGCGCTCTACAATAATGAGCAGTACCAGGCGGCGCAGACTATTTTTAGTAAAGTCAAGAAAAGTTCTGATAATTTAGAAACTCAGGCAAATAGCGCTTATTATGAAGCGAATGCCGCAGTTCGACTAAATCAGTTGGGTGCAGATAATCTCATGGAAGATTTTGTGGTGAAATACCCAACTTCTACAAAACGTAATTCTGCTTTTGCTGATGTCGCTGAATACTATTTTAAAACCGGAAAATATCCGTATGCGCTGAAATGGTACAATAAAGTTGATCAAAAAGCACTTTCTCGTGGTGAGATGGATAAGTTCAATTTCAATTATGGGTATTCCCTTTTTGCATCTAAAAAAACAAAAGAAGCAGAGCGTTACTTAAGTAAGGTAACAGATTCTCCGGTATATGCTAGTCAAGCAAAGTACTATTTGGGCTATATCTCTTATCAAGAAGATGATTATGAGGCAGCGAATGAGCGTTTTGATGAGATCACAGATCCTGATATTTTAGAAGAAAAAATGGACTATTACCAAGCTGATATGAATTTCAAGCTTGGAAATTTTGAAAAAGCCATAGCACTTGCTAAAAAACAGATGGCAAAAGGCGATCGGAAAGAGAAATCTGAGCTTAGCAAAATCATAGGAGAGAGTTATTTTAATTTGAAACAGTATGAAAATGCCGCATCGTATTTAGAAGATTATCAAGGGAAACGTGGAAGGTGGAATAATACAGATTATTATTTGTTAGGCTATAGTTATTACAAGCAGGGAGATTTTGCAAACGCCATTCAACAGTTTAATAAGATTATTGGAGGTACAAACAGTGTTTCTCAAAATGCATACTATCATTTAGCAGAATGTTATTTGAAGTTGGATAAGAAACAGGAAGCTTTAAATGCCTTTCGCAATGCTTCTCAAATGGACTTTTCGACAGAAATTCAAAAAGACGCTTATTTGAACTATGCCCGATTGAGTTATGAAATTGGGAATCCTTATGAGCCGGTTCCTGAGGTGATTTCTTCTTATTTAAACCGCTATCCTAACGATAAGAACGCTGCTCAAATGAAAGAGCTTTTGGTAGATTCTTATATCACATCGAAGAACTTTCAAGGCGCAATGGAATTGCTTGAAAAGAATCGTGATTTTGCAAGCAAAACTACGTTTCAGAAAGTTGCCTTTTATAGAGGTGTCGAACAATTTGTAGATACAGATTATTCAGGAGCTTCCGAAAGTTTTGGAAAGTCTCTAGGTAATGCAGAAGATGCTATTTTTAAAGCACGAGCTAGTTATTGGAATGGTGAATCAGAGTACTTACTCAATCGTTTTGATTCAGCTTTGAATCATTTTATGGAATTCCAACGGAATCCGACAGCAAAATCTACAGAGGAGTATAAAGATATCGATTATAGTCTGGCCTATACTTATTTCAAACTACGAGATTATACTAACGCTATTTCTTACTTTACCAATTTTACCAGTTCAGGAACTAGTGATATACAGAAATTGAATGATGGATATTTGCGTTTAGGAGATAGCTATTTCGTGACCAGTAAATACTGGCCAGCTATAGAAACCTATAATAAATCACTCGCCCTTTCAGGACCTGAAAAAGACTATGCCGCTTTTCAAAAAGCATTGAGCTACGGTTTTGTAGGTAGAAATGCCTCAAAAATTGAGGGCTTAGAAAGTTTTGTTTCTAGTTACCCGAGATCAACACTAAAAGATGATGCACTTTTTGAACTTGGGAATACGTATATATCTAGCGGACAAGAAAATAAAGGGCTTCAGACTTATGACAAGTTAATTAGCGGATATCGAGGCAGTTCTTTGGTGCCTCAAGCAATTGTTCGACAAGGCCTGGTGCATTATAATGCCAGTCGGAATGAAGCAGCTCTGGCTAAGTTTAAAACTGTTGTTCGTGATTTTCCAAAAACACAAGAAGCGATTCAGGCAGTAGCTACAGCAAAACTGGTCTATGTCGATATGGGACGTGTGGATGAATATGCTGCTTGGGTACGAGACTTAGACTTTGTCGAGGTTACCGATACAGAATTGGATAATGCTACTTTTGAATCAGCCGATAAACAGAATTTAGAAGGGAAAACCGATGCCGCTATTCGAGGCTACGAAAGTTATATTAGGCAATTCCCCAATGGCCTTCACGCTACCAAAGCAAATTTCAATTTAGCGCAATTGTATTTTGGAAAAAATCAAAAGGGGAAGGCCTTACCTTATTACAAGTATGTCGCCGATCAAGGTGCTAGTGAATATGCAGAACAAGCCTTAACCCGTGTTTGCGAGGTTTATATTGGAAATAAAGATTATTCATCTGCATTATCTTATTTAGAACGTTTGGAGGCACAGGCAGATATTCAGCAAAATAGAACCTTTGCTCAATCGAATTTGATGAAAGGCTATTACGAGCAAAAAAATTATGAAAAGACAATTGCGTATGCTGAAAAAGTATTGGGAACACCTTCCATTGACAATCGCATAAAGAGTGATGCGCAAACAATGATTGCAAGGTCAGCTATAAAGACAAACGATGAACCAAGGGCGAAAGCAGCCTATGCCAAAGTGCTTAATATTGCTTCTGGTTCACTAGCAGCAGAAGCCTTGTATTATGATGCTTACTTCAAAAACCAAGATCAAGATTATGAAGCTTCTAGTGCTTCGGTTCAAAAATTGGCCAAAGACTATTCTAGTTATAAAGAATGGGGTGGAAAAGGTT
This sequence comes from Maribacter taeanensis, assembly GCF_047345145.1. Lineage (NCBI taxonomy): Bacteria > Pseudomonadati > Bacteroidota > Flavobacteriia > Flavobacteriales > Flavobacteriaceae > Maribacter > Maribacter taeanensis. The sequence goes on from NZ_JBLFER010000003.1 coordinate 239,436, forward strand.
TGATTATTATGGCGAAGAATTTTTACGCCTTGGGAGATGCCTATCAGGCTACCTATATTTTAGAAAGCGTAACAACGAATTTTAGTCAATACCCTGAGATTGTTGCTGAGGCTAGGGGAGAGCTTTCCATTATCAAAGCCAAGGAGGCGAAAAGTAATTCATCAGTAAACCCAAACGATAACTAGAGAACAAAAGAACACAAAATGCAAAAGCAGATATTCACATTTCTTTTATTAATGGGTTTTGCACAAATTAGCCTTGCTCAGGTAAAAGATTCAACCAATATTGGTACAGAGACGGTTACGGTTACGAAAGCATATACACCAACTATTTCCGATGCTTTTAAGATTAAATCTATTCCGAATATTAACGACTCAATTGCCCTTCAAAAGAAGAAAATCGATTACAGTATATTTTCAGTTCCTGTAGCATCTACTTTTTCGCCTACAAAAGGAACTGCATCCAAAGTTAAGCCAACACCACCGCCTGTTTTGTATAATTCTTATGCTTCGGCAGGAGGGGGTAACCCTGCTAACATAATGGCTAAGTTTTATACGAGTCGAACAATCGATCGTGAGTCAGGTTATACGTTTGGCTTGGAACACAATTCTTCAAGAGCAGATATTAGCGGAGTAGTTTTAGATAACTTCTATTCGAATAGTGAATTGGAAGGTGCCTACAAAAGAAGAGATCGTGATTATGATTGGGGAATTGACCTTGGCTTTAAACATCAATTATACAATTGGTACGGCACACCTGAAGGTCTTTTTAATGACCCTATTCTTGATCCAGATATTAATAGTATAGATGCTCGTCAAAATTACTTTATGGGCGAAGTTGGTGCGCATATCAACCTTGAGGATTCCTATTTTAAAAGTGCAGAAATCAAATACAGACGTTTTTGGGATGTTATAAAATCAGGAGAAAATCGTGTAGTTTTTATTCCAGAATTTGAATTCCCAGTTGCTGATGAAACTTTTGGAATCAAATTTAAAGTGGATTATGTAAATGGAAGTTTTGAAAACGCAAGTCTAAACAATGCAGAGAATCTTCAGGGGATTAATTATAGTAATTTACAAGTAGGGGTAAATCCAACTTTGACCATGTTGCGTGATGATTTGACTCTTAATTTGGGAGTGAATTTGGTATACGGATTAGACGCAGAACGCAGCGACAGCAATTTTTATGTGTATCCTACAGTAACGGCTTCCTATCGCTTATTGGATGATTTAGCAATTGCTTACGGTGGAATTGAAGGTGAATTGGTACAGAACTCCTATTTTGGATTTGTTGAGGAGAATCCGTATGTGTCTCCTACGCTAACTATTGCTCCGACTGATAAACAATATGATGCATATCTTGGCTTGCGCGGACAATTGTTTCCTAGCCTTAGTTATAATGTAAAAGCTTCCTATAAAGCAGAAAATAGAAAGCCTTTATTTAAATTGAATCCACAAAATGATTTCCGAAATGATGAAAAGCAGTATTACTTAGGCAACTCCTTTGAAATTTTCTCCATTGACGGTATTACCCTTGGCGATGATGTGAGAACTTTTGGAATTTTTGGTGAATTGAATATTGATGTCAATAGAAATTTTACTTTAGGAATAAATGCAGAGTACTTCAATTACAGTACCGAAACTGATTTACCAGCTTGGAACTTACCTGATTTAAAGGGTTCATTATTTCTAGATTATCAAATAGGCGAGAAATGGTATGCAGGAGCTAACTTATTTTATGTTGGAGAGCGACAAGATTTTTCAACCACAGTTGTTCAAAATACTCTAAGACAAGATTTTCCGGCCACGATTATTGACCTAGATAGTTATTTTGATGCCAATGCTCATATCGGCTATCGTATTACAGATCAGCTTTCCGTTTTTGTAAGAGGCTCAAATTTAGCCAACAACAACTACCAGCGCTGGGCCAACTTTAGAGTACAAGGCTTGCAGGTTTTAGGCGGAGCTACTTATAAGTTTGATTTTTAATTTTTATTTCTTCACAATAAATTCAGTTCAATTAGGGTTTTTAATTCATCAATTGTTTTATAGTCCAGAGGCTGATTCGTGCGACTAATGCGTATACATTGCCGTTAGTCGAAAAATAGAATTGTTTTGATGTAAATGAGATTTATCAGCCTTAACTTTAACATGCTGTAGAAGAAAATTATTGTTATGCCGAAGCCCGTTTCTAAACTTCTTGGAGTATCCTCTTTACTGTTCATTTTTATCTCTCTCATAATTTTTTCGTGTAAATCAGATGATACAAGTGATAACCCGGTGGTGATATTGGATTCGGATGGAGATGGAATACTTGATGAACAAGAGGTGATTAATGGTACAAATAAGAACAATGCTTGCGACCCTTTACAGCCTTCTGGATATACCGGTTTTGATAATACAAGTTCCGTCTGGTTGGCTAGTGACTGTGATAAAGATGGTATCACAAATGGTGATGAGCTTTCCGCTTCTACTGACCCCTATGTTGATCAAATTACCGATACTGATGGTGATGGTATTGTCAATAGTGCTGAAATTTTAGCTGGCACAAATGTTAATGACCCTTGTGATCCAAAACAAGAAGCTGGTTATATAGGTTTTGATGTTTCAAGTACTTTATGGTCAAATTCAGATTGTGATTTAGATGGTTTTTTGAATGGTGAAGAAATAGTTAATTCGACTGATCCTTATGTTGATGATACCGTTTACCCCACGGCAGAGTTTCTTCCTAAACTTTCAGATTTAAATTTGTTCAAAGGTGATGTAGCTAATTTAGAATTCAATAGTACAGTTCATGAATACAATTTAGCAACTCCTTTATATTCGGATTACTCTTATAAATTACGATCCATATCGCTCCCTCAGGATGCAAAAATGACCTACAACGGTGAAGGCCTTCTTGAGTTTCCTGATAATACCATTATTACAAAAACTTTCTATTATCTGAATGATGAACGCGACCCATCCGCAGGAAGAAAACGTATCGAAACTAGACTTTTGATTAAAAAAGCGGGAGTTTGGCAATTTGGCAATTACCTTTGGAATACTGAACAAGACGACGCAATTCTAAGTTTAGAAGGCCCAACCGTTCCTGTAGATTGGATCGATACAACGGGTGCAAACCGTTCTGTGAATTATCAAGTGCCCATTATGCTCAATTGTATACAATGCCATAATAGCAATGGAGTTACTAACCCAATCGGACCAAAGGCTAGAAATTTGAATTTTGTTCAGGATGGAATCAATTCCCTTCAAAAATTTATGGATAAAGGACTTTTAGAGGGAGCACCGAACATTTCAGAAATTGAAAAGCTTCCCGTCTGGTCTGACCTTTCTTTTAGTGTCTCAGAAAGAGCAAGAGCTTATATGGATGTGAATTGTGCACATTGCCATCAACCTGGCGGATTCCATGATTCAAGTATAGGTGTTCGTCCCGATCTAAGATATGAAACTAGCTTTCCTGATAGTAATATTGAACCATTTAAGGCAGATATTCGAAACCGTGTAAACACCGACCCGGCCTTCGGTCCTTCAATGCCATTGATTGGAGTAACTATAAAACATACTGAAGGAGTTCAATTAATTCATGACTATATAGATTCTCTTTAACAAATTAACTTTCAATTGATTCTTTAATTGCTTGTGCCGTTCATCGAGAAAACACACTTTTTTTAACCAAATCACGTTATCACCTCAAATAAAGTAGGTTAAATCTTACAAATTATTTATGTGATGCTGCTGAAGTTGGTAAAAATCTGCTATAACTATACCTTGTTCGTTCTTCTTTTATTAGGATGTCAAGTGACAATAGGTCAGAATTTGGTAATGAACCCTAGTTTTGAAGATTTTGTTCAATGCCCTCAAGAATATGGTACTTTTCAAGAGGATGTTTTATTTTGGACTAAGCCAACTTTCGGAAGTACAGATTACTTTAACAGTTGTAGTTCAACGATGACGGTGGACCGGAATTTTACTGGTTTTCAAGCTGCTTTTCATGGAAAGGCCTACGCAGGTATATATGCTTACGGACCTAAAGATTATCGAGAATACATTCAAGGAGAGTTAAAGCAAAGACTTGAAAAAGGTAGGAATTATATTGTGTCTGCGATGGTAAGTCTATCCGAAAAATCGGAGTACGCAATTGACGAGCTTGGTTTTCTATTTACGGGTCAAGAAGTGGATTTACATACCAAAAGGAACATTCCTCATAGTCTTATGGTTCGAGAAGGTATTTCGCATTATTCAGGAGTAATAAAACGTAGTTTTTTTAGTGATAAAAAATATTGGATAGAAATCGAAGGGGAATATACTGCTGATGGTACAGAACGGTATATAACATTCGGAAATTTTAAGGGAAATAGAATGACTCGAACAAATTCCACCGGGCCAAATCTTAAGAAAGCTGCCTATTATTATATCGATATGATTTCGGTTGAAGAGGCTAATAAACCTTTCAATTTTGATGAAATTTATGTTTTTGAAGGATTGAATTTTGATGTAGATGGATTTAAAATCGAGGGAGAGGTAGTCACTTATTTACAACCCTTAATTAAGTATTTAAAAGAGAACCCTCAAGTAAACATTGTGATTTATGGACATACAGATAATATTGGCGATAGAGAGTACAACAAGGCTTTATCAGAAAGAAGAGCAAAGACCTTAGGTTTGTTTTTGGTAGACAATGGCCTGTCTCCTTTTCGAATTGCTTGGCAAGGTTTTGGAGACGGAAAACCTGTTGTAACCAATGACACTGAACAAGGGCGCGAACAAAATAGACGAGTTGAGTTCATTATCTCAAAAAAGAAAAGAGAGTTTTATGCTTCAGGTCTCTTTGAAGATGAAGACAACTAGTAAAACCCTTTAAAAGGACGAACAATTAGGAGTTTTTCAACCAAAAACATTTACTTCTTATCGAACCGATATACCCTTAACACCTTTTCTGGGATTTAATTTGCTATTTTTGAGGTAGTTATAACCTTGTCCCAGTGTATTCTAAAATTTTAAAGCGATTGACTTTACTTGCCTGTATTCTTTTTACAGGAGTAGCTCTATCTCAAAACTTAGTCAAGAATCCAAGTTTTGAAGAATTCGTTAATTGTCCAAAACGTTTGGGCAATTTTAACGTAGATGTAACAAACTGGTCAACACCCACCGAAGGGTCAACAGATTATTTTAATGGATGTAGCCAAGATATGGGTACACCTAAAAACTTCAATGGTACCCAACTAGCCGATTTTGGAGAAGGTTATGCAGGTTTGTATTTATATGCTCCTGATGATTATCGTGAGTATCTGCAAGCTGAATTATCAGATCAATTGGTAAAAGGTAAAAAATATCAGGTCTCTTTTTATGTTAGTCTTGCAGAAAGATCCGATTTCGCTATTAAGGAATTTGGTGTCTTGTTTTCCAAGGATAAGATGCAAGTAGCTGGAAGAAAAGAGCTTTCAAAGAAAAAGAGGTACCAGCAAAAGGGAAATGATTATAATTTCATGGAAATCGGATATAGTAATTTCTACTCCGATACTAAAGACTGGATTTTGGTGCATACTCAGTTCATAGCTAAGGGAACAGAAAGGTATCTCACAATTGGTAATTTTAAAAGCAACCCAAGAACTAGAATGTTTAAGACCAAGCGTAATGCAAAGCAGGGCGCCTATTATTATGTCGACCTAGTGCTGGTTGAGCCGCTTTCTAAAATTAAGACTTCACAAAAAAATATTACCGATTTTAGCTCAACTGATGAGATGTATAGCCTAGATAAAACGCATGTTTTTGAAAATCTTTTATTTGATTTCGATAAGTTCAAGCTTCAGGAAGCATCAAAAAAAGAAATGTTAGCACTTTATAAGCATTTGAGCACCGACTCGACCTTTCATGTTAGTATCTTAGGGCATACAGATAGCGTAGGTTCTGAGGGTTACAACCAAAAATTATCTACTCTGCGGGCTCAAGCGGTCGCCGATTATCTACTAAAACTAGGATTATCTAAAGACCGAATTGTTTCAAAAGGTCTTGGTGGAAAAACCCCTATCGCTACCAATGACAATGAGAATGGTCGTCGCCAGAACAGAAGGGTGGAGTTTGTTATTACCAAAAGGGGGAAGATAAATAAGTAGTTGTCATAGCCTTTTATTGAACACTTAGAATAAAGCTAACTATTTGATTAAAAATAAATTAAGTACAAATTTCTAAGTTGTTACGTATATTGGCACTATCTTTGACTCATATTAAATAATTAATTTAAATTATAAGTAATGAGTAAAGGAACAGTAAAATTCTTCAATGACACTAAAGGTTTTGGTTTTATCACTGAAGAAGGGGTGGACAAAGATCATTTTGTACACGTATCTGGATTGGTAGACGAAATTCGTGAAGGCGATGAAGTTGAATTCGATCTACAAGAAGGTAATAAAGGATTAAATGCAGTAAACGTTAAAGTAATTTAATATATACTTCTTAGTTTTTTAAGACAGAGCCCTGACGATTTAGTCAGGGCTTTTTTTGTGATTTATTGTTTTTGATTTTTGAAAGCTATAAACCCGCAAAAAGTAATTCTTTAAAGATATTTGTTAATAGGTTTAAGGAATATAATATTCTCGTAACTTGCAGAAAACCAACAACAATCCATGGACTTAAATCTAGCAGTACTTATTGATGGCGATAATATTCCCTCGGCATATGTTAAAGAAATGATGGAGGAAATCGCCAAATACGGCAATCCCACTATCAAACGAATTTACGGCGATTGGACTAATCCGCGCCTCAACAAATGGAAGACGGTATTGTTAGAAAATGCAATAACTCCCATACAGCAATACGGCTACACGCAAGGAAAAAATGCAACAGATTCTGCCATGATAATCGATGCGATGGATATACTGTATTCCGGCAAAGTGGATGGGTTTTGCTTAGTAAGCAGTGATAGTGATTTTACAAGGCTAGCTACGCGACTCCGTGAAGCAGGCATGCAGGTCTTTGGTATTGGAGAGAAGAAAACTCCGAATCCTTTTATTGTTGCATGTGATAAGTTCATCTATATAGAAATCTTGAAAAATCAATCGCAAGATGATGCTTCTGATGCCGATGCACATAAATCAAAAGAGAAGACCGAATTTGATAAAATCACATCGAAGCAATTGCGTCTAATTGCCACTACAATTGGTGATTTAGCTGATGACGACGGTTGGGCCTTTTTAGGTGATGTTGGCAGTTTATTACAAAAGAAACAACCGAATTTTGATTCTAGAAATTACGGTTTCCAAAAGCTTACACCACTTTTTCAATCCATTAAGGCAATTGATGTTGAACGACGTCAAGACTCTAGAGGGCATAAAAAATTGGTCTACGTAAAGATGAAAGAACAGAAGCATTCGAGATCTAAGAAATAGTAGGTTCTTTCTATTCATATTTTTTATAAAATTCACATCCTATGAAATTAATCGCAAATTTTATTTTCGCGCTACTCCTTGTAAGTTCCTGCAAGGAAAATTCTGAAGTTGTTGAAACAGAAGTAGCGCCTATTGATCAGGTTTTTGAAACCTATTATGATTTTAAGAAAGCTATTAATCCCATAGAGGCTACCAAGGCCGGATTTAATTCCTACAACGATACTATTGCCAATTATATTTCTGACCATTATCAAGAAGAACTCAAAGAAAAATATAATGAGTTTTTAACCCAACTTGATGCGTATGACGAGAGTATGATGAGCACAGAGCAATGGCTAAGTTTGCGTGTGATGCGCTGGGATTGCTCTATAAAATTAAAAGGTCTTGAGAATGAATTGGTGACCATGGCATCACCGGTTTATGACTTGCCAAGTTTTGAATTAATGCCTTTATTACAAATACAATCGCTTCATTTATATGTCGCTCAATTGGGAAGTGGCGCAAGTTTTCAACCTTTCAAAACGGTTCAAGACTATGAAAATTGGCTCGAGCGTTTGAAAGATTATATGTCGTTTCTAGATACCTGTATCGCAAAGATGGAGGAAGGTATGAGTGAAAAAATAGTCCTTCCAAGAAGCATTGTGCTAAAAATGATTCCGCAGTTACAAGGGTTTATTACTTCTCCCGTTGATGAACATTTATTCACCATACCTATTCAAAATTTCCCCGAAGATTGGAGCGATTCCGACATGGAAATGATAAAGAATCGGTATTACTCTTTTCTCTCTGAGGAATTAATACCAAAATATAAAAAGCTAGATACATTTTTAAAGGAAGTTTATTTGCCTTCCTGCAGAGAATCTTCAGGGTTATCTTCCTTACCGAATGGAAAGGAAACTTATGATTATTTGATCAAATTGCACACAACAACGAATATGACGGCTGATGAAATTCACGAACTAGGTAAAAGTGAAGTGCAACGAATTTTGAGTGAAATGGAAGGTGTTAAAAATGATATTGGTTTTAAGGGAGATTTGAAAGCTTTCTTTAATCATGTCAGATCGAGAAAAGATCAAATGCCTTTCACTAGTCCTGAAGAAGTAATTGCCAACTTCAATGAGATTCAGAAACGAATGGAACTTAAGCTGAAAGACGTATTTGATATAAAACCAAAAGCAGGGTTCGAGGTAAGGCGAACTGAAGCTTTTCGTGAAGCGTCGGCAAGTGCTGAGTATGTGCCTGGTTCAAAAGATGCAAGTCGATCAGGTACGTTCTATGTTCCAATTCCTGATGTGAAAACTTATAACAAATTTGCTGACGAAGCTTTGTTCTTGCACGAAGCGATTCCCGGGCATCATTTTCAACTATCACTTCAGCAAGAAAATAAGAAGCTTCCAGAATTTTTACATCCAGAAAGCATGGGTGTTTTTGTGGAAGGATGGGCGCTTTACGCAGAATCTCTGGGGAAGGAACTAGGACTTTATGAAGATCCCTTTCAATATTTCGGAATGTTGAGCATGGAAATGCATAGGGCGATTCGTTTGGTGGTAGATACAGGAATTCATGCAAAAGGCTGGACACGTGAGAAGGCGATTCAATACTCCCTCGAGAATGAAGCCGAGTCTGAAGACGGTATAATTTCCGAAATTGAGCGCTATATGGCTACTCCAGGTCAGGCATTATCTTATAAAATAGGACAATTAAAAATTCGTGAATTAAGAACTAGAGCCGAAAATGAGCTGGGAGAAGCTTTCGATATCAAAGAATTCCATAATCAAGTATTAAACTCTGGTAGCTTGGCTTTGATCTTGCTTGAGGAGAAAATAGATGCTTGGATTGCTTCCCAAAAGTAATTTGATCTTAGAAGATTTTTATACATCCTCTAATTTCAAAACAGCTGTTGAATATTCCCTCGTTTTTTTGCATAATTCCCCATCTTCAATCAATGATTTTCCATAACAGGGAATCATTTCAGTAAGTTTTGTTTGCCATTCTTGAGATTTAATTTCCTCTGGAAAACATTTTTGCAAGAGATTTAACATAATAGAAACGGCCGTTGAAGCTCCGGGAGAAGCCCCTAATAATGCAGCGAGAGTTTTGTCTTTGCTCGCGACGATTTCGGTTCCGAATTGCAGCTTTCCACCTTCTTCTTTGTCTTTTTTGATAATCTGTACTCGCTGTCCAGCAGTAATCAATTCCCAATCTTCAAATTTTGCTTCTGGATAATATTTTACCAAAGCTTCAAATTTTTCTTCCGGAGATTGCATTACCTGCTCAATCAAATATTTGGTCAATGATATATTATTGATTCCCGCAGAAATCATGGGATAGATATTATGAGCATCTAACGATAAAGGGAGATCTAAATAGGATCCATTTTTTAAGAATTTGGTTGAGAAGCCCGCATAAGGCCCGAATAGCAAAGAACGATTTCCGTTCAACATACGTGTGTCTAAATGAGGGACTGACATTGGAGGAGAACCTTCTTCAGCTTTGCCATATACTTTTGCCTCGTGCCGTAAAATTACATCTGGATTATTGCACTTTAAAAACTGCCCGCTGACCGGAAAACCGCCATAACCTTCTCCTTCTGGAATATCAGATTTTTCAAGAAGTTTTAGCGCACCTCCGCCAGCTCCAATAAAAACAAACTTACTACGAACAGTTTTTTCTTCATCAGTGCCGAGGTCAGTCAGTTCTATTTCCCAAGTGCCATCATCTCTTTTGTCGATATCTTCTACTTGATGGCCCAAATGAACTTCTACATTATCACAACTCTCTAAATATGCGATCATTTTCCGTGTTACAGCCCCAAAATTCACATCTGTACCGATAGGCATTCGAGTGGCGGCGATTTTCTCGTTTGTATTTCTTCCCTCCATCATTAGCTGTACCCATGATTCGATTTCACTAAAGTCTTCAGAATGTTTCATGTCCATAAACATAGGATAGGCGGTAAGGGCATCGTATCGGTTTTTAAGGAAGCGTTGATTGGCTTCGCCAAAAACAAAACTCATATGATCGATATCGTTGATAAAAGGTACATTGGTTTCAACAAGACCTTGCTTTACCAAATAGGCCCAAAACTGCTTTGAGATTTCAAAAGACTCGCTAATGCGTAGAGCTTTTGAAATATCAATGTTACCATTTTCACCTTCTGGAGTATAATTCAATTCACAAAAGGCAGAATGACCGGTGCCCGCATTGTTCCAAGCATCTGAGCTTTCAGCAGCTACCTTATCTAAGCGCTCATAGATTGTGATTTTAGCATTGGGTACTAATTGTTTTATCAATACCCCCAAGGTGGCACTCATGATTCCTGCACCAATTAAGGTAAAGTCTTGTTTGCTGCTCATTTAAATGAATTTTGTTTAACAAATCTAGCAAACCTTTTCTTAGATTTTTCTTGGGTCTATAAATGAAAGCTACAAAAACTTGGCATTGATTTTGTAATATAAGGTTATGATGGTACTGGCCAACTTTAAAAGCTAAACCTGAAAGTTGCGCCTAGCCCCATCAAATTAAATAATTCTTTACATTTACAAAGAGATAGACTAATACCTAAAACAACAAACATGAAAAATTTGACAAAAAAAATAGCTGGTTTTTTACTAATGGCTTTTGCATTGATGTTCGCACCTCAAGAAATAATAGCAAGTTCTGTTAGTAGTGACGTTGAAATAATCGTAAAAGATAATTTAATTGGTGGGTGGGAATATACGGTAGAAGGTGCACCAGAGGGTTATGAAAAAGGCTTTATGATGATTGTTAAACAAGGCGATATGTACAAAGCCCAAATTCAACTTGCAGGAGGAGCTGTTAATGCTGAAAATGTAGTGGTCAAAGGGAACAAGATTACATTTACCGTAAATGTTGAAGGTGAAACCGTGTCAGTTGCCTTAGAAGCAAATGGGAGTAAACTTTCAGGTACAAGTACTTCTCCAAGTAATGGTACAATGAAAATTACCGGAGTAAAAAGTATTTCTCCTGAATAATATTATTAGTACGAACCAAAAATGTCATTTAAGGTACCTTAAATGACATTTTTGGTTTACAAGAATTCTGTTTTACCTGTTTGCCACTTATTTCCTTATTTTTGGGCGACTCAATTCCAACCAAAATGAAAAACGTATTCGTACTCCTTGCAGTATTCCTTTCCATAAGCTGTGAGTATTTTAAAGAAGAAGTAGATATGGTAGTCGTCAATGCCAATGTCTATACGGTTAATGGTGATTTCTCCAAAGCTGAAGCATTTGCAGTTCATAAGGGTAAATTTGTTGCAGTCGGTACATCCGAAGAAATACGAAAAACATATACTTCTGATCAAATTATTGACGCAGACAGAAGGACAATTACTCCTGGTTTAATTGATGCGCATTGCCACTTTTATAGGTTGGGACTTAATCAACAGGTAGTTGATTTGGTAGGTACAAAAAGTTTTGAAGAGGTAATTCAACGCGTACGACAATTTCAAAGAGAAAATTCAAAAGAATTTATTATCGGTAGTGGCTGGGATCAAAATGACTGGGAGCTAAAGGAGTTTCCCACCAAAAAGGAATTGGACGAGCTTTTTCCGGATACTCCTGTGGCTTTAGAACGTATTGATGGTCATGCGTATTTAGTAAATCAAGCTGCCTTGGACAAAGCAGGAATAAAATGGAATACAAAGGTAGAAGGCGGTGAAATTGTAAAAAATCAATATGGAAATACGGGAGTTCTTATAGATAATCCCATGCGTATGATTGATGCGGTCATACCCGATCCTTCTCTTGAAAGTAAGGTAGAGGCTTTGAAGGATGCAGAGCGAATCTGCATGAACTATGGTTTGACAACGGTAAATGATGCAGGGCTTGATCGCTCGACAATTGAACTCATTGATAGTCTGCAACAAAATGATGAATTGTCGATTCGAGTTTATGCTATGGTTAGCAACACCCCTGATAATCTAGAACACTATTTATACAACGGTCCCATTAAGACCGAAAAGCTAAATGTTCGCTCGGTAAAAGTCTATGGAGATGGAGCTTTAGGTTCTAGAGGTGCCGTTCTAAAGAAACCCTATACTGACAAATGGGGTCATTATGGTGCAATGGTTACTCCTGTTGCAGAAATTGAGGATTTAGCAAGACGTATAGCCATTTCTGAGTTTCAGATGAATACCCATGCGATTGGTGACTCTGCAAATGCCGTTGTATTGAGAACATATGAAAAAGTTTTAAAGGGGCAAAAAGACAGAAGATGGAAAGTCGAGCATGCTCAAGTTATAGATTCAATAGATTTCGATTATTTTGAGACGGGAGTTATTCCGTCTATCCAACCCACCCATGCCACCAGTGATATGTATTGGGCAGAAGATCGATTGGGTGCGGAGCGGGTGAAGGGGGCATATGCTTATAAGAAACTTCTGAATAAAGCCGGTAGAGTTGCCTTGGGAACAGATTTTCCTGTCGAGCAAGTAAGTCCATTTTTAACATTTTACGCTGCAGTAACACGAAAAGATTTAGATGCTAATCCTAAAGAAGGATTTCAAAAACAAGATGCGCTTACCAGAGAAGAAGCTTTAAGGGGTATGACAATTTGGGCTGCTTATTCTAATTTCGAAGAAAGCGAAAAAGGAAGCATCGAAGTAGGAAAGTTTGCTGATTTTACCATTTATAATAAAGACCTAATGACGGTTTCTGCCAAAGAAATTCCTACAATTATGGCCGAACAGACCTATATTGGGGGCAAAGTTCGATAAAATACGGTTTTTAGGTAAATGCCTGAAAAACAATCGTTAAACTGTTAATATTTACAAAAAGTAAGTATTTGCCTACATAAATTGTTGTTTTCACAACATAATTTTCTACTGCATCCTATTTTTTTTCTTCTTTGCGGTCATAGAATTCAATCTCATAAACCATTATCGATGAAAACAAAAAAGAATGATGTAGTAAAAGATCTAAAACTACTAATTGATATTAGCTGCGTGGAGGGTGAAGACGTTACCATGTTCGAACTTTTTCATAAAATGCTAATCCGTATATCATACAAGGCTGCAGATATTTCAATTGATTATAAGCGAAAGCGAGTTTATATGAATGTCATTGCTGAGGATAAATATTATGATCTAGAAACCCTGAATCATCCTTTTGCTCCTACAATGTCTGTCAATCTCGTATATAAAGATTTAAATACCTTTTTAAAGACCTGCGTAATAGAAGATGTTGAAGGTCTCAATTACTATTATCCAACTTTAATTTCCCGATTCTTTAAGCGAACTACCGGCGAAGAAGATTTGGAATCACTACAAATTGCTTGAGTTTATTCATACTTTAAAAAGGAAAAGCCGAGATTACCATAATCTCGGCTTTTTTATTATCGGTAATGATGAAATTACATCATAATCGGAACGGCAACGCGAGTTTTATCCCAGCCCATTACCATATGTACTCCACCTTCAACTTCTTTGAAAGCGATAGAAAATGCTTCTAGAGATTCGTCTCCCATGCTTACACCGCCCATAGCGCGAGCAACATCTGAAGCTTCATCTTTGTAGAAATAAGAACCCCATTGGTTCAAGTTACTATGTAAAATTACAGTCCATTCTTTATCACCAGGTATAGTTAATAAAGCATAGGTGCCAGCTTTAACATCTTGTCCACCAAACTTAACGTCTTTGTAGAATGTAATTTCAGGAGCTTCATTAGCGCCAGTTCTCCAAACTTCTCCTGCAGGAGCTAATTCAGATAAAGCACGACCCTTTAATTGAGGACGACCATAAGTGATACGAACCGCTTTGTCAGAAACTTTGTAATCTGACGGATAAGAAGCGTTGTCTAAAGGACTTTTGTCCATTCCGCTAAAATCTTGTGCTACAGCTTGGGTTGAAAAAACCATAGCTAATGCCATAAAGGCAATGGTAAAAACTTTTTTCATAATTGTGTTTAATTTATTTAGGAGTTAAAATTAATGAGTAATACAATGACACTCTCCTAAAAAGTCGTTAAAATCATCAGTTCTTACATAATGTCGCTTTCTTTTTGAATACATCATTAAAATCAAATAATTTTTAAGTTTTTGCGTGATTATAGTAATTATGTGTAATTGATTTAGGTTAATATGTTTTAATAATGAAAGTATAATATAATATTTGTATTGTAATTAAAAATAAATTTAATTGTTATGTGTGGAATTGTATGTGCGTTTGATGTAAAGGAGAGCACCGAAGTATTGCGCCCCCAGTTACTAGAAATGTCGAAGAAAGTACGTCATAGAGGTCCGGATTGGAGTGGAATTTATGCCGATGAAAAAGCCATTTTGGCTCATGAAAGATTGGCAATTGTTGATCCAGCTTCCGGTAAGCAGCCTTTATTGAGCCCTGATGGAAAATTGATTTTAGCTGCAAATGGAGAAATTTATAATCATCGTGAATTAAGAAAGCAGTTTGAAGGTACTTATGACTTTCAAACGGAATCTGATTGTGAAGTAATCTTAGCTCTATATCAAGCAAAAGGACCTTCATTTATAGACGAGATGAACGGCATTTTCGGATTCGCTATTTACGATACAGAGAAAGATGAATATTTTATCGCTCGTGACCATATGGGAATCATTCCTTTATATATGGGATGGGACCAAAATGGGACTTTCTACGTAGCTTCTGAATTGAAGGCTTTGGAAGGAACCTGTGCGAAGATTGAGCTATTCCCTCCAGGACATTATTTGCATAGTTCTGACGGAGAACTAAAACAATGGTATTCTCGTGATTGGATGGAATATGATGCCGTAAAGGAAAACGAAACAAGCATTCAAGAAATCAAGGAAGCGTTAGAAGCTGCAGTGCACCGTCAATTAATGTCTGATGTGCCTTACGGAGTTTTGCTTTCAGGCGGATTAGATTCGTCGGTAACATCAGCAATTGCCAAAAAATATGCCCAAAAGCGAATTGAATCTGGTGACACAGCGGATGCTTGGTATCCTCAATTGCATTCTTTTTCTGTGGGATTAGATGGTTCTCCCGATTTAGCTGCGGCACAGAAAGTAGCAGATCATATTGGTACAGTACACCATGAGATAAAATTTACAATTCAGGAAGGCTTAGATGCTATTAAAGATGTAGTATATAATCTGGAAACCTATGATATTACTACCATAAGAGCTTCCACGCCTATGTATTTGATGGCAAGAGTTATCAAATCTATGGGAATCAAGATGGTACTTTCAGGAGAAGGAGCAGATGAATTGTTCGGAGGGTATTTATATTTCCATAAGGCTCCGAATGACAAGGAATTCCATGAGGAAACCGTTCGTAAATTGAGCAAGTTGCATATGTATGATTGTCTACGAGCGAACAAGTCCTTAGCTGCATGGGGAATTGAAGGCCGTGTACCTTTCTTGGACAAAGAATTTATGGATGTTGCCATGCGAATCAATCCAAAAGATAAAATGATTAATGGCGAACGTATGGAGAAATGGGTGGTTCGTAAAGCTTTTGAAGATATGCTTCCTGAAAGCGTTGCATGGCGTCAAAAAGAACAATTCTCAGATGGGGTTGGCTATAGTTGGATTGATACTTTGAAAGAAGTCGTAGATGCCGAAGTAAGCGATGAGCAATTGAAGAGCGCGAATTTCAGATTCCCGATTCAAACACCTACTTCAAAAGAAGAATATTACTATCGTTCTATTTTCGAAGGACATTTTCCATCGGATGCTGCGGCCTTGAGTGTGCCTCAAGAAGCTTCGGTAGCCTGTAGTACTCAAATCGCCCTAGAGTGGGATGAAGCCTTCAAAAATATGAATGACCCTTCAGGACGAGCCGTAGCGAATGTTCATGAAGAAGCCTATTAGCAATATATTAGGTTTAGCCTAATCAAGAGAGTGAATTCTGTTTATTCAGTTTTTATTTTAATTAGTCAATTGACCCTGCCTTTTGGTGGGGTCTTTTTGTATTGAGTTCTTGTCATAAAAAGCTCATTTTCAACATTTTTTTGAGGCTCATTTTGTCCACATTTATTGTTAATAACTTCAAGGTTTGAAATTTACCAAAACACTATATTCCATAGGGTATTCCGTATATTTGTAAGATTGCAAAATTTGAATTAAATACAACCTAATTTATTTATGAGCGAAGAAGCAAAAAATGAGGCCGAGGAGAATAAAAAACCTCAAGAAGAAACTCAAAAAGATAGTACCCCCATGAAGGCATATTCAGCGGACAGTATTCAGGCCCTTGAGGGTATGGAACATGTGCGTATGCGTCCGTCAATGTATATTGGTGATGTAGGTGTGAGAGGGCTGCACCATTTGGTGTATGAAGTTGTCGATAACTCGATTGATGAGGCTATGGGTGGCCATTGTGATAAAATTGATGTCACGATAAATGAAGATAATTCGATTACTACTAGAGATAATGGTAGAGGTATTCCGGTAGGAATGCACAAAAAAGAAGGTGTTTCTGCCCTAGAGGTGGTAATGACCAAGATTGGAGCAGGTGGTAAATTTGATAAGGATTCCTATAAAGTTTCTGGTGGACTGCACGGTGTAGGTGTTTCTTGTGTGAACGCTTTATCAAGTCATTTGAAGGCTACTGTTTTCAAAGATGGTAAAGTTTGGGAGCAAGAATACTCTAGGGGTAAGGCGCAGTATCCTGTAAAAAGTACGGGAGAAACTACAGAAAGGGGTACTGAGGTAACTTTTTTGCCAGATACGACCATTTTTACCCAGACCATAGAATATAGCTATGAAACGCTATCTAACAGAATGCGTGAACTTTCTTTTTTGAATAAAGGAGTGACGATTAGCATTACGGATAAGCGACAAAAAGATAAAGAAAGTGAATCAGGTTATTTAAGTGAGACTTTTTATTCGGATCAAGGCCTCAAGGAATTTGTAAAATTCTTAGATGGTAATCGCGAGCAGTTGATTCAGAATGTTATTTCGATGGAAGGGGAGAAAAATGGTATTCCGGTTGAGGTTGCCATGGTATATAATACTTCGTATACAGAGAATTTGCATTCCTACGTAAATAATATCAATACCCATGAAGGAGGAACGCATTTATCAGGGTTCCGCCGTGGACTTACAGGAACCCTAAAGAAGTATGCAGATACTTCGGGAATGTTAGATAAATTGAAATTTGATGTTCAAGGAGATGACTTTCGCGAGGGTCTTACTGCAATTATTTCGGTTAAGGTTGCTGAACCACAATTTGAGGGACAAACAAAAACCAAATTGGGCAACCGTGAAGTTTCTTCTGCGGTTAGCCAATCGGTTTCTGAGATGTTGACGAATTATCTAGAAGAAAATCCCGATGATGCGAAGGTAATTGTACAAAAAGTAATCCTTGCAGCACAAGCTAGACACGCAGCGACCAAAGCTCGTGAAATGGTGCAACGTAAGACGGTAATGAGTATTGGCGGCTTGCCTGGTAAATTATCAGATTGTTCTGACCAAGATCCCGAAAAATGCGAAGTATTCTTGGTTGAGGGAGATTCGGCAGGTGGTACCGCGAAACAAGGGCGTGATAGAAATTTCCAAGCAATTCTTCCTCTTCGAGGTAAGATTTTGAATGTTGAAAAGGCGATGCCGCATCGTGTCTTTGATAACGAGGAGATTAAGAATATATATACCGCTCTTGGAGTGACCATTGGAACGGAAGAGGACAGTAAAGCGTTGAACCTAGAAAAACTACGCTATCATAAAGTAGTCATCATGTGTGATGCCGATGTTGACGGTAGTCATATTGAAACTTTGATTTTGACTTTCTTTTTCCGTTATATGCGTGAATTGATTGAAATGGGTCATGTCTATATTGCGACTCCGCCTTTATACTTGGTTAAAAAAGGTCAAAAGAAACGTTATGCATGGAATGATGAGGAGCGCGACGAAATCGCAAATAGTTATAGTGGTGGAGTAAGCATCCAACGCTATAAGGGTCTAGGTGAAATGAATGCAGAACAACTTTGGGATACGACTATGAATCCTGATTTTAGAACCTTGCGTCAAATTACTATAGACAACGCTACTGAAGCAGATCGTATTTTCTCTATGCTAATGGGTGATGAAGTTCCTCCAAGAAGGGAGTTCATCGAGAAGAATGCGGTTTATGCCAACATTGATGTATAAGAAATAGCACTTTCACAACAAAAATTCGTCCGCCAACTGGCGGACGTTTTTATTTGCAGGAATTATTAATATAAATTCCTAAATCAGATTTTATGAAAATTAAGTTTTTTACCATGTTGTTCTTCTCAGCTGTGATTTGTTTCGCGCAAGAAGATTTGAAAGAAAGAGAGAAGCAGGCTGCTTTTGACCCAGCTTACAGCTCATACTCGCGAAAAAAACCTGCTTATGTCACACTGAAGAGTGGAGAGAAAGTAGAAGCTGACATTAAAGATGTCGACCGAAAAAAAGGTCAGATTAATGAAATTAAATTTATTAAGCCTGATGGCAAAAAACTTCGTGTAAAAGCGGAAGAAATTGTCGATTTATACATGGCCCCTTCAGGTCTTGAAAAAATGAATCAACAAGGTAACTTCATGAATGATGCTACCAAATGGGGTAAAAGTGACGCATCAAAATACATGAACAAAGGCTATACGATGTATACCAATCAAATGGTTTCTTTAAAGAATAAGAAGAAAGAGGCAGAATTCTTGATGCAGGTTATCAACCCTAAATTTAGTCAATTTATTCAGGTATATTCTGATCCATGGGCTAAGCAGACTGCTAGTATTGGATTTGGTGGAATGAAATTGGCCGGTGGTATTGCTAAATCATACTACATCAAAAAAGGAGATGAAAAGGTACTTTGGTTGACTAAGAAAGACTTTGATGAGCATTTTGCTTCTTTGTTTATGGACAATGCTAAGTTCAAAGCAAAGTACGCTGACCACAAATTTAAGTGGAGTTTGTTAGGTGTGTATATTTTAGATTATACAGAATTCTTAGCAGAAGACGGAAAGCTTTCTAAATAAGAACTTTTTGTCATTATAAATAAAAAACCCTGCTTGATATCAAGCAGGGTTTTTTAGTAGGTTAAATTGAATGTTCTTTATTCTCGTATGGCCAAAGTTTGACCGTCGGTAGCTTTGAGCAACTCGCCGTCTTCTGATTTAATCATGGTAACCACATCGTTTTGTTTATTTTCTATGCCAGGGTAAGAAATGGTATATACACCATCTTCTTCTTCCCATTTGAAATCGGTTAATACATCAATCGCACCATTATTATAATTATGATATCTTCCTAAGTAAGCATCATTAAATATCCACTCTTGTCTATTTGTGCTTTTTTGAGTTCGACTAATAGACTTTACTTCAATATTTGACCAGATTCCAATTACGGGGTCATTATTTTCTGGAATTCGCGAACAATTGCTTGCGAGAATGATTCCAATAATAGCTAAAAATGAAAATATTTTTTTCATCGTGTAGGTTTGATTCGGGGTTTTTGTGTGTGTAGAACGTAACGATTCGATTAGGTATTGCTAAAATTCGATGTATGGTAAGATATTGCGATTTTCTTCGTTGAAGTGTAGATTTTTTTAACAGCAGAAGCATTTCATCGATGTTTTAAAACACTATAATGCTGATATTTAAGTGTATTTCGTCGAGATTTTTCTTTTAAGAATTTGTATTTTTGGCAAAATTTTAAATCAACAAATAAATCAAAGTCATATGAAAGTTACCGTAGTAGGAGCAGGAGCTGTTGGCGCAAGTTGCGCGGAGTACATCGCCATTAAAAATTTCGCGTCAGAAGTTGTTTTGGTAGACATTAAAGAAGGATATGCTGAAGGAAAGGCGATGGATTTAATGCAAACCGCTTCATTAAACGGATTTGATACAAAAATCACTGGAACAACAGGAGATTATTCAAAAACAGCTGGAAGTGATATTGCTGTAATTACTTCAGGTATTCCAAGAAAACCAGGTATGACTCGTGAAGAGTTAATAGGTATCAACGCAGGAATTGTGAAAACTGTTTCTTCTAATTTGATAGAACATTCTCCAAACGTAACCTTGATAGTAGTTAGTAACCCTATGGATACCATGACGTATTTGGTGCATAAGACTACTAATCTTCCAAAACATAAGATAATTGGTATGGGCGGAGCTTTAGATAGCGCTCGTTTTAAATATCGTCTAGCTGAAGCAATGGAAGCACCTATTTCTGATATTGACGGAATGGTGATTGGCGGACACAGTGATAAGGGAATGGTTCCTTTAACATCACACGCAACACGCAATAGTATTCGGGTTTCTGAATTTTTATCCACAGAACGTTTAGAACAAGTTGCCGCAGACACAAAGGTTGGTGGTGCAACCCTAACAGGCTTGTTAGGTACAAGTGCTTGGTACGCTCCAGGTGCTGCCGTTTCTGCATTAGTTCAAGCAATTGCTTGTGACCAAAAGAAAATGTTTCCATGTTCTACCTATTTAGAAGGTGAGTATGGTTTGAATGATATCTGCATTGGTGTACCGGTAATTTTAGGAAAGAATGGAATTGAAAAAATTGTTGATGTGCCTTTAAGTGATGCTGAGAAAGCAAAAATGCAGGAAAGTGCAGAAGGGGTTACGAAAACCAACGGTCTTTTAGAATTATAGCTTCTACATTTTGTATATAGAGAAAGAACCTTTGTAGTTTAACTATGAAGGTTTTCCCTTTTTAGATACCTTCAAGAAATACGTATTGTAAGAAAATATACTACCTAGTACTATCTTTATTTTTATATTTGCCGCATGAATACAAAATGGTACATAAGTACTTTAATTATTATTCTAGCCCTTATAGGCTTAAATCAAGAACAAACTAAAGTCGCTAACCAGCAAATTGTACTGCAATTTACTGATGTAGAAATGACTTCAGTAACTTCGCATGATGATGCTTTGGCAACAGTTACTAAAAAGTTAGAAGCTTTAGGTATTGTTAATATTGAAATAATAGAAAATGATGATGCACAACTAAGCATACGCTATTATAGTGATGTTGATGCGCTTAGTGTGGGAGAATTTATTTCTCAGGATGGTGAATTATCATCGGTATATGGAGATGTAGATCAACTGCCGGTCGATTTTCCAGAAGATAAACTCCCTGAAACCTGTAGTATAGTAGTTTCGGATCTTCAACAACAAAATCCTGATGGATTAGGTCTAAACGGAAAATTAGCTTTTGAATTAAAACAAGATTATCAGAGGTTTTCTAATCCTGTAGTCCTACGGTTTAATGATACAATTGCTCTTGAGCAAGATGCTCTGGTACACGTTTCCTTTAAAATAAATAAAGTTATTGCAATTGCAATAGATAATACTTCAGATACTATCCCAGAGGTAAGGGCAGGGCCTTTCTCTTTTGGAAATAGTTAAAGTACTAATTGACATATTTATGTTAATAGACATATAACTTTTCAAAGATAATTTCACTAAAGAATTCGTACACTTTGTAACACGTATTATTCTTTAGGTTTTCTAATCAAACAATATCACAATCAATATTAATAATTACCGATATTTTTTAGTCTTATAACTATTGAATATTGTAAACTTAAACGAAGTAATAAAATGCAAAATAAAGGACTTATAAAGCTTTTTGCTTTCTTGTTTGGGCTAGTTAGTATCTATCAACTATCCTTTACTTTTATCACAAGCAAAGTTGAAGATGAGGCGAAAGCCTATGCTATTAGTCAAATTCCAGATGCGGGTGACCTTGAAACTCAGGAAAAGCAAGATCAATTAGTTGTTCGATACCTTGATTCGATAGGCACAAATAAGCAATTTGGTTATACAACATATAACGATGCTAAGAAGAAGCAACTTAACAAAGGTCTTGACCTTGAGGGTGGAATTAACGTAACACTTCAAATATCAATTAAAGATATCCTAAAAGGATTGGCCGACGGTTCGAAGAATCCTGTATTTAATAGAGCACTAGCAGATGCAGATGAGGCGTCAAAAAATAGTGATGATACTTATTTAGATTTGTTTTTTGATGCTTTTGATAACATCAAAGGTGATACAAAATTGGCTTCACCTGATATCTTTGCTAATAAAGGGTTAAGTGATCAAGTTAATTTTCAAATGACTGATGATGAGGTAAAACCAATTCTTCGATCAAAAATTGACGATGCGATTGTTTCTGCTTTTGAAGTATTAAGAGAACGTATTGATGGTTTTGGTGTTACACAGCCTAATATTCAAAGGTTAGGTACTTCAGGTCGGGTTTTAGTTGAACTTCCTGGTGCTAAAGATGTGAAACGTGCAATTACATTGATTTCTCAAACGGCTCAATTAGAGTTTTGGGAAACCTACGAACAAAACAATACCAGTTTCAGTACATTCTTGATTCAAGCTAATGAAAAGCTGAAAACGTTGGTTGATACTCCTGTTAAAGAAGAACCGATTAAAGAAGCGTCTGAATTAGATTCTTTGCTTTCCGATGTATCTGCTGATTCTTTAGATATTGCTACTCAGGTAAATCCTCTGTATGATAAGTTGCTTCCAGCTATACCTGGAACCAATGCTATGTTTAGAGCGCAGGTAAAGGATACGGCTGAAATTAACAGCTATTTGAAAATGCCTGAAATTATTAGATTGCTACCTGCTGATATACAGTTTGTAAAATTTGCATGGGAGCGCCCAGCAACTGAAGAGGTTGAAGTCATTGACTTGTACGCCTTAAAATCAAATAGAAATAATGAGCCACGGATAAGTGGAGATGTAGTTAGTGATGCTAGAGATACTTTCGATCAATTTGGAAAGCCTGCCATAAGTATGAGTATGAACTCTCGAGGTTCAAAGGAATGGCAAAAGCTAACTAGTGATGCAAACATAAATAATACAGGTATTGCAGTTGTATTAGATAATAAGGTATATACGGCTCCTGGCTGTTCTGTTGTTGGTGGTATCTCTGGAGGAGGAACTGAAATTACAGGAACATTTACGGTAGCTGAGACTACTGATATTGCAAATGTTTTACGAGCTGGTAAATTACCAGCTAGAGCTGAAATTATTCAGTCTGAAATTGTGGGTCCTTCATTAGGTCAAGAAGCGATTGATAGCGGTTTGATGTCTTTCATCATCGCCATGATTATCGTTTTGTTATGGATGGTTTTCTATTACGGAAAAGCTGGTTTATTCGCCGACGTTGCATTGTTGTTGAACATCTTATTAATCTTCGGAGTGTTAACTAGCTTAGAAGCTGTATTAACACTTCCTGGTATTGCTGGTATTGTTTTAACAATTGGTATGTCCGTTGATGCGAACGTACTGATTTTTGAACGTATTAAAGAGGAATTGAAAAAGGGTAAAGGAAAGAGTCAAGCCGTTTCAGACGGTTTTAGTAATGCACTTTCTTCGATCTTAGATGCAAACATTACAACGGGACTTACGGCCTTGATTTTATTGGTTTTCGGTTCAGGTCCAATTAAAGGTTTTGCAACAACATTATTGATAGGTATTTTAACCTCTTTATTTACTGCAATTTTTATCACTAGACTACTTGTAGACTGGTATATATCTAGTAGTTCTAGAACTTTAGATTTCTCAACCGGATTAACGAAGAATTTATTCCAAAACATCAATATTAATTTCTTAGGAAAACGTAAGATTGCGTATGTCATTTCTGCAATTTTAGTTGGTGTTGGTTTATTTTCTTTATTCGCAGGACCTGGTTTACAACAAGGTGTTGATTTTATTGGTGGACGTTCGTACCAAGTACGCTTTGAAAAAGCAGTGAATCCTTCTGAGATTGCTTCAGAATTGAATGATGTATTTGGTAGTGGAACTAAGGTGAAAACTTTTGGTGAGGCTAATCAAATTAGTATTACAACACCGTATAAAGTGGAAGTAGAGGGAATAGAAGTAGACGAAGAGATTCAGAATAAATTGTATACTTCACTTCAGAAGTATCTTCCTTCAGGAACTAGTAAAGCGAATTTTATTGATGATAACGATGGTCGATCAATTGGTATCATGAAGTCTGTGAAAGTTGGTCCTACGATTGCTGATGATATTAAGAAGAATGCTTTCTTGGCCATTATAGGTTCACTGGCTGTTGTTTTCCTTTACATCTTATTGCGTTTCCGTAAATGGCAATTCTCATTAGGTGCGGTAACTGCGGTTTTCCATGATGTATTAATTGTATTGGGTGTATTCTCCATTTTTGGGACTATAATGCCTTTTAATATGGAAATAGATCAGGCATTTATCGCAGCGATACTTACCGTAATCGGATACTCTCTGAATGATACCGTGGTGGTATTTGACCGTATTCGTGAGATTATAAATGAGAAAGGATGGCGTTCAGGTGAAAATGTAAATCAAGCATTGAATAGCACCTTAAGTAGAACTCTAAATACATCTTTGACCACCCTAGTCGTATTATTGGCGATATTTGTATTCGGAGGTGAATCATTAAGAGGATTTATGTTTGCAATGATCGTAGGTATTATTGTAGGTACCTATTCCTCTTTATTTATTGCAACACCAGTAATGTTTGATAGCTTAAAGAAGAGTATCAAAACAGGTGGTAAAGAAGAACAAAAGTAAGAATATAACTAACTCAAATTTTTACTTTCAAGAGCTGTACGTTAAGTGCAGCTCTTTTTTTTTTTAAAATCTTGGCAACTTTTGAGTAACAACTTTACCTGTTGATCCCTCTTCATGACTTTGTAATTCATAAACAAGATCTGGTTCTAAACCAGGTTCTTTTCTATGAGATACAAATAGGGTTGCAGTATTACTCTCTTTTGCAATTTTGTTTACTAGAGAAACTAATAACTTTGAAGAAGCATCATCAAGCCCTGCTGTGGGCTCATCTAAAATAAGAAGCAAAGGATGTTTAATCATTGCTCTAATGGTCATGACCAAACGTTTCTGTCCCATTGAAAGATCATGAAATAAAGAGTCTTTTATTTCCCATAGATTTATGAGCATCAGCCACTCTTTTGCTAATCGCAATTGCGCTTCAGTCGGTTTCATATATAAACCAATGGAATCATTGAATCCGGAAATCAACATGTTTTCGATGCTGTGATACCCTGCGAATTTATCCGTCATTGCAGGGGTGAAATAGCCTATTTTTTGTTTGATGTCCCAAATGCTTTCTCCACTACCTTTTTTTCTTCCAAAAAGGAAAAGTTCTTGCCCATATCCCTTTGGATTTTCTCCAGTTATCATCGATAAAATGGTTGTTTTTCCACTTCCATTTTTGCCAATAAGTTGCCAAAATTCTCCTTTATTAATTTCCCAATTAATATTTTTAAGAACAGTTTTATCTCCAAAACGAACAGTTATATCTTTTAGTTTAATAAGCAAATTATAAGGAAATTCAATAGGTTCTAGAGGAGGAGGTATTCTTCCATGAAAATGACTATTTTTTTCAGCTGAGAATGCTTCGTCTAGGTTTTGCAAAATTGATAATTTCTCTTTACTTAAACTCGCAAAGTTTGTTATGAAAGGAAGTAAGTCAACTTTTCGACTTATAATTTGAATGAATACTATTTGATCAGCTTTATCTTTAAGATCATTAAAAAGCTTTTTTTGAGACTCAAGATCTAAATTGTCGAAAGGATTGTCAAGTATGATATAGTCATTATTCTTTTCAAATAGATGGTTGAGCAGTGCCTTTTTCTGTTCACCACTTGACATGCTTCTTAGTGATTGTTGCGTTCCTTGTGTGATGATTTTCGTTCCATGACGGTTTTCTTCATCCATAAAGCGTTCGAGAGCCAGCTTAGAGAACAAAGCTCCCTTGTAGTTCTTAGGTAATGGGAGTTCAGAAACAATAGCGGCTAAAAGATTATGAACGAATCTTGATTTGTTTGAATCGTTTGTAATGAAAACTGCCCAATGTTGCATACTTACAATTGAATTCTAAATATATGAACGGGGTTTTCATTAAAGATTGTAGTCTTGTCCAAGCGCATCCCATTATTGATAGCCACTTTTTGCGAGGGAATATTATCTACATTAATAATGGAAATCAGTGATGTTGCTAACTTATTTTCTATGGCGAAGGCTTTGCATTTCTGCGCAGCTTCAGTGGCATACCCTTGTCTCCAATGCTTGGGAAGCATAGAATATCCAACTTCAAGCTCTTTGATGCCGTCTACAATTTGAATAAGCAATCCGCACTGCCCAATAAATTCATTAGTCTCTTTATGCAAAAGAACATTCATTCCGCCCAAGTTGTTGTCGTAACGATGGAAAGCTTTATCAAACCAATGTTTGCATGCTTCAACAGGATCTTCTGGTAGCCCTTCCCAAAATTCAGTACTTAAGGGTTCTTGATGAAAGGGTAACCAGGTATCAAAATCTGTAGGTTCTAATTTACGAAATCTTAAACGCTCAGTCTCATGGCCGATAAGAAGATATTTGCTCATATTAGGGAATTTGTAAGTATCCATTTCAGGTTTTGTTCCCAAAGAAGTTCTTTGAATTCAGACTTAAAAAATCCAAAATGTCCTGGTTGTTTTTGTTTTTCTTCGGGATAATGCATTCGGGTTATTTGTGCATTTTTATATTGTTTCACCAACCAGTCAACAGTCTTTATGGGCGCGTAGGAATCTTTGGGAAAACTCCATGATAGAATGGGGATTTTAATTTCATCGAAGAGATATGTTTCATTTTCGAATTGCATCATATATTCCTTTTTCTTTCCCCATGTGGCCCATTCATAAACCACATTTTTTGGCAAATTCTCAAAGAATCCTAACTTTTTAGTAGGTAGGTAACCAAATATAGGGGTTGAAACCGGAATCAGAAAGTACCAAAATAGCCACATTTTTAACTTGTGCAGACCTTTAAAATCATTCCAATAGCCACCTTGAGAGGCAACCATCAATACTTTGTCAATCAAATCGTAATTAGGGTTGAAACCTAAGATTTGTCCTCCTATACTATGTGTCATTAAAGTAAGGTTTGTATCTGGATTTTCTTTTTTCGCCAGACTTACTATTGCTGCTTGATCTTGCTGACCCCAGTTTTTGAGATTGCCTGTATGTCTTTTAAGTTCTTCGGTTGAAGAAATTGATTTACCAATACCACTGTAATCAAAGGTGTAAACGATAATTCCGTTATTAGCGCAGAAAAGGGCAAACTTTGAGTAATACTTCTGTAATACTCCTGTGGCCGAAGAAATTACTAATGTATGTTTTGAAGGGTTTTTTGCAAAGAATTTTGAAACGGCTACCGTATCACCGTTCGCTGTCTGAATTTTAAATTCTTTTACTATGGCTTCCAAAAAAGCTAGTTTTTGTTATATGCGATTTTATCTCCAACTTCTAAAAGCCATTTTTCAGCTAGGCCTGCATTTACTTCAAGAACATATTGAATAGGAACCTGAGATGAAAGTCCTGTTTCATTCATGGGTTGCGCATTTTCTTGAAAACTTGCTATAGTAAGATCTGCTTTTAGGAAAATAATATCAAGCGGAATTTCAGTATTCTTCATATAGAAAGAATGCATTCGTTCATCTGAAAATATAAAAAGCATTCCTTGGTGGTCTTCCATGCTTTTGCGATACATTAACCCGGTTTGGGTTTCATATTCGGATTCCGCAAATTCGATATCCAACTTTGCAATTAACGTGTCGACTTTTTGCTTGGTAATGGTGAGTTCACCTTCTTTGGTAAAGCCTATTGGTTCCGTTTTAATCACCTTCTTTGGTTCTTCTTTGCATGAGCCAATGAAGGCGCTAATAATACTTATAAATATAATATATCTTAAAACTTTCATGATAGTAAGTTTAAACGCAAAGTGCGCAAAGAAAAAAGATTCGCAAGGCGACTTCTAATCTGAGTACTGCCAACTACCTACTGGGTGCTCTTAGTTGGTCTAAACATAAAGTATAAACCAATAATAATAAACGGAATACTTAGCATTTGGCCAATAGCTAAAGTAAATGATTCGTCCAATTCGTTTTGACGTTCTTTTACGAATTCTACAACAAATCGAATTCCCCAGAGTAAAACCATAAAGACACCAAATAAAAAGCCTGGTTGATTTTTTTTATCTGTTTTCCAATAAATGTAATACAGAATCGCGAACATGATTATATATAAAACTCCCTCATAAAGTTGAGCTGGATGTTTGTACGGAATTTTCGTAAGATATTCCGAAAATTCGGGTTTACTAACTAGTGCATCATAAGCCGCGTTAACGGTTTTCTCTTTTGTTATTGACATGGCTTGATTTTGCCCAATACCATCTCTGACAAAACGTGTGGCGAAAATGAAAGATTCTTTCACTTTTGTTCCAACTATTTCTGAATTATAAAAGTTGCCCAAACGAATACAAAATAAACCAAATGCAGAAGCCACGACCGCCCTATCTAAAACCCAAAGCATTTTTAAATCTTGTTTTTTACAATAGAGATAGATGCCTATTATTGCTCCAATTGTAGCTCCATGACTTGCTAATCCTGTGAAGCCTGTAAACTCGTAACCGTCAATGAATCCGAATAGAGTACCTCTTGTACTTTCTCTTATTGGAAGTAAAATTTCCAACAAATGATTTTTGTAGTATGCCCAGTCATAAAAGAAAACATGCCCCAAACGAGCTCCTAACATTATCGATACAACACAATGAATAAAAAGTGAATCCAGCTGCTCAACGGTTTTCTTTTCACTTGTAAAAATCCGTTTCATTACAAACCAACCAATTGCAAAGGCAGCTATCCAAAGAAGGTTGTAATATTTGATTTGAAGGGGTCCAAGACTGAAAAGGGTTTCATTCGGATTCCAGGTAATTCCTAAAAAATACATGTAGATTTATTTTGAGCGACTAAGATATGAATTAGTCATCAGTATGCAGTAAACAGTAAATAGTATTTACACTTGAATTTTAGGGTACTGGGTCATATCCTTTTCCACCCCACGGGTTGCAACTTAGAATGCGTTTAAGTGATAGCCAGCCTCCCTTAAAAAGCCCATGTTTTTTGAGTGCTTCAAGTGTATACTGAGAACAAGTGGGTGAATAGCGACAAGTTGCTGGTGTGTATGGTGAAATTGCCAGTTGATAGAACCGCACTAGAAGAACAAAAGGAGCTATCAGTATCTTTTTCAACTTAATCTTTTTAATTTCTTTCCTGTGAAGGCAGGAAACTTTTGATATAAATGGCCTAATTGGTCATTTACCTGAGTTAGGTCTCGACTTCGCTCGACCAGACATTTTTCTGGTTGACCTAGGAAACACTAAAAGTAGTGCCTTCTTTTCCATCTTTCAATTGAATACCCATTTCTGCCAGTTGGTCTCTTATCTTATCAGAAGTCGCAAAATCTTTGTTTTCTCGAGCATCTTTTCGCAATTGAATTAAGAGTTCAACTACCCCAGACAATTTATCGGAATCGCTGCCAACATTGGTTTTACTTTCCAGTCCTAAAACATCAAATACGAATCCGTCGAGAATTGATTTAAGATTAGATTTATCTTCTGAAGTAATATTTTCTTTACCTTCTTTGATCAAATTAATGTGCTTAACCGCATCAAATAATTTTGCGATAAGTATAGGTGTATTAAAATCGTCATTCATGGCTTCATAGCACTCTTGTTGCCAAGATGCAATATCAAAGTCTGAAGACTTTCCGGCTTCTAAATTGCTAAGTGAGTCAATTGCTTCCATCAAGCGATTGTATCCCTTTTCAGATGCCAAAAGTGCATCATTACTCAAATCTAAAATGCTTGTATAATGAGCCTGCATCATAAAAAACCTTACCGCAGAGGGAGAAAATGCCTTGCTCAAAATTTTGTTGTCGCCAGTAAATATTTCCCCAGGTAAAATATTATTCCCTGTAGATTTTGCCATTTTTTTACCGTTCATGGTGAGCATATTGGCATGCATCCAATACCGAACAGGGGAGTGACCATTGCTTGCCTCAGCCTGTGCTATTTCACATTCATGATGCGGGAATTTCAAATCCATACCACCACCATGTATATCAAAGGTTTCTCCGAGGTATTTGGTGCTCATTGCAGTACATTCGAGATGCCACCCTGGAAAACCATCTCCCCAAGGAGAAGGCCAACGCATGATATGTTCTGGCTCTGCTTTTTTCCAAAGCGCAAAATCTTGCGGACTTTTCTTTTCATCTTGAGCTGCAAGTTCGCGCGTATTGGCGATCATGTCTTCTAGCTTTCGACCACTTAATTTTCCGTATTCATTCGTCTCATTAAACTTGACGACATCAAAATAAACGGAACCATTCTTTTCGTAAGCATATCCTTTTTCAAGAATATCTTTTATGATTTCAATTTGTTCAATGATGTGTCCTGTTGCGGTAGGCTCAATACTTGGTGGTAAAAAATTGAACTTCTGTAAGATATTGTGAAAATCAACTGTGTAGCGCTGAACAACTTCCATCGGCTCTAATTGCTCTAAACGTGCTTTTTTTGCAATTTTGTCCTCTCCATCTTCTGCATCATCAACTAAATGTCCTGCATCTGT
Organism: Maribacter taeanensis; assembly: GCF_047345145.1. Lineage (NCBI taxonomy): Bacteria > Pseudomonadati > Bacteroidota > Flavobacteriia > Flavobacteriales > Flavobacteriaceae > Maribacter > Maribacter taeanensis. Next base: position 270,244 of record NZ_JBLFER010000003.1, read on the forward strand.
AATATTTCTAACGTAGCGCACCTTATAACCTAAATGCTTAAAGTAACGGAATATCATGTCAAAAGACATGAAGGTGCGACAGTTACCCAAGTGTACGTTACTGTAAACTGTGGGGCCACATACATACATGCCTATGTGACCTTCATTTAAAGGTTTAAATATTTCTTTTTTGCCGGAAAGGGAATTATAAATTCTAAGTTGCTGATTTTGGTACAATTGCATTATAGAAGCAATGGATTAGAAGTTGGTATCTAAATTTAGATAATCTAAAAACTCACGGCGCACAGATTCTTCTTTAAATTTTCCGCCATATTCGGCAGTTACTGTACTGCTATCAATATCGCGAATACCTCTAGAATTTACACAAAGGTGTTTAGCATCAATAACACAAGCAACATCTTCTGTACCTAAAACCTTTTGTAATTCCCTTACGATTTGAATGTTTAAACGTTCTTGAACCTGAGGGCGTTTTGCAAAATAATCAACAATACGATTCATCTTTGATAAACCTACAACCGTACCATTAGAAATATAAGCTACATGTGCTTTACCAACTATAGGAAGTAAATGATGTTCACAGGTGGAGTAAAGCGTAATATTTTTCTCCACCAACATTTCACCATACTTGTATTTGTTTTCAAAGGTTGACGCCTTCGGTTTTTTTTCAGGTCGAAGCCCTCCAAAGACCTCTTTGACAAACATTTTGGCAACTCGATTTGGAGTGCCTTGCAAGCTATCATCATCGAGATCTAAACCTAGAGTTAGCATGATTTCTCTAACATTTTCTTTGATTCGCTCTATTTTTTCCTCATCACTCAATACAAATGCATCTTCACGCAAGGGAGTGTCTTCCGAAGAGGAAACATGACCGTCTCCCATCTCCTCAAAATGCTCTTTCAATGTGCTGTCAATTTTCATTCAATTATGACTTTTACGAAAGGCAAAGATATACATAAAATGGCACTTTATATCCTATTTCAGGCATTACACAACATAAATTAGTGTTAAGAGAGCTTGCAGATTACCTTTATAATGTCCCTAATTTTAAACCTACTTATGAAGCGTATTTGCGTACTTTTTAGCGCACTGGTATTTCTCGGGATTTATAATTTATCTGCTCAGGTTTCTCCTGATTGTGGCAATGCTATTCCTATTTGTAACAATACTCCTGTAAATGGGGGTACTAATGGTTTCGGTGTTGACGATTTTAACGGTTCTTTAATTAGATGTAATGGTGTTAATTCTGGATGGGGTGAGACTAATTCTGCGTGGTATAGATTTAGAACCGGTGCTTCAGGTCAATTGGGATTCAATCTTAGCATTGATAGTTCTGAAGATTGGGATTTTGCTCTATATAAAAGTGATGGTTGTGGTGGTTTAGATGTCCCCGTACGTTGCAACTTTTTTGATAATGGTGATGGAAACTCTTATGTGGGTGTAGGGGAGGACCCTACTGGTGATTGGTCAAATATTCAATATGAAGATTGGTTGGAGGTAGAAGCAGGAGAGGATTATTACCTTATAATCGATAATTTTAGTAATGGTAATTCAGGTTTTTCCATTCAATTTTCAGGAAATATATTCGTCACGAACCCTTTTGATGCTCTAGACTGCTCTATTGTAAGCAATCTCTTGGGGCCACCAATTTCTTCTTGTGAAGGAAAGAGTGTTACCCTAAATGCGACAACTACTAATGGAGATGTTTATAGGTGGTACGAAGATGCAGGTTCGGGATTTCAACGCATTAGCGACGAGACTTCTGAAGTTTTAGTAGTTTCTACTTCTGGAACCTATTTGGTTGAAATTGAGACTACTTTTGGAAATATCATAAAAAGCGATGTTCATGTCGGTTTTTCTCCAGTACCTACCTCATTTGCTGTGGCAGATGTAGCTGCATGTTCTGAAGAGACTATTTTCGATTTGTCAACTAAAGATAACGAGGTTCTTGGCAGTCAAAGTCCAAATGATTTCACTGTTAGCTATCATAGTACCCTAGCAGATGCGAATAGTGGGGCAAATGTACTGCCAAAGTTATTGCCAATTCCCACTACTTCACAGACTATTTACGTTCGCGTTTCATCAGGTGAAAACCCTGACTGTTATGATGCATCTCAAAGGTTTCAGTTAATTCGTTTAGAGACACCTGTTTTAGATTTTCCATCACAGGTTTTTATTTGTGATAACGAGTCAAGTGTTACAATAGGCTCTACGATTGCTAGACCTTTTCATTCCTATAGCTGGGATTCTGGCGAAACTACTCCTAGTATTGATGTCGCTCAAGAAGGAATATATACCATTACAGTTACAAATACTCAGAATGGTGTTAGCTGTACGCTTTCAAAAGCAGTTACAGTTACAATTTCAGACCCTCCAATAATTTCAGATGTCGAAATTGAAGATTTACTAGAGGAAAACACCATTACCGTAATTACTCAAGAAGAAGGAGATTGGGAATATCGCTTGGACGATGGACCCTATCAAGCTTCAGCTACATTCAAAGATGTTTTGGCTGGTATGCATACGGTCACTGTCAATGATAAAAGAGGGTGCGGATCAGTTTCGGAACAAATTGTTGTTGTTGGTTTCCCAAAATTCTTTACGCCTAACGGAGATAATATGCACGATTATTGGCAAATAGCTGGAATCTCTAATCTGGAAAACCCTCTAGTCTCTATTTACAATCGTTATGGTAAATTATTAGTACAGTTAACACGCAATAGTGAAGGCTGGGATGGTACTTTCGCGGGGAAGCCTTTACCCTCTTCTGATTATTGGTTTAAACTCACTTATCAAGATACCAATGGTCAAATTACAGAAGCGAAATACCTAAATAACCACTTCTCTTTAAAGCGTTAAGTATAGTTTCACCGAATGTAGTTTGTCGATTAACAGCATAAATTGCCGTCGAAAACATACTAAATCAGGCTTGATAGAGTTATAGTATTTATACAATTATACCCTATTTAGCCCAAAATCTATGCGAACACTTCTTTGTGTAATGTGTTGTATGCTTCTATTTTCGCTATCAACAAACGCCCAATCCAATAATTCAGCTGATTGTAGAACTGCTATTCCTGTATGCGCGGATGGGGAGGTTATTCTGCCTTTTGTAGATGGTTCGGGCGATATTGATGATTTTGGTGTCTTGGATGATTTTCCTGACAGAGAGTCTTATGAAAGTGGCTGTTTGGTCAAAGGAAGCAATAGTTCAGCAAATCTTGAGAATAATACAGCCTGGTTTGTTTTTAGGGCTGGGACTGGAGGTCAAGTTGGTTTTAATATTAAGAGCTTATGTACAGACGGGACAGAAAATTGCAGTAGACCCACTGCAGAGTGGGATTTTGCCGTATACGGACCAGATGTAAGTTGTGGTGATATTGCTAATAGAACGGCTTTGCCTATTCGTTGTAATGTAGAAGTAAATTCAACTAATCCTATCTATACTGGGGTTGGTGTAAACCCTGATACTGGTTTGCTCGGAGTTCCTCCTGTGGAAGATGAAACCGAGGGTAATATGAATACCTATGATGAATGGTTAGAGGTAGAACCCGGTCAAATTTATTACATACTTATTAATAATTATAACACCAATTTCGACGGCGACGCTGAACCTTTTGAATTGACATTTACAGGAAGTTCGGTTGAAGCTGATCAAGATACTGCCTTAGATTGTACCCTAAGAGATGAGTTCTTGGGATTGGATATTATTGCCTGTGAAGGAGACCCTGATATCACGTTAAACGCATTGAATTCTCCTGCAGGAGATGAAATTCAAGGAAACGTGAGATGGGCTGTTGATTATGATGACGATGGCACTATTGATGACGATACCTTAACTGGAACGGGATTGTACGGAGCTGAATATGTAGTGACTAGCCCAAATTCAGGGCGATATTTTGCTGTAATTACTACTACTTTGGGAACCATAGTTCAAGATGAAGGAGGAATCTTAATTACGTTTTATTCAGATCCCGTTTTAAACCCTGAGAACTTTGTGGAAATTTTAGACTCAAATTTGTCTATTGATCCTGATCAAAATAACATAGAGTTTTTTGTAGATGGAAATAGTAGTTATGAATATGCTATTAATGGAGGGGAATTTCAAGATGATCCTGTTTTTCTAGATGTACCACCAGGGCTTAATACGGTTATTGTAAATGATAAAAATGGATGTGGAACAACTGAGGAGGACTTTATAGTAGTAGGATATCCTAAATTTTTCACCCCCAATGGTGACGGAATGCACGAAACATGGAATATTCTAGGAATAGAAAGGCTAGAAGATCCTGTCGTATTTATTTTTGATCGCTATGGTAAGTTATTGCAGCAACTGGGTTCAGTTGGCGGATGGGATGGCACCTATAATGGAAGACAAATGCCATCATCTGATTACTGGTTTCGATTTGAATATGGGGAACAAGAAAATGGAGCTGTAGTCGCAAAGACCCGTAAAACCCATTTTACGCTAAAACGATAATGCTACAAAATTCAAAAAAGAAAACCCATCTGTATGCATTACAGATGGGTTTCTTATTTATAGTAGGCTAGGCTCTTTTGGCCTAATTCATTAAAAGTTTATCGTGTAGCTTAATGTTCCGTTCATTGAAACGCCATTGACTAAGGCTGGTGTATTTATCCCAGTGTCAAACAAACGTTCCGCTACATCACGCTCAATTCTATTAACTGCCAAGTCTAATCGACTTCCTCCAAAATCGTACCCAATTCCGCCAGAAATTCCTTCTAAATCACCAATAGCGATTGAGCTTTCATATGGACTTTCTTCAAAACGATATCCTGCTCTTAAACTGAATCTTTCTATTCGATATTCACCACCTAATCGAAACGAGTTTACTGCTCCTAATTCATTTGCAACATCAGTATTTACTGCGGCAAAATTTGCATCACTGCTTGGCCCCAATTCTGCTTTAGACATATCTTGATATCCGTAATCGAAACTTAACAATCCGTTTTTACCAAAAACCAATGCTAGGCTGCCCGTTACTTTGGCAGGCGTTTTTAATTTGTAGGTTGGGAAAATATTAACCTGATCAAAATTTATAAAGTTGATATTGTCATCGGCTAAATCTGAAGAAATACGTTGCGAAAGTTCATCTTCTAAACGATACCAAGTGGGTGATTGGTAACTACCTCCAATTCGAACAAAATCATTCAGTTTTGCTATAGCACCAAGGCTAAAAGAAAATCCAGATCCTTGTGTAAATAATCTATTGTCAAAAGTGGTTCGCTGAATTTCGGAAGTTGCGTCATATCCAGTTTCGGTAAATTCATCATACCTATTGTACAAGATATTGTGGAAATTAAGTGATGCCCCTAGATGCAACCTTTCCTTATACTGAGAAGCAACATTTACGGTAAACTTATTATTATAACCTGAAGTAATTCTAGTTAACTCTTGGCTAACACTAGTATAACCTGCATTACTGACGTAAGAGGTATTATCATTTTCCATTACAGCAGGATCTATTAAACCTCCGTAATACCCTAAAAATGCCTGTTGGTCTGCGAAACCTCCATTTGCTCCGATATCTAAATACCCATCTTCAATAAATTCTCCATCTTGAAGAAGAATATCCCCGAAAGGTACTCCCTGCGCAAAATTCAAAAAGTAGTTATCGATACCTTCTGTGGTAGACCCAGAAGCAAAAACACTATTGCCAAAATTTTCTGTAACATCATAGTTGAGGGCAAAAGCTACTTTGCTCCATTGAGAATCTGGATTTGTGCTTTTGAATACTAATACACCACCGGCCTGATTAATATCCGCATAGTTCGGATCAGTTCCGTTGGTATTACCACCGTAAAAGATTGAGTTTTCGCGATTATAGACAGTTCCTGATACGGTCCCTAGGTTATTATTGAATACTGCAGAACCTGCGGGATTGATGTTTAAAGCAGACAAATCTCCGCCAAGTGCTCCGAATGCGCCACCCATGCCTTGAAAACGCGCTGTACCCTGCGTGTTTTCAGAACTATATCGAATCACATCAGAAATGTTTTGGGCGCTGGCAATCGCGCATACCAATAGCACTATGAAAGTTAAATTCCTTTTCATTTTTTAAATTTTTAAATCTGTTGTTTGATTATTTCTAGCTCTATTGTCTTCCACCTCTACTAGAAGATCTACTTCCACCGGATGATCTACTACTACCAGATGAAGATCGTGATGAACCGCCAGAACTTCTGTAGCTTCCGGAAGAGCTTCTTGAGCTACCCGAACTTCTGTAGCTTCCGCTACTTCTTGAGCTCGAGCTACCCCTTGAAGATCTGTAACCGCTGCTTCGTGGTGAAGAACTTCTTGAGCTTCTACTATAGTTTCCACTACTTCTTGTTCTGCTTCCTGAACTTCTATAAGTTGATGTCCGAGGTGCTGAAGACCTTGTAGTACTTCTTGAGCTAGCTGTGCCTCTTGAATACCCACTACTGCGAGGTGTGCTATTTCTATAAGTCTGGTTGCTTCTTGAAGAACTGTTGTATCTCGGAGTAGCCCTTGTGCTTCTACTTGTTCTGTAAGAACGATTGCGATCTACACCAACGGTACGTCGTGAAGCTACACCTGTTCTATTACTTCTTGTAGTCGCGCCTCTAGAGATTCCCGATCTCGAAGTTGATCTGTTGCTTCTATATTTTGAAGATGCTGCTGTAGCACTTCTTCTGGTAGTATTCAAATTTGAACGACTATTCAACGCAACTCTTGAATTGCTTCTAGCAACCGTGTTTCTATCGTAGTAACCACGTCTTCCTGAGTTATAAGCATAACCTCTATTCCCATAGAATCCTTGGTTTGCATAACCGTAACCAAATGGAGGACACCATGCGCCTGCGTATCCGTAACCACCCCATCCAAATCCAGCGCCTCCCCAGCCCCAGTTGTTCCATCTATTCCAACGATTCCAGCCCCATCCGTAACCACCATATCCCCAGTTGTTCCATCCCCATCCACGGTTCCATAACCAAGGGTCATTCCATCCCCATCCAAATCCAGCGCCTCCCCAGCCCCAGTTGTTCCATCCATTATCATAAATGTTTATGCTAACACTGGTTGGGTTATCTCCCCATCCTGCATTACCGACATAATCATTATCTGAAGAGTAGTATTCCGTTAAATCACCTGTAGCAATACTGTCATTTTCTACGCCGCTAGAATAAGAGTCAACATCAGTAAATATTTCACTTTCTGAAATCTCATCAGCTTTTTGTCCAAAATAGTTAGCATAGGCGTTATTCTCTTGCTTAGCCTGTGGTGCCTTTCTCGGAGCTCTATCTACAGAAACACGTTGTTCATTTGCACCATAAATACCATCATTATCGTAGTACGAAGCCTGTTGGTATGAACCGCAAGAAACGGCTATTAGACCTACTAAGGCAAACAAGGCCGCGGTACGAATTTTTTGGAGGGGTAGAGAATGTATCATCGTTGTAATTTAAATTGTTGAACATTATAAAAATAGTTAGTTTTACCAACTATTACGATAAATAATAACACAAGTTTTGTGCCAAACTTAAGAAATGGGTAAAAATTTAACGAAGAGGAGTGAGGATTATTCTAAATGGTATAACGAACTCGTTGTAAAGGCTGATTTAGCTGAGAACTCGGGAGTTCGAGGTTGTATGGTAATCAAACCATATGGTTATGCTATCTGGGAAAAAATGCAGGCTGGTTTGGACAAGATGTTCAAGGAAACAGGTCATGAAAATGCCTATTTTCCACTATTTATTCCTAAATCTTACTTAAGTAAGGAAGCAAGTCACGTGGAAGGTTTTGCTAAGGAATGTGCTGTGGTTACGCATTATAGACTAAAAAATGCTGAAGACGGCAGTGGTATTATTGTTGATCCTGATGCAAAATTAGAAGAAGAGCTGATCGTGAGACCAACTTCAGAAACTATTATTTGGGATACCTACAGAAAATGGATTCAATCCTATCGGGATTTACCTTTATTGATTAACCAATGGGCGAATGTGGTGCGCTGGGAAATGCGGACAAGGTTATTTTTACGTACGGCAGAATTCTTATGGCAAGAAGGGCATACCGCTCATGCTACAGAAAAAGAAGCCATAGCTGAAGCTGAACTGATGATGAACATTTATGCGGAATTTGCTGAAGAGCATATGGCAGTGCCTGTTATTAAGGGATTGAAAACAGAAAGCGAGCGCTTCGCAGGTGCTATCGAAACGTATTGTATTGAAGCTTTAATGCAAGACGGAAAGGCCTTGCAAGCTGGTACGTCCCACTTTTTAGGTCAAAATTTTGCAAAAGCTTTTGATGTGAAGTTTGCTACTAAAGAAGGAGGTAAAGAGCATGTTTGGGCTACTTCTTGGGGAGTTTCTACCAGATTAATGGGAGCTTTGGTAATGACGCATAGTGATGATAACGGATTAGTACTTCCTCCGAAATTGGCGCCAATTCAAGTGGTCATTGTTCCTATATATAAAGGATTGGATCAATTGGATATTATTTCTGAAAAAGTTAATCCGCTAGTAAATGAATTGAGAGCAAAAGGTTTTTCCGTAAAATTTGACAATCGCGATACACATAAACCAGGGTTTAAGTTCAATGAGTACGAATTGAAAGGGGTGCCAGTACGTTTAGCAATTGGTCAACGTGATTTGGAGAATGGTACCTATGAAGTTGCGCGACGAGATACTTTAGAAAAAGAAACCGTTCCTGCGGATGAAGTAGTTGCGAGAATTGAGTACTTGATGGAAGAAATTCAAAAGAATATTTATAAGAAAGCTTTTGATTATAGAAAGGAGCATATTACTCCTGTAGATTCTTACGAAGAGTTTAAAGAAGTTTTAGAGAAAAAAGGTGGTTTTATTTCAGCCCATTGGGATGGAACGATGGCAACTGAAGATAAAATCAAAAACGAAACAAAAGCTACCATTCGATGCATTCCTATTGACGTTAAAGAAGAAGAGGGAAGCTGCATGGTTACAGGAAAACCATCATCACACCGAGTGCTTTTTGCCAAAGCATATTAAAAGATTTAAAGAAATTATATTCAGGTGTTGTGATAGTAAAAAATAATTGTATTTTTGCATCCGCAATTGCGTAAAGTAATGGTCCGTTCGTCTAGGGGTTAGGACGCCAGGTTTTCATCCTGGTAACAGGGGTTCGATTCCCCTACGGACTACAAAGTTTAATGTAAAGTTGAAAATTATAAAGTGAAAAATTTATTTTTCATCAACAATTTTCAGTTTTTAGTTAACTTGGCCCGTTCGTCTAGGGGTTAGGACGCCAGGTTTTCATCCTGGTAACAGGGGTTCGATTCCCCTACGGGCTACAAAAGTTCGAGTGAGATCGGCGAAGAAGGAATTTAAAGAATTATAATCAAGAGATAAAAAGATGGCAAATCACAAGTCAGCATTAAAGAGAATCAGAAGAAACGAAGCAGTACGTCTTCGTAACAGATACCAGCATAAAACAATGCGTAATGCATTGAAAAAACTGCGTTCTGAAGAGAAGAAAAAAGATGCTGAAGCTTTATTGCCAAGTGTTGTAAGTATGATTGATCGTTTGGCAAAACGTAATATTATTCATAATAACAAAGCTGCTAACTTAAAAAGTAAATTACACAAGCACGTAGCTGCGTTGTAAGTACTTACTTAACCATATATAAAAATGCTCTAACGAAAGTTAGAGCATTTTTTTGTTTTATAGATCTTCATATATTGTCGTATGCTTGCCATTCATCTGTAAAAAACCAATAATGAAACAACCGTACATCACAACTATCAACAAATGATGAATCTGCCTAAGATGAAATTCTTGATAAAACTTTGTGCTGTAAAGCGCTGTGAGCATAATTAAAGGGAAGAATAAATTAAAAACCAAAAGACCAATACTGATCCAGACTAATAAATTGTTATTCTTTTCTATTCGATGTTTAGAATCTCTAAAATATAGTAGGATGGTCATTATCAAAACAGCTGATCCGATGGTTAGGGCATACGTTTGTGGAAAAATAATCCAGTCTTCAAAAAATGGATTGATGACCGTTGCTATTACATAAGCAAGTGCACCATATTTGATTAGTGTTTTAGATTTTCTTTTTTTTATTACTTTAAAGAAAATAGTATAGAAGTAGAAAAAGAATACTAAGTCATATATGTTATAAATAGCATTATTAGCATAAGGATACTCCTCAGAATAATTGATTTGAAACGTTTCAAAATTTAAAATCATAAAACCAAGTAGTTCGGTCAGAATCGTATAGCCTATGAATATTGGAAAATATTTCAATATACTATCGAAGTACCTTCGATATCTCACTAAGGCAATCGCAAAAGTTGCGAAGTACAATATAAAAAAATAGTTGTTTTTTAATGCCTCTAAGATTGTTTGATTCATTTCTCTTCTTCAATCGGTTTCATTCTACCCATTTTTAAAAAACCGATAATGAAACAGATATACATTAAAACAATTAAAAAGTTGTGGAATTGTTTAAAATTCAATTTTTCATACAAATCATAATCATACCGACCCGCCAGCATTATTATAGGAAAGAAAATATTGAAAATCAGCAGTCCTATGCTTATCCATATTAGAAGCTTATTTTTCTTTTGACCTTTTAGATCATCTAGGTAATATAGAAGAATGCAAACAATCAATATAATTGAACCAATTGTAGAAGCATAGACTTGAGGGAAAATTAGGACATTTTGAAAAAATGGGTTGATAAATGTGGAAACAATATAAATTATCGCCCCATACTTAATAAAGTTACGATATTCTATCTTCTGAATGACTTTCCAAAAAACAAGATAGAAATATAAGAAGAAAACAATATCGTAGATATTGTAAATAAAGTAATTCGCGTAATCATATTTTTCCAAATAGATAATTTGAAAGCTTTTGAAATCGCGAATTAAGAATCCAAGGATTTCCGTTAATAAAGTGTAGCCTAATATTATTGGAAAATATCTCAATATGCTATCATAATACCTGCGGTAGCGTATTACGGATATTATCAAAGCAATACCATAAAGAGGCATAAAATAATGACTTTTAAAAAACTCTAACACATTTGGGGAATAAATCGATTAATCAAAATTTTATTGTTCAGGATATGGAGGAGGAGCCCCATTTCCTTTATTCATTGTGACACTTCTCCCCTGATAAAGCATTGGAGCTTTTGCATTTGGCTCAGTTAAATTTGGCAGAAAAGAAGCGTATGATCGATTGTTTTCTGAGGCATTATCTCCAAAACCTTTTGGAGCTGGTCCAAAACCATCGTTTAGTATAACTGCTTTTGGTTGCTCTTCAATCGAGTCATCGATATAAAAAAGAAAATCACGTTTTCCTTTTTTAATGGTTGGAGAAATAAGCACGGAATTCTGTCTTGGGTGCATGATCGAATCCTTGGTACCTGGAAAAAACGTCTGATCTGGATAATTTGAAAGATAAAAACGTAGCGTAGATATTTCAACATTGGCAGCTTTCGCTTCCTGTTCAATATAAGCTAAATACTGCTTAATGGTCGCATAATCATAGTGGACATATCTTGCCACGTCAAAAGGTTTTGGACCCGTGTTGTCTGATTTCTGACCATTTTTCTCTTGTTGAATTTGCTGTTTTTTATCATAACCTCGACTTCTGTTTATAGAATCTTCGTAACGTTGTATCAGAGGTACTCTGCGCTTGCCATATGCGTCATAAGCCATTTTTGCTTGATCTACTTCAATAACTTGATCAGGTGCGGCAACGGGTTTTGGATCTATGTCGCAGGGAGGACATTCCTCATTGCAACTAGATAATGTAAAAAATAAAAGAAATACAAGAGTAAGCGGAAGCCACTTTGTTTTAAGCTGATTCATGACATAAGAGTTTAAAGGTTGTTATTTGCAAAAAAAAGGGGGAAGAATAGTTTTTGCTCCCTTAAAGATATTTTAAAATATGAGGAATCAGTAAAAAAAGAAAAAAATTATAGAATGGAGAGGTATTAAAGCATAAAAAATCCCAAACTCTGCGGTGTTGATCACCTTGGAATTTGGGATTTATTTAATAATTTGTCGCTATAGCAACTATTGATTCATTGTCATCAAAAATTCCTCGTTATTTTTGGTTTGTTTGAAACGTTGCTCAATGAATTCCATAGCCTCTACCGGATTCATATCTGCAAGATATTTTCTCATAATCCACATGCGTTGTATCGTATCCTTATCTAATAATAAGTCATCTCTACGTGTACTTGATGAAGTAAGATCAATAGCTGGGAATATTCTTCGGTTCGATATTTTACGATCCAATTGCAATTCCATATTACCAGTACCCTTGAATTCTTCAAAGATTACCTCGTCCATTTTAGAACCAGTTTCTGTAAGTGCTGTTGCGATGATTGATAAAGATCCACCTCCTTCAATGTTACGAGCTGCACCAAAGAAACGTTTGGGTTTGTGAAGTGCATTCGCATCAACACCACCACTTAATACTTTACCAGATGCTGGTTGCACTGTGTTGTAGGCTCTTGCCAATCTTGTGATTGAATCTAATAGAATTACAACATCATGACCACATTCAACTAAGCGCTTTGCTTTTTCAAGAACGATGTTCGCCACACGCACGTGCTCTGTAGCTTCCTTATCGAAAGTAGAGGCTACAACCTCACCACGCACATTACGTTGCATATCAGTAACCTCTTCAGGCCTTTCATCAATCAATAAGATAATTTGATATACTTCTGGGTGATTTGCTGCAATACCGTTAGCGATATCTTTCAACAACATTGTTTTACCAGTTTTAGGTTGGGAAACAATCATACCTCTTTGACCCTTCCCGATAGGGGAGAATAAATCAATAATACGTGTTGAAATAGAAGCTTGACGTTCAGCCAATCTAAATTTTTCGTCCGGGAATAAAGGTGTTAAGTGCTCAAAAGAAACACGATCACGAACAATTTGCGGATCGATTCCGTTGATTTTATTCACTTTAATCAAAGGGAAATACTTTTCACCTTCTTTTGGTGGTCGCACATTTCCTAAAACCGTATCTCCTGTTTTCAAACCGAACAAACGAATTTGCGATTGCGAAACATAAATATCATCTGGAGAAGACAAATAATTATAATCTGAAGATCTTAAGAAGCCATAACCATCTTGCATGATATCTAGAACACCTTCACTTGCGATAATACTATCGAATTCGAACTCGGGTTCTTTATATCTGTTTTTCAGGTCCTTGTCAAAGTTATTTTTATCCTCTCGTTTTTGATGTTGAGGTTTTTTGTTCTGATTGTTTTGATTCTTATGCTGAGGATTATTTTTCTGATCTCTCTTTCCATTCCCATGAGCATTATTTTGCGGTCTTGGTCTTGGTCTTGGTCGAGGAGTTTCTTCACCTTCAGTTTTAACTACTGATTCTGTGTTTGCAGGTGTAGCGGTTTTTTCTGCGACAACTTCTGGAGTTTCAACCTTTTTTTCGTCTTTAACTACTCTAGCCCGAGGTCTTGGCCTTGGTTTCGGCTTATCTTCTGCGGCATTAGTTGTTACAGGTGCAACTTCGGCAGCAGCTTTAGGATTGGCTGCCTGCACATCTAAAATTTGGTAGACAAGGTCTAATTTTTTTTGGGTTTTGTACTTCGGTACATTTAAACCCTTAGCTATCTCCTGAAGCTCAGGAAGCTTTTTTGATTTTAAATCTGAAATCTCAAACATTAAGAATAATATGAATTATATACGTTTTTGGAAAAATATCAAGAAGTAAGTTGTTAATCGGGTAATAGATGGGAAAGATATCCCTATGGTAAGTGATGTAACTTAATAACGAAACAATATTACAAATTATTTTCAGTAATGCAGCTATATTTTTTAAAAAGACGTGTATTTTTGCAGTCCGAGTATTGAAAATTAACAATGATACAGAGAATTCAAACCGTTTATCTTTTAATCGTGGCGCTCTTAGCAGCAATTCTGCCCTTTTTTCTTCATTTATGGTTAGATGCTAAAGGAGAAGAATTTTTTGCCAAATATGATATTTTGGTTTCTTCTGCGTTCTATATGATATCTGCATTAGCGCTTATTGCAATATTTTTATTTAAGAACAGACAAAATCAATTTGTTGTAAACAGATTGAACATGATATTAAATCTTTTTTTACTAGGATTTTTCGTTTACCGATCGCTAAACTTATCCGGAGAGACTTTGGTTTCTGAGAAGGGTATTGGGATGCTCATTCCTGTATTTTCTATCGTTTTTTTAGTCCTGGCCAACAGGGCAATAAAGAAGGATGAAGATCTTGTAAAATCTGTTGATCGCTTACGTTAAACCTAACATCTTAGTAGTATTAGTGCGTGAAACCCGGGGTTGTTCCCGGGTTTTTTAATTTATCCTGAATTCATTTCAGGATCCATTTATCAACGAACTAATTCTTGCTTCAATCTTCAGCTTATATATTGATGAATAAAAGTTAGACAATATATTGGGTTGTCTTAGCGTTAGCAACGAAGCAATTAAGAATAATTCATTTCAGTAATTGTTGCCTTATGCATGCTTTATTGAGATAAACTCTTTTATCGTAACCTAAGGTTTTGCATTTTTTGGTTTGACCAAACCGATTTTCAGCTACCAAAACATTTCTCAGTTAATAGGTTTAGCCTTTTGGGTATTCCTGCATTGTACTATTAACTTCAAATTAATATAGCATGAGAACGGTTTTTTTTATTTCATCTTTTACTTTCCTACTACTATCAATTTTTTGGGTTTCCTTATCTGAGGGAGTTGAAACCCGTTTAACCAAGGCGGCTATAAATAACAGCAATGACCTTTCAGCATTAAATACAATATTCAATACCGCATATATTGAGGATTATGGAGCGATTGCCAATGATGGAATAGATGATGGTGAGGCAATTCAATTAGCAGTAGACGCCAATGTAACAGGAACTGTCAATTTCATTAAAAGTAGAACAGGGGGCAAGTTTATAATTGCCAAAGGTTCTGTAAACCTTGATGGGGTAAATAACTTGAATTTTGAATTACACCCGAATGCAAAAGTAGTAGCAACTGGTAATTTTCCTGCCTTCACTTCAATATTCAATAAGACCTCAGGTGATGTTTCGATCACAAACATAGTTTTCGATGGGTTCACTATAGGAAGTGAGTATGACGCAAATGCAAATGGAGGAACTAAAGGATCTAAAGGTGGTAATTATAATGGAGCGTATGTACCAAATGGCGCCGATCCTAATATATTAAATCCTGCAGTAATTTGGATTGGCGGTGTTCAACTAAATGGCTTTACGTTCAAGAATATGGAGATTACCAATCCATCGAACAACGGATATGGCATTAAGTTGCACAATGAATCGGGAACAGCATTCACTAAAAATGTAAAAATTCATGATAACTTTGCACATGACATTGGGGGGATGTTCGTAGAAATTGTTAATCAAAACAGTCCAAATGAAAACAGATTTGAGAACATAGATGTCTACGGAAATAAGATTGATAATCTTGGAATTTTTGATCATGGAATTGCCATTAGTTTGGCGGGAACAGGTAAAAATTTAAACATTCACCACAATACCTACAGTAATTTATTTTTCGGTCTTGAATTGGTAGGTGGCAACAATGTACACTGGCATGATGAGACTTTTCTTGAAGGAGTAGACCATTTTTGGTCCTTTTCCAAAGATGCTGCCGTAGCCACTGGTTTTAGTAGAAACGTAACCGTTAATAATATAAGTGGTCAATACCCCACAGCTGGACCAAGTATTGTTGAGTATGTGGAAAATTCAACTTTTACCGATGTGAAGATATTAGGGAACAGCTTGGGTGGAATTGAAGTAAGACATTCCAAAAATGTCACTTTTTTCAATCCTAAAATCATTGCAAAAAATTTCGGTATGTTCCTTTTTACAGGTGATAATGCGAACAATTCACAGGCTAACGAAAATATAAAGATTATAAATCCAGATTTGCATGGTACTTCTGTGGGCGGAAATCCGGCTTTAGCGGGTATAGGTGATCAATTAGGAGATATAACCATTATTGATGGTACTATAAAAAATGATATTGGTCCTCTTTGGATATTGGGAAGCGGTTCTGTACTAGAGCCTAAGTACGAAAACGTGTCTACGGAACTTAATGGTGTTAAAGACATTTTAAACCCAAATAGCAATGGTGATGCAGTAAACGATGTAACACCTAGTAGTGTTGAATTTACAGAAGTCCCAATAGATTTGATCGCAGGTGACTCCGTTGAGGTTACAGTAAATTATACTATTTCGGACCCGTCGGCCTATGTTTTGGTTCGATTGGAAAACCCCAATGGTGATAGTCCTCAGGGCTATGTTACGAAATCGGGATCAGGAAGCCACAGCTTTACTATCCCAGTACCAGAATACCCCGGTAACAGTTATCGGTGGCAGGCACAGGTTTTAAGCACTGATGGGAACTGGACAGATCTCGCAAACCAAGTTGTAGAAGGAGTAACCGTTGCTGTTTCGGAACTTGAAGAAGATGATTCGATAACGCTTAAGGCAACTCCCAACCAATTGGTGCAGGGCGAAGGTTATGATATCGCTTTCAACTACTCATTTACTGGCAGTCGATGGGTACAAGCATGGGTGACCAGTAAAGCGTTTGATGTAAACGGCAATTGGGTTAAGATTGCTCAAGCATCTAAGCAGTTCGATTCTGGTACTGGTAATGATGGTCTTTCGATACAGATTACCGGGCAACCTTCAAATCGTAATTTACTTTTTGTTCAGGTATTTGAGGTTATCAGGGATAATGGAAAGAATAGGTGGAGTCTTGTTCTTGAGAAAAGGGTCGATGATATTGGTCTTGAAGATAATAATAGCCTTGGAGCTAAAGATAGCTCCGCAAAAGAGCTTTCTGTGTCGCCCAACCCTTTTAGCAGCTCATTTACTTATGAATACAGTATTCAAAAACATGGATTTGTCAATATTGAACTCTTTTCAATCTACGGGTTAAAAGTTATGACTCTAAAGCAAAGCAACAATCACGAAGCTGGTAGTTTTAGTGATACAATTGATACAACTGATTTAGATTCTGGAATTTATATTCTTAGAATTAAAAGCCCGTCAGGAAATGAAGAAAAGAGATTGATTAAAAATTAACAAACTGTAAAACGTTCTGAAACCTATGACATACGAATGCATAGGTTTTTGTTTGAAATGACAAATATCAAATTATTGGAGCTCTTCTTAGGCTAAAGGGTAATGATAAATTATTCTGTTGCTAACTAACCTCGTTTTCCCAACTCCACAATTTCTAAATCTTTAATTTCAGCTCCATCAATAACAAATCTTAGCATGGTTCTTACTTGATGAAAACCGTGCTTACCACATGCTCCGGGATTCATATGTAAAACTCCCAAGGGCTTATCCCACATCACTTTAAGAATATGAGAATGTCCACAGATAAAAAGCTTGGGAGGATTTTCCTTTACCATTTTACGGGTTCGTCCGTTATATTTTGGTGGATAACCTCCAATATGGGTCATTAGAACATCCACCCCCTCGCACATAAACCTATTATTTAAGGGGAATTCTTTTTGAATTATATGGTCATCAATATTGCCAAAGACAGCGCGAAGGGGTTTTAGTTTTTCAAGAGCATCGGTAACTTCTAAGCTTCCGATATCACCAGCATGCCAGACTTCATCCGCTTGACGGACATACTTTAGAATCTTCCCGTCCATATGAGAATGCGTATCCGAAAGAAGTAAGATTTTTTTCATTTCCTATGGAATGTTTATTTCAGAATTTAGATTTCCGAAAGGTCATCTATCTTTGCAACAAATCTAGAGAATACCTTTGAGATATTTTGTTCAATTTTCATATAACGGAAAGGCGTATCACGGATGGCAGAATCAGCCCAACGCGATAACAGTGCAGCAGATTTTAGAAAAAACTTTTTCTACGATTTTGCGAGCAGATGTTCCGCTAATGGGTGCAGGAAGAACAGATGCGGGAGTACATGCTAAACAGATGTATGCACATTTTGAAGTAGAAGAGATTGCCGATATTAAGGATCTGGTTTATAAACTAAATTCCTTTTTACCCGAGGATATAGCGGTGCAAGAAATTTTTCAAGTAAATCCTGACGTTCATGCTCGTTTTGCCGCGGTTGAGCGAACTTATGAGTACTGGATCACTCAGGATAAAAATCCCTTTTATGAAGATTCTGCCTATTATGTAAGGCACCCGTTGGATGTTCAAAAAATGAATGAAGCAGCATCAATGTTATTGGATTTTAAGGATTTCGAATGCTTCTCAAAATCGAATACAGATGTCTACACCTATTTGTGCGATATTAAATCCGCATTTTGGGTTCAAAAAGAGGGTATACTAGTTTTCACAATTACGGCCGATCGCTTTCTTCGGAATATGGTACGAGCGATTGTCGGTACGCTAATAGAAGTGGGGGTTGGTAAATCAACTTTAGCCGATGTTAAAGCTATCATAAATAGCAAAGATCGGAGGAAAGCGGGTTACTCAGTACCTGCAAAAGGATTATATTTGACTCAAATTATCTACCCCAAGACGATCACCGTAAAACATGGATAACGATTCAGGAAAAGCATTTGATAAGCTCTTATTTAAGCGTTTATTAGCACATACACGACCGTATAGAATTACCTTTTACGGAGTAGCACTTGCCGCTATCTTGATATCTGCTTTTGCAGTACTCACGCCACTAATTCTTAAAGAAATCATCGATGACGCCATAAGAAAAAGTAGCGAAGAAAAGTTGTTGATGTTAACACTGGCTATGTTAGGCGTTCTCTTTGCCCAAGTAACCAGTCAGCTTCTTTTTAATTATTATGCAAATTGGTTGGGAGAGAATGTGATTAAGGACATTCGTATCAATCTTTTCAAGCGCATGTTAGGCTTCAGAATGAAATACTTCGATAGTTCTTCTCTAGGAGTTTTAGTAACCCGGGCTGTGGCAGATATGCAGAGGATTGGTGAAATATTTAGTCAAGGTTTTTTTGTAATAGTCGCTGATTTGCTAAAAATGTTGGTGGCAGCAGGAGTCATGTTAGTTATAAATTGGCGACTTGCGTTAATCGTATTTGCAATACTGCCAATTATCCTATACGCTACAAGATTGTTTCAAAAAGCAATGAAAGTTGCATTTACCGAAGTTCGAGCTCAAGTATCAAATTTGAATTCATTTGTACAAGAGCGTATTACGGGAATGAAAATAGTTCAGCTTTTTACTCGAGAAAAAATAGAAAGCCTAAAATTTCGTGAGATCAATGAAAAGCATCAGAATGCATGGTTGAAAACGGTTTGGTATAACTCCATCTTTTTCCCCATTGCTGAAATAGTTTCTTCTATTGGAGTGGGACTTGTAGTTTGGTACGGCGGATTACAGAATGTCGCCAATTTGGGTAATGAAGAATTCGGAACCATTTTCGCTTTTATTCTTCTCATTGATATGCTTTTTAGACCATTGAGACAGATTGCGGACAAGTTCAACACACTTCAAATGGGAATGGTAGCGGCGAATCGTGTTTTTAAAATATTAGATACTGAAAGTAATATTCAAGATATCGGAACAGTGGTAAGTGATACCATAAATGGGGATATAAAATTTTCGAATGTACACTTCGGATATCTAGAAAATGAAGAAGTTTTACATGGAATCTCCTTTGATGTAAAAGCAGGAGAAACCATTGCTATTGTTGGAGCTACGGGAGCTGGAAAATCTACCATTATCAATTTATTGAATCGTTTTTACGAAATTAATTCTGGGGCTATTTTAGTAGATGATATTGATATTAAGAACTATAAATTAGCTGCTCTAAGAAAGCATATAGCGGTAGTGCTTCAAGATGTTTTTCTATTTGCTGATACCATTGCAAATAATATCAGTTTGAAAGACAAATCGATAACACTTGAAATGATTGAGGCGGCGGCCAAACAAATCGGTGTTGATGAGTTTATTTCAAGTCTTCCTGGAGGATATGAATATAATGTAAAAGAACGCGGAACAATGTTATCAAGCGGTCAACGTCAACTAATAGCCTTCTTAAGGGCTTATGTTAGTAACCCCAGCATACTGGTTCTGGATGAGGCGACATCTTCAGTTGACACCTATTCTGAACAACTAATTCAAAAAGCTACTGAGAAAATAACTGAAGGCCGAACTTCTATTATTATTGCACATCGGTTAGCAACCATTAAAAAAGCAGATAAAATCATTGTAATGGATGCAGGTAAAATCGTAGAGATGGGCACTCACAAAGAACTCCTTAAGAAAGGCGGATACTACAGTAATTTATACGAAGCTCAGTTTTTGGCTGAAGAAGTAGCTTAATTGTTACAATTGTGGCATTAAATCTTGAAAGGTTAAAATTCCTGTAATAAGAAATATTATGTTCAAGAAAACACTAACCATCAAAAAACCTATTCCAAATATCATTATAAAAACCAATGATAACCCTAGGTCCTTACCATGAATTCTATTGACAACATAAGTTATATACCCAGCCATAATTGCAATAAAAACAAAAGAGTATGAAAGATAATTTTCCGGAGCTAGCAGCGAAAGAGCCAAACTGAATGGAAAAGACATAATGCTGTAATGGGCTATAGCATATATAGCGGCAACGGAATACTCTGAAAGATTATAGTTTTTTTTATTGAATATCAACCACCCAGCAATTGCAATTAAGGGTATATAGAGCAAGAAGGTAAAGGAACTAATATCTAAAGAAGCATTTAATATCTTCCTAGTGGTTTCAGTTTTCATCGAGCTTCCAAATGCTTCTAGGTCTATTTTATCAAGAGCAAATTTTCGAAGAACAAATAAAAGTATTCCAGAAAGTGTAAGAGCAATTCCTAAATAGCTAATAGGGTTTAAATACTTTTTTCTGATTCCTTGAATATATCCGCCAATGACAATTTCAGGTTTTGTAAAAAGGTGCAAGAAGGTTTTTATAAAGGTATTGTCAACATTGAAATATCTTTCAGTAACATCATACCAAAGATTTTTAAAGGTTAATCTATTTTGAACTATTCTGGCTCCACAGTTCGAACAAAAACTGTAGTCAGTTCGTAATGGTCTTTCACAGTTCTTACATTCCATAAAAAAATTTTAGATCAAATCTTCTTTTAGAATAGCAGAAAGTTCCAATAAATCTTTAAAATTGGCAAACTCTCCATTTCTGATATAAGAGATTTTTCCGGTTTCCTCACTTACAACAAGTGCAACTGCGTCTGTTCTTTCGGTAATGGCTACAGCAGCTCTGTGCCGTAACCCATAATGTAAAGGTATACTTCGTTCATTAGAAACGGGTAAAATAACTCGAGTTGCAACAATATAATTGTTTGCAATAACCGCAGCCCCATCATGCAAGGGACTGTTTTTGTAGAAAATACTTTCAACAATCGGCTGGGTGATTTCAATATACATTTTATCACCAGATGATTTTACAAAATCTAAAGAATTGTTACGTTCGATTACCAAAAGTGCTCCGGTTTTGGTAGATGCCATGTTTTGACATGCCTTTAAAAGTGCATCAATGTTCACACTTGTTGAAAGCCCTTGTTGTTTTAAGAATTTAAAGTGTTTTAGAAAGTTCTTTTTGTTTGCAAAGTTGGTAGACCCAATCATGAGCAAAAACTTTCTTATTTCTTGTTGGAATACAATAATCAATGCAATTAATCCGACTTGCATAAAAGCTCCCACCATACTACTTATCATTTTCATGCCGAGTAGTTCGGTGAGTTTCCAAAACCCCCATACAATTACAATTCCGATAAAAATATTGATAGCAACTGATCCTCGAACCAGTTTATAGATATAGTAAAGTAGCACCGCAACCAGAAAGATATCGATGAGATCGGTAATCTTGAGATCAATAAAATTTAAGAAATCCAATTTGGTTGTGGTTTTGGTAAAATTAGGAAATAAGACTCGAATACGTCAAATTAAAATAAAAGCTTGGAATAATCGCAGGTTTCAATTCATTAAACGCTCATTAAGGGTTACACACTCAATTGCTTCTTTAACGTCGTGAACCCTTAAAATATTGGCTCCCCTGTTTAAAGCTATCATGTTTAAAGCGGTGGTTCCGTTCAAAGCATTTTGGGCATTTGTTCCAAGAGTTTTGTAAATCATAGACTTTCGACTTAGACCCGCTAGTAAGGGGAGGTCTAGTGTTTGAAATAAATTCATCTTCTGCAAAAGTTCATAATTTTGTTCTAAAGTCTTCGCAAATCCAAATCCAGGATCCAAAACAAGATCATGAATACCCAATGTTCTTGCTGCCGTTATCCTTTCCGAAAAGTAAAATAAAATATCACTCAAAAGGTTTTCGTAATCAGTTTGTTGTTGCATGTTTTGCGGTGTCCCTCGCATATGCATCATAATATATGGTACTTTCAATTTTGCAATTGAGGCTAACATTTGTTCGTCCTGTTTTCCGGCAGAAATATCATTAATAAGAGCAGCACCTGCTTCAATACATTTTATGGCAACTCTACTTCTGAAAGTATCAATAGATAAAAGAATTTTAGGAAATTTATCTATCAACAATTCAACCACAGGCAGAATTCTTGTCAACTCCTTTTTTTCTGAAACAGCTTCAGCACCTGGTCTTGAGCTATATGCACCTATATCAATAAATGTAGCGCCCTCTAACAACATTTCTTCAACTTGTGCTAAAACCGATTTTTCATCTTTGAATTTTCCTCCATCGAAAAAGGAGTCGGGAGTTACATTTAGAATACCCATGACCTTGGGTTGTTTTAAATCAATAAGCTCGCCTTTGCAGTTAATAGTCATACACTTTCTCGATATGATTTCTTCTAATTTTTTTTACTCGATAATCGAGATTTAGAATGCTCCGACGTCTGCCCGTTCGTCAGGCGGGCTTGCGTCAAAATCAATGATAATTTTCCTTCTAATGCCTCGCGGGTCTACCCCGAGTTTATTTACTTCAAGCAACTAATTCGTGCGAACTTTGACATTCACATAATTTTAAACGAAATTTACGCAAATTAGATTGATATACATGCAGCATACTTCTGAGCAATACGACAATGTAATAAAAGTTTGTCGTGATCTGTTTCTTAAAAAGATGACCGATTATGGTTGTGCTTGGCGAATTCTTAGACTACCGTCACTTACCGACCAGATTTTTATAAAAGCACAGCGTATTCGAGGTCTTCAAGAGAATGATGTGAGAAAAGTAGATGAAGGAGAGCGTTCTGAATTTATTGGTATCATCAACTATTCAATAATGGCTTTGATTCAACTAGAACTCGGGGTTGCTGAACAACCGGACCTTTTAAATGAACGAGCAATTGCCCTTTATGATAAACAAATTGCGGAGACCAAAGGTCTTATGGAGGACAAAAACCATGATTATGGTGAAGCCTGGCGCGACATGCGTGTGAGTTCTTTGACGGATTTGATTTTGCAAAAATTACTTCGAGTGAAAACGATTGAAAACAATAAAGGTAAAACCCTTGTTAGTGAGGGTATAGATGCCAACTATCAAGATATGGTAAACTATGCGGTATTTGCTCTGATACATTTGAATGAAAGTAAGCCCGAATCATGAAATATTTAGTAGGTTTTAGTCGAGTTTTTGTTGGTGTTTTATTTATTATCAGTGGTTTTATTAAACTCAATGACCCAGTAGGTTTCTCCTTTAAATTAGAGGAATACTTTAGTCAGGGTGTTCTCGACCTTCCATTCTTCGAACCTCATGCACTTACTATTTCAATATTTGTGGTGATTTTTGAGGTTTTGGTAGGTGTGATGTTGCTTATCGGTTTTCGAACAAAATTTACAGTTTGGAGTTTACTTTTAATGATAGTGGGCTTCACGTTTTTAACTTTTTATTCGGCTTATTTTAACAAAGTAACTGATTGTGGTTGTTTTGGAGATGCCATTAAGCTAACACCTTGGGAATCCTTTACAAAAGACATAGTCCTTTTAATTTTAATAGTAATTCTGTTTCTAGAGAGACGGTATATCACCCCTGCTTTTAGCACTCGAACAAATCGCCTTATTGTATTTTTTGCAGTGGTTCTCTCAGGATTTTATGTATACCACGTTTTGAATCACCTACCAGTTATTGATTTTAGGCCTTACGAAATCGATAAGAATATAAAAGATGGTATGAGTGTTCCTGAAGGTGCTCCGGAAGCGATTTTTGAATATGCTTGGAAGTTCAACATTAATGGATCAGAAAAAGTAATCGTTACGAATGGTGATTACCCGCAAGTAGATGGTGAGTTTGTTGATGTCGAAACCAAAGAAATACAGGAAGGTTATGAACCCCCAGTACATGATTTTACCATTGAACAAAATGGAGAAGATTTTGCAGCATCTCTTTTACTGGAGCCTAAATTAGTTATGGTTATCGCTTACGATTTAAGAAAGACTAATACTTCAGCGTATGCAGAAGTGAAACGAGTTACTGATGCTGCATCAAAGAAAGGTTATAGGGTAATTGGAATGTCAGCATCTAACAAGGAGCAAACACAGAAACTAGTTAAAGATTATAGTCTTGGTTTTGAGTTCTATTTTACTGATGAGACTACCTTGAAAACAATAGTGCGTTCTAATCCAGGAATTTTGGTTTTAGAGAAAGGAACGATAAAACAAAAAGTACATTACAACGATTTTGACGAATTAAAATTTGAATAAGGGAAACCCCAAAATATAAACAATCAATAAAATGAGAAGTAAGATAGTTGCAGGAAACTGGAAAATGAATAAGAATCTAGAAGAAACCGACGCTCTATTGAGTGCTCTTTCGGCTAAATTACCAGATACCCAGGCTGAGGTTATGGTGGCACCAACTTATGTGAATTTGAACAGCTCAGTTCGTCATTTAGAGTCTTCGACTATTCAAGTAATTGCTCAGAATATGCATTTTGCAGCGAATGGCGCTTATACCGGAGAAATCTCTGCAGATATGCTTTTGAATATAGGAATTGACACTGTAATCATCGGGCATTCAGAACGAAGAGCCTATTTCGGTGAAACAGATGAAATCTTAGCAAAAAAAGTCGCCGCAGCTATAGCGAAAGACATGCGTGTTATGTTTTGTTTTGGTGAAGAATTGGAAGATCGCAAGTCGGGCAATCATTTTAATGTTGTTGAAAGCCAACTAAAAAATGCTCTATTTTCTTTGGATACAAAGGCATGGAGTAAAATTATTTTGGCTTACGAACCAGTATGGGCTATTGGCACGGGAGAAACAGCTTCGGCAGATCAGGCACAAGAGATGCATGCTTTTATTCGTAAAACAATTACAGAGGCTTACGATCCTTCAATAGCAAATAACGTTTCAATTCTCTACGGAGGTAGTGTGAAGCCAGCAAATGCCGAAGAGATTTTTTCAAAATCAGATGTTGATGGTGGTTTAATTGGTGGAGCTGCTTTGAATGCAGATGATTTTGTTGCCATCATAAAAGCAATCTAAACTTCCTTTTCGCGAAGCATTAATTTAACTAATAAGTCCTCCTTTGAAAAGAGGAGGTGTGCCCTAAGGGCATAAGGTAAACCCTATACTGTAAAGCTTTATGCCCAATACTACCTACATAGAATACAACTTCAAAATAAATCCCCTTCAACCAGCATCAGAGATATTAATCGCCGAGCTTGGCGAAGCTGGCTTTGAAAGCTTTGTGGAAAATGAAAAAGGCGTCTTAGCGTACATTAAGCAAAAAGATTGGTCAGAAGGTATTCTCCATTCAGTTGAGATTCTAAGAAATGAAAATTTTGAATTCAATTTTCAAGTAAGCGAAATCGAGCAAGAAAACTGGAATGCCACTTGGGAAGAAAATTTCAACCCTATTCAGGTGGATAATCTCTGTGTCGTTCGTGCACCTTTTCATGAAAAATCAAATGTTGAGTTTGATATTGTTATTGAACCAAAAATGAGTTTTGGTACGGGGCATCACGAAACCACTCATATGATGTTACAACATATTTTGGACCACAATTTTAATGGAAAATCTGTGTTGGATATGGGAAGCGGAACAGGAGTTTTGGCGATTTTAACAGCCATGAAAGGTGCCAACAGTATTGAAGCTATTGATATAGATCATTGGTGCTTCTTGAATGCCAAAGAGAATGCAGCGCGAAATAATTGTGAACATATTAAGATTTATGAGGGAGATTCAAGCTTGTTAATAGACCAAAAATATGACGTTATTATAGCTAATATTAATCGAAATATTTTGTTAAGCGATATTCCAAAGTATGCTAAACACTTGAATGCGAACGGTATACTTTTTCTTAGCGGATTTTATAAAGAAGATATTCCTATGATTAGCGCAAAATGCACTGAAGTGTCGTTAAAGTTTGAAAAAAATCTAGAAAAAAATAATTGGGTAGCCGTAAAATATGTAATTTAGAAAGCGATACGAAGTTATTAAACCCGAAATAGTATGAGTACTAAGGAGAAAATATCCGAAGAACTACTTCTAGAAGAAGAGATTGTAAACCAAAATGAAATCGTTCTTTTCAATGATGAGGTTAATACATTTGATCACGTTATTGACACCTTGATTGATGTTTGTGACCATATTCCTGAACAGGCAGAGCAATGTGCCTTAATAGTACATCACAACGGGAAATGTACTGTAAAAACGGGTGATTATAAAGACTTGGAACCTCGTTGTAGCAAACTTCTTCAAGCAGGATTAAGTGCGGAGATTGTTTAATTTCAAAGCTATTTTTTTCAAAAATATTTTTTGCGTTAACCTGAAGGGCACTCTTTGTGCTTCAATTGTTACTTTGTTGGCCTGCTTTTCTTTGGCTTCTCAAGAGCTGCCTCCTATTCAAAATTTCACTCCTATTGATTATGGTGCTGAAAATCAAAATTGGGCCATAACACAGTCTAAAAATAATAATGTATACGCCGCCAATAATGGGGGAGTTATGGAGTTTAACGGCGCAGTATGGAAATTATACGGTTCTCCTAACGGTTCCACAATTCGTTCAGTAAAGGCAGTTGATGATATTATTTATTCTGGCTGCTATATGGAGTTTGGCTTTTGGAAAGCGAATGGTCTGGGTTTACTTGAGTACTATTCAATCAGTAGTGAATTAGCAACGCCTATTTTAGAAGATGAAGAATTTTGGAATATTATGGCACTGGACAATTGGGTTCTTTTCCAAAGTCTAGAACGCATATACATTTACAATACAGCTGATAAATCTACTAATATTGTTGAAGCAAACTCTAAAAAAGCACATTTATTTAGTTTTAATGATACTGTTTACTATCATAGCACAATTAATGGTCTTTATAAGATAGAAAACGGAATGCCCGTTTTAGTTTCTGATGATTCTAGAATAAAGGATGTAACCGTTGTTGGAATTTTTTCCATAAAGAACAAACCTCTTTTGGTTACCGAAAATGGAGATTTTTATTTTTTAGATGATGAGAACCTAATACCATGGAATATTCCTTTTGATGGTGAAAAAGTTTCGATAAACGTTTACAGTAGCCTTCAATTGAACGATGGTAGTATTGTATTAGGTACAATTTCAAATGGAATATTTCACATTGATCAAACCGGAAATGTTCTCTTAAAGATCAATCAAGAAAAAGGACTAAATAATAACACAGTACTTTCTCTTTTTGAGGACGCTGAACATAACCTCTGGTTAGCTCTTGACAATGGCTTAAGTGTTATTAATCTAGATTCCCCCTTCAAAGAGTATATTGATAAAAATGGTAGATTGGGTGTTGTGTATGCCTCTGCTGTTTACGATGGTTTTTTGTATTTAGGCACAAATCAGGGTCTATTTTACAAACGAATTGATGACGACAGTGACTTTGCATTAATTGATGGCTCTAAAGGGCAGGTCTGGTTGTTGAAAATAATTGATGACGTTCTTTTTTGCGGACATAACAATGGAACCTATGTAATAAAGGGAGATAAGGCACAACTAATTTCGAACTTTCCTGGTACTTGGGATATTAAAATGATTCCGGACCAAGAAAACCTCATGCTCCAAGGAAATTTTAATGGTCTAAGCGTCCTTTCGAAAACTGGAAATAAATGGGCTTTGAGAAATGTAGTAGAAGGATTTGATATATCGAGTCGTTTTTTTGAGTTCATCGGTAAGAATCAAGTTGCTGTCAATCGAGAATTTAAGGGTGTTTTTAAGCTTAATTTTGATAATAGTTTTGAGACGGTAACCGCCATAGAAAATGAACCTTCTAAAGGTATGGGTGCTAGTTTGGCAATGTATAGGAATGACGTTTTGTATACCTGTGAGAATGGTATCTATAGCTATAATGATGATGAAGGACAATTTATTGCTGACACCTTATTAACTAGTGTTTTTTATCATGGTAGAGATAAGCCCATTGGTATCTTTATTCCTGACGAGAAGTCAAAAAGACTCTGGTGTTTTACAAACAATAGTATTGCCTACGTCTCACCGGGAAAGTTCAATGGTAGCTCTAGAATACAAAAAATACCCATTCCTTCTTATGTTAGAAAAAATTTGGGTGTTTTAGGTTTTGAAAGCTTAACTCCTTTAGGTGATGAACAATATTTGATTGGAATTTCCAATGGTTATCTAACGATGGATTTAAAGAAGCTAATCTCAAAAGAATATTCTATTCACCTCAGTTCAATTTCAAGAAAGTCCAACAATTCTGGAATGGAGAATATTACAAAGGATAGCAAAACTACTTTTGAGTTTTCCCAGAATAACCTTTTCTTTTCGTACAATGTACCCGAGTATCATAAGTATACCGAGGTCAGTTATCAATATCAATTAGAAGGCAGGTATGATAATTGGAGCGACTGGACAAAGACAGCCGAAGCTTCTTTTGAGAATTTACCTTTTGGAAATTACATTTTTAATGTACGAGCAAAGATAGGAAATGAGCTTTCTAAAAATGTCGCGTCATACCGATTTAGAATCGAAAGACCTTGGTACCTTTCTAACGTTGCAATATTTCTGTATGTATTAGGATTTGTTCTGCTAGCCTTTTTAATACATAAATTGTATAAGAGCTATTATAAAAAGCAGCGTGAACATCTTTTAAAGGATAATAAAAAGAAGCTGAAACGTAAGAAATTAAAGTCGCAAAAGAAAATAGTTCAAATCAGTAATGAAAAACTCAGAGAAGAAGTAGAAAGTAAAAACCGTGAGCTGGCAATTTCAACTATGAGCATTATTAAAAAGAATGAATTTCTAAATGCCATAAAAGACCAGTTAAAAGGAAACTCCGATATCCCTCAAGTCAAATCTGTAATTCGAACTATAGATCGAAATATTAATAATTCTGATGATTGGAAATTTTTTGAGGATGCTTTTAATAATGCTGATAAAGACTTTTTGAAAAAAGTTAAAAAAGTGCATCCGGGCTTAACCTCCAATGATTTAAGACTATGTGCATATTTGCGCCTAAATTTGTCTTCCAAAGAAATAGCTCCTCTATTGAACATATCGGTTAGAAGTGTAGAAGTTAAACGATATCGTTTGCGAAAAAAAATGAATCTTTCACACGAAGAAGGTCTAACCGACTACATTATGGAATTATAAATTCCACAACATTAATTGTATTTACCACTACATGACCTATACAAATCCTGTTTAGGAGGTCTTAAATATACAGTGTTAGTATATTGTTAAATCCATTAAAATACTACCGAATAATTAGGAATATGGATGTTTTACTGTCTTTTTTTTGAATTGTATATTTTTTGTATAGGTTCTTTCTATTGATATTATTTAGCAATACAATAAATTGCAAGAGTCTTTATCATAGACACTTTAATACAGCTATTCGAATTACTTTAACTCAGATAGTGTTAAAACAATAATAAAAGAAACTATGAAAAAATTCAAGTACATTTTTGTAATACTGACGGTGATTTTAGCGAGTTGTGATGGAGATGATTTAGACATCCCTGCTGCTGTAACGCCAACCAATCTTTCAACGAGTTCATCTGTAAGTACCGACAATTCTGGTACAGTTACTTTTACCGCCACGGCGACTGGAGCTAACTATTATCATTTTGATTTTGGTGATGGTACCTCCGCTTTGTCGAATACAGGGGTTGTTAGTAAAACATACAGCATGCTCGGTGATAATACTTACGATGTTGTCATAACTGCGGGAGCTGGTGAAGGAAAAACGGTTTCAGAAACTATTCAGGTTAATGTTTCAATCGATTTTTCTGACCCTGAGAAGGTTACATTACTGACTAATGATAGCTCAAAAACTTGGTATTTGGCAGCTTCCCAACCAGGTCATTTAGGATTAGGACCTGCACGGGAGGGTATTGATGGTGATTGGTGGTATCCAAAATGGTTTGTAGCTACACCTTTTGAAAAGTGTGGCAGTGAAGATTCGGATTGTCTTTGCGATGATGAATTAACCTTTTCTACTGATGGTAATGGAGGTTTGACATATACGCTGGATAATAAAGGACAAACCTATTTTAATGTGCTACATCAAGGAGTTGCTGGAGGATCAGGTGATACTGATTTATGTTATGATTTTGATACATCAGGGTCAAAAACAGTTTCACTTTCGCAAGTATCAGGAAACGTTCCTGATGACCAGACCACGGGTGTTCAGATGAATTTCTCAGATGGAGGATTTATGGGCTACTATGTAGGTTCTTCAACATACGAAATTCTTTCTATCAGTGATGAATTACTGTATGTAAGAACGTATGATACCGAAAATGGTGATTTAGCATGGTATCACAGGTTTAGCTCTACTCCCGATATCGATGATGGTGGAAACGGTAGTGATGAAGTTGAACCAACAGTCGCGGCCGCTGCGCCAACGGTTCCAGAAGCCAACGTTATTTCAATGTTTAGCAATGCCTATACGGATGTTATGGTAGACACTTGGAGAACTGATTGGTCTGATGCAACATTTGAAGATATTATGGTTGCCGGAGATGATGTGAAAAAATATAGTGCATTGGGCTTTGTGGGTATCGAAACAGTTGCCAATCAAATTGATGCTTCAAGCATGACTCACTTTCACACAGATATTTGGACTGCTGATGCCACAGAATTTAAAATAAAATTAGTTGATTTCGGAGCTGACGGAGCATTTGACGGAGGAGATGATGTGGAACATGAAATAACCATTGCAAGTCCTGCACAAGGAGAATGGGTGAGTTTAGATATCCCATTATCTGATTTTGCCGGCTTGACAACGAAAATGAACATTGCTCAGCTTATTTATGTTGGTGCTCCTGCTCAGGCAAATACAGTGTATATTGATAATGTATACTTTTATGATTCAGCTGATGCACCTGCTACTGAACCTACAACTGCAGCCCCTGCACCAATGCTAGCTGAAGCGGATGTCATCTCTATGTTTAGCAATGCTTATACTGATGTTACCGTAGATACTTGGAGAACTGATTGGTCTGATGCTACATTTGAAGATATTATGATTGCTGGAGATGATGTAAAAAAATATAGCGCCCTGAACTTTGTTGGTATTGAAACTGTTTCAAGCCAGATAGATGCTTCTACAATGACCCATTTTCATACTGATATTTGGACAGGTGACGCCACGGAGTTCAGAATTAAATTAGTGGACTTTGGACCAGACGGGGCTTTTGATGGTGGTGATGATGTAGAACATGAAATCGCTATTACAAACCCAAATCCAGGAGAATGGGTAAGCTTAGATATTCCATTGACCGATTTTACTGGTTTGACCAATACAGCGAACATAGCACAATTAATTTATTCTGGAGACCCATCTGGGGCAATAACAGTCTATGTTGATAATGTTTACTTTCATAAATAGGAATTAATCAAGGGAACCTTACTTCTCTATTAAAATAAAAAGAACTATGAAAAATTTTAAGTATTTATTTGTTTCGCTCTTGATAGTTATGGCTAGCTGTGATGGAGATGATTTAGACATTCCAGTTGCCGTAACACCAACTAATCTCACAGCAAGTTCAGCAGTTAGTGCTGATAACTCAGGTGAGGTAACTTTTACTGCCACAGCTACTGGAGCTAATTATTATCATTTTGACTTTGGTGATGGTTCATCAGCTTTATCGAATACAGGGGTTGTAACCAAAACTTACGATATGATTGGTGATAACACGTACACAGTTACTATAACAGCGGGCGCAGGTGAAGGAAAAACTGTTTCAGAAACATTACAAGTCAATGTTTCAATTGATTTTTCTGACCCAGAAACAGTAGCTCTCCTTACTAGCGGAGCTTCTAAAACATGGTTTTTAGCAGCTTCTCAGCCAGGTCACCTTGGTTTAGGTCCAGCTCGGGAGGGTATTGATGGTGATTGGTGGTATCCTAAATGGTATGTAGCAAGCGCTTTTGAAAAGTGTGGCAGTGAAGATTCAGATTGTCTTTGTGATGACGAGCTAACTTTCTCAGTTGATGCTAACGGGGCCTTATCTTATGAATTAGATAACAAAGGACAAACTTATTTTAACGTAGGTCATAAAGCAGTTGTTGGTGGTGCAGAAGATCAGGATTTTTGTTACGATTTTGATACATCAGGATCAAAGGCCGTTGTACTTTCGCAAGTTTCAGGTAATGTTCCAGATGAGGAGACCACTGGCATTCAAATGAATTTTTCCGATGGAGGGTTTATGGGGTATTATGTAGGTTCATCATCCTATGAGATTCTATCTATCAGTGACGACTTACTATATGTGCGAACCTACGATACTGAAAACGACGAATTAGCTTGGTATCATAGGTTTACCGCTGCACCTTCGACTGATGTTGGAGAGGAGAGTCTTGAGACTGTTTTTACAAATTTAGTATGGTCTGATGAGTTTGATGTTGATGGAGCTCCAAATCCGGCAAATTGGGGATACGATCTTGGCGCAGGTGGCTGGGGTAATGGTGAAGCGCAGACATATACTGATGATGCAGAGAATGTTATAGTTGAGGGTGGAGTGCTTAAAATTACTGCCAAGGCAACTAGTGGTGGAGGTGGTAATGTCAAACACTACTATGATGATGCTACATTAATTGGCGCTGGTGGAACTTCTTCAACAATCGAAAATTTTGAAGGAACAGCTCCCGTTTTTGAAGCTTTTGGCGGTAATGCTACTACGGTTATCGCAAACCCAGATGCTTCAGGCTTGAATACATCAACAATGGTTGCAGAATCTGTTAAAGGCAGTGGTGCTGAAGTTTGGGCAGGCTCATTTTTTGATCTGGCCACTCCACTAGATTTGGTTAACTCTACAAGTATAAGTTTGAAAACGTGGTCTCCTGCAGTAGGTGCAGTAGTTAGACTAAAGATTGAAGACCAAGGAGATAATACCAAGTTTATTGAGATTGATGCAAATACAACCGTAGCAGAGGCATGGGAGACATTGACTTTTGACCTTAGTGCTGCAGCCCCAGCTGTTGATCCAGCTGTGAATTATAATAGATTCGTGTTATTCTTTGATTTTGGAGTTAGTCCTAGTGGCGATGGTGCATATACTTCTGCACGTATTAAATCGGAGAACCTATATGAGTTTACTTACGGTAGAGTAGAGGTAAGAGCTAAATTACCTTCAGCAGGTGGTACTTGGCCAGCATTATGGGCTTTAGGAGCTAATTTTGATCAAGTAGGATGGCCAGAAAGTGGTGAAATTGATATCATGGAGCATGTTGGTAACAACCCAAATACAATTTCTAGTGCATTACATTACCCTGGAAATTCAGGTGGTAATGCTGTAACCAGCTCTACTTCTGTTCCAACAGCAACATCAGAATTTCATAATTATACTGTAGAATGGACTGCAGATAGCATTAAATTCGTTGTTGATGATGAATTAATACACACTAGCTTTGTTAACGCAAGTGACACACCTTTTAATAGTGATTTCTTCTTTATCATGAATATTGCGATGGGTGGCACACTTGGCGGTGCTATTGATGATGCATTTACAGAAGATACCATGGAAGTAGATTACATTAGAGTATATCAATAGTATATTTGAATTGTTGAATATAGGCCAATGGACTTCCCCCACCATTGGCTTTTTTTGTCTTACACTATGTCAGGGTTGCAAGATTTTCATTTTTACAACTTTACCATAAAAGCGAGTTCCTTATAAAGCAGATTTGTTTAAAAAGCATTTAGAATGTCTAAAAAACTAATATTCATTTCGTTTGTAGTCTCCTTGGGAGGTTTTTTGTTTGGATTCGATGCTGGAATTATTTCTGGAGTAATGAATTTTGCAGGGCCTGAATTTAACTTGACCGAACTACAATCAGGTTGGGTGGTAAGTTCTCCTTCTTTTGCTGCTATGATTGCCATGATATTTTCAGGAAGATTGAGCGATTTCTATGGTCGAAAGAAGCTCCTTTTAATTGTTGCGTTCTTATATGCTCTCTCGGCTTTGATGTCTGCGTATGCAGGGTCTTATGAAATGCTTTATATCGCCAGAATGATTGGTGGTTTAGCTTTTGGCGCAGCACTAGTTTTAGCCCCGATGTACATTGCAGAAATATCGACAGCGGAGAACAGAGGGAAATTAGTTTCAATTCAACAACTTAATATTGTTTTAGGGTTTTTTGCCGCTTTTTTTAGCAACTACCTTTTTAATAAGTACGCAACGGATAGCTCTTTTTTGACCGAAAAAAATGTCTGGCGATGGATGTTGGGCGTTGAACTAATTCCAGCTTTGTTATATTTCACTGCTTTGTTTTTTGTTCCTAGAAGCCCGCGTTGGTTATATCTTAAAAGCAAATTCGATGAAGCGAAATCGGTACTTAATAGCGTTCATGGTAATGAAACAGGCTCAATTGAAATAGATTCAATTGAAGAAAGCATAAAGGCAGATAAAACTGCTTCAAAAGTTGCCATTAAAGATCTTCTTAAGCCAGCACTTCGGTTTATTTTAATCGTAGGATTGGTTGTAGGAGTACTTCAGCAAATAACAGGAATAAATGCCGTTTATTTTTATGCCACATCCATTTTTAAACAAACGGGTATTGGAACGGATGCTGCATTTTCATCAGGTGTGTTATTAAGTACGATTTCTGTAATCTTCACATTTGTAGCGATGTATTTAATTGATAGAATGGGCAGAAGACCCTTGTTATTGATCGGTACTGCAGGAATTGCGATAAGTTTATTGCTATGTGCATACGGGTTTAATAAAGCTACATATCAGTTAACACCTAATGCAATTGCTCAGCTTGAATTTGAAGGGGTCAATAATTTGGAAGCATATACCAATAAGTTATACGAAAACGATGTTGATTTTAAAAATGACATGAAATTGGCTTTAGGTAATCAGGTTTATAGCAAAAATGATGGAGCAATTTTAGAGGTGGCAACTACAGTAAATGCAACTTTGATTTTAATTGGGATACTTGGCTTTATTGCCTGCTTTGCATTTTCATTAGGACCCGTAATGTGGGTTTTATTATCTGAGTTATTTCCGAATAAATATAGAGGATTAGCCATAGGTGTAATCGCCTTTATAAATTCATTAATAAGTTCCTTGGTGCAGTTAGTATTTCCGTGGGAATTATCAAATCTAGGTAACGCTTTAACCTTTTTCATCTTTGGAGCAATTGCCCTCGTCGGGTTCTTTGTCATGTTGAAAATTTTACCTGAAACGAAAGGGAAATCCCTGGAACAAATAGAAAAAGAATTGGTGAAAAACTGATTTTAAAATAAGTGAATAATTAAATAGAACCCTTGCAAAAAAAAAGATAATTAAAGGGTATTTATGAGAGAATGATTAAGGATATAATGCATATAGGAGAAATAGAAGCTCAATTTAATGAGCCAATAGTAGAGGGAAAATTAGTTGATTTCGAAAACGAGAAATACTATAAAATTTCAAATAGCGACGGTATGCGTCCATTTTTTATGAGCATCGTCAGTGATTCGAATCATTGGATGTTTATCTCGAGCAATGGTGGATTATCCGCTGGAAGAAAGGATTCCGGATACGCGCTATTTCCGTATTACACAGATGATAAAATTACAGAGTCAGCTGATATTACCGGTAGTAAGACTATTTTGAGAATTCAATCGGAAGGAAAAATCAAACTATGGGAGCCATTCTCAGAGCGGTATTTAGGCATTTACAATATCACCAGAAATCTATATAAGAACAGCTATGGAAATAGGGTGATTTTCGAGGAAGTCAATAACGATCTCGGTTTAACTTTTCGATACCAATGGAGTTCTAGTGACCAATATGGTTTCGTTAAAAAATCCACCCTAGTTAATGATTCCTCTGAACAAATTGAAGTCACAGTTTTAGATGGTATCCAAAATATAATGCCATATGGCGTAGATACAAGCTTACAAGCAATGAGCAGTAATCTGGTTGATGCGTATAAGAAGAATGAATTGCAAGCAGAGGTGGGCTTAGGAATTTACACCTTAAGCGCTATTATTGTTGATAAAGCGGAACCTAGCGAGGCTCTTAAGGCCTCTACAGTGTGGTCTTTGGGAATAGAAAATCCAAAATATTTGGTTTCCTCCTTGCAACTAAACGCTTTTCGAAAAGGTAGAGGTATTACCAAAGAAGAAGATGTTAGGGCAGAGAAGGGCGCATACTTTATTATTGCTAATATGAGTTTGCAAGCCAATTCGGAAAAGGAATGGATGTTTATTGCTGATGTAAATCAATCTATAAGTGCCATAACCCGTATTTCGGAACAAATCAGAAAGGGCAACAATTTGAAATCAGCAATTCTAGAAGATATCGAAAAAGGTACGCAACATCTGTTAGAATTAAACGCTGCGGCTGACGGTATGCAATTGACAGCCGACAAACTCAGAAATACGAGGCACTTTGCAAATACGCTATTCAATATAATGCGTGGTGGTATTTTTGATGAGAATTATCAAATTGAGAGGTCAGACTTTGTAAAATATATAGAAAAGGCGAATCTAAAGGTTTTCAAACATAAGGAGGATCTGCTTAATGATTTACCAGAAACTTTTTCATTGTCACATATAAGAAAGGTTGTCAGTAATCTTCAAGACCAAAACGAGGATAAGAATTTTAAAAGACTCTGTTTCGAGTACCTACCCTTAAAATTTAGTAGAAGACATGGCGACCCTAGTAGGCCATGGAACAAGTTTGCAATCAATACTAAAAACGAGGATGGTTCTAAAATTCTAGATTATCAAGGTAACTGGAGAGATATCTTCCAAAACTGGGAAGCTTTGGCGCATTCATATCCAGATTTTATGGAAAATATGATTCATAAATTCTTGAATGCGACCACCTTTGATGGTTATAATCCATATCGAGTTACCAAAGATGGTTTTGATTGGGAAACTATTGAGCCAGACGACCCTTGGTCATATATTGGGTATTGGGGAGATCACCAAATTATTTATTTGCTCAAGTTCTTAGAGTTTATAGAAAAGCATGCCCCAAGTACATTGGCCAAATACTTTGATCAAGATATTTTTGTTTATGCAAATGTTCCGTATAAAATAAAAAGCTATTCAGAAATTTTAAAAAACCCGAAAGATACTATAGTTCTAGATACGGAATCAGAGCAAAATATCATTCAAAAAAGAAAGGAACTTGGCGCCGATGGCGCATTGCTAAGAGATGCTAATTCTTTTATTTATAAGGTTAACCTGATTGAAAAATTATTAGCAACAGTTTTGGCTAAAATGTCAAACTTTATTCCAGAAGGTGGTATTTGGATGAATACCCAAAGACCAGAATGGAACGATGCTAATAATGCCTTGGTGGGTAATGGTGTTTCAATGGTCACGCTTTATTATTTAAGAAGATTCTTGAATTTTTTCGAAAATGTCATGCAAAATTCAGCTCAAGAAAGACATCAAATCTCCGAAGAGCTTTTGGTATTCTTCTATGGAATTATGGATACCCTAAGTGCAAATATTACCATCCTTTCCGATAAAATTTCCGATGTTGATCGAAAATCTATCCTTGACGGACTAGGTGATGCTGGAAGCAAATATAGAAACACTATTTACGAAAACGGATTTAGCAGCGATAAAGGTGAAATTTCGAAAACTACTTTATTAGCTTTCCTTTCCGTATCAAAACAGTATTTAGATCACGCTATCAAAGCAAATCAAAGACCTGATAAATTGTTTCATGCCTATAATTTAATGACGGTGGAGAGCGATTCGGAAGTTTCGATATCCTATTTGCCGGAAATGCTGGAAGGGCAAGTGGCTGTTTTGAGCTCAGGTTATATTTCTGGTGAAGCATCTCTAGAGGTATTGAATGCTTTAAAAAATAGTGCCTTGTTTAGGGAAGATCAATACAGTTATGTCCTATATCCGAACAGACAATTACCAAGATTTGTTCAGAAGAATGTAATACCAACAGACCAAGCTGAGACATCTCAATTGATACAGCAATTGGTGAAAGATGGCGACGGTAGTGTTATTGAAAAAGATGTAAACGGAAAGTATCATTTTAACGGTAAGTTCAATAACGCTGATAGTTTAAAAAGCGCATTAGCACAATTACCCGAAGGACAATACGGAGAACTGGTCGAGAATGATACGCAATTGCTTTTGGATGTTTTTGAAGCCATTTTTGACCATAAGTCCTTTACAGGAAGATCAGGCACATTTTATGGCTACGAGGGCCTAGGTTCTATTTACTGGCATATGGTTTCTAAGTTGTTATTAAGTGTGCAAGAAATATGCCTAAAGGCGATAGCGTCAAATGAAAATGAAACTGTAATTGGCGGACTTTTAGATCATTACTATGAAATTAATGAAGGTATAGGAGTGCATAAGTCACCTGATTTATACGGCGCATTTCCCACGGACCCTTATTCTCATACACCAGGTGGAAAAGGCGCACAGCAACCTGGTATGACGGGACAAGTAAAAGAAGATATTTTATGTCGTTTTGGAGAGTTGGGAGTATTTGTTTCTGACGGAAACCTTGTTTTCGATCCAAGCTTATTGAGGAAAGAAGAGTTTTTAAAAGAACCCATGACTTTCGAATATATAACCATGCATGGAGAGGAAAGACAAATTGTACTAAAGGAAAATACACTTGCCTTTACTTATTGCCAAGTTCCCATAATTTATGAATTAGGAGACAAAATTGGTATGCGAGTTGAATCAAATGCTAAGAATGTGATTGAAACCGATATGCTAGTTCTTGACTCGGATACCAGCCGTAAAATATTTCAGAGAACAGGAGAAATCGATAGAATTGTAGTGTATATCAACAAGTAATTTATGATAAATAAGATCAAAAGACCCGTACTATTTTTAATATGCTATTTAGTTTCAATAGTAGTTTTCACGTGTTCTGATAATACAAAAGTGATTGAAAGTAAGTCAGCAGCGGATATTTTAGGAAACTCTGACTACTTGGCCATATCCTATGGTGGATATCGTATGAGCTCACGTGATATTCAACCTACGATTACAGAACTTAAGGAAGATATGAAGCTGCTCTCCGCAATGGGAGTTGGAATTCTTCGCACCTATAATGTGCAGTTGCAACAAGCTGCCAATTTATTGGAAGCCATCAAACAACTCAAAGAAGAAGATTCAAATTTTGAGATGTATGTGATGCTAGGGGCTTGGATTGATTGCAAAGATGCTTGGACCGATTCACCAAATCATGAAGCTGAAAGCGAGAACAATGCAGGTGAAATAGATAGGGCAGTAGCACTGGCGCAAAAGTATCCTGATATTGTGAAAATTATTGCTGTTGGAAATGAAGCTATGGTACATTGGGCACAAAGTTATTTTGTGAGACCTAATGTTATCTTGAAATGGGTGAATCACATTCAAGAACTTAAAAAGACCGGTAAATTATCTAAAGACCTTTGGGTTACCAGTTCAGATAATTTTGCCGCTTGGGGTGCTGGTGATGAAATTTACCATACTGATGACCTGAAGCAGTTAATCAATGCAGTGGATTATATATCGATGCATACCTACCCTTTTCATGAAACCCATTATAAAGCTGACTATTGGAAAGTTCCAGAAAACGAAGCGGGATTATCTGAATTGGAAAAAGTAGATGCTGCGGCCTTAAGGGCCAAAAATTACGCCATTACAGAATATAAGGCTGTTTTAAAACACCTTGAGAGTCTCGGCATTGAAAAGCCAATTCATATTGGAGAGACAGGTTGGGCCAGTATTTCAGATGGTTTTTATGGCCCTGAAGGTTCAAAAGCTGCAGATGAGTATAAACAGGGACGTTATTATGCCCATACGCGAGAATGGACAAAAGCAGAAGGTATTTCCTGTTTTTACTTTGAGGCATTTGATGAGAACTGGAAAGACGCGGAGAACCCCATAGGATCTGAAAATCACTTTGGATTGTTTGAAATCAACGGAAAAGCAAAATTCCCTTTATGGAGCTTGGTAGATGAAGGCGTGTTTAAAGGTCTAACAAGAAATGGTCATGCAATTTCGAAAACCTTCGATGGCAATAAAGAGGAGCTATTAAAAACTGTTTCAGCACCTACATCTGTTGGTGAAATTCAGAAGAGTACAGATATTGTAAACCCTGAATAAAGAGTTTTAATAAGGAAAAACAAAACCAAATACTATGGAAAATGCTACTAGAGTAAAAAGTACTAAGGTGCCAATGGGTCAAAAAATTGCTTTTGGTATCGGAATGTTGGCAAACCAAATGTTTCCGGCTGCACTACAAATTTTTATGATGGTCTTAGTAAAAGGTTTGGGTTTTCCACCTTTATTATGGGGAATCATATTCTTTGCTCCAAGAATTTTTGATGCGTTTACTGACCCTATTATGGGTTTTATTTCGGATAACACCAGATCAAAATGGGGAAGGCGAAGACATTTTGTATTTGCTGGAGGCATACTCATGGGTATCGCTTTCATTGCCATGTGGCAGTTGTACCCTGAAAATGGTTTGACGTATAATTTTATTTACTTCTTAGTTTTATCTTTTATTTTCTATTTAGGCCTTACAATATTCAGTGTGCCTTATGTGGCTATGGGCTATGAAATGAGTGATGACTTTCATGAAAGAACAAGTATCATGGCCATAGCACAAATGATTGGCCAATGGGCTTGGGTAATAGTACCTTGGTTTTGGATTATTTTGTACGACCCAGAAATGTTTGATAATGTTCCGGCGGCAACGAGGACTTTATCATATTATGTTGCAGCATTTTGTACCGTATTAGCATTAGTTCCGGCTATATTTATTAAAAGTGAATCAACTAAAGACAGAACGGATTTTGAACCGATAAATAAGAGCAATATTTCAAAAAGCTTTAAAAAGATTTTAGTCAGCTTTAAAGAAGCGTTTCGGATTCCGCAGTTTAAGATTCTGTGTACGGCTACTTTCTTGGTCTATAATTCATTCATGACCATTTCGGCATTTTCATTTTTTATCATTGTTTCTTATATGTTCAATGGTGATGCTGGTGCTGCTGGAATATGGCCAACTTTGCATGGTAGTGTTGGTGCATTGGTAACCACTTTTTTGGTAATTCCAATAATTGATGCGATATCTAAAAAACTGGGAAAGAAAAAGACATTTATGTTATCTCAGGGCATTTCAATTATCGGATATATTCTATTCTGGTTCTTGTTTATCCCTGGTCAGCCCTATATGTTCTTAATTGCCTTGCCTTTCTTTTCATTTGGAATAGGAGGATTATTTACCTTGATGATGTCAATGACGGCAGATGTTATTGATTTAGATGAGTTGAATACAGGCTTAAGAAGAGAGGGAATATTTGGTGCAATTTACTGGTGGATGGTGAAATTTGGATTTGCCATCGCCGGACTTCTAAGCGGTTTGTTTATGGCTTGGGTAGGATATACGCCAGATGCGCCATCACAACCCGAAGGGGCAGTTACGGGAATGCGATTATTCTATACATTCTTCCCTATATTGGGTACTTTAGCGGCTATGTATGTAATGCGTAAATACGATATTACCGAAGCACGCGCCAATGAGATTAGAGCGAAATTAGAACAGCGTAAAGAGGAGTCTTAATGTTCGAACTAGTGTGGAAGTTTATTTTTAAGAACTCCATAAACAAATGTTCCAAGCATAGCCGCAGCAATAACTAGAAGCATACTAGAAACTCCTGTTCCTAATAAAATATACATAGGTCCGGGGCACGCTCCTGCTAGGGCCCATCCTAAACCAAAAATGGTGCCTCCTAAGATATAGCGCGTAAAGCTTTTATCTTTTGGAGGAAGGTTTATCACTTTGCCTTCAGTGCTTTTTATTTTGAATTTTCTGAAAATCCATAAAAACAAAATACCAAGAAAAACAGCGGAGCCAATAATTCCATACATATGAAAAGACTGGAATTTGAACATTTCAAAAATGCGGTACCACGAGACGGCTTCAGATTTTACAAGAACAATTCCGAAGAAAATACCGACGAATAAGAATTTTAGAAATTTCATACTTAAAAAATTAGGGGAAGTAAAAAGTGAGTCATTAATAATCCTCCAATAAAAAAACCTACTACGGCGATTAATGAGGGGAGTTGTAAATTACTTAAACCAGTAATAGCGTGGCCAGAAGTACAACCGCCGGCATAACGGGTTCCGAACCCCACTAAAAATCCGGCAATGACTAAAATTGACCCCCCCTTCAAGGATAAAATACTATCCCAATCATAAATTTCTGAGGGTAACAAAGTTGCTCCAGCATTTTCGAAGCCTAGGGTCTTTAAGTCTGAAATTGTTTCAGCGCTTAAATCAATCGCGGAACCATCCGATAAAAATTGTACTGCAATAAATCCACCTATGATTGCACCCAGT
The DNA here is from genome assembly GCF_047345145.1 of Maribacter taeanensis. Classification (NCBI taxonomy): domain Bacteria; kingdom Pseudomonadati; phylum Bacteroidota; class Flavobacteriia; order Flavobacteriales; family Flavobacteriaceae; genus Maribacter; species Maribacter taeanensis. The sequence goes on from NZ_JBLFER010000003.1 coordinate 312,959, forward strand.
ACTACCGTAAGATTCCATTTTTGGGCTTTCCAATCAAATTTAAAAAAGTCTGCATACTTCCCAGCTCCACCTATTGAGCAAAGCGTTCGTAGGTTGGAGGACATACCAAAAGTCTTTCCGAAGAAAACCAAAATTGCCATTACTAGGGCGATAAGTGGACCAGAAACAAACCATGGCCAAGGTTGAAGAATTGCGTCCATTTAATAGAATTTGGAACAAAAGTAATTTGAAATTTAAAAGGGCAATGTGATAAAAGTTACAGACTTAGTTTTTTGTATAAGCAAAGCTCTGAAAACTCGGCAAATCTTCACCTATTTGTCTAGTAAGTGTATCTCCGTTAAGTACGTAAATGGTAGGCTCAAAACTACCATTCAAACTCAGTTGGTTGTTGGAAAAAGTCCAAGTACCCTTGCTCGAATCCGAATCTCCACAGGCGATAAAAAATAAGCCTCCTGTAATATCAGTTACATTGACCCGAATCACATTAAGACTCCAAGAATTGTCTGTATTGATGGCAAGTGTTCCTGTGATACAATTCATTTCATCAAGGAGATTGGTAGATGCTGTACCATCTTCATTGACATCTTGCGCTTGATTAATATTTACAGCGGATAACGTATAAGAACCAATGACCTGTGCACTCTCATTAGGTTGAGATGGAGCATCATCACTTGAACAAGAAACGAAAAGTATAACTGATATAAAAAGAACCAATGTAGGTTTTAGAAAACGCATAGATTTTTTTTTGGAAAGATAATTAATTTTTCCCGATAGGGGAGTCATCACACTTTAAATCACCAACGACATATTGCATGCCATCTAAAAAGAACTGAAGTAATTCAGTATTCTCCATGCTTTGGGCATTGTGCGAGGGCGAGCTGAAAAATACCCTGCCTTTATCATGCCTTTTTATCCAAGAAACATAGATAATTTTTTCATCCACTGCTTCTTTCATGCCTTCAACCTTGTCCACTTCCACATATAATAAAGGCCTAAAATTGTAATTTAAATAGGCGTTTTTGAAGAAATAGGGTTCGTCAACATGTGTAAAACCTTTGCCATTAAATGCTTTGACCATGGGGTGATTTACATCCACTTCTTTAACATTTATTTCTTGTTGTTTTGTATGATAATCAAAACTACCCCCAGTCATTTTACTGAATTCCATCGAATTATTCTGTACAACTATACCACCGTGAATGATCATCAGGCCACCTCCTTTTGACACGTAATTGATGAGGTTCTTCTCATATATTGCCGCTTCGGTTTTGACTTGTTGCTCGCTGAATGAAGTATTTGCCATCAAAAGATCTGAGAATAAGTCACGTTCTGGGCCTGCTGGATTTGGATTATTCAAAATTACTGCGTCATACTTTTTTAAATTTTTCTTGTTGAACTGCGCTATATCAAATCCAACATGAACTTCGAAAGCACCCGTTTTTTTTGCTAGGATTTTCAGCATTTCTATATTGTGAGGTATGGTCCAATGATAAAACCCTGTGGCCTTTGAAAAAATCAATAGTTTTCTGATTTTAGTCGTCTTAACACTTGTTTTTTCTGGTGCCAGTTTCTCAATTTTTGATAGCCAAACTTGATCTATTTCAACTAGTTCTAAATTTTGACTCCAAAGATTGGTAGAAAGGAGTAACATGAAAAGAAGTGGCATACCACGCATAAATAAAGAAATTCGAAGGTTAATTTGATCAAATATTAAAAGTAATTGTAAATTACAAAATACCAATTAACCGCATCGAATAATATAATATCTGAAGACTAATTATATGAATGAGTTATTATCATTAAAAGATAAAAATTACGCCCTTTCAGGAGGTACTGGCATTCTTGGAGGTTCCATAGCTGAATACCTAGTAAAAAATGAAGCCAATGTACTTTTACTAGGAAGGTCTTCTGATAAACTCAAAGCGAAACAAGCAGAACTGAATGCGATATCAGAAAATAGCACACATATTTTTGTTGTTGATGTTTTGAATGAGGAGGCCCTTGTAAATCTGAAGAACAAGATAAAAGATGAGTTTGATAGTCTTGATGGACTCGTGAATTTGGCGGGCGGCAATATCCCTGGAGCCACTTTGAGACCAGACCAATCTATTTATGATATTGAAATGAGTGATACTCGCGAAGTTTTAGATATTAATTTATTTGGTACAGTAATGCCGGCAATTGTTTTGAGTGAATTGATGGTGAGACAAGAGTTTGGTTCAATTGTCAATATATCATCTATGGCCTCGAAGCAAAGTATTTCAAGAATTTTAGGGTATTCTATGGCGAAAGCAGGAGTGGATATTTTCACAAAGTGGATGGCCAATGAAATGGCTTCAAAATTTAATGATAAAATCCGTGTGAATGCCATTGCGCCGGGTTTTTTCATTAGCAATCAAAACAGGAGCTTGCTAACAAATAAAGATGGTAGTTATACTGATAGGGGAAATGATATCATAAAAAATACACCAATGGCGCGTTTTGGTAGTGCATCGGAACTCAATGGTATGGTACACTATCTTCTTACTGATGCTTCTAGCTTCGTAACAGGCAGTGTTTTTGAAGTTGATGGCGGATTTAGTTCATTTTCAGGAGTTTAAGTAATGGAGTATTTAAAGAAGACATTTCGATGGTTTGGGCCCTCTTTTGGAGTTAGCCTTGATGAGATTAAACAGATCGGTGTTGAAGGTATCGTTGCTGCCTGTCAGGAAGTTCCTTTGGGAGAAGTTTGGTCGTTGGAGACCATTGCCTCCTTAAAGAATGAAATCGAATCCCATGGTTTGGAATGGTCCGTGGTGGAGAGTGTCAATATTCATACCTCCATTAAGTATGGACTCCCTGAAAGGGATACTTATATTGCGAATTACATTCAAACACTAAAAAACCTTGCAGCGAATGGCATCTACAACGTATGCTACAATTTCATGCAACTGATAGATTGGACACGCACCAACCTAGACTATGTTTTACCATCAGGGGGTTCCGCATTGTATTACAGTCCAATAGCAGCCGCAGCTTTTGATCTCTTTATTTTGAAAAGAGAAAATGCAAGAGAAACCTATACGGAGGAAATCTGTAAGAAAGCGAGAGGCTATTTCGATGAACTGACCGAAGCGCAAAGAAAAAAACTAGAAGAATCTATTTTAGCGGGAATGCCAGGTTCACGAAAACTAATTGCCTTAGACGAGTTCCAAAAGAATCATGCAGCGGTATTGAAGATTAGCAAAGAGCAACTTCAAGAAAACTTATCTTACTTTTTGAATGCAATTATTCCAGAAGCCGAAAAAATAGGTGTGAAAATGACCATCCATCCTGATGATCCGCCATTTTCGGTTTTCGGAGTTCCACGTATTGTATCCAACTATGAAGAGTTGAAATTTTTATTAGATTGCTGTCCTTCACCAAGCAACGGACTGACTTTCTGTTCAGGTTCTTTAGGGGCATCCGCTGAAAATGACTTGGTCAAAATTGTAGAAGATTTTGGGGATAAAATTCATTTTATCCATTTGAGAAATGTCCAAAGGAATCCAGATGGTAGTTTTTATGAAGCTGAACATTTGGGTGGTTCGGTACCCATCGATAAGGTGATGAAAGCAATTGTTGAAGAGCAAAAAAGAAGGCATGAAAATGGGGAGGAAATAGTTGCCATTCCGATGAGGCCCGACCATGGCCATGTCTTATTAGATGATAAGAAACGACAAGATGATTTTTATTCTGGATATTCTTTGATTGGGCGTGCTATGGGCCTTGCCCAGCTATCAGGATTAGAAAAAGGAATTCGGCAAAACATTGTATAAGATGCATAGAAGAGCAAGTTTTATGTCAACTTTAATGAAAAGAACATGCCTCTCGATATGCGTATCTGTTCTGATTGGATGTTCTAATTTTCAGGATAAAAAAACACTTTATTTTGCACATTCTTTGCCTACTACGCACCCCGTTCACAAAGGAATTTTAGACATGCAAAAGTTCCTTGACCGAAAGTCAGGAGGAACGCTTCAAATAAAAATTTTTCCAGACGGACAGTTGGGTTCGGAACGCGAAGTTTTAGAATTGCTCCAAATAGGTAGTATTGCCATGACAAAAGTCAGCGCAGCTTCGATGTCCAATTTTGCACCTGAATATCAAGTAACGGGAATACCATACCTCTTCAGAAATAGAGAACACTTATTTAGTGTTTTGGAAGGAAAAATCGGAAAACAACTCTTAGAAGGTGGCAGCGAATATTTACTCAGGGGACTTTGTTTTTATGATGCCGGAAGTCGAAGCTTCTATTCCAAAAAAAAACCTGTGAATTCCCCAACTGATTTGAAGGGTATGAAGATTAGAGTAATGAATGATCAGATGTCTGTAAATATGGTCAATGCACTTGGAGGCTCTGCAACACCCATGGCTTATGGAGAACTGTACACTGCTTTGCAACAAAATGTGGTAGATGGAGCGGAAAATAACATTCCTTCTTTTGTGACATCAAACCATTATGAGGTATGTAAAAATTACACTTTTGATGAACATAGCATGGTGCCTGATGTTGTGGTAATCGGAACTAAGTTTTGGAGTCTGTTGAACGAACAGGAAAAAAAATGGTTGCAATCTGCTGCTGATGAAAGTGTTACCAAACAAAAGCAATATTGGCAAGAAACCGTCAGAGAAAACATGGAAGTATTGAAAAAGGCGAACGTGAATTTCATTTACCCTGACAAAACCCTTTTCGTAAAAGAATCCAATTCGGTTTTGGAAGAGATGAAACAAAACCCGCGAATGAAAGAACTCATCGAACAAATAGAAATGCAGTAATGGAAAGGGCATATCTCACATTGAATAAGATTATAGAAACCTTTTTGGTTTTGATCTTTGGTTTATTGGTTATTGATGTGGTTTGGCAGGTAGCATCACGGTATCTGATTGGTCAGTCCAGTTCATTTACAGAAGAGTTTGCGCGATTCGCACTTATTTGGCTAACCGTTTTAGGAGCTGCTTATATCAATGGACAAAAAGAAGGACATCTTTCAATGGATTTTTTACTAGCAAAGCTTCCATTTAAAAAAAGGCAAAGACGGCAAAAAATAATTCAAATACTGATGGGCATTTTTGCACTTGTGGTAATGGTAATAGGCGGGGGTAATTTAGTGTATACTACCTTGAGTTTAGGACAAATGTCTTCTGCTTTGCAGGTTCCGTTGGGGATTATATATGCTGTCGTTCCAATTTGTGGCCTATGCATCATCTTTTTTTCTTGCTATAATATCAAGAAGCTAAATTTTGAATAAATGAGTATCGAAATAATAAGTGTAATTGTTCTTTTCGTCAGCTTCTTCGGTTTGCTGGTATATGGGGTTCCTGTTGCCTATTCTATAGGAATTTCGACAACTTTAACCCTAATTTTGAATATTATTTTCATGCCTTCAATAACCACAGTGGCACAACGAATGACTACTGGTATTGATAATTTTGCTCTTTTGGCGATTCCTTTTTTTATACTCGCTGGAGAACTTATGAATAGGGGAGGTATTGCAACTCGCTTAATAGATTTTGCAAAATCATTGATTGGAAGTCTTCCCGGAGGTTTGGCTTTTGTAAATATTATTTCAGCGATGTTATTTGGTGCAATTTCAGGATCGGCGATTGCAGCTGCTTCAGCAATAGGCAGTACCTTGACTGATAAGATGGAAAGTGAGGGCTACCCAAGAGAATTTAGTGCAGCCGTAAACATCAGTGCTTCAACAACAGGTTTATTAATTCCTCCAAGCAATGTATTAATCATTTTTGCATTGGCAAGTGGTGGTACTGCCTCTGTTGCTGCTTTGTTTGTGGCGGGTTATATTCCGGGTATTTTGGTGGGGCTCGCCATTATGATCATGGTTTATATCTACGCTAAACGAAATGGACTTCCTAGAGCAGATAGAGTGAATTTTAAAAAGCTTTTTATTGATTTTAAAAATGCAATTCTGAGTCTTACGCTTTTGATTATTGTGGTAGGAGGAATTGTAGCAGGAATCTTTACAGCAACCGAAGCTGCTGCTATAGCTGTAGTTTATGCCGCACTACTAGGCTTCCTTAATAGGGGACTGAAAGTAAGTGATTTCAAACCTATTTTGCTAAAAAGCGCAAAAACGACAGCTATCGTTATGTTTTTGATTGCCACTTCAATGGCGATGTCATGGTTGTTTTCTTTTGAAGGAATTCCGCAACTTTTGACGGCTACCATTTTAGACAATTTTAGCAATCCTATACTTATTTTTCTTATCATCAATATCGTCCTATTAATTGTTGGTACCTTCATGGATATTACACCAGCAGTACTCATCTTTACACCCATTTTTCTACCAGTAGCCATCGCTTTAGGCATGCATCCCGTACAATTCGGAATGATCATTGTTTTGAACCTTTGTATTGGAATATGTACGCCGCCAGTGGGCACCTTACTTTTTGTGGGTAGCGGTGTGGCAAAGGTGTCGGTAACCAAAGTAATCAAGCCATTGTTGCCCCTGCTGGGGGTCATGGTGCTAGTACTAATGTTAATTACCTACTTTCCTGATCTTTCCCTTTGGTTGCCTAGAGTTTTTGATTTAATAGACTAATGATTGGGTGTCCATTGTTATCTTTACAAAAAAAGCTGCACCTCATATTCTTATGCGATTTATATTTTCTGCATTTCTTTTAAGTTTTTTGTTTTCATGTCAAACTTCATTTGACGAACCTGTCATTTCTTTAGAGGGATATCAAATTGAAGATGGTTTTGAATTGTCTGTAATTGCATCAGAGCCATTGCTAAGAGCACCAGTTGCGATGGATTTTGATGCCAAAGGAAGAATGTGGGTTGCTGAGATGACGGGCTACATGAATGATATGCAAGGCTCAGATGAAGACAAACCTGTTGGGAGTATTAAAATTTTGCAAGATTTGGATAATGATGGAGTAGTCGACCACGCAAAGATTTTCCTAGATGGTCTGGTGATGCCAAGAGCTTTGGCACATGTGTACGGTGGATTGCTATATGCGGAACCACCTTTTCTGTACTTTGTGGATATTGAAGATGATAAACCCGCTAATCGCATTGTGGTTGATTCCATTTATGCGGCGGATGGCAATCCGGAACATCAACCAAACGGACTCCTATTGAACATTGATAACTGGATTTACAATGCCAAATCTAATTTCAGATATCAAAGGAAAGATGGTGTTTGGATAAAAGAACCTACAACGTTTCGAGGGCAATGGGGTATTACCAATGATGACTTTGGTAGATTATATTACAATGATAATTCACGGCAGTTACTGGGTGACCATGTTTTGCCAAATCGTTTGATTAGAAATAAACATTTTACCCCAAAAGCAGGAGTAAATCAGATGCTTACCAAAGACCAACGTGTGTATCCTTTACAAGCAACTCTGGTTAATAGAGGGTATTCTAAAGGAGTCTTGAATGCCGATAGTATTTTAGTGAATACGACTGCTGCTGCAGGACTTTTGGTGTATCGAGGGGGAATTTTCCCTGAAGGATATGATCAAAACGTCTTTGTGTCTATTCCTGAAGGAAATTTAATAAAACGAAATATTCTAAATTTTACAGGAAGTTCGACTAGTGCCAAGCAAGCTTGGGAAGGTAAGGAATTTTTGGCTTCAACCGATATCGGATTCCGTCCTGTAAACTTAAACAACGGCCCTGACGGAAGCCTATATATTGTTGATATGCATCGGGGAATGATTGGTCATCACGCTTATTTAAGTCCGTATTTGAAGAAAAAGAATGAAAAGATACGATTAGATACAATTCTCAATTATGGTCGTATTCTAAAAGTAAAACAAAGCGATTTTGTTGCAGAAACTATCGCGGATTTTGATGCCTTAAATGGTGATGATTTGGTACAACTCTTAAAATATCAAAATGGATGGGTTCGAAATCGCGCACAGCATTACCTGATTTTCAAAGAAAAAAAAGAAGTGCTTCCTGAATTGAAAGAATTGGCTTTAACCGCTGAAAATAGTTGGTCTAAGATACATGCGCTGCATACTTTAGATGGCTTGGGTTTACTAGACTTTAATTTTCTCGTTGAGGTCATTCATAGTAGTCCTGCCCGGGTGGCGGCCCAGGGTATTGTGCTATTAGAACAGTTTGCATCCGAAGAAAACGCTGAAACAGCAGCGGCATTATTTGAGTATATTTTGGGCAGAAATGATACAACAACCGACTTGTATCTGTCAAGTTCTATAGGAGTTTGGACGAAAATCTCAATAGAAACCTTTTTTCCACAACTAATGGAGTTGATAAATAGACATAAGGCAGATGTAGTATTTCAAGAAGCTTTAGTTAGTGGTCTTTCGAATTCTGAATTATTGCCTTTAAATTTTTTGAAAGATTTGTCCATTCCAGATCATAAGCAGCTCATAGACCAACTTGAAAAATCATTGAAAAATCAAAAAGATGAGCTGACTAATGTAATCTTTAGAAGAAAGTCCCTTGCAGAAGATAACAGAACAGCTGGTGCAAAAATGTACTTCCAAATTTGTGCTTCTTGTCATGGGGCTAATGGCGAAGGAATTCAAGGGCTAGCACCGCCCCTGCAAGGTTCTGAACATGTGGCCGACCCCGAAAGACTAGGTTTAATAGTTCTTCACGGATTGCAAGGTCCCATTCATGTAAAAGGAGAACGCTACGATATCAATTTAGCAATGCCGGGTTTAATTCGTAATGAGACCATTTCTGACAAAAACATTTCTGATATTATTGCCTATGTTACCAATGCTTTTAGTGATAGCCCGAGGGGACTCAAAGAAGAAAACGTAAAAGAATTACGTCTGTTGAAAGCAAAAAGTGGCGCTGAATACACGGAGCAGGAGTTATTGAAATTTTCGAAAAAGACCGGATCATAATAACCTGCTCAGAAAAAAATGATCCCTCCGTTTTCAAAGACTCTTGCCATCAAATCCTTTACGATTTTGTAAATCCTTATATTTAAGGATTGTTTGGCTCCATTATGAACACAACTGCAAAAGTGGATTTTCTACAAAACCTCAAGAACAAAATCCTCTCGTACAACAAAGTTGACGAAGAGCACTTGGATTATTGGTTAAAAGTGTATCGCAGAATCGAACTGAAAAAAGGAGAAGCATTGGTATCTCCGGGGCAATTAGTAGACCATTTCTATTATGTAGCTCAAGGTTGTATTTACTACTACAAATTGGAAGATGGCGAACAAAAAGTGCTCGAATTCTATACTGACGATGTCTTTTTTACTGATTTACCCGCCTATGTAAGGGGAACCGCCTCCAACTACTATTTAAAGGCCTCTGAAGCTACTATTGTATATGCCATAAAAAAGTCAGATGCTGAGGATTCCTTTAGCAAATCACACCAGTTAGAACGCTTTGGGAGATTGTCTATGCAAGAAGCCTTCATGAAGATTTTTACACGAGTAGAACGCCTGAGCAGCAGAAGCAATGAAGAACGCTATTTAAGACTCCTAGAAAAAAGGCCTGATTTATTTCAGCGAGTACCACAGTATTTAATAGCCTCCTATTTGGGACTCACACCTGTCGGCTTATCTAAAATTCGAAAACGTTTGGGCAAGAATTAGTTCTTTTAGAGACTAGAAACAAGAGACAATTTACGTAAACTCACATCTTAAGTCTATCAACGCAACGGTCTTAGCTCTTCATTTTGGTTTCATATAGTTAAAGGTCTTACGCAGCACGCCATTTATCATAGACTGGCGGTAGGTGGGAAGCTATTCTACATGCATCTGATTTTTGGATAAACCCGCAACTTTGAATGTCAGCCATTCCAATTTTTCAGGGGAACTAAATCCTTCATAAGCTTCAGAATCTTTTTCTTTTAGTTCTTTTAGCCATTCTTGTGCATGATAGATAGTTATCATTTGGCTTTCGTCATCATAAGTCCAGGTTCCAATTTCGGTAGTAGTTCCAAAACCGACCATGGTATTATAGGATTGAAATTCACATTTATTAAAGGCTAAAAGTGAAATTTTCATATCTTTTATTGCAAGTTTTGAATTCGAATGTTGACAGCGGGTATAAACCAATTTTTCCTGTTCTGTGTTACTGTTATGTTCCTCTAAAACCCAGCAACCGTATAAATCAAATTCAGTTATTGAATTGTCCTGCCCATATATGAATTGACCGAGCAGAAGAAAAAGCAATGAAATCGATACCAATCTTTTCATAGTATTGAAGCCTCAAAAATTGCTCCAAAATTGTTTACTCAGAATGGCACTCGTCACACTTGTCCGCCGAAACCAACTTAGTGTTGAAAGAGAAGACAAGCGCTAGCCGGGGAATTGTTGTGGATGGCTTTATTGTTCTTTCTCTTTTCGTTTCGCGACTTCTAAAAACATTTTGACAATGAAAGTCAATGAATTTTCTTCTTGTTCCAGCGCCTGATTGTATCGGTTTATTGCTTTTTTGTAGTCTCCCTCATTGTCGTGGACTATTCCCATAAAGAAGATAGAAGGAATGTGTAATGGGTTCTTCTTTAGAGCTTTATTGAAATTAGCTTTGGCCGTAATTAAATTTCCCATACCCAACTCATAAGAACCCATTTGCCACATGGTTTCTGCCGTCCAATTACCTTTTTTAATTATATACGAAAGAGAATCGGCTTCCTTTTTACTTATTCCTTTATTCATATTTTCGAATGCTGTTTTTTTGCATTCTAAAAGAAATTCATAGTAAGCATTACAATTATTCACAAGCGGTTCTTGCAAATCATCAAATAATTGTTGCCCAAGTTTGAATCCCATTTGATATCCTTCTCCAGTCGAGATATTTAAGGCGGTAGTATCTGTTTCTTGAGCTAAATAGGTCATAAGCTTATTTTGATTTGCCTCCGAAGAAATATCAAAACATTTTCTTAGTAAGTTAATATCGAACTTTTCGGGTGAAAAATTCTCTTCAAAACAATTGCAGACATCCGGATAAAATATTTCGGACACACTTTGCCCAAAACTAGAATTTGAACAAACTAAAATGAAAATTACGATTAATGGTAGGCTCCTTTGATGCATAAATGAAATATTGTTCGAATTCGTCTTTTACATTTTTTATATACCAGTATCTCTCACTCAGCACTTCATTAGTCACAGACTAGCGCCAGCTGGATGATACCAATTCAATCATCTAGAAATATAATTGCATAATCCTCATACCAGAATTCGGCTCTTAAGAAAAGTTTTTTTCCAGATGCATCACATCGGTAACTTTTTCTTCTTTCCGGAAAGGTCAGACCATCTTGCTTTGTAGTAGCTATATTTTCTATTAAAGCATAAGTGGGTTCGTGATATACCATCGAACTTAAAAAAGCACCAGTATTTTTATCGAAATGATACCACCACTCGTCTTGAGTAGAATGATTTTGGTGCTTCTTTGGTGCATAGGTGGCATTAATAGTATGTACAGTGTCGATAGTGTTTAAAGATTTTAGCCCTTCATAGCTGAGGACAGTGCCTTTATCTAAAAGCTTGAATGGCATTCCGATAACATACATTGCGCTGTTCACCGATGCTTTTACTTTACCGCCTTCATCAATGATACTTCCATTTTTAAATTTTTGAGAAACGGAATCATTATGAACAATTAGAAAGCTATCCTTTTGAACAATCCATGTTATTTTTATGCTTTTTTGAGGTCGCAACTCGTAGTGGTGACGCTGTGTTACTTCAGATTCGATTTCACCATTCTCTAAAAGTAATCTTGATTTTTTTGTATAGGTTAAAGATGCCATCTTTTTCCAGTTTCTATTTGTTCCGGCCGCATTTATGGCATTTTCAACTACTTCCAATGCAGTTATTTCTTTTGAAATTGCATCACTGTTTTTGGTTTCTTTTGAAAATTTACAGGAGGTAAACACACAACTGAAGATGCAAATGATACCTAATGATAGAAAAGAGTGTGTAATTAGATTTTTCATGGTTTGAATGGTGTTTGGTGGTGATAGCTCTGGGAATATAGTAAAATACTCGCACACCTCGTTAAGCGGTCAAGTTAAGGTTTGTGGGCACACTCATCCTTGTCCGCCGGAACCGCCTCAGTGTTGAAGGGGGAGATGATCGCTAGAGGGGACGATTTTATTTAATCGAGGTCATAGTTTTTAAGACTTCATCATAAGATTCAAAGATAGATTTAGGATTATCTTTCATTAAGGTCATTACCTTTTCATTAAACTCTTTAAATTTCGGATAGCCTCTTCTTTCCATTAGTTTCATCCTATCATCGATAATAATATTTGCCAGTTCTTTTGGGTATTTCTCAAGGACATAAACACAAAAAACTGAGTGAGTCATATACTCATTAAAGATGGCATATTCGCTACTGTAATTTCTTTGGGCATCTTTGGTTGCCCAAAAATCTCTATTGTGAAGTATCGATTTTATTTGTTCAATATGTTGGTCGCTCGTAGGGTTCACATAATTATGGTCAATTTCGGTGAATACGATACCTGACATTATTCCTTCTTTCAATTCCTCTGAATATTCAGGGTTAGCATCAATACTTTCAGGAGAATTGATAAACATGACGGATTCCTGAAATTCGGGGTCAAAGAGAAAACCACTTATGAACTTTTGAGTGCTATGTGAGCCACCTATCAAGGGTGAAAAAACAATTTTGTATGAATCCATTCTTTGTGGAAACTCTTGCTCTATCCAATCCCACATTTGATTAATAGGGAGTAGTTTTGATTGTCTTTGTTTTAATTTTTCATAGTACTGAATATTGTTGTTGTAAAAACTCCTAAAATTTGATTTTTCAGCAAAATCCTGAATCAGATAGAGCATGTTCCTGAATTGACCACCCTTCAAGCGTGCACTGTCCCAAAAGACATGTTTATAGGGCGTATCGTAACTTAGATATTCCCCAACAAATTTAAAAGCTAGACTATTTTCTCTAAAACCATAATAGGTATTCCAAAAATCTGAATTGGAACATTTCTTGTTTAAGATTTGAACCAGTTTATGGTATTTAAATCCCGCGAAGTGATTTTCCAAACGTTTAACATAGGGCGTATCTTCAGGATGATTGTTCGTTTTTTCAGAGCATTCGCTTAAATAGAGAATGATGTTCGCGAGTTCATATACCTCAGGTATTTCAAAACTAACGTTCCCTTTGTTTTTTTCAACGTAGCTATTGTCAAAATTTGAGTTAATGGCTTGAAATCTTAATATGCAATGGGTAGTGTCTTTTGATGATATTAGCGGTATTTTGATGTGCTGCTCATATGGGTGATTTACATGGGGTATATGTAAAGTGTCCAAATCGGTCCAAATTTCAAAATGAACACCTTTGTGACCGTATGTTCCCCAATCGATTGTATCTTCTTTAGTTATTTTTAGCCTTTTTATCTTATCCCATTTGGGACTATTGATGTATACCGAATCATTAGCACTCCTCAAGGTATCAGGATATATCATTTTTGGTTCTAGGTTTTGAGCAAGTAATGAGCAGGGGTATAAAATTCCGGATAATAAAAACTGTAATAGTAATTTCATTTTTCTAATGTTATTAGGATCTGTTTAGTACTTATAAAAGTAGGTTATATCCTGCAATTTTTAACATATTGGCATGGTGTATATATTATTTGTTATCAACGTTTTGAGTATTGAAAGTTTGATAATGAATACTGCTGAAAATTGGAATTATGAGCTTTCCAATCAATGATAAACCAAAGTGGACTTTTATTAAACCAGTTTAATGAGTTTCGGTAAAATTTCTAGTAACTTGAAGCTCCTTTAAAAATCAAAACTATGGCAAATCAGTATGTGGATTTAGAAACGCTTAAATTCCTATTATACAAGGTACATGGCGTACAAGAAGTATTGGACCAAGAGCGGTATGCTGACTATGACAAAGAGTCGGTAGATATGTTATTGAATTCGGTAAAAGACTTTTCCGATAAAGAGTTGTTTCCGTACTTCAGAGAGATGGATGAAAACCCTGCACATTTTAAAGACGGGGAGATTGTAGTGCATCCGCAGGTGAATAAATACATGAAAGCCGGTGGTGAAATGGGTTTTATTTCAGGAGGTTTCCCCTATGAAGATGGGGGTATGCAATTGCCCTCAATGGTGGTAAACGCTTCTGCTTTTATTCAAGATGCCGCAAACAATCACTTACCAGGTTACATCGGTTTGACTGTTGGAGCGGCCGAGTTGATTACGCACTTTGCAAGTAAAGAATTAAACGAAACCTACGTGCCCAAAATGTTAGAGGGTACTTGGGGTGGTACCATGTGTTTGACCGAACCACAGGCCGGTAGTTCCTTATCGGATATTGTCACTTCAGCAACGCCCAATGGCGATACCTATAAAATTCACGGACAAAAAATATTTATCTCCGGTGGCGATTATGTCGGTTCTGAGAATATTGTCCATTTGGTGCTAGCGCGTGTTAAAGGAGCTCCTGCCGGCACGAAAGGCATTTCACTTTTCGTGGTGCCTAAAAAGAGACCGAATGCAGATGGCAGTCTTTCTTCCAATGATGTACAGACCGTTACTGATTTCCAAAAAATGGGACAACGCGGCTATTGCACCACACACTTGTTCTTCGGTGATAAAGAAGATTGTCAAGGTTGGTTAGTAGGAGAAGAAAACCAGGGATTAAAATATATGTTCTTGATGATGAACGGCGCGAGAATCGCCGTAGGTCGAGGCGCTGCAGCCATTGCTTCGGCAGCTTACCAAGCTTCTTTGAATTATGCCAATGAACGCGCACAAGGGCGTCAGTTGACCAGTACGGGTAAGAAAGATGCCAACCAAGAACAGACGCTTATTATCAATCATCCTGATGTGCGTAGAATGTTGTTGTTGCAAAAAGTAGTAACGGAAGGTTCGCAAAGTTTGGTCTTTTTGGCCGCAAAATATCATGACCTTTCTTTATCTAGTGCTGATGCTGATGTACGCGAAAAGTATAATCTCTTATTGGAAATTATGACGCCGGTTGTTAAAACCTATCCATCTGAAATGGGTCGCGTAGCCGTGGATAATGGCTTACAAGTTTTAGGCGGATACGGTTTCTGTGCCGATTATGTCTTACAACAGTACCTGCGGGATATCCGAATTTCAGCCTTATACGAAGGAACCACTGGAATTCAATCTCAAGATTTATTGGGACGTAAAATAACCATGAACGATGGGAAGGCTTTACAGTTGTTATCTGAGGAAATTCAAGCTTCCATCAAAGCAGCGATGGGGCACGAATCTTTGGCACCTTACGCCAAAAAGTTAGGTGGAAAGTTAGCTTTGACCCAAGAAGTATTACAATCCTTAATGGGCTTTGCGATGAAGGGAGATTACCAACGTTTCCTTGCAGATGCGACTCCGTTTATGGAATTTTTCAGCAATATCTTGGTAGGATGGTTATGGTTAGACATCGCGAGGGAAGCACAAAACGCCCTAGTTACAGGAAGCACAGAAAATAGCACGGATTTCTACGAAAGTAAAATTCATGCGATGCAGTTCTATTTCAAATATGAACTCCCAAAGACAACAGGCCTAGCGGAAATTATAATGGACAAGCAAGCCCTAACCCTTAATACGGATAAGAAAGTTTTTGCGTGAAGAAAGGGTTAAGGGTTAAGGGTAAAAGGTAAAGGGTAAAAGGAAAATGCCGGCCTGTACTGCAAACGTACTGTCACTGCGAGCGGAGTCGAGAACCTAGGAACACCTAGGAAAAGAACATAAGAGTCTCCCTCCTAATAAGGCGACGCTGCGAGAGCAGTGGGCGAGCTGAAGCGGAGGAAAGGGAGGTGTAGAAACCCAAGTCATAAGACAAGTCGCAAACCAACAATAAACAGATTCCCTCCTTCGAGGGAATGAAATGAAAGTAAATGAGCAACATAAAACAAAAATTCGACCTCACCGGAAAAGTAGCTATCGTAACCGGTTCCAGTAAAGGAATAGGTTTGTCGATTGCAAAAGGCTTAGCCGAAAACGGAGCCAAATTGGTTATCAGCAGCCGCAAACAAGAGGCCGTGGATGCGGTCGCCGCCGAATTCAAGGCAGCGGGTTTGGAAGCTGTCGGAATCGCATGCCACATTGGAGATGGAGAACAGCGTGAGGCACTCGTTGCAAAAACAATGGAGCATTATGGCCGAATTGATATCCTGGTAAACAATGCGGCTATCAACCCTTTTTACGGTCCTTTGGAAACTTCTGGAGAAGAAGTTTTTGATAAGATTATGAACGTAAACGTGAAAGCACCTTGGTTACTTTCTAACTTGGTGCAACCTCATATGAAAGTGAATGGCAGTGGAAGTATTATAAATATTTCTTCTGTGGAAGGTATTCATCCGGGCTTTCGATTGGGACTGTATAGTATGACGAAATCAGCAATGATTATGTTGACAAAGAATCAAGCTAAAGAATGGGGTAAATATGGCATCCGTGCAAATGCCGTTTGCCCCGGATTGATTAAAACCAAGTTTAGTGAAAGCCTTTGGTCCAATGAAAAACTAGTAGCGGGTTACAATCAAATGGTACCCTTAAAACGAATGGCAGAACCTGATGAAATGGCCGGAGTAGTAATGCTTTTGGCTTCCGATGCAGGTTCGTACATGACTGGTGGAGTGTATGCAGCTGATGGTGGGTATTTGATTTCAGGATAATTTGAAGGTACGAGGTTGAAAAAGAGGATTCCCCTCTTGAGAGGGGTGGCGCAGCCGGGGTGTGTTAAGCCCGAGCTGCAGTAAAAGCTCTGACATTAAATAAAAAACAAAACCAGCATTCAACAGATTCCCGCCTTTACTGAAACGAGTTCAGCACAGGCACGGGAATGAAAATAAAAGAGATTGATTCATGAACTTCCAATACACAGAAAAATCACTAGCCCTTCAAGAAAAGCTAAAGCAATTCATTGCGGAACATGTTAGTCCGCGTGAAGAGGAGGTAGAAGCATTTCACAGAGACCCTGCCAACGCTTGGAAGAGATGGCCTGGATTAGAAGATTTGAAAGCAAAAGCAAAGGAAGCGGGATTATGGAATCTCTTTCTTCCAAAAGCATATGGCGATTTGAGTCCGGGATTGACGAATTTGGAATATGCTCCCCTTGCAGAAATCATGGGACGTATTTTATGGTCCTCAGAAATTTTTAATTGTAGCGCTCCCGATACTGGAAATATGGAGGTGCTAGCCAAATACGGTACATCTGAACAACAGGAACAATGGTTAAAACCTTTGATGAATGGTGAAATCCGTTCGGCCTTTTTAATGACCGAACCTGATGTAGCCTCTTCGGATGCGACGAACATTGAAACATCCATTAAGTTGGACGGCGATGAGTATGTCATCAACGGAACGAAGTGGTGGTCATCCGGTGCAATGGACCCCAATTGTAAGATTGCTATCGTCATGGGAAAAACCGATTTCGATGCTCCTAGACATGTGCAACAAAGTATGATTTTGGTTCCGATGGATACTCCGGGATTGGAAATTGTAAGGCCGCTATCTGTTTTTGGTTATAATGATTCCCCGGAAGGGCATGCCGAAATCATTTTAGATAATGTACGGGTTCCCAAAGAAAATTTATTAGTAGGAGAGGGCCAAGGTTTTGCCATCGCGCAGGGTAGATTAGGTCCAGGTAGAATACACCATTGTATGCGACTGATTGGAATGGCACAACGTTCCTTGGAATTGATGTCCGAACGAACCACTCAACGGACGCCTTTTGGAAGAAGTTTAGATACCTATAGCAGCATTCGTCAAGATGTGGCAAAATCTGCCTGTGAGATAGAACAAACCCGTTTACTAGTATTATCCGCAGCAGATAAAATGGACCGAATGGGCAACAAAGAAGCCAAAGATTTGATAGCCATGATAAAGATTGTCACTCCGAATATGACTTTGAGAGTAGTAGACAGAGCAATGCAAATCATGGGAGGTAGAGGCGTTAGTAGCGACACCCCATTAGCCCACTTTTTCGCCGCAGGAAGAATGCTCAGATTGGCCGACGGTCCCGATGAGGTGCATATGAGTCAGTTGGGTAAGAATGTGATTAAGAGATATTCGGGGAAGTGAAAGGTAATAAGTACGAAGTACGAGGTACGAAGTTTGAAAATAGATTTCCCCTCTTGAGAGGGGTGGCGCAGCCGGGGTGTGTTAAGCCCAAGCCATTTGGAAAGCACTAGGTCATAAGTTATTAAAAGAACCAACATTCAACAGATTCCGGCCTTCGCCGGAATGACAATAAATGAAGGTAGTAATGAACACAAAACCAGTACGAGAAGGTGAAGAATTAAATGAGGTAAACCTCAAGAATTTCCTTCTAGAGAATAATCTAATAACAGATGTGGGAAGTGAACTCTCCGTCGGGCAATTTTCGAATGGATTTTCAAACCTTACGTATCTATTGAATATTGAAGATAAAGAGTATGTTTTACGTCGCCCTCCATTTGCCGCTCCCAAAAGAGGGCATGATATGGGCAGGGAGTATAAGGTAATCCATAACTTGAATTCCGTTTTTGATAAAACGCCCAAGGCATATGCGTATACCGAGGACAAAGAAATTATTGGAGCTCCTTTTTATATCATGAGCAAAGTTGAAGGTGAGATTTTGACGGCAAAGGAAGCGCACAAAAGACAAGTCACCCCCGAAGAATTCAAGACCATTTCAAATACCTGGCTCGATACGTTTGTAGCCTTTCACAATATTGATTACAAAGCTGCGGGATTGGAAGATTTGGGTCGCCCAGAAGGCTATGTAGAACGACAGGTAACCAATTGGGGCAAGCAATATTTAGCTGCTGCAACCGATGACGTGCCTGCCGCTGAAAAAGTAATGACTTGGATGCATGAGAATCAACCTAGGCAATATGACCATACGCTAATCCATAATGATTTTAAGTATGACAATGTGGTTTTCAAAGATGACTCCTGGAAGGAAATCGCAGCAATTCTAGATTGGGAAATGTGCACCTTAGGTGACCCGCTCATGGATTTAGGAACCTCATTGGGCTATTGGACAGTCGCAGCCGACCCTGATTTTATGAAGCAAGGTTTACCTTCTCCAACAGTGATGCCGGGCAACCCATCAAGAACAGATGTGGTTCAGCAATACGCATTGAAAAGTGGGCGGAACATAGACAATTTGGTCTTCTACTATGCTTACGGACTATTCAAAATCGCTGTAATTGCGCAGCAGATTTATTACCGATACAAACACGGTCATACAAGTGACCCAAAATTCGCATATTTGAATAAAGCCTCCGAACTATGTTGTAATACGGCATGGATGACTATTCAAAAAAACAAGATTGATAATTTGATGTAAACTATGGAAACGGAATCCTATTTAGAAATCAATCCCCAACAATTCAAAGCATTCGCACAATTGCCTATGGATACCCCGGTGGTGATGTTGAATTTGCTAAAGTTTAAAACGATGGTCTCCGAAACAGGATTGAGCGGTGGGGAATCATACAAGGAATATATGAAAGCCGCTACGCCTTATTTTGCCAAAGTAAATGCGGAAATCCTATATATGGGAAAACCGCAAAGCATGCTTATCGGTCCGGAAGATGAAAATTTATGGGATAAAGTATTGATGGTAAAGTATCGTACCATTGCAGATTTTCTAGGAATGGTACAAGCGGAAGGGTATCCTTCGCATTTAAGAGCGCAAGCATTAGAAGATTCAAGATTAGTACATTGCCAATAAAAAAGTTACGAGGTACAAAGTAAGAAGTGCAAAGTTTCTAAACTGACACTTCGAGCTGGGTCGAGAACCTAGGAACACAAAGAATGAAAATTAAAACAGCATATTTAATGGACCTAAATAACAAAATAGTAATAGTCACAGGAGCCGGAAGCGGCATCGGCGCAGCCACCGCAAAACTTTTTGGAACTCATGGAGCAATGGTAGTTGCTTCGGATATTAATTTAGAAAATGCCCAAAAGATAGCCAACGAAATCAAAGAAGCCGGAGGTTCGGCATCAGCAATAAAAACTGATGTTACAAAATTCGAAGAAGTTGAGGCGCTTATAGCCAATACTGTCGCCGAACATGGCAGACTTGATGTAATAGTAAATAATGCAGGCATTGGAGGAAAACATCAATTAAAGACAGCCGACCATACACATGACGATTGGCACAACGTAATCGCTGTAAATCAAACAGGAGTTTTCTATTGCATGAAAGTTGCCATAAAACAAATGTTAGCTCAAGGCGGAGGTAGTATGGTAAATGTAGCTTCCCTTGCAGGATTAAAAGCCTCAGGAAACAATCTATCCTACAGTGCTAGTAAATTTGCGGTTGTCGGAATGACGAAATCTGCAGCTTTGGAATACGGCCGCAAAAACATTAGGATAAATGCGGTTTGTCCCGGCTTCACACATTCCGCACTTTTAGACCAATTGCTTTCTGTGAGTCCGGATATGGGTGATAAGTTAAAACGCTTTATTCCTATGGGGCGCTTTGGAGAAGCTGATGAAATCGCAGAAGCGATTTGTTGGTTAGCCTCCGAAAATTCAAAATTTATTACGGGACAAACAATTACTTTAGACGGAGGAACATCCTTATAGCATATGAATACATTAGAAGTAACGTATAAAGACGAATATGCCATCGTTCAAATGAACAGAGGCAAGGTGAATGCCATCAATTTTGAAATGGTACAAGACCTCCGAGATATATTTGGCAAATTAGGGGCAAATGCTGAGGTAAAGGGAGTAATTCTCACCGGCCAACCGCATTACTTTTCCGCGGGATTGGATTTGATAGAACTATTCCAGTATGACCAACCGCAAATGAAGGATTTCTTTGTGTCTTTTGGTGCCTTGTATTTAGAATTGGTGCAATTCAAAAAACCTTTCATTTCGGCTATTACAGGACATTCCCCAGCAGGAGGATGTGTGCTAGCAGTTACCAGTGACAATCGCTATATGGCAGAAGGAGATAAGTATGTCATCGGATTAAACGAGGTTGCCGTAAACATTCAAATCAGTCAAAACCTAACCGAAATCTACGCTTTTTGGATGGGTGACGGATTAGCAAGTAGGTACATCATGGAAGGAAAACTCCTTTCAGGAAAAGAGGCGCTAGCGGCAGGGTTGGTAGATGAGCTAGTTCCGCTAGAAAATGTTTTGGAGCGCGCTGAAAAGCAAATGCAACATTACATGAAAGCTGACCAAGAAATTCTGATAAATACCAAAGCCAAAGTTCGAAAACATCTTTTAGATAAACTGGATTTACAAGCTGAAAATTCCTTAGCTGAGGCCAACGAACTTTGGTGGAAACCTGAAATACGAGCTAAGATGGGAGCTTATGTGGAGAGTTTTTCGAGTAAGAAGAAATAACTATACTGTCAGTTCGAGCGGAGTCGAGAACGAGCTTACAGGAAAAAAGCATCTCGACTCCGCTCGATGTGACAGCCAGTCAGAATTAAAATAAGAACTAACATTAAACAGATTTCCCTCTTCAGGAGAATGAACATAAAAGAAACACTTACATGAACAAACAACTATTATTTGTAAAGAGACCAGAAGGAGAAGCTGATGCTTCTACATGGTCATTAGAGACGAATCCAATTCCTGAAATAAGTGAAGGACAAATATTGGTAAAACAACATTATGTATCTCTTGACCCAGCCATGCGTGGTTGGATGAATGATGCTAAATCGTATATCGCACCCATGGAAATCGGTTCAGTTATGCGTGCTGGTTCAGTGGGAGAAGTTGTCGCTTCTAAGAGTCCGAAGTTTGAAGTAGGGCAGTATGTTGCTGGTACGGGCGGTGTTCAGCAGTATGCAGTAACAGATGGAAAAGGGTTTTACCAAGTAGACCCCAAACTAGCACCTTTGCCTATGTATATTGGGACTTTGGGTATGCCAGGTATGACTGCTTATTTTGGTATTACCGAAGTCGGCAAGGTCAAAGACGGAGATACCGTTTTGGTTTCCGGTGCGGCTGGTGCCGTGGGTAGTATTGTTGGTCAAGTTGCAAAAATAAAAGGATGTAAAGTAGTCGGGATTGCAGGTGGTGCAGAAAAATGTAAGTACGTAGTTGAAGAACTCGGTTTCGATGCTTGCATCGATTATAAGAATGAAAATTTAGCAACACGATTTAAGGAAGAATGTCCGAAAGGAATTGATATCTATTTTGATAACGTAGGGGGAGAGATTTTGGATTTAGCCCTAACCAGGTTGCGCATGCATGCGCGAATTGTCATTTGCGGAGCCATTTCGCAGTATAACAATAAAACAAGGGTAAAAGGTCCGAGTAACTACCTATCCTTATTAGTAAATAGAGCTAGTATGACAGGTATGGTTGTCTTTGATTATGCAGATAGATATAAAGAAGGTGCTCAGATTTTAGGTGGTTGGATGGCCCAAGGAAAATTAAAAAGCCGTGAAGATGTGTATGAAGGCATTGAAAATTTTCCAGAGACCTACAGCCGATTGTTCTCAGGTGATAAAATGGGAAAATTAGTTTTAAAAATTATTGAAGACTAGCCATACAATTCGAAATGTCTATTTACCAAAAAATCGGTGAAGTTGGTTCAAAGTTTATTGGAAAGGCTAAGCTTTTTAAATTCGGATTCAATCTATCACCCATGTATCGAAGGAGTACGGGCAGGATTGTAAGTGTTTCAGAGGACTTATTGAATGTTCAGATTAAACTACCAATAAGTTACAAGAATAAAAACTATGTGAATTCAATTTTTGGAGGAAGTATGTTTTCGGCAGTAGACCCTATTCCGATGGTACAACTAATAAACCTTTTGGATTCAAATTATGTAGTTTGGGATAAATCCGCTGAAATATATTTTAAACGACCTGCGAAAGAACATCTATTTGCAGCTTTCAATTATACTGAAAATGAGATAGTAGATATCAAACAGAAAGTAGCTCAGGACCAAGAAACTGAAATTATAAAGACAACACAACTTACCAACAAAGACGGGTCTGTCGTATTTTGTGAGGTAAAGAAATTGATTTATATAGCGGATAAGTCTTATTTTAAGAATAAACGTAGAAAATAAACACAAGCGCAAATACAAAAATCAAATACAAAAAGGCAAGTCTGGAAATTGAATTTGTATTTGAGTTTGACGTTTGTATTTGAATTTTAAAAAGGATGAAAGCAATACGATGTAAAACATACGGTCCACCATCATCACTTGTATTAGAGGAAGTGGAGAATTTAAAACCGAAAGCAAAAGAAGTTTTGGTCGAAGTAAAAGCATGTGGGTTAAACTTTCCAGATACCTTAATTATTCAGGGCTTGTATCAGTTTAAACCTGAATTGCCCTTTACTCCCGGCAGCGATGTCGCAGGTATCGTAAAAGAAATAGGAGAGGGTGTATCCCATTTGAAAGTAGGTCAAGAAGTTTTTGGTTTTGTGGCTCATGGAGCCCTAGCTGAAGAGGTAATTGTTCCTGCAAATGCTTGCTTTCCTAAACCACCACAAATGGATTTCCCAACCGCCGCATCTTTTTTAATGGCCTATGGAACTTCCTATCATGCCTTGAAGGATAGAGGTCGTTTAGCTGAAGGAGAAACCTTATTGGTTTTAGGAGCTTCTGGGGGAGTAGGGCTGGCTGCTGTTGAACTAGGAAAACTTATGGGAGCCAAAGTAATTGCCGCAGCTTCCACTGATGAAAAGCTAGCGCTGTGCACTGAATATGGCGCTGATGAAACCATCAACTATGCCACTCAAGATTTAAAAAGTACTATCAAAGAATTAACAGAAGGAAAAGGTGTAGATGTTGTTTACGACCCGGTTGGAGGGCAATACTCCGAAACAGCTTTGAGAGGTGTATCTCGAAATGGAAGATTTTTGGTGGTGGGGTTTGCAGCGGGGGATATTCCTAAAATTCCTTTGAATCTTCCATTATTGAAAGAAGCTGCTATTGTCGGTGTTTTTTGGGGAGCCTTTGCCATGAAGAATCCCAAAGCTAATATGGAGAATACAATGACACTCATGAAATGGCATGCCGAAGGAAAACTAAAACCACATATTCATGCGATTTATGATTTAGAGGATACGTCGAAGGCTTTGGAAGAAATGACCAATAGAAAGGTAAGGGGGAAATTAATAGTAAGAGTTTAGTTTGTTAGAAGACGGAAGACGGAAGACGGAAAAAAAAGGATTCCCCCCTTGAGGGGGCTTCGGGGGGTGTAAAATCCAAAACATAATCAAGTCCCGAACCAAATATTTGAATTAAGAACCAACATTAAACAGATTCCCGTCTGCATGGGAATGAAAATAAAGTAATATGCGCTTAGAAAACAAAATAGCATTAGTAACAGGCGGTTCAAGAGGAATCGGACAAGCAGTTTCCGAATTATTCGCCAAAGAAGGAGCCACAGTAATCATAGTGGACCTATTACGACTAGGGCAGGAGGTTGCTGATGGTATCAACTCCAATGGAGGAAAGGCGGAATTTCATTCAGTTTCTGTGACGGACAAATCCGCGATTGAAAAACTTTTCGCTGAAGTAAATGAGAAGCATGGCAAATTGGATATCTTAATCAACAATGCAGGAATTACAAGAGATAGAACCTTAGAAAAAATGAGCGAAGAGGAATGGGATGCGGTAATAGATGTAAATCTAAAAGGCGTTTTCTTATGCACTCAAGCTGCTGTACCTTATATGAAAGCTAACCAATATGGTCGCATCGTAAGCGCAGCTTCCAATGTTGGTTTACGGGGTAATTTTGGACAAACGAATTATGCAGCTACTAAAGCTGGGGTTATCGCCATGTCCAAAACATGGACGGTCGAATTGGGAAAACATGGTATTACAGCAAATGCCATTGCACCAGGGTTTACAATGACTGATATGGTTGATAAGATTCCCGAAGAACATTTTGCTGCTATTAAAGCTAGTATTCCGCTGAGAACTGTCGCGCAACCGATTGATATCGCCTACGGATATTTATATCTGGCTTCCGATGAAGCACGATTTGTTTCAGGAATATGTTTAACCATTGACGGAGGAACTTCAAGATAAGATTATGGCAAAGCTAGTAGTAGAAAATTTTAGTGCTTTTAGAGAATTAGAGGGAAAAAATCTTCCAGATGGTGATTGGATGACCGTCACTCAAGAAATGATAAACGATTTTGCAAAGGCCACAGGAGATTTTCAATGGATACACGTGGATGTTGAAAAAGCAAAGAAATTCTCTCCCTTTAAAAAACCGGTAGCGCACGGATTTATGTCTGTGTCCTTGCTTTCTAAAATGTTAGAAGAACTAATTCAAGTAAAGTCTGCTCAAATGGGTGTGAACTATGGCTTGAACAAAGTCCGTTTTCCGAGTCCGGTTATGGTAGACAGTCGTCTTCGATTGGTAGGTGGAATCTCAAAAATAGAAGACTACGGGGATACAGGATTGAAAATCACCTGGAACTGCACCGTCGAAATCGAAGGTTCCGAAAAACCGGCCTGTGCAGCCGATTTTTTAAGTTTAATGTTCGAGTGAGTCTGAATATACTAGGTTTCCTTTGAGAAACCTCTTGTATTTTTTGTACATTAAATGCCTAATCAAAATAACATACCAATGACCAGACTTTTTGACCTGCTGTATTACCAAAACGAACAATATCCAACAGAAAAATCAATCAATGGCCGCGATGATTCGGGCAATTGGAAAAGCTATAGTTCCCAGGAAGTTATAACCGCAGCCGAGCAGGCCGCTTCCGGTCTTTTAAGTTTGGGCTTACAACCAGGAGATAAGGTAGCCATGGTGGTCTATAAAAACAGACCAGAATGGATGATTATGGATTTTGCCATGCAGATGGCGGGTCTTATTAGTATTCCGTTATATCCGACAATTAGTATTGGGGAGTATGAATATATTTTGAATGAAGCGGAAGTAAAAGCGGTTTTTTGCGGAGCAGGCGATTTATATGCTAAACTGGTTGGTGCTCAACCCAATGTATCCACCTTAAATAATATCTACACTTTTGACAAACAAGAGGGAAAACCCTTTTGGGAAGATATCTTCAATGCTGATAACGAAGAAGAGGTAGAACGAATTAAGACAGGAGTAAAAGGTGAAGATTTAGTTACTATTATCTATACTTCTGGTACTACTGGAAATCCTAAAGGTGTTATGCTAACTCATGATAATGTGATGCATGTAGTCATGAAAACATCTGCATTAATGGCGGCTAATACAGGGGATAATGCTCTTAGCTTTTTACCGCTTTGCCATATTTTTGAGCGAGCGGTATCTATGGTGTATTATTACAAAGGCTGTAGAACGTACTTTGCTGGAACAGATAATCTAAGCGGTCCCGATGGGGATTTGGCAGCTGTGAAACCTACTACATTTAGTACGGTGCCTCGTCTTCTTGAAAAAATATATGAAGCCATCTACAATAAGGGATTGACTTTGGATGGAGCTAAAAAGAAACTCTTCTTTTGGGCATTAAGCCTTACGGATGATTACGAACCAAATCAGAAGTTATCCTTTGGAAAAAAACTCAAGTGGGGCCTAGCTGACAAATTGATTTTTAGCAAATGGCGGGAAGCTCTAGGTGGTGAAGTAAAAGCCATTGTTACAGGTGCTGCTCCTTGTCCAGTAAAAATTATGCGCGTTTTTTGTGCAGCTGGAATTCCTATTCGTGAGGGCTATGGACTTACAGAAACTTCACCCACTTTGACGGTAAATACAATGGAAGCTGATGGTGTGATGTTAGGTTCAGCCGGACCTGTGATAGAGGGAGTTGAAATATTAATTGACCGCGAAGGAGGTGATTACAAAGAAGATGAAGGTGAGATTTTAGCTCATGGACCGAATATTATGCTAGGCTACTACAAAAAGCCAGAGGTTAATGCTCAGGTTTTTTGTGAGATTGATGGCAAGCGCTGGTTCCGTACAGGAGATATTGGTAAGTTGGTAAAAGGACCAACGGGTCGTGAATTCCTTAAAATTACCGATAGAAAGAAGGAACTTTTAAAAACTTCCGGAGGCAAATATGTCGCCCCAGCTCCTATTGAAAATAGGGTGAAAGAAGAGTTTCTGGTGGAGCAGATGATGGTAATCGGAGATAAGCAGAAATTTGTTTCAGCTTTGATTGTTCCAGCTGAAGAGGCTTTAAAGAGTTATTGTGAGAAAAAAGATATTCCATGGACGAGCTTGCAAGAAATAATTCAGCATAAAAAGGTGTTAAAACGATACCAAAAAATTATCGATAAGTACAATCCTGAGTTTAGTCATGTGGAGCAAATCAAGAAATTTAAATTGATTGCAAGTCCCTGGCTTCCATTTCATGAAGATGGTTCTGATGCGGAATTGACACCAACGCTCAAGTTAAAACGCCGTGTAATTCGAGAAAAGTTCCAAAAAGAGATTGCGGATATTTACGCGGAATAATTACTTTCCTAGTCCCGCTTCAGCCATAGTAATAAGCAGTGCCATTTTAATGGCTTTTGTTCCATCGGTATTCATCCACCATTCACCTAAAGAATGAGCACCACCTCCTTTTCCACCGCGACCTAAAGTCACTGCGGGGATTCCTAAAGCAATAGGGATGTTTCCATTTGTAGAACCTCTTGTCAATCTGGGTTTTTCCCCAAAAAATGCAGTTGCGGCAATAGCGCGTTGCACTAAGGGATTGGTCTCAGGTAATTCCCCTGAAGGGCGGTCTCCTATTTTTATAAGCTCCAATTCTATCTTGTTATCAATTCCTGTTTGGTTGTATTCGGCTACAGCAGCCTTCATAGAAGCATTAAAAATGCTATCTAATACTACTAATCTCGAAGCATCAATCGAACGCATATCGACCTCCATCCAGGATTCAAAAGGAATCGAGTTTACAGAAGTTCCACCGCCGATTCTTCCGATGTTAAAACTAGTTTTAGGACCTTCATCAGTGTACTTTTTGGCTTCTTTAGTGAAGTGGGTAATGGCATACCCCAAGGCATGATGTGGGTTTGCCAAGCCAAATGCGCCCCAAGAATGGCCTCCTTTTCCTTTGAATACTGCTTTGTAGCGCGTAGAACCCAATCCTGCATTATTCACTCTTCCAGCGGAACCACCGTCAATAGCTACCCAAGAATCAATTTTGGGTGCACCTTCATGAAACAGATGTTTTACGCCGCGTAAATCTCCCAAGCCTTCCTCACCAACGGAACCAACAAACCAGATGTCTGCTTTTGGTTTGATTTCTGCTCTTTTCATGGCCTTTGCGATTGCTAGAAGCATTGACAAACCTCTGGTGTCGTCTCCAATTCCTGGAGCGTATAAGGTATCTCCTTTTTGTTTTACGCTAACATCTGTTCCTTCAGGAAAAACAGTGTCCAAGTGCGCATCAAGAACTACTACGCGATTTCCTTCTGTGCCTTTTTTAAGTCCTATAACATTTCCGACTTCGTCTATCCACGATTTATCAATCCCTGCTTTATCCAGCATTGCCTGAAACGCAATAGCTCTTTTTGTTTCCTTAAACGGAGGAGCTTCAATTTCCGTAAGGGTAATTAAGTCCGCTGTGGTTTGACCATCAATTTCATCAAGTACCGCGAAGGCATTTTGGATTTGTTTCTGGGAGCTTAGTTTCTTGATTTCCTTTACATAGGCTTTATCAGCTTGTGGTACCTCTTGTGAAGTGCCTCCGAAAAAGGGAAAAACAACTGCTATTAATGTAGATAAGATGTATGGTTGGTTCAATTTCATTTTTTAGGTCTTTGATATCTAGTAAAAAAATCAAAGGGAAGATAATGAAATTAAAGGGAGTTTAATTTTGGGTTACGGAAAAGTAAAACTTCATCTTTCTATATAATCCCTATGGAAAGAGGAATTAAAATAATACAGTTTAATCTTCGTTATAAGTAGGTTAAATCTTACAATTTAATATTGTAAGCCCCAAATCTTTAAAACCCTACTTATGAAGACTACCAGAAAACTGGTTGGTTTGGCTATGGTATTTGTCATGGTACTTTCCATAAATTCATGTGATTATTATGAACCGCCTCAATTACTAATTGGAGAAGAAAATAGTACTGATTCTTTGGAGAATTCGGATAAAACCGAAATACTGATTCAAGAAGATAAAATCACCTTATACGAGATTAAAGGTGAAGATATTATAAAGATTCAAGATTATGAAGTTGAAGGAGAATTACTTGAACTTCAAAATGATGTATCCAAACATGAAGAACTTTGGGCGCTGGTTAAAAAGATAATTCCACCATATTACCGCTCAAAAATGAGTCAATTTTTAATTTATCATGGTGCTAAAACAA
Source organism: Maribacter taeanensis (assembly GCF_047345145.1). Lineage (NCBI taxonomy): Bacteria > Pseudomonadati > Bacteroidota > Flavobacteriia > Flavobacteriales > Flavobacteriaceae > Maribacter > Maribacter taeanensis. The sequence continues at coordinate 342,152 of NZ_JBLFER010000003.1, forward strand.
ATACATCAGGCTTCGTAGATTCAACTATAAACAATTTGTCAAAATGGCAATTTGCAATCGCCATTGACTATGCTTATGAGAAGGGATTTGATTTTGAAGATGATTTGGTTTTCACCATCATCCATGAGTTTGGACACATTTTGACTTTAAACAATGAGCAACTTACTCCCGGCATCATACCTGATAATTGTACAAATTATTATGTTAGCAAGGGATGTGCTAAAATGGACTCCTATATGAACACATTTTATAACAGTTTTTGGTCCGATATTGGGGAAGAATTCAATGGACTTGATAATACTGCAGCTGCCAAATCTTCATTCTACGACAAGTATGGCGATCGTTTTATTTCAGAGTATGCTGCAACTAGTCCGCGTGAAGATATTGCTGAGGTTTTCGCCACTTTTGTGGTTGAAGATGTGAAGCGGGAGGGGACATCGATGATAGATAAAAAAATTCAGATGATGTATGATTTTCCGGAGTTGATGGACTTGCGGGAGTATATTCGGCAAAATAATATACTGCCATAAGTGACTCCGACAGAATTTAATATCCTTTAAGTTCGCACCTTACAATGAAAAGTTTATATCGCAGAAAAAGCGATTTACTTTTTTTGTTTCTATCCGTTTACAGAAGTGTATCACTTCCGACACTCATATAAATAAAAAAAGTCCGCACTCTCGTGCAGACTTTTCGCTCTAAGTGACCTCGACAGGATTCAAACCTGTAACCTCTTGAGCCGTAATCAAGTGCGCTATTCAGTTGCGCCACGAGGCCGTTTTTCCCTTTTAAAAGGGCTGCAAATATATTTCTTTTTACTTTTAACGCAAAATAACTACTGACAAAAGAAATGGATTTTAATAGCTACATACGCGATATAAAAGATTTTCCCAAAGAAGGGATTGTTTTTAAAGATATAACACCCTTATTAAAGGATGCGAAAGCGATGAAACGAGCTGCTAATTCTTTGTTTGATTTAGTTGGAGGTCGGAAAATTGATAAAGTTGTTGGAATGGAAAGTAGAGGTTTCTTTTTTGCTCCATTATTGGCCTCAAAATTGGAAGCTGGTTTTATACCGGTACGTAAAGCAGGTAAGCTTCCCTACAGAACAATTAGTGAAGTTTATACTCTAGAGTATGGAGAGGATATTTTAGAAATACACGAGGATGCTATCCAAAAAGGAGAACGCATTTTAATTCATGATGATGTCTTAGCAACTGGAGGCACTGCGGAGGCTGTACGTAAGCTAATTGAAAAAATGGGTGGAGAAATCGTGCAATGCAATTTTTTAATTGAATTGGATTTCTTGAATGGAAAGGACAAGCTAAAAGGATGCGAAGTAAAATCCCTTTTGCATTATTAGTCCAGAGCCTTTGTAGTAACAAAATAACGCCAGCCAATTATAGCTAGCTGAAATTTGGAAGCCTTGGCCAAATCTAATCTCTTTTTAGTGTAAGAGGGGAGAAGTAGCTTGTTCGCCTTTGCTAAAAATTTGTAAAAGGACTTTTTCATTTAGTTGGTTTTCACAAATATAGCAAGTTAAGAGGTATCATAGAATTGAAAAGACCGCCATATGGCGGTCCCTTCATTTATATAGGCCTATATGATTCTACTTAAGCTATTATCGTGATCAAGGATAACAACAAGAACAACAAAACTTTAGCTAGTGTAATCATAACAAGAGGTTTTTAAGGTTAACAAATAGTTGTACATAATCGATTATCCAAATAAGATATATCTAAAAATTGTTCACTTGCAACTATTTTGACCTAAATCAATACAAGTGAATACACTATTGGAATCAAAAAAACGATATATGTTATATTCTTTTTATATTTATCTTGATGCTAGTTATAAATTGTAAGTATAAATTACTTAAGTTATTATAGAATATAATAATTGTAGAGGTGTTTTGAATGCTTTTTTGATTAGCAAGGGAGTTTTGGGCCTAAAAAGGCTTCTTTTTAATGATTTCATTTCGGGAAATAAAAAAACCGACTTTAAAAAAGTCGGTTCATGTTTCTCTAACTTGATGTCAAAAGAGGGTCTTTTTAGTTCTTTTTGGTGATGACTTCTACAACTCCGTTTTCAGCTTTTTCCCCATATTTCTCCAAAGCACTTTTGCCTTTAGAGACTTCAATTTTCTCAATTTCGTCTTTTGAGAGCGCTTTAAATTCTTCTTTTGTGGCTTGTTTTCCGTCTATGTAAAAGATAGGTTCAATATCTCCTTCATCGTGCAAAAAGAAAACCGAATCTCCATCCTCCTCAATCCATTCCATATCATCATCAGCATCTTTTTTAATGATCATGACATTTTTATGATCACCTTTTTTAGAACTTTTGATTTTGATAAGATGACCGTCTGAATCCCCTTCATTTAATTGGTCATACTCGTCTTCACTTACCTTTTTGCCATTCACACGTATGGTTTTCTTGCCATTTTCTTCAGTTATTTTAACCGTTCTAATTTTTGAATCACCTTGATGTACCCAGACAGAATGGTCATCCTCTTCATGCATCACTTCTGCATTGCTATCTCCCATAAAGAACATTGTGTTCTCATCGTCCATTACCAAGGTGACAGGATCAATGGGCTCCTCATCATTGTAGAAAGTTGAAGAACCGCTCATTTGTTGTTTTTTAGAGCTCTTAGATCGCACATCTATTGATAGGCTTATAATTTCGTTTTTGTCATTATGGACAACCGTATAGGAAAAATCAAAGCCCTTTTCTGAGAGGTCTTTTTTTATTTTTTTAAGCTCTTCATTCGAAGTGTCTTTGTCTATTCGAATTTCAATCTTTTTTTCGGTATCTGTACCAGTTTCTGCATGGGTGTTACCTGTTTTGAATGGAATCAGGCTTTCAGGGTTAATGGCCTTTCCAGATTTTAAAATCTCAAAATGGAGATGAGGTCCGGTTGACTTTCCTGTATTTCCAAGATGACCGATGGTTTCACCGACGTCGACTTTATCGCCTTCAACGACCAATCTGTCTTTTAAATGCAAGTATTTTGTGCTGTAGCCGTTTTCATGCTCAATCAATATATGATTGCCTTTGGTATTGTCATTGCTACTAACTTTTACCACGCCGGTATAACTCGCCCTAACTTCTTTGCCAACTTGTCCAACAAGGTCTATCCCGGTGTGGTTTTCAATTGTATTGGTAAAAGGACTTTCTGCGGGACCAAAGCCAGATGATATTCTTATAATGTCACCTTGTTTCAGTGGACTTTTGAAAGTAGGAACTTCTGAATATTCAAAGTTTGAAAGAACGGATTCTTCAGAAAACTTAACAACTTCCTTAGTATTAAAACTAACTAAGAATACAACCAAGAATGGGAGTACAATAAGAAGTTTGAGAAGATTGATACGTTGTGATTGATTTTGATTTAACATGACTATTCGTTTTTTGATGATTGAATTAAAAAATGGGTTAACTAGATTTATTTTGTGATTTCCAGTGGCATGTTTGAGCATGAGATATTGATAGTTTCGTTTGTCTTCTCCATATCTGCAAGTTCTCGAATCTGCCAAAAACTCCAAATTCTGTTTTACCATGATCTTGTAAATCCATATTACAGGATTGAACCACTGTAGAATGCATACTAGTTCCGTCAATAAAATATCCACCGAATGCATACCACGGGCATGAACCTTCTCATGAGAAATAATGGTTTTCAATTCTTTGGTTGAGAACTGATTTGGATGGTAAAAAATATACTTGAAAAAAGAAAAAGGAGAAATGTCTTTCGCAGTTTGAACGTGGTAGTAGTAATCTTCTGGAATTATTTGACTGCTTCGTTTGATTTTCTGAATAGCAAGCAACTGCAGTATTAGTTTGACAGTCAAATAAATCGTAACGACTACGTAAACAATAAGAAAAAAAAGAGTCCAGTCAAAAGGTTCAGTAGGTGCAGTGTTGGTTGTACTTAATGGGGTTTCAGACAATTCCATGAATGAAATTGGAGCTGCTTGAACATAAACGGTCTTCGTAAAACTGATAAAAGGTAGAAGAAGCGAAGCTATGAGCCCGATGACTAGGAACAAACGATTGCTCGCAAAATAGGTTTCCTTCTTCAAGAATACATAATAGGAAAGCAGAAAAAGAAAAAGAATGCAAGATGACTTAATAAGATGTACAAAAAACGCTTCCATTATTTTTTATTTTCAATGAGGTTAATTATCTCTTTCAGTTCTTTAATCGAAATTTTTTCCTCCTTAGCAAAAGAAGATACAAGATTCTTATACGAATTGTCAAAGTAATCTAACATGCTTGAGTTGATAAACTTTTTTCGGTAAGCATCTTTAGAAATCAAAGGATAATATCGATGTGTATTTCCGAAAGCTTCGTGACCGACATATTTTTTGTCTTCGAGATTTCTTACAATTGTTGATAAAGTATTGTAATGGGGTTTGTCGCCCGTTAATTCTGCACGAATTTCTTTGACGAATGCTTTTTCAAGTTGCCAAAGAATTTTCATGATTTCCTCTTCCTTATTGGTCAGTTTTTGCATGATAGTTCTAATTTGAAATCAAACATATCACTATTTTTTTAGTTAAACAACTATTTTTATAGTTATTTAACTATTTATGCAGGAGTTTGGTGTAACACAACATTAAATAGTTAACGATTTAAGTTAAATTGTTCCATTATCTTTACCAAAACTAACCAATGCAAAACCCCCTTTTTATACTTGCAGGTCTTGTCCTATTAATTTTAGGGGGCAATTGGCTTTTAAAAGCTGCAGTAGCCTTATCCCTTAAATTAAACATTCCCAAGATTGTTATTGGAATGACTGTGGTCTCTTTTGCTACCTCTGCTCCAGAGCTCATAGTTAGTATTAAATCAGCTTTAGACGGTTTCCCCGATTTGGCGCTTGGTAATGTTGTCGGTTCTAATATTGCAAATTTAGGTTTGGTCCTTGCGGTAACAATTATACTCAGCAGTATTGATGTCAATAAGAGTTTTTATACTACTGATTGGCCCGTAATGATGATTGCTTCCTTCTTGTTTTTTGGTTTCATTTATTTTGATGGCGTAATTGTGCAATATGAGGGAATTATTATGGTCGTTTTTCTCTTTTTATTTTTGGTATACCTACTGCGTTTTCAAAAAACAGCGGTGGTAGATGAACTTCCTGAAGACGATGTTCCGCTACCACTCTACAAAACGGTTTTGTTTCTAGGTTTAGGTGGATTAGGGCTCTGGGGAGGATCAGAGTTACTTATCAAAGGAGCTGTTGGAATGGCATCCGCTTATGGTGTAAGTGAGCGTATTATAGGAATTACAATAGTGTCGATAGGAACAAGTATTCCTGAATTGGCGGCGTCAATAATTGCTGTTATTAAAAAAGAGAAAGCAATTTCACTTGGAAATCTTATAGGTTCAAATATTTTCAACTTATTGGCGGTGTTAGGTATAACTTCAATAATCACGCCCATCAAAGTCATGGATGAAGGATTGTTAACTAATGATATTTTTTGGATGCTAGGTATTTCTTTCTTAGTTCTTCCATTAGTTTTTCTGCCAAATAAGCTTCGTTTAGGTTGGCGTGATGGTTTAGTTCTTTTGGGTGTTTATTTCACGTTTGTCTATTTTACGATTCAATAGGTTTTAGATGCCAATGGTATAATTTTTGTGGCTTGTTCTATGGAATTATTCCCTTCTATAACCAGCCGCTAATATGGAAAAACAACTACTCAAAATAGTCTTCTCGTTATTTCTAGTATTCATCTCAAACACCTCTTTTTCTCAACAACAAGATTATATCGTCGGTAAGTTATTGGATGCTAAAAATCAAGAACCAATTGCTTTTGCAAGTATTCGTATAAAAGATAGAGCATTAGGTATTATTTCTAACATTGATGGTAGTTTCAAAATTCCTTTAAAGTATAAAGAATACGGTGATATTATAGAAATATCATCTATGGGTTATCAAACCCAAGAGATCTTAATTCAAGATTTTTCAATTTATGAATTGAACAATGTGCGTCTGCAACCGGCAATTTTGGAGCTGGAGGAGGCCATAGTTTCCGCACGAAAAAAAAGGAGAAGGAAGCTTTCCTCAAGAGATATTGTGCAAAAAGCTATAGATAGGTTATTTGAAAATTATCCTACCAAGCCCTATTCGCAAATCGGTTATTACCGAGATTATCAAAAAGATAAGCAAGCCTACGTGAACCTGAATGAAGGAATATTGGAGGTATTTGACCAAGGCTTTAAGGCAACGGATTCATCAACCACAAAAGTATCCATATATAATTATCAAGAAAACAATGATTTTAGAAGAGATACCTTGGCGAGAATGCCCTATGACTATAGCTTTAAGAAGGGAGCGAAAATAATTGATAATGGATATTTAAGTGCCTATGGAGGTAATGAATTTACAATTCTGAGGGTTCACAATGCAATTCGTAACTATAAAATCGATTCCTATTCTTTTGTACATCGCTTTGATACGGATTTGTTAGAGAATCATACATTTTCTCGAGATGAGGATTCTTTCATTGCAAATCAGGCGCTTTATAAAATTCGTTTTAGAAAAAACCTTCCTAGACATAGTGCTTATGGGGCTTTATATATTTCTAAAGATGACTACGCTATCTACAAAATGGAATACGCCGTTTATGATGACGCAAAAAAAAATGAAGCCGGTGTTGAGGATAAAAATGGGAGTAAGAAACAACTGGTCTTTGAAACCAATACCTCATACCGAAAGACGGGTGATAAGATGTACCTCAGTTATATCTCGTTTTACAATTTATTCAAGTTGTGGGAACCACCTAAACTAAAATTAGAATATGTGGATTTTCGTTTTGACAAAACTGTCTACTATAAAATGAAGGATCTAAGAATGAAGAAGAGATGGATAGTCTTAACCTTCAATGAAATTTTGAATGCTAGTCACGTAGACGATATAGATAAGTTTAATCTAAGTTATAAAGGTAAAAAGATAGCTTTAAAGGGGCTTTTATTGTCAGATAAACAGGTGATATTATACCCTAAAGCAAATACCGAGAAGCAAATACAATTACTAGAAGAGATTGAATTAGTAGCGAAACGTAATGGCTTGAGTGAAGAAATATTGAAGATAAAGCTTAGCGATTTAAAAGATACAAAGGGCAATTATATAGATGAATGGACAAATAAAGATTACCACCAGTTTCGAGAATTTTTTGTTCAACAGATAAAGCCAGAGAATAATTCGCCTGTTAATACTAGATTTATGGATATGCGCAAACCAATATTTGACAATATACCTATTTTGAAGCCAGATAATTTTGATGATTACTGGATGAACACTCCACTTCAGAATATTAAGAATTAACCATATGTATAGAAAACTTATCTGTTTTTGTATTTCTCTTTTGATTTTCAGTGCATCATTGTTTGGCCAAAGCGATGAATTTATTCGTGGTTTTGTAATCGATAAGAAAAACAATGAGCCGATTGCCTTTGCAAATATTCGCATAAAGGATAGGGCTTTGGGTATTATATCTAACATTGATGGTAGTTTTAAAATTCCTTTGAAGTATAAAGATTATGGTGATATTATTGAAATATCATCTATGGGGTATCAAACGCAAGAGATTTTGATTCAAGATTTTTCAATTTATGAATTGAACAATGTGCGACTGCAACCGGCAATTTTGGAGCTAGAGGAAGCCATAGTTTCCGCACGAAAAAAACGGCGAAGAAAGCTTTCCGCGAGAGAGATTGTAAAAAAAGCGATTGATAGGTTATTAGAAAATAGCCCTACCAATCCTTATTCGCAAATCGGATATTATCGAGATTATCAAATTGACAATGAGGCCTATGTCAATCTTAATGAGGGCATATTTGAAGTATTCGACCAAGGTTTCAAGGCGACTGATTCTTCCACAACAAAGGTTCTTATTTATGATTATAAAGAAAATACAGATTTTGAACGAGATACCTTAGCTAGAATGCCATATGATTATGACTTCAAAGAAGGGGCAAAAATAATAGATAATGGATTTCTGAAATCTTATGGAGGAAATGAATTTACAATTCTAAGAGTTCACAATGCCATTCGGAATTACAATATTGATTCACATTCTTTCGTACATCGTTTTGATTCCGATTTGTTAAAGGAACACAAATTCTACTTTGAAGAAGATTCCTTTATCTCAGACGAAGTGCTCTATAAAATTAGATTTGAAAAAAGTATTTCTGGTTATACAGCTCATGGGGTTTTGTTTATTTCAAAATCTGATTTTGCAATACATAAATTAGAATATGCGGTCTATGATAGGCTTTCTGAGAGAAAAGCGAATTCAATTGATAAAGCGAAGAATAAAAATCAGCTAATGTTCGAAGTAAATACGTCATACCAAAGGCAAGGAGATAAGATGTATTTAAATTATATCTCGTTTCATAATTCATTCAAACTTTGGGAGCCACCAAAACTCCGATTAAATTTTGTTGAGATTCGTCATGACATGTCTACCTATTTCAAGGTGCGTGAACAATTTGTGAAAAGAAGATGGTTTATACTTACGTTTAATAATTTCTTGAGTGCCAATCAAATTCAGAACATTGATCAATTTAGCCTATACTTTAAAGGAAAAAAAATAACCCTCGCAGGTTTTTCTGTTTCCGATGATAAGGTAATTCTCTACCCCAAAACTGCTACCAGAAGACAGATTCTCTTAATGAACGAAATTGAAGATGTGGCTAATGATGGTGGTTTAAATGAAGAAACATTTAAAGTAAAGGCTAAGGGCATAAAGGATGTTGATGGTAATTCGATTGGACAATGGACAACAAAGGATTATCATCAGTTTCGTGAGTTTTTCGTGCAACGTATAGAGGTGAAGGGTATACCATCTCAAAATGCTGATTTTATGTTTAATGACAAGCCCATTTTCGATGGTCAACCAATGAAGAAACCAGAGAACTTTAAGGATTACTGGATGAATACACCACTTCAGAATATTAAAAATTAGCTAAATGTCTAGAAAATTCTTTGGTTTATGTTTTTCTCTTTTGGCCTTCGGTGCATCATTGTCTGGGCAAAGCGATGAATTTATTCGTGGTTTTGTAATCGATAAGAAAAATAATGAACCAGTTGTCTTTGCAACCATTCAGATAAAAAATAGGGCAGTGGGTGTGATTTCAAACCAAGATGGCAGTTTTCGATTTCCCAAAAAATTAGATAGGCTTGGTGATTCGTTGTTAATCTCTTGTTTGGGATATCAAAATAAAGCAGTTTCCATAGATGAGCTATCATTAATTACAACAAATCGTATTTTGCTTGCGCCGTCTTTATTAGAACTTAATGAAGCCGTTGTCTTGGGCAAACGAAATAGAGAGCCATCTCCCAGACAAATTATTAGACGCGCTATTAAGTACATACCAGATAATTACCCTTTGCAACCATTTGCTACTGTAGGTTATTACAGAGACTATCAATTAAAAAACAATGAGTATACTAATTTGAATGAAGCTATAGTAAAGGTGTTCGACCAGGGTTTCGAAAATAATGATTTGGCAAGTACCAAAGTGAAACTCTACGATTATGTAAGAAATACAGATTTCCCAAGAGATTCAATTGCTTCAAAACCATACGATTATGCCAATCGCAGTAAAATAATTCAAAATGCTTACTTAGATAGTTTTGGTGGAAACGAGTTTAGTATATTAAGAATGCATGATGCGATACGAAATTTTAGTGTGAAAACCTTTTCGTTTGTGAATAGGTTTAATAAAGACCTACTAAAGAATCATAGTTTTTCAAAAGAACGGGATGTTTCTTTCAATGGGGAGCAGATGTTCGTTTTAAATCTTGAAAAGGGTAGACTACGAATTCCAGCGTTTACAGGAGAAGTGCTTAACTCGGCCTTTTCAGCAAAGGGTAAAATTTATATCTCTCAAACAAACTATGCCATACATAAGTTTATGTATGAGTTATACGATCATAATTCAGATAGAAAAGGTAAATATTTAAAAAAAGGAAAATTGGTTTTTGAAGTATCCGTAGAATATCGTGCTGAAGATGATAAGATGTTTCCCAATTACATATCTTTTCATAATATATTTCAAGTGAGAATTGCAAAACTTAAGGTGGAAAGTATTGATTTTGATTTAGAATCAAAGCGTTTCGTGATTAAGTTTAACAAGCCTCCCACATTTCTATCCGCAAAAGAAAAAGGAAACTATTTGATGGAATATAAGGGGAAAAAGGTAAAAATAAAGGAGCTAAGACCAGTTGGTAATGAAGTCTATTTATATCCAAATTCAATATCGTTCAAGACAATAAATGAAGAGCTAACTGAGATATATCAGGAAAATGGTCAGCTTCCTTATGGTCTCATTCATTTTTCTTTCGTTGATATTGCCGATGAAATGGGTAATGTGATAAACCAATTTGAATATAAGAATGTAAATCAGTTCCGTGAATTCTTCGTGCAAAGAGTGCAATCAAATAGTAAAAGTCCAAGGGACAGTTTGTATTTGAACAAAACCAGGCCTATTTTCAAAAACCAACCTGTTGTAAAACCAAAAAATTTAGATGAATTTTGGATGAATACGCCTCTGAAAAAAATAAACAAAAAAACCGCCTCTAATTAGTTAAAGGCGGTTTTTAGTACAACAATTTAATCTAACTATACGTCAGCTGTTTTCACTGTTTTCACAATTCGAGCTGCAATTTTGTATGGGTCACCGTTAGAAGCCGGTCTACGATCTTCTAACCAGCCTTTCCATCCTTTTTCAACCGTAATAATCGGAATACGAATAGATGCTCCTCTATCAGATACGCCATAGCTGAAATCATGAATGGAAGCAGTTTCGTGAAGTCCAGTTAAACGTTGATCATTGAATTCACCGTAAACCGCAATATGCTCTGCAGTAACTGGTCTGAACGCTTCACATATTTTTTCATATACTTCTTGAGAACCGCAAGTTCTCAAAGTTGTGTTTGAGAAGTTAGCATGCATACCAGAACCATTCCAATCACCTTTAACTGGTTTTGGGTGGTATTCAATGTACCATCCGTAGCTTTCCGTCAAACGATCTAATAAATATCTCGCAACCCAGATTTCATCACCCGCTTTTTTAGCTCCTTTGGCGAATAATTGAAATTCCCATTGCCCACTAGCAACTTCTTGGTTGATACCTTCAAAGTTCAATCCGGCAGCGATACATAAATCAGCATGCTCTTCAACAAATGATCTTCCGTGTGTATTTTTTCCACCTACAGAGCAGTAGTACATTCCTTGAGGTCCAGGATATCCACCTACAGGAAAACCTAAAGGCAATTGCGTAGCTGTATCCATAATGAAATACTCTTGTTCAAACCCAAACCAGAAATCATTATCACCATCGTCAATAGTTGCTCTTGAATTTGATTCATGTGGAGTTCCGTCAGCATTTAATACTTCGGTCATTACTAAGAATCCATTTTCACGTGCTGGATCAGGATATATAGCAACCGGTTTTAACAAACAGTCAGAAGATCCACCTTCTGCTTGTTTGGTTGAGCTTCCATCAAAAGACCACATCGGGCAGTCTTCCAATTTACCGCTAAAATCTTCTTCGACTTTCGTTTTGCTTCTAAGGTTAGCGGTTGGCTTGTAACCGTCTAACCAGATGTACTCTAATTTAGATTTACTCATAATAGGGTTCGTTAATTTTTCGAATTTTAAAAAGACAAGCAAAAATATGTTTTTTGCCGAAGTATTAAAATTTCATGGGGGTATTTTTGTTAAAAGTTATAATTTTTCCCATTAACCCCAAATTTTATAGGGTAATTTGTAAAATAGTTAATAATAGATGCTAATTTTGTCAGATCAATAAAAAATTAGATATCTCAAAGCGCCCAGAATTATGTCAAGAACAAGATTTGAAGCTATTATAGAAAGTCAGAAAAGAAAACGAATCAATATTAAAGAAGAAGGAAGGCGTTCAGAGCTTTTTGCTCAAAACGTTTTTAATGAGGAAAGAATGCTCCAGTATCTTACAAAAGATGCACTTGAAAGTGTTCAAAGTGCCATTTTCTCCGGATCAAAAATTGACCGTAAAATGGCAGATCAAGTTGCGGAGGCAATGAAAGGTTGGGCTATTAGTATGGGCGCTACTCATTATACACATTGGTTTCAACCACTTACAGGTTCGACAGCTGAAAAACATGATGCTTTTTTTGATTTATTACCAGACGGAAGAGCTCTGGAAAAGTTTGGTGGTGGGCAGTTAGTTCAGCAAGAGCCTGATGCATCTAGTTTTCCGAGTGGAGGAATACGAAATACCTTCGAAGCAAGAGGTTACACAGCTTGGGATCCTACCTCACCAGCTTTCATTTATGAGACTACTTTGTGTATTCCAACAATCTTTGTTTCCTATACGGGAGAAGCTTTGGATAATAAAGCTCCATTGCTTAGAGCCTTACATGCTGTTGATGAGGCTGCGACAGCCGTAGCAAAATATTTTGATAAAAATGTATCAAAAGTAAATGCTACTTTAGGATGGGAGCAAGAGTATTTTCTAATAGACAAAGCGCTCGCGAATTCAAGATCTGATATCAGTCTGACAGGTCGAACTTTAGTTGGACATGCAGCCGCGAAAGGCCAGCAGTTAGATGATCACTATTTTGGAGTTATTCCAGGAAGGGTTTTAAGTTTTATGAGCGATCTCGAAAAGGAATGCACGAAGTTGGGCATTCCAGTAAAGACAAGACACAATGAAGTAGCACCAAATCAGTTTGAACTGGCCCCTGTTTTTGAAGAAGCGAACTTGGCAGTAGATCACAATTTATTGCTCATGGATGTCATGGATAAGATTGCTGACAAACACGGCTTCAAGGTCCTTTTTCATGAAAAGCCTTTTGCTGGTATCAATGGTTCAGGTAAACACAACAATTGGTCATTGGCTACCAACACGGGAGTTAATTTATTGAGTCCGGGTTCAACACCTATGAAGAACCTCCAATTTTTAACCTTTTTTATTAATACCATTAAAGCAGTCGATACCTACGAAGAGTTGTTGCGTTCTTCTATTGCTTCCGCCGGAAATGATCACAGACTTGGTGCTAATGAAGCACCACCGGCTATTCTTTCTATTTTTATTGGTACACAACTAAGTCGGGTTTTAGATGAGTTGGAGGGGGTATCTAAAGGAAAACTATCCCCAGAAGAAAAAACAGAACTCAAATTGAATGTAGTTGGTAAGATTCCTGAAATATTGATGGATAATACAGATCGCAACAGAACATCACCTTTTGCGTTTACCGGAAACAAATTTGAAATACGCGGTGTTGGTTCAAAGGCGAATTGCGCGAAGCCAATGACCATTCTAAATACAATAGTCGCGAAGCAATTAATAGCCTTTAAAAAAGAGGTAGATGCTTTAGTAGATAAGAAAAATCTAAAGAAAGATGAGGCGGTTTTTAATGTCCTTAGAGAATACATTAAAACCTCTAAAAGAATTCGCTTTGACGGTGATGGGTATAGCGATGACTGGGAAAAAGAAGCTAAAAAACGAAAATTAAGCAATAATAAAACCACACCCGAAGCACTTCAAGTACTGAATTCAAAGGAAAGTTTAGATCTTTTCAAGTCGATGAAAGTGATGAGCGAAATTGAAGTCAAGGCAAGACAAGAGGTCGAGCTGGAAGCTTATATTTTACACTTGCAAATTGAAGGGCGCGTTTTTAGTGAGTTGGTCTACGGGCATATTATTCCCGCTTCAATCACTTATCAAAATAAGCTAATTAAAAATGTTTTAGGTCTAAAAGACATCTATGGCGCTGCTCATAAAAAGCTTTCTGAAGGACAATCAAATATCATCGAGCAAATTGCAGAGCATATTGTTGCCCTTAAAAAGAAAACAGATGCAATGACGGAAGCTAGAAAGAAGGCAAATAAGTTGACTGATAGTCATAAGAAAGCATTTGCCTATGCCGAAAATATTAAGCCTTATTTTGATGAAATTCGCCAGCATTCTGATAAGCTTGAGCAATTGGTTGATGATCAATTATGGCCGTTAACAAAATATAGAGAGCTTTTGTTTATAAAGTAGGCCCAAGTAATCCTAAATGATTTAGGCAATTCACTTATTTTTGCCACAAACTTCGAAGAATGAGCTCATCCCATAGTGAAAGATATAATCAGAGAGGTGTTTCCGCCTCGAAAGAGGACGTTCACAATGCTATTAAAAATATTGATAAAGGACTTTTCCCTAAGGCTTTTTGCAAGATAGTTCCAGATTATTTAACCAATGATGATGATTATTGCTTGATTATGCATGCCGATGGTGCCGGAACAAAATCTTCTTTAGCCTATATGTATTGGAAGGAGACAGGAGATGTTTCAGTCTGGAAAGGTATTGCTCAAGACGCTCTTATCATGAATATTGATGATTTAATTTGTGTTGGAGCTACGGATAATATTATGCTTTCTTCCACTATCGGGCGAAACAAAAACTTGATTACAGGGGAAGTTTTATCTGCTATTATAAATGGCACTGAAGAACTGATTGCTGACTTAAAAAATCACGGAATAACGATTCACTCAACAGGGGGAGAAACAGCTGATGTGGGTGATTTAGTACGAACTATTATTGTTGATTCAACAGTTACCGCGCGTATGAAAAGAAGTGATGTAATTGACAACGCCAATATACAAGCAGGTGATGTTATTGTAGGTTTGGCTTCTTTTGGTCAATCTACTTATGAAACGGAGTATAATGGTGGAATGGGAAGTAACGGATTAACCTCTGCCCGTCACGATGTTTTTTCTAAATATTTGGCTGAGATCTATCCGGAAAGTTTTGATGCTTCGGTTCCAGAAGACTTGGTGTATTCTGGTAGTACTAAGTTGACCGATACTGTTGAGGGTTCTCCATTAGATGCGGGTAAATTGGTATTATCTCCAACTAGAACTTATGCTCCAATTGTAAAGAAAATCCTTGAGAAATATACATCCGAAGATATACACGGTATGGTACATTGTAGTGGAGGTGCTCAAACCAAAATATTGCATTTTATAGACCAATTCCATATTGTCAAAGACAACCTTTTTCCGATTCCACCTTTATTCAAACTAATTCAAGAGCAGTCCGGAACAGATTGGAAAGAAATGTATCAAGTTTTTAATTGCGGGCATCGCTTAGAACTGTATGTTAATGAAGCTGTGGCACAAGATTTGATTAACATATCGAGCAGTTTTAATGTAGATGCTAAAATCATTGGTAGGGTAGAGGAGAATCCTTCGAAAAAGCTTACTATAAAAAGTGAGTTCGGAACCTTTGTTTACTAGGGTATACGAATAGCCTGAATACTGCGTTTTGTATAGTAAATGTCCCTTACTATGGAAAGAAAACAGTTTTTAAGAACCTTAGGAGCAGGTGCGGCTTTTGCACTTACTTTTCCATGTGTGCATGGATGCTCGAAAGATGAGAATCAAAACGGAACTATTGTTGTTGAACCTACCAATGTAGATTTTACAATTGATTTAACATCTGCTGAAGCAGCTAATCTTGGTGAAAATGGAGGCTTTATTTTAAAAAGGTTGGTCGTTATCGCTAAGAACTTAGAAGGTCAATATATCGCGGCGAGTCAAGTTTGTAGTCATGAAGCATATGATCAAGTTCGATTTGTAAATCAACAAGGGGGTATTTTTTACTGTGATGTGCATGGTTCACAATTTGAGCAAAATGGTACTCCTTTGAACCAAATTGGTAGCAATCCTGCTAAAACATTAAAAATTTACAATACTGAACTTAACGGAGATATTCTTCGGGTTTTTGAATAGACACTAAAACGTTTCTTGTGAAAATAGTTGCCCCAATACTACTATTTCTTTTTTCAGTTTGCACTTTTGCGCAAGACTGGAAAGCAACTTATACCGACGCACTGGCTTCCTCTTCTTCTGAAGACAAACCAATTATTTTGGTTTTTGCTGGCTCAGATTGGTGTGCACCATGTATCAAATTAGATAAAACTATTTGGCAATCAGAAGAGTTCAAATCATACTCCAAGGAGAATTTTGTTATTTATAAAGCTGACTTTCCTAGAAAGAAAGTAAACAGATTACCTGAACATTTAGCGGAACAGAATGCCAGCTTGGCAGAACGTTTTAATTCCAAAGGACATTTTCCACTTGTGGTCGTATTAAACTCTGAAGAGCAAGTTTTGGGTAAAATTGGGTATGAGAAAGTAGCTCCTCCTGAATACATTGCTCTATTAAAAAATTGCCTAGAGTGAGAACCTTAGCGATAATATTTTTTAGTTTTCTTTTCCTAACGGGATACGCTCAGCAGCGTGAGCTAGTTACGGTTAAGAAGACTTTAAAGTTGATGGGAAGTCGATTTGAAATCACTGTGGTAACTCCGAATGAAGAGCTTGGCTATATAAATATCGAAGAGGCAATAGCAGAAATCACAAGAATTGAAAAGATGATTTCTTCATGGGATAAAGAGTCAGAAACCTACCTGATTAATACAAACGCGGGAATCAAGCCTGTAAAAGTCAGCAGAGAATTATACAAACTAATTGAAAGATGTAAGCAGATTTCAGAGCTGACCGATGGAGCTTTTGATATATCATATTCTTCTATGGACAAAATCTGGAAGTTTGATGGTAAAATGACGAAAATGCCGAGTCCTGAAGAGATTAAAAAATCTGTGGATAAAGTTGGCTATGAAAACATAATACTTGACTCTAAAAAGCAAACTGTTTTTTTGAAAGATAAGGGAATGAAAATTTCTTTTGGAGCAATCGGAAAAGGATATGCTGCCGATAAAGCGAAAGAGTTTTTAGTTTCTAGGCAAGTAGTTGGTGGCATTATTGATGCCGCAGGAGATTTGTCTACTTGGGGAACAGATGTCACGGGTAAAAAATGGATCATTGGTATCGTAAACCCATTAGCAAAGGACAAAATTGTTTCCTGGTTACCGATATTAGAATCTTCGGTCGCCACCTCAGGTAACTATGAAAAATTCGTAACATTCAAAGGCAAACGTTATTCTCATATTATAGACCCTCGAACGGGTTATCCTTCTTCTGGTATACGTCAAGTCTCCATTTTTGCTAAAAGTGCTGAATTCTGTGATGCATTGGCCACTGCAGTTTTTATTATGGGCAAAGAAGCCGGTCTCTTTCTGATTAATCAATTAGATGGTGTTGAAGTGATTTTGTTTGATAATTTTAATAAGACGCACAAGAGCGATGGAATATTGTTTGAGAGAGATCCTTAACTTTAAGTTTATGAAAAAAGCACTTTTGATTATTTGTCTGGCATTATTTGTAACATCTTGTGTAGCAGTAAAGGAGTATGAAAAAGTATACATAAACGATGAAGAAATGCTTTTATCGGCTAAAGGAATGGAGCGTTTCGAAACCAATTTTCAGATTTATCGTGAGGCTGCTGCAGGTGCTAATGGTGGAAAAAGTGGGGGAGGTTGCGGATGTAATTAAGTGAGGTCTTTTGTAAGATAACGCAGCAAAAGAAACTCACAGAACTTACCCTGAGCACAGCCGAAGGGTCTCCATTCTTAAAAACATTTGGTTATCTGAACCCAAAAACAAGAGACATTTGAAAAAAAAACTACTTCTTCTATCTATCCTCAGTACATTTTTTGGATTCACCCAAGAAGATACTTCATATAAAAAAAGAGTTTTAGAAGCTGCTGAAATTGACCTGTTATTTAGTTACTACGGTCAAGATGGCAAAAATGCAGCGGTTACCGGAGGAGAAGGTACTGAAGAATTAACAGATGCTACCTCAAGTATCGTCGTTCGAATTCCGATAGGTGAAGATGATATAATTACGGTAGATGCTGGCATATCTGCCTATACTTCTGCCTCGTCTAGTAATGTAAATCCTCTTGATGGCGACGTGAATCGGAATGCGAGTCCGTTTAGTGCTTCTTCTGGGGCTTCTCGTCAAGATGTGCTTTCTTATTTTAATCCTAGCTATTCTCATAGTTCTGATGATCGCAATACTATCGTAAATGCCAATGCATATGTTTCTGCTGAGTACGATTATTTTTCGGTAGGTTTTGGAGGAGGCTATACACGATTATTTAATGAAAAGAATACAGAATTTTCGATAAACGCCCAAGTGTATTTGGACAAATGGAATCCTCAGTATCCTGTTGAATTGAGAGACGGGTTTTTCGACTCTCGCATCACAGGAGTTGGCATTTACACCCCTAATTTTAATGTGTTTGAAAAAGAAACTAGAAACTCATATTCTGTTTCATTAGGTCTTTCTCAAATTCTAAGCAAGCGATTACAAGGTTCAATTTTTATGGATTTGGTTTCGCAAAGCGGATTGCTGAGTACTCCGTTTCAACGCGTGTATTTTGGGGATGCATCAAACTTCTTTATCGAAGATTTTCAACTAGCGGATGACGTTGAGCGATTACCAGATGCTCGTTTTAAAATACCAATTGGAGCTAGATTAAATTATTATATAAATGATCGATTTGTTCTTCGGAGTTATTACAGATTTTATACAGATAATTGGGGAATTACCGCCCATACAGTGAACTTGGAAGTGCCTATAAAGTTAAGCGATAAATTTACGGTTTATCCTTCTTATCGTTATTACAAACAAACAGCCGCAGATTATTTTTATGCGAAAGATGTGGCTTTATCAACGACCGAGTTTTATACTTCCGACTATGATTTGTCAGGCTATAACGCGAATCAATATGGAATGGGAATTCGCTACAAAGATATTTTCACGAAAACCAAAATCCTCACTTTCGGATTGAAGACCCTAGATCTTCGAGTTAACAAATATGATCGCAGCGACGGATTGAACGCATTTATCGTTTCTTTTGGGACTACTTTTGTAGGGAATTAAAACTGATATATCCTTCATTCTCGAGATCTTGCCTTGATTGTATCAGTTTGGAAGACCCATTTTTTATGAGGTAAATCGTATCGCTAACATCTAAAATTTCGCGATAAAAATGATCAGTAATCAGTACGGCACTTTTGTTTTTCTTCTCTTGAATAATGGTTTTGAATTTTTCAATATAAAGCGGAGCTATAAAGGAAAAGGGCTCATCTAATAAAATAATCTCCTTTCCAGAATTTAGAATAAGATAGGTTTCAATAACTCGAAGTTCTCCGGAAGAAATTTCATTGGTTCTACTGTTTTCGTGGATTTTAAAAGATTCAAAGATGCTTGTGAAAATCTTCCAGTCTGATAGAAATAAATGAAAGACCTTTTTAAGAGAAATATTGTTTGGTAATAATTGATGCTGAGGAAGATAGGCAACTTTTCCGGTCTTAAATAAGTTAGTTTTTAGATATTTTTCATCTATTCTTACGTTTTTATATTTTGGTTTTAAATCGCCAAAGAGAATCCGTAAAAGACATGTTTTTCCACATCCATTTCTTCCTAAAACTCCTGTTACTTTGCCAGTTTCTGCTTTTAGGTACACCCCATAAAGTATCTTCTTGTCGTCAAAGTTAAGTTCAACACTATCAATTTCTATTTTCAAAATTGATTCTGTATTAGAACTATTACTACTGCAAAAATGGTATCAAAAATAAAAGCGGTAAGAAAAAGAATAACCGATGAAATTCCGAAGTTTTTATAAAAAATCAACTTTTGTCGTAAACCTGGGGCAATATGAGCTGCCAACAAAATTCCGAAGAGCAAAAATTTCAAAGAAATTATCAATAATAGTGACATTTTTAAAAACAAAAACCATACTGTGACCAGTAGGCTAGTGAGGAGAAACTTCCTGTAAAAGTGAAATCCTAGTTGAAGTGTTTTTAAACTAAAAATGTGCTGCATCTAATTCTACCGATATCTTTAAATGTACAAATTTATTGTAAATTCGCAATCCAAGTGATGTTAGATTATGATAGATAAATTGAACATTGTAAAACAACGTTTTGATGAGGTTTCTGACCTGATTATTCAACCTGATGTGATATCAGATCAGAAGCGCTACGTAAAGTTAACAAAGGAATATAGCGACCTTAAAGACCTTGTCGCAAAGCGAGATTTATATTTGGAATTAACTGGTAATATTGAAGAAGCTGAGGAAATTATTGCAGATGGTAGTGATCCTGAAATGGTTGAAATGGCCAAAATGCAATTGGATGAAGCGAAGGAAGGCATCCCCAAGTTGGAAGAAGAGATAAGGTTGATGTTAATTCCGAAAGACCCAGAAGATGCCAAAGATGTGGTTATGGAGATCCGTGCTGGAACTGGGGGAGATGAGGCTAGTATTTTTGCTGGAGACCTTTTCCGTATGTATACCAAATATTGCGAATCAAGAGGTTGGAAAACCAATGTCATTGATTTAAGTGAAGGAACTAGTGGAGGTTATAAAGAAATTCAATTTGAAGTTTCTGGAGCTGATGTTTACGGGACTTTGAAGTTTGAAGCAGGTGTGCACCGCGTGCAACGAGTACCACAAACAGAAACGCAGGGTAGAGTGCATACAAGTGCCGCTACAGTAATGGTGCTTCCTGAAGCAGAGGATTTTGATGTACAGATTGACCCGAAAGATGTTCGTATTGATTTTTTCTGTTCTTCTGGTCCTGGAGGTCAGTCGGTGAACACCACCTATTCTGCGGTTCGTTTGACGCATATTCCAACAGGCTTGGTAGCACAATGTCAAGACCAAAAATCTCAGCATAAAAATAAAGACAAAGCTTTTCGAGTTTTACGCTCGCGTTTGTATGATTTAGAACTTGCTAAAAAGCAAGAAGAGGATGCAGCGAAACGGAATTCTCAGGTAAGTAGTGGTGACCGTTCTGCAAAGATCAGAACTTATAACTATGCGCAAGGCAGAGTTACAGATCACCGCATCGGACTCACACTTTATGATTTGCAGAATATTATTAACGGTGATATTAAAAAAATAGTAGAAGAATTGAGAGCTGTTGAGAATACAGAGAAACTGAAAGAAGCCTCTGAGACTTTTTAATATTTTTAATGTCCGTTCGAGCGCAGTCGAGAACTGACGGACACGCTAGGTGAAAACCTCTCGACTGCGCTCGAGGAGACATACATTTATGACTACAGAAGAGTTAGTACAGCAAATCCATAAAAAACAGTCCTTTCTTTGCATTGGTTTAGACACCGATTTGGAGAAAATTCCCGCTCATTTATTAGAAGAAGAAGATCCTATTTTTGCTTTCAATAAAGCAATTATTGATGCTACCCATCATTTGTGTGTTGCCTATAAACCAAATACAGCGTTCTATGAGGCTTACGGCATCAAAGGTTGGCAGGCTTTGGAAAAGACAATTCAATACTTGAATACTAATCATCCGGAAATTTTTACAATAGCTGATGCAAAACGGGGAGATATAGGTAACACTTCTACACGATACGCAAAAGCCTTTTTTGAAGATTTGGAGTTTGATTCTGTTACGATTGCTCCTTATATGGGTAAAGATTCCGTTGAACCCTTCTTAGCATTTAAAAATAAGCACACCATCTTGTTGGCTTTGACCTCTAATCAAGGAGCGTACGACTATCAAACGAAGATGTTAGATGGACAAGAGCTCTATAAAACAGTTTTAGAAACTTCACAGGCTTATGAAGGTGCAGAAAATTTAATGTACGTAGTTGGAGCTACAAAGGCTAGCTTTTTGAAAGAAATACGTGAATTGGTACCCGATAATTTCTTATTGGTTCCTGGAGTGGGAGCACAAGGTGGTAGTTTAGAAGAAGTATGCAAATACGGAAAGAACAATCAAGTGGGATTGCTCATAAATTCCTCTAGGGGAATTATATACTCTTCTGATAATCGAGATTTTGCAGAAGCTGCTGCAGAAAGTGCTAAAAAAATTCAAGTCCAAATGCGGGGGGAGCTGGGGAAACCAAAATAGTCACACCAAATTTTCTAGTATCTTTTTGATTTTTTGAGCTTTACCTTCAAAATACTCTACGAGCTTTGCATCATTAATGGTTGATGCTCTTTCCATAAAATTTTGGTACTGATATTCCAAAAGGTGAACAGCTTGTCTTCCGTTATTCATAGGTGTAACTGCACCTACTTTGCAATATTGATTTTCCATAGTCTTAATACTTTGTTCTGATAAAGATACGGGCAGAATGCATTTTTAGACGTAAAGAATCGTCATATTTGACTATAAATCAGTTCTTTTGAAGTTTTCTTAACAGTTTCGCAATCTAACGATGATATTGCCATTCGATGATTCTGTTAAATAATCAGTTAAAAGGGAAATCTCTCATAAAAGTTTTTATACCTTGCGATGTTGACTTTTTAGCAACACAAGAGAGAGCACTTTGTTAAATTACACTACATATACTCATCAAGAATCTACCACTTGGGTGACCTTCGTTCATGGAGCGGGAGGTAGTTCTTCTATTTGGTTCAAACAAGTGCGTGAGTTCAGAAAACATTTTAATGTTCTTCTTCTTGATTTACGCGGTCACGGAAACTCGAAGCCTACTTTAAAAGATGCCTTTAATGATCAATATACATTTGATTCAATTACTGATGATATTGTAGAAGTTGTGAATCATTTAAAAATTAAGAAATCACATTTTGTGGGTATCTCCTTAGGTACTATTCTTATTCGAAATATAGCAGAGCGTTATCCTAATATGGTTGAAAGCATGATCATGGGTGGGGCAATAATGAAGCTTAATTTTAGATCACAAGTTTTGATTCGTTTGGGAATTATTTTTAAGTCAATAGTGCCTTACTTATGGCTTTATAAATTCTTTGCTTTTGTAATCATGCCCAATAGAAATCACAAAGAATCGCGACTTCTTTTTGTGAGAGAAGCTAAAAAGTTATACCAAAAAGAGTTTATCAGATGGTTTAAATTGACAGCTGAAATAAATCCTTTACTTCGTTTTTTTAGAACTGCAGATATTAAAATTCCAACGTTATATGTTATGGGAGGAGAAGATTATCTTTTTCTTCCATCTGTAAAAAAAATAGTCGATAAACATACCAAGTCAAGCTTAATCACAATAGAAGATTGCGGCCATGTGGTAAATGTGGAGCAACCTCAGATTTTTAATAGGCTGGTTATCAATTACGTCTCAGACATAAGTTGGGAATCTATTCTTGTTCAGAAAACTTTGAAACAAGAAAAATCACTTCTTTCCAAAGTATAGAATATGCTCTTCAGTATCATTTCTACTTCAAAACAGTTATAAATTGATTGATTTTGAATTTAAACCGATACTCTATTTCAAATTTAAAAAGAATTGCTAGCACCTTCACGCAGCTTATCGTCTTGAATTATATGGCATATTAGATTATGTAATGTGCGACTCTGAATGTTGATAGCTAATTCAAATAATTACTCTAAAAACTGAGACAGAAGTTCTTTTTTAGAAGTAAAACTTCAGAGCCGCTTTTTTTACATTAATTGGAGATTGAAATCAAAGTAACAATCTTCAATGCATTCAATAGGAAACACTTATCAACGTTTCCTTAATCCGAAGTAAGTTTACGGTTGATTTACAGATAATGCTTTTTGTTTTTTTGCAATTTTCAAATAAGCCTTGCTTATTGTAGATTGAAATAAGAGTTGAAAATTTTGATCAAATCTTCTTTTTGATCTGTTTTCAACTTTTCATGTTTGATGAATTTCTCCATGTATTTTGCCTGGTCTTTAAATAGGATAGCAAGTTTTTTTCCTTTTTTTGGAACCTCTATTAATATTGAAGAATTTGAGATGAAATCTGTTATATGAAATATGGTGTTTCCTTTTTTGAATTTCCCTGGTACGTCTTGTTCGTAGCTACTTGTTGATTTTTTTGCAGGTATGTAGATAATTCTTTCTTTTAAGTAAAGTCTAAAGTTTTCATTCCCATATAACTTTTCAAAGAAAGTAATAGACTTGTTGCCATTTTCATCAATAAAAGAATGAGTTTCATAGGTTTTGTTTGAGCCATCTAGAAGTTTCACGGTGTAATCGTAAGATTGAGATAAGGTTAAAACTTTGTTGTTTTCATCTTTAATCTCAATCGTATTTTCTACTACGTTGAAACGCACAAGTTGTGTTTCGGTAATTCCATTTATTGTTGCAGGAGTAAATTGCTCCGTTAGATAACGCAATCCTTCAGCTTCATCATCGTACTTTTTTGTATTGGTGCCTACGTAGTAGACCAATTCGTTCAGAGATCCATTATTGGTCTGCTGTATCTGCGCAGAAGCTGAAATACTGATAAGATAAAACGCAATTATAACATATATTTTCATGGTTCATTTTTTTAGACTTTATAAAAGGATAAGCCGCCAAAATTTTAGTTTGACGGCTTATTACTTAGTGGATTCGTATTGATTTCTAGAAATTAAAAATTACCAGGATTTTGTGTGATGTTAGGATTGTTGGTGGTCTCGTCATCCACAATTGGAAATATTACTTTATCGGCACCAGGAGCTGAAATAGCTCCACCATCTGGACGTAAGTTTAAATTATTTCTTAAGAGATCCATTCTTCGATGCCCTTCAAAACATAGTTCTTTTCTTCTTTCTGTAGAAATGATGGCCAAATCAACAGATGCTAGGTTGGCTAATCCTGCTCTTGCTCGCAAACGGTTGATATCGTTCAAAGGTGAGTCTCCGACCGAAGTGCCATTTCTGAAATTAGCTTCTGCTCGAATTAAATACATTTCAGTAACACGCAAGACCATACCATCTGAAGCGTTATTTACCACATCAGGATATTTGGTCGTAAAGAAGGTATCATTACCCTGGGCATCAGAGGCGGCAACGGATAAAGTTGAAAACCGTAGATCGCCAGCTTCCGAGGCAAATGCATCTAATAGATCTTGGCTGAAAGGAGCATCACCTCTACCACCTGGTGCTGCGTTGTAAAAATTCACATAGACTTCATCTGAACCTGCAGCTTCTTGTGGACCATCAGTTGGTGTGTTTACCACAGAGAATATATTTTCAGCCGATTCAGGACTGTCATCATAAAAATCATAAACAGGGGCTAATGAATATTCAGAAGAATTGATTACTTGGTCTGCAAAACTTGCAGCATCTGCCCATTGTTCACGATATAAGTAAAGACGTGCTAAAAGCGCTCTTGCAGCGCCAGCTTCAGCTCGTAAACCATTGCTTTCAGGAAGATTGGTAATAGCGTCTAACAAATCTTGCTCGACTAAAGCATGTACTTCGTTCACTGTAGAACGTTCCAATTGAAAGTCAGAAAGCACGCTTTCCGCCAAAAAAGGTTCTGTTACAAGCGGTACTCCTAAATTTGAACCATTAGAAAACTGATAAGGCTGCGCAAATATGTTTACCAATTGAAAGTATGTAAGTGCTCTGAGAAATTTTGCCTCTCCGATAAATTGGGCCTTCTCATCATCAGATAGGTCAGGCAAGTCGACATTCGGTAAATTCACAATAATGTTATTGGCAGCACCTATGACTTCATACGAATCTAACCAGATATTATCAATTGTTGCATTGGTTGCCAAAGTTTCAAATTGATCTATTTCTTGAAGTGAAGGAAAACTTCCTACAAACTTCACATTATCAGACATGAAATCTGACATTAACTGTATATTTCCATTTAAATCACCACTCTGATTCTTACTGTAAATGCCCACTACGGCACCATTTATAGAACCACGTGTATTAAACACAGTAGCTGATTCAACACTGTCTTCCGGAACTACGTTCAGCTGATCTTCACATGAAAAGATCAAAAGAAGACCTAAAAGCGTTGTTATTTTTTGTAATTTTTTCATTGCTGTTTTTTTAAAAAGTTAATCGAGCTCCAAATGAGTATGACTTTGCCTGTGGAGCTGTAAAGAATGACTCTCCTTGAAACCTCGGGTCTATATCATCGGTCACCTCAGGATCTATTCCTTTTAATTCGTCTTTTTTAATGGTTAAAAGATTTGTGGCTGTGGCGTAGAAACGAATTCCACTAAAGATTCCACCTAATCTATCCAATACCTTTTCAGGAATGTTATAGCCTAAAGTGACATTCTTTATTCTTAAGTAAGAAGCATCAAGTTGCTGTTGTGTTGAACGCTGGTTAAAAGTATTAAAAGTTGAACTTGTTGGGCTTGGTAAGAAAGCATTATCACCCGCTTGTTTCCAATAATTCAAATTTTGTCTTCTGATGTTTACGATACCACCAATAGCATCATTACCATCTGCGAAACGTAATCCATCAATCACAACATCATTACCATAGGAATAGTTCATTAAAACTGAAAGGTCAAAATCTCTATAACTAATAGTGTTGGTCATACCGCCAGAGAAATCAGGTAAAGGACTGCCTGTAACCACTCTATCTCCTGACCCAGGAGTATTTGTAATATTACCATCAGCATCCAACCACTCTGCATCACCAGTTTGTGCATTAATGCCAACATAGCGAATTAGATAAAAATTATTTAGTGATTCGCCCTCGATTGCACGTTGTATAGCACCGTCTATAATTCTTCTTCCTTGGGGGTCGGTTGCTGCATCCTCATTTAAACGAATTACATTATTTTCAATGGTTGTCAGGTTGAAACTGGTTCTCCAAACAAAATTTTCTGAACGTATATTTACGGTACTAAGATCGAACTCCCAACCCTTGTTTTCCATTTCTCCAATGTTTCTGCTAACCGATGCAAATCCTGTTTGGGGCGGAAGTATTTGATTCAGTAGTAAATCACTTGTGTTCTTTTTGAAATAGGATACATTGAGATTAACACGTCCTTTTAAAAAAGAAGATTTGATACCAATGTCTATCGTTTTACTTTCTTCCCATTTAAGATCGGCATTTGCAGGTTGATTTGGAATGATACCTGATTCTCCATTGTAATCGGCAATTCCCCCTGCGCTATATAATGCTAAGGAAGGAAAAGTACCCAAACGATCATTACCGACAGTTCCTATACTTCCTCTTATAGATAGGTAATCGAAGAAATTCAGATCTTGAATGAAAGGTTCTTCAGATAAAACCCAACCTGCGGCCGCTGACCAAAAATATCCAAAACGGTTATTGGCACCAAAACGAGAGGAGCCGTCACGTCTAATAGAGCCTTCTACCAGATATTTTCCTTTGTAATCATAGGTAAGCCTAGAAAACAAACCAAACAATCGCGTTGGATTCCGATCACCGTTTAGCACTGTAGCTGTGGAACCTGAACCTATATTTCGAAGATCATCGGTTAGGAAACCAGTAGCTGAAACGTTAGACCTAGTAGTTAAAGATTCTTCGTAGTTAAGCCCAAATAAGGCACTGAAATTGTGATTCTCTGCAAAAGTATCTCTAAAAGATATGGTTTGATTGGTCAACCATCTGTCATCGCCTACATATAATAATTGGCCAGAACCGCCTGGTGTGTTGAATTCTGCATTTCTAATGGTTTCTTCAACGGTAAGTTTATCTACGCCAAATTCAGAGCGCCAGGTAAGCTTATCCCATAGATTGATTTCGGTAAAAGCATTTCCGATGACTCTAAATGTTTTAAGTTCATCTGTATTCAGGGCGACTCGAGCGAAAATATTTGGAATGAAAGATCCAGACTGTGCAAAGTTACCCTCATCATCAAATGCTTTTACAACCGGACTTTGCAGAAATGCTGTAGTAAAGGGGGCATTGATGTTATTTTCTATGCCAACCCTGTTAAGACGATTGTTCGTAATACCTAGATTCATGCCCGCTTTTAGCCAGTCATTTACCTCAGTCTCTAAATTGATTCTTGCACCGGCTCTTTGTTGGTCATTACCAATTACGAACCCCTGCGCATCTTGGTAGTCAAGACCTATAAAAAAGGTGGTTTTTTCTCCTCCTCCTCGTACACCAAGATTATAATTTTTAGATATACCCGTACGTTGAACACCGCCAAGCCAATCCGTTCCTCCTGAGCCAATGGCCCCTAAATTAAGATCTTCAGGTGATGTTGGAGTGCCGTTTTGTAGCGTGGCAACTTCAGATTTAAACTGTCGAAATTCATCTGCAGTAAGAATATCCGGTACATCAGTAGATTCAGAAAATTGTGTGCTAACATCCAATGTTACAGAAGTTTTTGAGTTTTTCCTTCCTTTCTTTGTGGTAATGAGAATAACTCCGTTAGCTCCTCTAGATCCATATATTGAAGTAGCTCCCGCATCTTTTAATACGGTTAAAGAGGCAATATCATTTGGATTTACATATGACAATGGATTAATTCCTGTATTACCACCTCGTGTAAGAGTATTAGACTCGTTATCCGTAATTGGAACACCATCAATCACGATTAATGGTTGGCTACCTGAGTTTATAGAGTTAACGCCGCGAACACGTATTACAGCGGCTGACCCTAATATACCAGAAGCATTGACAATTTGCGTTCCCGCGCTCTGACCTTGTAATAGTTGATCAGCCGATACTACTTGAAGATTCTCAATAGCTTCTTCCTTGATTAGCGCTACATTTTGTATAATTTTCTTTTCTAGTTGATTACCATAACCTACTACTACAACCTCTTCTAGTGCTTGCGCATCTTCTTCCATTTGTATATTCATAGTATTCGAGGAGCCTACTTTACGCTCAATAGTTCTTTGCCCTATAAATGAGAATATAAGGTCATCACCTTCACTTGCCTGAATGGCGTAGTTACCATCAAAATCAGATTGGGTTCCGTTTGTGGTACCCTTCACCAAAATGTTAACTCCTGGTAATGCAAGACCTGTTTGGTCCGTAATTGTACCCGAAATCGTTTTTTCTTGTGCATATGCCGTCGAGAGACATAAAAAGAGTAGCATACACAACCAATTCCATTTTTTTTTCATATTTCACGTTTTAATTTTAAGTTAGTTGACTAATGAAAATGAAAGGATTATCTGTTATGCCCCAGCTATCAGTTGAAACTAAAAAGTCAATTTTGCTGTGAACTCAAAATGATGTAAAGAGGAGATTTTGAGATTTTACTTGAAGTTTCTACTAAGACATGTTCCTCTTTAGGCACCTTATTTTTCATTAGTCAAGACCCAAAGAAACATGGTCTTAACATTTTTTTGGGAAAGCCCTATAAAATTTTCCTTTTCCGAAGAAAACTTACGTCTGATTTACGGTTTGTTTTGTTTAATTTATTTTCTAAATAGAATCAAGGGGAAAGAATAGCACTGGAATAGCAAAAGGATTGAGCAAAATATTTCGATTATGAATTCAGGATTCATATATAAAAAAGCTGGAATTGAATTTGGAAATTGTAACGGTAAGAACGAAAAAGTAAGTACTAATAAAAGCAGCTCTGAGCGGTTTCTTTTGATGACTAAATTCAAATAAACTACCCTAAAAATGAGAAAGAAGAATGATTTCTAGAAGTATAACCTTCAGAACTGCTCTTATAATTTGATTGATGAATGTTGAAGTTAGAGACTTCTAGGTTGTAATTAGGAAAGTCTGATAAACATTTACTTTTCCGATGAAAATTTACAAGAGGTTTACAGTTAAGCGCTAAATGAAGTTCTCTGATATTGACTAGGCGTTAGCTGAGTTTCTTTTTTAAAGGCTTTGTTAAAAGTAACTTTATTATTGTATCCAACTTCGTATGCGATATCTATAATATTGAGATTTTTTTGGATATCGTTGTTTAACATTGCCTTTGCTTCTTGAATTCTGTAGGAATTTATAAGTTCATGAAAACTCATATTAAAGTGCTCATTTATCACCTGAGAAGT
Source organism: Maribacter taeanensis (assembly GCF_047345145.1). Classification (NCBI taxonomy): domain Bacteria; kingdom Pseudomonadati; phylum Bacteroidota; class Flavobacteriia; order Flavobacteriales; family Flavobacteriaceae; genus Maribacter; species Maribacter taeanensis. The sequence goes on from NZ_JBLFER010000003.1 coordinate 371,759, forward strand.
ATTATGTCGTGTAGTATTTAGTTTTACTGAAAGTGCTTCTAAACAAATATTACTTTCCTTATAGATTTTTTCATTATCAAATAAATGAATTAGGTTTTCTTTCAATTCTAATGATAAACTCTTGGTAAGGCCAGATTTTTTGTATTTATAAAACAAATTGTTAAATGAGAAAGATCCATTAAAAACAGCTGGTTGTACATTCGCGCAATATCCAATATACATAACCATAGAGGCCATGCTTACTACTTGCATATGAAACAGAAACCCTGAAGTGATGTTATTACCTAACATAAACCCATAGGCCACATAACAAAAAACATAGAGTATATGAATTAGATAAATGTTTTTTTGCCATGCTTTATTTTGCATATCTAGCGAAGTATTCTTTTTAGAATCCAGGTATAACCGTCTGATGTAATACCCGTATGTTAAGAGAGAAATTACTTTTAAAACAATTATGGCGACGTCTGAAAAACTTCTCCCGATACTCGCTCGTCCTAACATGATTTCTAATTTCTGATCCGCTGGCAGAATATACCCTGGAATGAGGTACATCACAAATATCAGGGTGGGTAAAAAATGCAATAAATCAAGTTTCTTGAACTTATACTGTGTGGTTATTCTCTTGAAATAAAAATAGAGTAAGGGACCATACAGAAATGAAAATCCGGTCGATATCCTATAGGTATGGGGAAACTGAAATTGATATTTTGTTATGCTAAGGAAAATATGAAGTATGAAAACTGAATGAATAAATATGAAACTACTTATCAAGATTTTTGCAACAGATTCCACTTTCTTATTAAAATGTAGAATTATGGCGATATAAAACCCGATGAGGGCTACATACAGATATATAAATGAAAGCATGCTAATTTCAGGGGAATAGTCGGCTAAATTAACAGAACTCATACTGGGAATAGGGTAATCAATCTTTGCCAATAAACTTTCATTAAAATGATATAGCATAAGACTAGCACCATCTCTAAAATCCAAAGATTGACTAGAGTAGCCTGAGAAGCTTGTGAGTAAGAATGTGATTAAGATCCCTATTTGTCTCATTTTTGATTGATGATTGAATTAGCTAGGTATAAGTTAGTAATAAATGTATTTCTAGGGAGTATTAATGTTAAAAATAAAGTAAAGCCCGATAATAGTTTACCTTTGATAAAAGCCTTTTAAGTGAACGTTTAATCGCTGAAGTGTTGTAAAAATTAATATTTGAAAAGATGTTAAAGCTTTTAGATGGTGTATGGTGAATCTTAATAAATGCAATAAAAAAAACCGGTGCTCCCACCGGTTTTAACTAACTAACTCAAAAAATTACTAACTCAAATTTGTAGAAAAAGCTTTTAAAAACTTTTTGAAATACGTTTCATTTTGTTCTCTAAAAATATAACGGACTAATGTCTGAAATAGTATAAAAGCAAAGTAAAAATTTTAACATTAATCTTGAAGTACAAAAACCTTTCTTAAAAGATCTGTTGTTCTAGAGGAAACCTTGGTTCTGATCTGCTTTTCTTCAACGGCTATCATCTTATAAACTCCGTTCAATGCCTCTTGAGTTACGTAATCAGTTAAATCTGGATTCACATTCTTGGTTAAAGGAATACTATTATATTTAGTGATAAGGTTATTCCAAATTTGGTCTGCTCCCACTTTTTCAAATGAATTTTTTATCACAGGGTTGAACTTGGCATAAAGCGCAGTTTTTGTTGTGCTAGTAAGATACTGTGTTGCTGCATCATCTTTACCTAAAAGAATAGATCTGGCATCATTAAACGTAATGCCTTTTACTGCATTTATGAAAATAGGCGTGGCTTCACTAACAGCATCTTCTGCCGCACGGTTTAAAACTTTTAATCCTTCATCTGCCAACTTACTTAAACCAACATCGCGTAACGTTTTATCTACTTTCTGTAACTCTTCAGGCAGTAAAATTTTCACAAGTTCATTTTCGAAAAACCCATCTTCTTGCGTTAATTTGGAAACTTGCTTGTCAATTCCTAGATCTAAAGCTTCTCGGAGTCCTGCTGCAATATCTAGAGTTCCATTGCCCGTTCCTTGGGGTAGTTGATTGACAACTTGTTGCAGTTCACCACATGCTGTTAATTGAAAGACTATAAAAAACAAGAAAATCTTTTTCATCGTAGAAGTTTTAGTGTGTTAAAAACAAGTATTTCTAAAACGAAAAAGGGGTATATATAGTATTTTGAAAAGCAGTAAAAATCTTTGAGGTATTATTCGGAAGTTAAAAGCAATATTAAATCTCAAATAGTGATCTAAAAATCATCTGATGAATTCGGTAAAGTTCGAATCCATTTTTTAAATGATTTTCTAAAACTTTTGATTTCTTTTCGTAAAAGATTTAGATATTCTTTTTCCTTTACGCCGTCTTTTTCCAAGCCCGTACAATATGAGTTAATATTGCGAATCATTATATTGATAAATGTAGCGTTTTGAAGTCTTTCACTATATGATTTTGAGGACAAGGCCTGAGCCATATTTTTCGAAATTAAACGCGTATCAGTAAGAAGAGAATTTGCTATTATGTCACGTAAGCTATTAGATTGATATAGCTTCACAAGGTCTTTATTGAACGAAACATACGATACCAAATGCCGGCTAATCTCATAAAGAGATTCGGCTTTTTGATAAACCTTTACAGCGCCCAAATTTTCTGAAGACATGTTTTCTTTGTAATAGCAATTATACCCTAAAGTTACGTCAGAAATAAAGTATTTTTCTTTAGAATCAATGGTAAAACTGTAATTTTGATTTCGAAACTAAAATTTTAATCTATTTTACCTATGAATATTAAGATTGATAATTTGAATTGGAAGATACTGGAATGTCTACAAGAAAATGCAAGGACTTCCTTCGCGGACATTGGCCGAAGAGTTGGTCTCACACCGCCTGCTGTAGCTGAACGGGTTAAGAAAATGGAAGACCTCGAAATCCTAGAAGGTTACATGGCTAAAGTTTCTCATGCCAAAACGGGGCATCAGTTAAAAGCCATTATTACACTTCGGGCTTTTATGGGTAAATTAAAGCCTTTTCTTACCATCGTAAAAAGCTTTGAGGAGGTTATAAACTGTTATCGCATTACGGGTAATGAGAACATTGTGATGGAGGTGGTATTGAAAGATCAATTCCATTTAGAAAAATTTATTGATAAGCTTATTCAATATGGAGAGACTCGAACACATATTATACTTTCGAATGTGGTTTCGAACGCACCTATTTTGAAGAGGGGTGGTTAAGCATTGGTTACATAGTGTAAAGCGGGCATTTTTGGTTAAATTTAAAATCAATAAAACTAAAGCATGCAAGTTATTTTGGAATATGCAATTACAGCAATAGTCTGCTTGATTACAGCTACTGTTATTCAACGCATTTACAAAAAGGAAAAAAACAATGTTGCCAAAGCCGACGAGGTGAAAGGCATCCTATGGTTCGGACTTGCCATTTTCACTTGGGGGTTTGGAGCTTTATTTAACTTGATTGCAGTTTCCTATTTAGAATGGTCTCCTTCAAACAAAATTCTCATCTATTTTGGTGTGCTGATTTCCCTATTGAACTCTCTTTTCATACTGCTGTCCATACCATCCATCGAATACAAGGGTAAGCGAAGTATAATAATTCGTTTGGTGGAGCGCTTTTCCGAAAGGGAATTCATTTCTATTTATCTGGGAATTATGGGAATGCTCACTTTTGTGTTTTTTGCAGCCTCCTTCACCAATTCGGCCATAAGTAATTCCCTTATATGGTTAATCGACATTCCAATTTCAATAGTAGTTGCTTTTGCCTTGTTAAATGCTTTAAATAAAGCTTTTAGTAATAGAAATATGCGTTTTATGGTTTTACCATGCCTAGCTCTTTTTATGCTTATTTTGATTGCGGTTACCCATAGGATAGTTCCAGAAGAACGAATTCCTGATTTCGTTTCGAAAGAATCCTGGGTTACCCTTGGCACCGTTACTTCTATTTCATTTAAATTCCTGTTTATTCTTTTATTTTCCATTTTATTGTACAGCTGGAAATTCTTGTCGGAAAAGGAGCAAAAGCAATCGCGTTTGGATGAAGTATTGATTGAGAAAGCAAAATTAGAAAAAGAGAACTCTAAACTAAAAATTGCAAACACCAGCCATCTGGATACTATTGCAAGATTAACCACCGATTTGGAAACACTTACCGAAACTACTAAAATTAACCTTTCAGAAAGGCAAAAGGAAGTCCTAGGAAATTTAGGGGTTCTAGGAAATGAAAAATCATATACCGAAATCGCTGAAGCAATGCATATAAGCGTAGACGGATTTCAAACGCATATTCATCAAATCAAAAAGGCCTTACATATCAGTGGTTTTGCCGGTAAGAATCAGCTTATTCAATATGCACTTGAAAATGACATGTTGAAACATGCGACCCTCAAATCAAATTGACTTCACTTCATTCTTACTTGGTTAATGGGTATTTCACCAATTCCGCTCTGATTTTTAACCAGTGTTTAGCCTTGTAGATTTTTAGCTTAAAATACACCTTGCCATAAATCGATATAAAGTAAATGGCACGTGTAGTTCTATTCCTGGTTATGTTTTTGATTTCCAATTTTGTCAATTCTCAGAGCTCCTTGGATGACCAAATCAATGAAAAATTTGAAAATGCAACAGGTTGGTTCGTCGATGCCATTTTTGCTCAGATTCCACTTACTGAAGAAGTTGGTATTCCATGGGTTTTGCTGGTGCTCCTGCTAGGAGCGAGTTATTTCACTTTTTATTTTAGAGGTATAAATTTTACAGGATTTCGTACCGCAATTCGAATTGTTCGGGGCAAGTATGACAGCTTGGAAAGCGATACCTCGATTCAAGTTTCTGAATCGATTTATACCGATGATGGCGATAATCCGGACACCGTACGAATAGAAGGTCATGATGGAGAAGTGACCCATTTCCAAGCATTAACGGCAGCACTTTCCGCAACAGTGGGTTTAGGAAATATTGCAGGTGTAGCTATAGCACTGTCCATCGGCGGGCCAGGGGCAACCTTTTGGATGATTTTGGTAGGCTTTCTAGGGATGGCTTCCAAGTTTGTAGAGTGTACCTTGGGAGTAAAGTACCGCGAAATTGATGAAGATGGAAGAGTTTTTGGCGGCCCCATGTACTATTTGACTAAAGGACTCAAAGAAAAAGGCTTAGAAAAGTTTGGAAAAGTTTTAGCCATAATTTTTGCCATTATGTGCATCGGAGGTTCTTTCGGTGGCGGTAATATGTTTCAGGTTAATCAGGCCTTCCAATTGTTCGAATATGTCTCTGGAGGTGAAGAAAGTTTTATTCATGGAAAGGGATGGCTTTTTGGATTGATAATGGCAAGTCTTGTAGGTATTGTAATTATCGGAGGCATTAAGAAAATTGCAAGGGTAACTGATAAAATTGTCCCGGCAATGGTATTCCTATACGTACTAGCAGTAATTACTATTTTGGTCATTAATTATACGAGTATTCCGGACGCTTTCATGGCCATTTTTAATGGAGCGTTTGCGCCGGAAGGAATTGTTGGAGGTTTTATTGGAGTTCTAATCCAGGGCTTCAAACGAGCGGCATTTTCTAACGAAGCGGGGATAGGATCATCGTCGATTGCCCACTCCCCAGTTAAGACCAACTATGCCGCTAGTGAAGGTTTAGTGGCACTTTTAGAACCTTTTATTGATACAGTAGTGATTTGCACTATGACGGCTTTGGTTCTAATTATAACGGGGCAACTTGAAGTAGGCGCCGAAATTTCAGATGCCCAGGGTGTGGTACTTACTTCGAACGCCTTAAAAAGTGGAATTTCATGGTTTCCGTACTTGCTGTCTTTTGCAGTCGTATTATTTGCATTCTCTTCAATGATATCTTGGTCATACTATGGACATCAAGCTTGGTCATTTCTTTTCGGACGTAGTAAGAAAATGGAGTATCTATACAAGACAATCTTTTGCATATTTGTTGTAATTGGTTCTGCCGCTACCTTAGGTTCGGTAACCGATTTTTCGGATGCAATGATATTTGCCATGTTGGTACCAAATATGATAGGCTTGTTTTTGCTTTTACCCAAGGTGAAAGAGGAGTTGGTAAAATACCGGAACGCCATTAAAAATCAGTCATAAAATACGTATGAATATTTGTAGGTAAGCGATATAATCGTTTATTTTATGTCTATGGAAATGGATAAAATCAACGAGTATCTTCAAATTGCCATTGATAAGGTGGTTTTCTTTTTACCTAAGATAGTTTTAGCAGGTGTAATACTTTGGATTGGTTTTAAAGTTGTCAAAAAAATAGTCCAGTTATTGAATCTCGCTCTTGAGAAATCAGGCTTTTCCGAAACCCTTCGTCCATTCATCGGCTCAACGGCGACAGTGCTATTAAAAGGTGCCGTGCTTTTTGCAATAGCATCTGTAATAGGAGCAGACCTAACTGGTTTATTCGCCATATTGGCTGCGGCAGGTTTTGCGATTGGTATGGCTCTTCAAGGTAGCCTAGGAAACTTCGCTTCAGGTATATTGATTCTCTCCTTAAAACCTTACAAAATTGGGGATTGGATTCAGTTGGATGACAAATTCGGTAGAGTAGAGGAAATTGGAATTTTTAGTACTGACGTATTAACTCCTGGAAATAAGATATTGATTATACCAAACTCCATGATTACGGAGTCTGTAGTCACAAATTATTCGGAGCGAGGAAAAATTCGTTTGGAATTAATAGTGACAATGCCTTACGATGAAAGCTTTCCTAAGGTAAAAAAAATAATTACTGATGCATTGTTAGAACTTCCAAATGTATTGAAAGATCCAGTACCTGATATCGGTATTCAAACCTTTGATAGCCATAGCATACAGTTAATTGTTCGACCCTATGTTGAGCCAGATAACTATTGGTCCGTTACTTTTGAGTCAAACCGAGCGATTAAGAAAGCATTTAATTCGCATAACGTTAAGGTCGCCTACTCAGAAGGTGTTGAGATGGGGGCAATTGGCGAATAATTTTAAAGGAATCTTAACTAATTTATTATGTAACTTTATTTGAATTTTTTTTTGGCTAGATTTTTGCAGCCAAGTTATCGTATGAAAATAAAATTACTTCTCCTTTTTCTATTTGTTTCTTTTTGTGGAGTTGCTCAGCAACTAACCCTGAAAAAAGGGGCGATAATAGATGCTGTTCCAGTTAACGATTCAATTTCAGAAAATTTTACGCTCTATTTACCTACTAATTTCGAAATTTCGAAACAATGGCCAGTTGTCTTTGTTTTCGATATGAAAGGTAAGGGAAGGCAGGCTCTGCGTATGTTTCGCGAGGCTGCGGAGGAGCAGGGCTATATTTTAGCTTCATCAAATAATGTAAATGATAGCATTACACTTTCAAAAAACATTCTTATTGCTAGTAGAATGTTTAGTGCGGTCTATTCCCTTTTACCTATTAAAAAGGGGAGGAGTTATACTGCCGGATTTTCTGGTGGAGCTAGACTGGCGTCACTAATACCTACCTTTGTGAAAGAGATAAAAGGTGTAATTTCTTGTGGATCACCAGTTGCAAATGCTGAGGTTTTAAGTAGTAAGAGTAAATTTCACTTCGTTGGTATTGTGGGTATAGAAGATTACAACTACATACCCATGTTGAATAATCAAAAGGTACTGAGTAAATTAAAGTTTCCTAATCAACTATTTGTTTTTGAAGGTGGACAAAAGTGGCCAGAGTCGAGGTATCTTTCGAAAGCTATGGAGATATTTACCTTGGCGGCGATGAGTAAGGGTGTTGAATCTAATAACAACTCTTTCATTAACGAAACTTATAACAAGAATTTGGGTGAGGTAAGTAGTTTGTTAACTGCCCAAAAACCTTTACTTGCGAATAAGCTTCTCAATGAAATGATATCTTTTTATAAGAATTATAAGAATATAGACTCTTTAAAACAAAGCTCTAAAACACTTCGTAAAACGAAACTTTATAAGAGCGGAAGTAGAAGTCAAAACGCTACTTTTTTTAAAGAAGGTTTGATAAAGGATGATTATGACTATTACCTTGAGGAAGACATTTTGACCTATAACTACAATAACCTTGGGTGGTGGAAATATCAGATAGACGAGTTGGATAAATACGAAAAAAGCGCTGATATTTTTGAGAAACAAATGGGAAGGCGGTTAAAGTCATATTTGAATGCGCTTATTGAAGATAATATTGATATCGTCAAGGCAGCATCCTCAATCGATGAAGAAGCATTACTGCTATTGTGGATGGTGAATACAATTACAGATGTTAAAAAATATGATTCCTATTTAAAAATAATATCGCTTAGTTCAAAAGTAGGAGATTATGGTACTGCTTTGTTTTATTTAGAAGAGTTATTAAAAAACGGATATACCAATACCGATGAATTATATGCTTTAGAGAACACTGCGCTCCTACGTATCACCCCTGAATTTAATAAAGTTGTAGCAAAGTATCTAAAAGATGCACGATACGAAACTATTGATTAGTGGTTTTAAGGTTTTACAATCAGCCTTGGTACTTGCTCTAAATTCCAATCGATTACTAGGCCTCCCGCTAAAGATTTAGCAATTTCTTTCCCATAGAGCAATTCACACAAATAGAGTGCTGCTTCAAAACTTTTGGCGCCGCCCGCTGAGGTGATATATTTCTCATCATGAACAAAAAGCACGCTATCTTTTACCTGCAAATCTGGAAACATTTTTTTATAAGCTTCAACATCGCTGGGGAAGGTCGTAGAAACTACATCATTTAAGACTCCTGCCTTTGCCAAAACAAAAGCACCATCACAATGACTTGTCATGAATAATGCCTTTTCATCAACTTTTTTAACGAAGTTGATCATTGCAGAGTCTCTCAAATCACTGTCTAAATGATGTTCTGCACTTGGTACAACTAAAATATCAATATTGGGAATGGCATCTTTGGTATAGTCGAAATCAGGAAGAATACGAACCCCTTCAAAAGTGGTTATGGGTTCTAATGTGTTGGCTACGGTGAAGGTATTCATGGCCTTAATATTTTCTCGATACTGAGTATGTTGAAATATATCAAAAGGGGCTGTGAATTCTGTGTTGAAAGTACCGTCCATAATGAGAAAAGCGACATTGTATCTGTCTGTTTTTATCTCTGGAATAAATCTTTCTTCGGATGTGCTTTCGTTTTCTTTTTTAATCTCCATGCAGGAAATTAATAAGAAAGGAATTGATAGTATGGCGAGCAGTTTTTTCATGAGATTAAATTTTCTTCTGCAAAGTACAACACAAACAAGAAAGCGGGAAATTGTATAAATCGTATTTTTACCTCAAAATGAAGTAATGAAGAATAGTGTCTTAGTCTTGGCCCTTTGTGGAATAGTATTTTTTGGGTGCAAAGAAAAAAAGAAGTACCATGATCTTGCTGAGCAAGAAATAACCTCTGTTTCTAACGATGCTATTTCTGACATTTTGAAATTCCAAAGGGAATTGAATGAAGAGTTTAAAAACCCTGAGACTTCCCCTTTACCAGATAAATTTCGAAAAGACTTTGAGTCTTTAGATTTTTTCGCTCCCGATACTAACTATATAGTAAAGGCAAAATTAGTTCTTACTCCTGAAGCAATCCCGTTTATGATGCCAACCACAACGGATCGAAAATCTGAAGAAGTTGTTTATGGAATAGCATATTTTACCATAAATGGAGTAGCAAGACAATTGGAAATTTATCAGAATAAAGAATTAATGTTGAAGGAGGAATATGTAGATTATCTTTTCTTACCATTTACCGATTTAACAAACGGCGAAGAAACTTATGGAGGTGGTCGTTATATTGATTTAAGAATTCCAAAAACAGATGAAATTACTATCGATTTTAATCGTGCCTATAATCCGTATTGTGCCTATAATAAAAAGTATTCTTGTCCTTTAGTGCCATCAGTTAATCACTTGAATACAAAAGTAATGGCAGGAGTCAAGGCTTTTGATAAAGATTAGAAACAAAAAACCCAGCCAAAGGGCTGGGTTTAACAACTCAACTTAAACAACCAACGTTAGAATTGTTTTCACTTAGAATGCGTAAATCGCGGCTAGAGCAAATGACGATAAACTGTCTGAAGAAGCACCGTCACTATCAAGAAAACCACCGGTTAAGCTATCTAGTCTAAATTCTGGCTTAATGATTAAATTTTCTACTGTATAACTGCCTGTAAGCGTAAAAGCGGTTGCAGCATCTCCAATGGCTTCACTTCCATCTGTTACCTGAAAATACTCAGCTCTTAAACCAATGGCGAAACTATCAGAAGTAGTAAGTTGTGGGTAAAGGGCAGCACCATAGAAACCTGAGTCAGCAGCACCATTTGTATCGTACGCAGCATTTATTCCAAGGAAAAATTTATCCGATAAATCGAAACCTCCTGTAAAGTCAATTTCTGTACCTAGACCGCCATTTTCACCACTGTCATAGTAGAAGTTTAAATATTGTCCATAGAAACCTAATTGTGCACCAAAAGAATACTCGCCAGTTGTGGTAATGTCATTGGTATCCCAAGGGTTCATAACTGCCAACATTAAACTAAAATCCTCAGATAAAGCAAAATCTGCTTTAAGGCCCACATGCGAGAATGGTCCGTTTGAAAATAGATAAGAAGTACTATAATTAAAGTTGGCTTGTGGCGCAATTACTTCATATCCTAAGAATGTATTGAAACGCCCAAGGGTTAACGTAGTACTCTCGGATACATTCCAGTATACATAAGCTTGATTAACAATACCGTCAACTATATCTGTATTGAAAGTTGCGCCAGCACCCCTTGGTCCTACAACTAAATCAAGAACAGCCCCAACTTTGCTGCCCTCGTAGCTAGCAATTAAATTACCCATTCCGACGGCAAAACCAGTTTGATTTGCAAATGCTGTTCCCGGATCTGGTGTGCTCGTCAGTAAGTTACCGTCAGCATCAAATGTGGGAGAATCTGAGAAATTGGTTCTGTAATAACCATCCACACTACCACTAAGGGTAAATTTTGGTTTTGATATCTCTTCAGTTTCTTCCTCTTGAGCGAATGTGCTTATTGCGGCAAAAAGCATTAGTGTTGTTAGAAATATATTTTTTACGAAATTTGTTTTTGTAATCATGTTCATAGGTTTAAATTTTAAGTTTCCCAGCGCGGGACTTGATTTTTGATCAATAAATTGTGAAAAGATTATGTAACGGAGCGTTCTGCAAAACGCTCCGTTTGTTTTTGTTCGAATTAGTCATTCATAAAGTCAGGGTAGGCGTCCATACCATGCTCGTGAAGATCAAGCCCTTCGATTTCTTCTTCTTTTGAGACTCGAATTCCAGTGATGGCCTTTAAACCTCCAATGATAATCGCCGAAGTGACGATGCAAAAAGCACCTACGATTAGTACTCCATATAATTGTGTCATAAACTGACTTCCGCTAGCCATAGAGCCAAAAATACCTACGACTAATGTTCCCCAGATACCACAGATAAGGTGAACGGCCACCGCACCAACGGGATCATCGAGTTTTAATTTGTCTACTAATGCAACTCCTAAAACGATAATAATACCTGATATTAAACCTATGATTATGGCTTCATTCGGCGACATTAAATCGGCACCAGCAGTTATTCCAACCAATCCTCCTAAAATTCCATTTAAGAACATAGTTAGGTCTAGATTTTTGTAAAGAACAAAAGATAAAATCATAGCTGCTACACCACCTGCCGCAGCCGAAAGACATGTAGTAACTAGTACTAAAGAAGTTAATGCTGGGTCCGCAGATAATACAGAGCCTCCGTTAAAACCAAACCATCCTAACCATAATATTAATACACCCGCCGTTGCCAGTGGAATACTGTGACCTGGTATTGCTTTAGGTTTACCATCTTCGCCGAACTTACCGATTCTAGACCCTAAGAAATAAATGGCTACTAAAGCTGCCCATCCACCAACGGAGTGAACCAAGGTTGAACCTGCGAAATCATAGAACCCCCAAGAGTCTAAGAAACCACCGCCCCATTTCCAAGCTCCTACTATAGGATAAACAAAGCCTACATAAAGCACGGTAAATATCATAAAGGCACCAATTTTCATACGCTCGGCAACTGCACCCGAAACAATGGTAGCTGCTGTTGCTGCGAACATTCCCTGAAATAAGAAATCTGTCCACCAAGTGTAACCGCCATCTGCATATTCAGGGGTCATTCCGTTTTCAGGCGCTCCAATTCCGAAGCCAGCAAAACTAAAAATTCCTGAAGAGCCTTCTTCAAAACCTGGGTACATCATATTAAAACCCCATGCATAGTAAAGAAGTAATCCTACAGTAATTATAAATATGTTTTTAAATAATATGTTAGTCGTATTTTTTGATCTTGTTAATCCAATTTCCAAAAAAGCAAAACCTGTATGCATAAAGAATACCAAAGCGGTACATATCATCATCCATACGTTGTTAGCTGTAAATAATCCTGCGTCCATTTAATAAAAGTTTAGTGGGTTGTGTTTAGTTGATTCCTGCGTGACCGCTTTCCTTTGTTCGTATTCTATAGGCTTCTTTCACCTCTGAGACGAAAATTTTACCATCGCCTACATTACCTGTGTATGCTGATTCTAAAATGCAATTGACAGTTTTTTCTAAAAATTCGTCTGATACTACTATAGAGAGGTATCTTCTCTGAATGTCTGTTGTGCTGTAAGAAATGCCGCGGTATACATGACCTTGTTTTTCATTGCCAACTCCAGTTACATCCCAGTAGCTAAAGAAATTTACTTCGATGCTGTGCAAGGCTTTTTTAACCTCATCGAATTTTGATTTTCGAATAATTGCTTCGACTTGTTTCATTGGTTGTTTTTTTAATGTTTGTAAAGACTAGAGTAAGGTTTCTTTAAGTCTTTAACTTGAATTTTTCATTTAATCTGCGCCAAATGTATATTAAATAAATATTCACCCCTAAAAATACAGGGGGTATGATTGAATTTTTATTTAAATGATAAAATTACCCTCTTTAATTTGAGGGTATCATTATTTAGTGATAAAAAAATGTGCAATTTTACTTTTTAGGAAAGGAGTTTTAAAAAATCAAATGAAGAATAGGTATGGTACAAGAAACCACTAAGAATGTAGTTTTTGAAAAGTAAATATAGTTTGTGATAGTACCTTTAGAATAATTTAGAAATCCAAAGACCTATTGCAATGGCAACCACACCAATTACAATACTAGCGATAGTATAAATTGAAAAATGCATAAGTTCACCTGCTTTAAGTAGGGAATGCTTTTCAAAAGCAAAAGTTGAAAATGTAGTGAACCCTCCACAGAAACCTGTAGATAATAATAAGGTTTGATTTTGGGTGAGGTAGTTGCTTTTTAATGAAAAACCTAAAATGATACCTATTAATAAGCAACCGATTATATTAACTAAAAAGGTTCCTAAATAGAAATGTGAAAAATAAGAATTGAAATTTTTGGAGATTAAATAGCGTAGAATACTTCCGATACCTCCACCAAAAAAAACAAGTAATAGTTGCTTCATACCCAAAGGTATAAAACTATACTGCTTTCTTGTACTTCGAAGAAATTAAATCTATAGGATGAATCTTGGAGATCGTTGCGTCAGAAACGCTTGATGAAGATTTCTTCGCCTTTTGGTTTGTTCCACTTAAGTTGAAGAACATCATAACCAAGTTTACTCCGAGAATGATAAAAAGAATGGTAAAAAAAGTTGTCATTTGTTGCCCCTTATGGATGAATAACGCAAAATTACGTTGTTTGGTATATTATACGAGCAAAAAGATGAAATAGTCGACGAAAATGTAAGTTTTATCGTATGCTTAAAAAAAACGTTAATTTTTAATGAAAAATTTAATAATAAATAGAAGTACTATAAAAATCAAGAATGCTAGGGCTACCCACTTAACACCTTTATAATTTTTAAGATGTAAATTTTTGTCTTTTTTATAAGAAAGTGTAATTGCCACAGCAAAAACAACTACAAAAAGACCCGCAAAAATTAATTGTCCAGAGCTGAACATATTTTATATTTTTACGCAAAGTTAACGTAAAAACAATAAGCAATGCAAGATAAGATTAGTGCAGTAGAACAATTTCATAATTCTTTCGGATTAGGAGTTTCAGAGGTTATGAGAGCAGATTTAGGAGAAAGCAAAAACCTTTTGCGTTTTAACTTAATGGATGAAGAAAACAAGGAGTATTTTGAAGCTGCTCAAAACAATGACCTCGTTGAGGTTGCCGATGCCCTAGGTGATATGCTTTATATTTTATGTGGTACCATTCTTGAGCATGGTATGCAGTATAAAATTGAGGAAGTTTTCAATGAAATACAACGCAGTAATATGAGTAAGCTTGGTGCTGATGGTAAGCCCATTTATCGTGAAGATGGTAAGGTGTTGAAAGGCCCTTCTTATTTTAAACCAAATATTCAGGAGATTCTTGATCGTTAAAACTAGGTGATGTTAAGAGCTGATTTTAACTGTGTTTCTTTGCTAACTCTTTCAAAACTTGAATTGCTTTATCAGCATCCTTTTTGTCTACAAAGATGTGATCGTGGTAGTATCCTGCGATAATATTGCAACTGATGTAATTTTTTGCCAACTCAGTTGAAAATTGTGCGGTTAATCCAACTGCTTCTAAAGAGGAGTGAATCATTAGAGTTATCCAAGAAGCTACATAGGTGTATTTCAATTGTAATTCATCTGCTTTTTTTCTGTCGATAATTACCGTAGTTCCGTCTTTTTCTTTGAATTCGCAGAGGGTATCATTTCGATTTATAATATTTAAGTCTCTTACGGTTGAAAACACATATTCCCCTTTATTTAGTTTAGGATTCATTCCTTTTAATAATTCAGAAATATTTGTTTCTCCGGGCATATAAAGTATTCTTTTGTGGTATTATTCAAATTCCGCTTGGCTAACAACTTGTGGGGCAAGCGATATGTTTTCAATTATCTCAAGTAATTCGGTTTCTTTTTGGGTGCCAATTACAATTTTTTTTCCGTTTTTCAATTCAATTGCTAACCCTCTATTTCCATTCATATTATAAACAGTTCCATATTTACTTCCGAATCGAATTCCATAACCTACGAAACCATAATTCACAATTTTAGCAGATTTTAGTTCACTCCATCTTATACTTTTTTTGACGAATGGAATAAAGCGCATTTCAATTCCGACGGCGTTTATTTCTGTAATTAAGGTCATATACCAACTAAAGTATATAAGACCGAAAATAAAAAGAGTAAAAATAACAATTCCAACATTAGACATGGGTTTGTTTCCAAATTGTTCACCTAAAAAAAGTTGTTTAAAAACCCCATAAATAGCTAAGCTTCCTAGTATTCCTAAAATCACCCAAATCCACCATTGTGTGAATTTTTGCTTTTCTTTAAATTGAATATCTATGTTATTTACCATAGTCTCTATTGTGTTTCTCTAAATTTTTCAGTGCCCATTTCTACTAGCAGATAGTTCTCAAAACCAAAATCTAGTTTGGTCAATTGATCAGCGTAATTATAATGAATAGTCGGTACGGTTGTCACATCTATATATTTTACTTTATAATAAAGATTTGAAATGCCTTGACATTTGGGGCAGTAGCATGCAAAGTTAGCTTTTAGCTATGATTTCATTTTAGACTCTGCGCCTCTAGGTTCGAGTAATGAATTTTAGGTTTTACTGCAATCTGTTTTTTAAGTTTTAAAAATTTCTAGCCCATCAATCCAAAAGATTTCGCTTTCGAAAAACTTGAGTCTTGTCTTTATTACCCTTTTTGTCTTGTCTCTAGAGGGTTTTGTAATGAATCTTGCTTTAGAACCGCTAAAGTCTAGGGTATGTTTTTCGTCTAAGTCTCTCTCCTTGCTCGTGACGAATGTAACGACCTTGTCATCTAGATTCCATGTCCCTTTTCCGTACTTATGTACTATTGGTGGCATTGTTTTTTTACTATTGACATACGAATGAAATTCAAATGTTCCGTCTGAATGGAGATTTAACCTGTACTCAATTTGATGCTTTTCGTTGCCAAGTTCAAGAAAGTATTCCCCAATTATTTTGTCTGACTGAGAAAATGAAGCCAAGGTGCTCACTAAAAATGTTACTATGAATATTCTTTTCATCTTGTTTTATTTCGTCAATATCTGGTTTATCAAGCCATCTTTATCTACAATGGTCCAACTGTGAAGATGTCGTTCACCATTCGCTCGGTACCCTTTATTAATTGTCGGAATGTATTCAACATGCTCAAATTCTTTTTCTAATAGACGCTCCGATAATTTTTTGATATAGAAAGCGTTCATTTGTTCGTAACCAGCCATTCGATTTTCCTTCCACCAAAGCGAATCAGGTTCTGTATAAAGTCGAATTTTTAAATTTCACAATTTGTTTTTACTTGGAAATCGTCAAATTTAAAAGATTGGTAACTTTCCAAAAATGCTCAAGCCATAAGGTTAGCTATGACTTGCGTTATTTTTAACCAAAGTTTTTATTCTTTATTTATTCCATAAACCATTTCCACCATTCCGTCTTTAAAAGCTGTTACATCTTTTAAATGTAAAGGAATTTCCTTTCCGATATAGTCGAAAAAGAGTGTCCCATCTCCTAACAGAGTGGGAATTATAGTTATGTTGATTTCATCAGCAAGCCCGAGTTTAAGGAATTCTTTAGTTAGCATTGTACCTCCAACCATCCACATATTCTCAAACTTTGATTTTAGCTTATCATTAATAATTTCTGTCAATTTACCCGAAAGGAAGTGAACACTCTTTTTGTTCGATTTTAAATTTCTATTTGTTAGCACAAAAACAGGCACTTCTCCGTAAGGCCAACCGAGTTCAATGGTTCGTTCATAAGTTTGTGAACCCATAATGTAACAGTCAATCGATTTAAGAAATTTCGAAATATATTCTTCGGTGAGCTCAACTCCTTTTTCGTAATTGTCTTTTGAGTGCATCCAAGAAACACTTCCATCTTTTTTGGCTATAAAACCATCAAGACTGGAAACCATATGAATCGTAATTTTTGAATTTTTAGTTCGCATTTCTCACTTTGTGACAACGGTTGAGCTTTGAGTAGTACAAGAATTTTTAGCCCAAGCCATTCCGAATGGCTCATATCAAATCCTTATTTTTTGTTTTTAAATTTAGCCATAAATACTCAAATAAGGCTTTGTGGACTTCGATTTACAAAACGACCTTTCGCTAAGCACCAAAATTCCGTATTACTTTTTCCAGATGCCATATTTTGGAAACTATTTGCCATCCATCTTCTCCATTAACAAAGCCAAGATGGTCTACAAACACATTGTTATGCGCTCTTATTCTAATTTTTACAGTCGCGCAAGCGGTTGATAACCAATCAATCATTAAAATTTCTGCTTCGGGCTCTTGCCCTTTACTCGATGGCGATACCCTTTTTCCAACATCTTTGCTAAAACTAGCAATAGGCTCCGCAAAAACCTTGCCTTCATCAACATCAAAAAGGCTAGAATTTTTGTGAAATACTTGGTCAAGCTTTTTAGTATCGCAAAAATAAAGGGCGTCGAAATAAGTTTGTACTGCGTTTAGTAAGTCGGTAGTAGCGTTCATTCTTAGGTTTTGCATAATGTAAAAATTTGTATTTGGCAAAATTAGTTAGGCTACAGCCCTATTTTCAAATGCTGAACTTGATGCTTTTGATTGTATGGTTGAATTTTTTTCAATTAAGGCTTTTAAACAAATTATTAGCTTTGCCTCTTATGGAAATCAAATATTTTAGGCTAATAAAAACAATAGTGGAAGAAGGTAGTATTGCCAATTCTGCAGAAAAACTATTTTTGACGCAATCTGCGCTAAGCCATCAATTAAGGGAATTGGAAGAACGTTTGGGATTCAAGGTCTTTCATAGGACACGAAATAAATGGCAACTGACCGATGAAGGTAGCGAACTTTACAAATTAGGAAACTCTGTTCTCGAAAGTATCGAGAAGGGTTTTGAGAACATCGAACAATTGCGAAGCGGTTCAGTCGGAACTGTTAAAGTTAGCACGGAATGTTTCAGTTTTTATCAGGGTCTTTCTGGTTTTATTCAAAAAATGGGGCTTTTGTATCCAGATATAGAGGTTGATTTGATTCTTGAAGCCACACATCAACCAATTTCGAAGATTTTATCCAATGAGATTGACATTGCGATAGTTACTTCAAAACCCGCAAATGAGGTTTTATCAAGTATCGAAATTTACGAAGATGAGATTTTTGCGATTATGCATAAGGAAAGTCCGTTGAACAAAGTGGTTTTTTTGGATACAAATGATTTTTCGAATGCACATTTGATAATCCATTCTTTTCCTTTGGAAACGGTCTCGGTATATGAGCAACTTTTAAAACCTAATAAAATTACTCCACTCAAGATTTCTGCGATACCTCTTACTGAGGTCGCATTGGAAATGGTAGATGCTAATATGGGAATAATGTGTATGCCCAAATGGGCATTAAAATCTTTTAAGATTTCTGATGATTTGATTTTTAAAAGAATTGGTAAAAATGGTTTAAAGCGAACGCATTATTTGGTCTTTCGAAAGGCCGATGAACTCAAAAAGTACGTTAATGACTTTATTTCCAATTTCGAAGAGGATTTTTCTAAGCAATGATTTTTTCAGCTTGCAGCTAACGTGTTCGTGTATTAGCAGCAGCGGGATTTACGCAACTACTTTGCAGATTACAATATACTTTAACTAAATGAAATAGCAGTTTGGTTACCAACTCAAACCGCTATTGCTTACACACAGTGTTAGCCACTGGCTTTTCATCAAAAATATTCATCAATGAGTTCTTTATTCGACATTGAGCCTGCTACAGTTCCTGATGCAACTGCATTGGCAATAGAACGCATAAATGTAGTATTATCGCCACATACAAATAAACCTTCTATGTTTGTTTTTTGGAACATATCGACTTTGATGTAACCATTTTCGTCTAATTCACAACCCAATTGATTTGGTATTTCACTATGTTGAACAAAAGGTACTTGTGAATAAACCGCTTTTATTGGGTGTTTTTGACCATCACTAAAAACGATGTTTTTAAGATGACCATCTTCGTTTTCAAAACTAGCGATTTCTTTTTCTATTATTTTGATATTATTTCGTTCTAATTTTTTAGTTTGTTCGTCATCTAATTCCGATTTTCCGTTAGTAAATAGCGTTAAATCGTCTGTCCAATTGCTAATCATTTTAGAGAACTCAAATCCATAATCGCCATTTCCAAAAATTCCTGTTTTCTCATTTCGATATTCGTAACCGTGGCAATAAGGACAATGAATTATAGATATTCCCCAACTTTCTGAAAAGCCTTTAATTCTTGGCATTATATCTTTAATTCCAGTCGCAAGGATTATTTTTTTGGCTTTAAAGCTGTCGTTGTTTTGAGTTATGATTTCAAATCCATCTTCAACTTGTCTTCCTTTGGTAGCTAAACCAGAATAAAATCGTACAGTTGGATATTCTTCAACTTGTTTTCTTGCAATTTGAGAGATTACACTTGGCACTTTTCCATCGTGTGTTATATAATTGTGTGCTTGTGGTGTTTGTCTATTACAGGGTTTCCCGCTATCTATAACTAATGTTTTTCTCAATGACCTTCCTAAAGCCATTGCTGCCGAAAGTCCTGCATAACTCCCACCAATAATGATAACTTCAAATTCTTTATCGTCTTTCATAATATCGTACTTAGCAAATGACATCAATAAAGGTGTTGTAATTATAGCAGTTGATGCCAAAGCACTTTTTTTGATAAATTTTCTTCTTGATACCATTTGTATTTATAACAAATTGTTGTGCAAATCATTTAGTGCAGATACTACAGAAATGCCGTAACCCTACAATATTTCTATATTTGAACTATCAACTAACGTGATATATTCCCTATCTAGATGCCCTGTCTTTGGGTTACTTAATTGGGTTATATCAATTTGACATTCAGACATGAGATTATTTTTTTGTAAAAGTAATAAAAATTTGCTTTATTGCAACAAAGTCGCATTAAAAAATGAAAAGAAGAAATACTCAATCTAAAACAGAAATTTTGGAAATTTTAAAATCGTCCTCTAATTCTGCTTTAAGTCACGAAATGCTACAGGAAAAATTGAATTCTAATATTGATAGGGCAACTATTTATCGTGTTCTCAATCGTTTTTGTGATGATGGTTGGGTTCACCGGATTGTTGGCGATGATGGAAAGCAGTACTTTGCTTTGTGCCTAAATTGTGGTGAAAAAAAGGAAGAGCACAACCATAACCATTTTCATTTCAGATGTCTTCAATGCGGAACTGTAGAATGTCTTGAAAATGAAATAGATATTGCGTTGCCAAAAGGATATATGGCTAAATCCTTTAATGGTCTTATTTCTGGCTATTGTATTAATTGTTCCTGATACTTAATCACTTCGCTTAAAAATAAATTATACGCCAATTATTACGGATAAAATCTTCTCAATAGTAGCATTGAGCCTACTTGGATTCTCAAGCATTGGGTAATGACAAGTTCCATTTATTTTATATAATTCGTAATTATCACCGAGATGTTTATTTAGATTTTCTTCGTTAGTAGGTGAGTAGTTAACATGAATTGAATGTAATTTTATTTTTAATTCTTTTAGCAATTTTAGTTGACGATTGTGATAACTGAAACCATATTCAAGCAAAGGAATTCCAATTTCAGGATTTATATTTCTATAATCTTTTAGTAATTTAGATACGATTTCATGGTTCGTTTCCTCGGTTAGTAAGGCTTGTTTTGCAAACTGTTCGCAGGTATATTCAAAATTTGTATTTAAACCATTAATTAGCTGATTAACTACCTCTTTCGGAAGTTCTATTCCAATGTTTTTCATATGGTCTATTTCAATTATACCTATGATTTCATTTGCGTTTTGAGCTACAGTCTCAAGCATAACGTCAGAACCAAAAGAATGTCCTATAATTATTACATTCTTTAAAGATAATCTATGTATGAATTCACTAACGTCCTTACCAAACCTTTGACCATTTAATACTTTTTGATTGAACGAAGATTTTCCATGCCCAGGTAAATCAATAGCCAATGTTCTGTAATTTTCAGAGAAATGGGATAATTGTATTTCCCAATACGTTTTGTTTATAAACGCTCCATGAATAAACAAGAGTGCAATATTTCCTTTTTGATTGTCGTAATATGAAAGTTGCTCTCCATTAATGCTAATTTTTTTAGTTTCCATATTTAAAAGATTAATAATACTATTTTCTTTAATTTTATAAATGAATATTTATTCATAAATAGTTTAAATTTTTTTATTTTTCTATGGCTTGCCAGCACAAAGCAAAAGATTTGTCAACTAAATCATCAGTTAGTATACTCTCTTTTTCGTTGACTAAATGAGTAGAATAAGTCCTTAAAAAACCAATGATTAATGAAATGAGCATTTGGCTATCAATGTCTTTTATTAAATTTTCTTTTTTCCCTTTATCAAGCAACTCTTTTAAATAATTCTTGAATTTTATATCTAATTTTTTATTAGTGTCTGAAATTAATGGGGAAATTAGAAATTGCTCTAAAAAAATAATTCTCAAGTTATCTTCTACTAAGCTTTTTAGCGCAATATGCCACATTTTATAAAGTTGAATATTGATAGGAAGATGGCTAATTGTGTCTACGATTGCAGGTGCGCTCTCTCTTTGTAGTTTATAATAGAGTGCATTTAGCAACTCTTCTTTACTTTTGAAATAAATATAAAGTGTGCCACTTGCTATTTTAGCTTCTTTAGCAATATCAGACATTTTTAACCCTGCAATACCAACTCTACCTGTAAGGTTTAGTGTGGCTTTGAAAATTTGATTTAGTCTGTATTCTGTTTTTTCAGTCATCATTGTAAAAATATGAATAAATATTCATATTATGATCAATAAAGATAACTTATTATATTCTATTGAAGTTTGGTTCTTCAGCTTGTGGCTAACGGCTCGGCTATGATTAATATAGGAATAAAGAAGCACTTTTGTTTCCGTTTAAGCGATTAGCCGAACCTTTTTGTTTGTTTTTATCATTTCTATTTAAAAGCCAAATCTAAAAGATTTGGCGGACACGCTAAATATACCCAAACTTAGCTTTAAGCCCCAAACCCCGTATTAATTATAGGCATTTTTGGCAATTGGCTTTTCTCCGTTCAGCTCCTTTCCGTACTTATTTATTGTACTCCAAATTTCTTTGAATTGAGGGGTTACAGCATCATCAAAATCTGAATCCGTGTTTAAAATTAAAATTCTACCAAGTCCAGTTCTGGGATTGAAAAACATTCCAGCAACAACACCTGGGTCTCCACCACTATGTCCAATTGTTCTGAAATCGTCGCCCATAAACCCTTTCGAGAAATCCAAAAATATACCAAAATTAGCTTCTGTGCCTTCAGGCATTTGACTTTTCGAAAGCTGATTTTCAAATAGTTTTTTATAACTTTCTTTACTCAAAAGTGTTCCATTCCCAGCATATCCTTTTATAAATTCGGTTAGAAGTTTACTTAAGTCACTACTTGAAGTTAAAAGTCCACCATCAGGATAAGTAAGAATTGAATAATCTGCCAATACACTTTCATAATTACCGTATAACTTTGAAGTTTTTGTTGAGTCTACTGCCTTAATTGACCAACCTGAATTGTTCATTTCTAAAGGAGTTAAAATATTATCTCGTGTAAATTTATCGTAAGATTTTTTCGTTGCAGATTCTATAACTAAAGCACAAAGTGTGGCACCTAAATTTGAATAACTGAATTTTTGACCCGGTTTCTCTTTTGAAAAATTGTCAGGCGTATAAAGTTGTCCTTTTTCAGCCAATAGACTCTTAAGAAAATCTCTAAAAGGTATTTTGGAATCTGGTCGTTTCATATACCCAAAGACACTAACATTTTTAGGATGATCTGTTTTCTTAAGAATATATGTGTTTTCCCAAAAATTGTCAGAATCCATAATCGTAGATGTATGAGTTGATAAATGCCTAATTGTTATTGGAATTTCTGGATATGTTGGGTTAATGACTTTAAATGGCAGGTAATCATTCACAGGGTCATCAAGATTGAGTTTACCCATTTCCTGCGCTTTAAATAGTGAGATGCCAATTAGGGTCTTTGAAATGGAAGCTATATTCTGAATTGTGTTTTTTGTGTACTTTGATTGGTTTTCAGTATTTGAAAGCCCGAATCCTTTATTGTATAATATTCCGTTTTCGTTAACTATTGATGTAGAAAATCCGACAATGTTCTTTTTGTCTTTTATTTTATTCAAATCCGCCGTAAGTGAATCTTTTAAGGGCGAAAAATCTTTGGATTGCTCCGTTATCTGATTCTTTTGTTCCATGCAGGAAATAATTATAGATAAAACTAAAATTAGGGTACAAAGGTTCTTCATTGAATTTGTTTTTTCAGCTTGCAGCTAACGTTTGAGCTATGAACAGTACGGGAGCAAACTAGCGTTTGCTTTGCGCCACGCACATAGCGAAATCTTTTTGTTTTCTTTTTTCCTTGTCCCGCTAAAAAGCAAAATCCAAAAGATTTTGCGGACTTCATAAAAATACGCAAACCTTCGCAGTTAAGCCCGAAGCCGGTATTGTTTATAGGTTTTGTTAGCTGTAGTACTTATTTCTCAAATGTAATCGGTTCTGTACTGATGCAGTTCGTCAAATCACATTCAATTAATCGGGAGTCATCATTAATATTGAAAATTTTTTTCTCATTCCGTCCCGCTGTAGGGTACAGTACAAACCTAAATTCACTTTCAAATTCAAATCTTTTTGGTTTGTGAAACCAGATGCCCATATTAAGCGCACGAGATTTTGGACTATTCGTAAATTCCGTAAGGGTATCTACGGTTTCTTTTTGATAACCATTCCTAATTCCATATTTAACGGGATTTTTAAATCCGTCAATCCATACATTTGGTTCCTTTCCATGTAGAATGAATGGTTTTCCTTTTTTGTCCACCCTATTTTCCTTAAGAGATGCAGCTAGAGCATTTTGAGTTGCGAGCACAAATCCATCTAAATCGTTAATGAAGTAGTGAGAATCGCACTCAAAGTATTCTTTTAGTTTTGGAATTAGCGATAGGTCTTCAATAATTGAACAGCAAAACATCCAAGAGTTAAACTCATACAAATGCTCGTGATACAAAATATGGGTTTCTGCGATGAATTCTCCTTCGTCGTTTAATAGGCTTTCATCATATTGGCCGAAAATTATTTCTCCAGTTTCAATTCCATTTATTAATTTATCACAAGGTTTTTTTATTATTAGGTCTAAACCTCTTTGTCCCTCTTCTCTATCCTGTCTGATTTTATCTTCAATGTTTCGATAATGATGAAAAGTTCCTAGTTTAATGGTGTATTGGGTAAGGTCGTCAAAATTCGGAAAGTATTTTTTTGTAGTAAATCTGACCAGATATTTTGGCATTTTTCAGGTATTACAGCTAACGGTTGAGCTATGAACAGTACGGGAGCAAACTAGCGTTTGCATTCCGCCACGCACATAGCGAAATCTTTTGGTTTTCTTTTTTTCTTTGTCCCGCTAAAAAGCAAAATCCCAAAGATTTTGCGGACTTCATAAAAATACATAAACCCTGCGAATATGCCCAAAACCCGTATTGTTTATAGGTTTTGTTGTAACAAGTACTTTTTTTAGTTCACAATTTGAGCAACGCTATTTTTAACGTCTTCCCGCAAAATACTTTCCGCAACCTTTTTGTCGACAAGTTCATCATTTTGACTTTTTTGGATTTGATACCAATACCAATTCTCTTGTAAAACAATTATGTTTTTCGGTAAGTCTTCGTGAACTTTTCGCTTGCCTAATCTGCCAGTAATTTTGAATTTATCTTGCTTATAAGTTTGAATGTTTCTATGGTCTTTTTTTACAAAAGCAAAATGTCCAGTATTGAATACAATTCCCAAATCATTTTCACGATTATAAACATCAAGTATTATTTGTTCTCCGCCATCTAGCTCGTACAGGATGTACTGTTTTGTTTCAAATCCAAGTTTCTCCAGTTCGTCAATTATTATTGGCACAGCTTCGTGTCTTCTCAGCCAATTTGTGGTAGTAGGTGTTGTTCCTCCAGATTGGTAATATTCGTAATAATTTTCAGCATTTATTTTTGGGTCTTGCGTTTTGTCCGCCTGTCCGTTACAACTTGTAAAAGACATAAAAACTACTCCAAAAACTATGATGTTAAAATATAATCTATGCATTTTTCAGTATTTGTTACAACGGTTGAGCTATGAACAGTACGGGGTCAAACTAGCGTTTGCTTTCCGCCACGCACATAGCGAAATCTTTTTGTTTTGATTTACTTTTTCCTGTCCAGAGCAAAATCCAAAAGATTTTG
>NZ_JBLFER010000004.1:0-385937 GCF_047345145.1 Maribacter taeanensis
AAAAATCAAAAAAAGGAAAACGCTCAGGATATAATAAGTAAATCGATTCAAAAGGTTTGCACAAAAAATCTTGGAAGAATAGATAAAACTTATGCTTCAAAATTTGGATTTATCATAGGATACTCTGTGGGAAGTAAATCAAAACCGGAAATCATGAAATCATATCAAATCCTCAAAAATGAATCGGAACAAAAGTTAAAAAATAACAAAAAGGAAAACGCTCTAGGTGTAATAAGTAAATCGCTATTAAATGCTGTTCGAAAAGTTCGGGCAGGTCTATTAATTCATTCTAAATATTTTCAATTATGAGTAATCTTAGAAACAAAGTCCAATTGATTGGCAACGTGGGGAACAATCCCGAAATGACCGTTTTGGAAAGCGGTAAAAAAGTAATCCGTTTTTCATTGGCCACCAATGAGAACTACAAAAACGCCAAAGGCGAGAAAGTTCTAAGTACAGACTGGCATAATATGGTGGCTTGGGGCAAGACTGCCGAGATTGTAGAAAAGTATGCCGTCAAAGGCAAGCAAATTGCCATCGAAGGAAAATTAACTTCTCGCAGTTATGAAACCAAAGAAGGCGAAAAGCGATACATCACGGAAGTGATTGTTAGTGAAGTATTGTTATTGGGTTCTAAGTCTGAAAACAAAGCAGCTTAAACAGTGGATTGTAGAAAAACAAAGAGGGCATTCTCGGAAAAGTACTGCCCTCTTTTTCATTACTAATAACGTTTAAATCAAAAGCAATGAAATCACAAGTTAATGAAATTAAAGTCAGTTACAAAGAACGCATAACCGCACCATTTTGGCGCAAGATAAATTCCTCGAAAGATGCTGCGGAACTTCTTTTTGAGCATTGGGATAAAAGTACTATTAGCTTACATGAATCGTTCAAAATAGTTTTATTGAATAATAACAATAAGGTCAAAGGAATCTATCAAATTTCACAAGGGGGAATAACAGGAACGCTTGTAGATTTGAGAATCCTATTTGCGGTTGTCCTAAAAACCCTTTCCGTAGCGATTATCTTGACACACAACCACCCAAGTGGAACACTAAAAGCAAGCGAAGCGGATAGACAGATTACGAAAAAAATCAAGAACGCTGCACAGCTTTTAGACATCAAAGTACTCGATCACATTCTAATTGTACCCAATGGCGACTATTACAGTTTTGCCGATGAGGGAATACTTTAAAATTCAAATCGTATGGATATTAATATAGATATACCGTTTCGTCTAAATTTCAATAATCTGGACGGAGATACACAGGAAAAATTGATGGAGCAATCCAAGAAAGAAGTTGAAATAAAATTCGGTTCTGAAATGAAAATATATGCCCAAGAAAATCATTTGGACTATCAAGAAATTTTGGAAGAGGAAGCTATTAAGAACCTTTATAATTACAAATTCATGTTCACTATTTAAAGCAAGAAGATTTTGAATGCATGGGGCGACTTTCAAAAAGTTGCCCTTTTCTATTTTAGAAAATGCAACACTTCTCAATAATTCATATTGAATCCATAAAAAAATAGCTTTAACCTTCTTAAAATGGATGCCTTTTTCAACTTTAGAAACGAGAGCCTTTACCTTGAAGTAAAGGTATTTATTTTTTCCCCTGCGGGGAAAAAGGAATAGCAAGAGGATAACACGCTAAAGCGATGTTATGAAGTTCGATATCTTTTTCAATGCCTTGAAAATGAATTGATTATCGGTGTTTTAGGCTCTGATACAGTCTAGGAATAGGTCAAAAGTTTGTTGCAAAACATTCGGAAGACCCCTAAAACATTGAAAAAGTTTGTTGCAAAATGAAGGTAAAAAACAAATACAAGTATGACTATCTGGCCTTGAACTTACAGGCAAAGGTCGTTGTACGCTTTCGTGCTTTCTCTAAAAAGGTAGCCCGTTCTCATGCCGAGACCTTGACCGCTATGATGGACTTTTTTGAATGGCACAACTACTCGCCACACCAACGTTTTGGCAAAGATGTAATCGCAGGACAAAAGAAAAACCGCAAACGAATCGATGCCGTTATTGCGATCATCAAGTCCGTCGAGAAGTCACAGAACGTTCCGATTATGAATATCGAGGCTATGCTAAAATCACTCTTTAAAGAGGAGATTAAAAAGTATGCCCCCAAATTGTTGGAACCAAAAAAGGTTGCTAAATCCAAACAAAATTCGACAGCCGAAAAAAATACCGTTTCAAGAATCGACTATGACCGAACACAGGAAAAACTATCCGAGACCAAAGACAGATTACGATATGTTTTGGAACGGGTCGAACTGGTCAGCAACCGTTTCGGAAAAGACTTTTTAAAATTGGAAATCACTCGAGAAGAACTTGCACGTTTCAAAAGGGGCTTAAAAAATTCATGATATGTATATAGCAATCACACCACAGAAACTAGGTCAAAGTTATTCGAACAGCGCAGCGGATTATGTGGCCTATCTCGAAAAGGAAAACGAGGGTTTGGAACAGGAAAATCAGGAACATTTTTTCAGCCAAACCGAAGACCGAATTTCCCCCGATAAAGTCATTTCTGAAATCGATGCCAATACCGCAAAACTCAAAAAAACCGAACCCAAATTTTATTCGATCGTAGTCAGTCCAAGCCAACGCGAACTCAAAAAAATAGCGAACAATCCAGAGGCGCTGAAAACCTATACGAGGGAGTTAATGAAGGAGTACGCCAAATCCTTTTACCGAGAAAAACCCGTAACCGTAGATCAGATAAAATACTTCGCCAAAATAGAACACGAACGCACCTATCGTGGCTTCGAAAATGAAGTGCTGGAAAATGCCCCCTATCGAAAACAAATTGCCAAACTGGAGAACGATATCCGAAAGGTAGCGCGTGGGGAATTAGAGGGAACTATTAAAAAATTGGAACAGGAAATCACAGCTTTAAGACAAGCAGCACCCCATCAGATCAATGGCCAGATGATCGTAGCCGGAATGAAAAAAGAGGGCAACCAATCCCACATCCATATTATCGTTAGCCGCAAGGATGTGACCAATACCTTTAGCCTTTCCCCTGGATCGAAATACAAGGCATCCGAAGTTGAAATGCATGGTAAAAAGGTGCAACGGGGTTTCCACCGAGATCAATTCTTCGAGAAGGCCGAACAGACTTTTGATAAAGTCTTTGGTTACGACCGCAACTTTGTAGAGACCTATACCGCCAAGAAAACCTTGGTTAAAAATCCCGCGATGTTTCGGATGCTCTTGGGGAACCTACCCACCAACGAAAAAGCCCTTGCCCTGAAACTGCTCTCGAAATCTGGAATGCGTATTCCTTCCATTCCAACGAACAAAGTGCAATTGGCCTTAAAAGTGTTTCACAGATTAAGACGGGGAATGCAACGGGCCATCGAATCAGGATCAATCGGAATTTAAATCAAAGCCATGGAAGAATTAAATTTTAGTCGTGTTGTGTTGACCCTTCTCTTTGGAAGCGGCCTTTGCTTACTTTTGGTGCGTTTTATCAAGGAAGGATTCTTTATCAATATACTTTGGATCGGGCTTGGATTGTTTTGGGCTTGGTCAAATGCCGCAGATCAAAAGCAGTTCCTTTCGGTTCTGCTAATAATTGGTTTGCCCCTGTTGTTTATCAACATCCTCTTTTATGTATTCTTTCCCAAGGAGGGCGAATCGAATACCCAAGGCAGGTATCGCGTCAAGCTTCAAGTCTCAAAAGGGAAACTGCTTTTGGAAAACATCCGTAGGGGAATTGCCATTATCGGAGCTGCGGGAAGTGGCAAAACGGAAAGTGTAGTCTATCCCCTTTTGAATCATTTTAGCCAGTGGAACTTTAGTGGGGTCATCTACGATTACAAAGACTTTGAGATTACCGAAATGGCCTACCCCCTATTCAGTCAATGCGATATTCCCTTCTTTATCATTTCCTTCGACACCATTCATTCAAGGGTCAATCCCATTGCCCCAAGATACCTGCCCGACGAGGAAAGTGTCAACGAGCTTTCACGGGTACTGGTAGAAAACCTTTTGGAACAGAAGGACAACAACATGAACGCTACCACCCGGTTCTTTAACGATGTGGTAGAGGGCCTAGTCGGGGGAATGATATGGCGTTTGAAAACCGATTTTGAAAAATGCTGTACCCTGCCCCATTTAATTGCCCTATATCAACATCTAAATACGGCACAACTTATTGAGTTCCTATCCGACAATGTTACCTCGAAAGCAATGGCCGATGCCTTTATTAGCGGAGTGGATTCTGAACGGCAAACAGCTGGTGTCAAAAGTACCTTGGCCAATGCCTTTAAAAAAATCAGTACCCAACGGATTTTTATGGCGCTCTCTGCAGATGAAGTTGATTTGAACATCAATCACAAAGATAATTTGGCGGTTGTTTCGGTGGTCAATAACCCAAAAATCGAAACATCCCTTTCCCCTGTTATTGCGACCATCATTCATACCATGACCAAGCAAATGAGTGTCCGAAATCAAAACGCTTCTTTTTTGTTAATGGAAGAAGCTGCGACCTTGCGATTATTGAATATGCACCGTATTCCTGCTACCTTACGCAGCTATGATATCGCCACGGTCTATGTACTGCAGGACAAGATTCAAAACGATATGATATACGGGCCGATGGCCAGTAAGGCAATCTTGGCCAACCTGTCCTATCAGTTTTTTGGGAAGGCCAATGACCCCGATACCGCCAAATATTACGAACGCTTTTTTGAAATCGTAAAGAAGGAAACCAAAAGCGTTAACAAAGGCTATAACCTCAACTTTGACACTCGTGTGACTAAAGGGGAACGGGAAGTGGCAAAGACCCGTGCCGATGTGTTCTATGGCTTGCAACAAGGGGCTTTCGTGGTGCTGACAGATGGAAAAGATAAGAAAGTGCAATTCAAAACACCCAAGATTGTTAGGAAGTTGCCTTTGCCAGGACGGAATTTAAAAGAAAAACTACAGGAGAATTTTGAGAAGATTCATCGGGAGGCGAAGGGGATTCTCCAAGAATAACAATTACGCTTCTTTTTTTTCGGAAAGCAAATAAGTAAATAAATCTAAATCCTTTTTCAGGCGCTCTTGACCATAGGGAATTAACTCTAATACCTTTTTTCCACAGCACCTTTTGAATTTGGGTTTTCCACAAATTGGGCACTGTGAGTTTCTCTCTGGCTTTGGAAAACCAATTGTCACCTTCAAAAGAGAAACTATGTACTCAATATTTGTCAATTGGTGTTCTTCCTCATAGAACTGAATAACGCCAGAGAATCCATGCTTATATTCACCTTTGGCATATTTCTTCTTATCACAATGATAATGATAGTTGGCGAAAAAGGGGTAAATGACATCCTGATAGAAACTCGTAAACCTTATCCCTCTCCTTTTCATTTTATCCAAAACATGCGGGATGTCCAAACAGCAGGCGCCTTCTTTTGATATGTGCAAGTCATCGGTTCTATCGATGACATTACTTTTTTCAATTACAACTGGGACAGTATGAGGATACTCGTTCTTGTTAAGAATAATCTGCACCTCAAAACTACCCCAATAAGCATTGTCATCATCCACAATGTCCATTTTGCCTTCGAGAACTAAATAATTCGGATTAGGATACTCAACCCTTTCAAAGGCAAAGTATTTGGACAAGAAATGTTTTATTTCAGTGTCCAGACTATAATTCCCCATTATTGAAAAAAGGTTTGCTTTTAGAGGCAATGTTGTGCAAATTATCACTATTCCGCCCGGGTGTGGGTAAAGCATTAATGGTTAAAACGAGAACACCATTATCTTTTTGAACAGCCAATCCGATATCAACCAAATATCTTTCCCAATCAAAATGATATTGGTTATATACTCGACCGTCACCATAATCATGGATTGGATTACTACGCTTATCAAAATACTTATCCTTACCTATTTGCGTATATATATGATGGCCCACAACTATACCATTAATTTTTGCGTTGCCTTGCATTTTTGGGGCCAAACTGGTATGAAGACTACAGGTAGTAACTTCTCCGGAATCACCAATACCAGAGTAGAACCATGAGACCTGATTTGAATGACCCAAATCCAGCCCTCCCCGAGTATGAATATCCTTTATCCCATTGGACTCAAAATAATCCTTCAAATCGTTCTTGACAAAATAAGAGATCATTGAAAAGGATTTTAGAGCATCTTTGACCGCCTGCTTTTTATCCATATTCTTTCGTCCAAAATAAACCATCAAGCCATCACCGTGAATTCTGTGAACGTAACCCCCACATAGATTTACAGCAAATATTGAGGCACGTACAATACTCTCCGTAATAAGCCGGACTGTACCTTTAGTAAATTGGTTGAAAAGTTGTGTGCTCTTTCTGACATCTATGAAGCCTGAAATTATCCAATGGTCTTCAGAATCGCCCGTTCCCCTCAAATAAGAAAAATCCGGGTGGTTACCAAGACTTGGATAAGTTAGAGTCGATACCCCGCCCATTCCTTTTGAAAAAGTCTTCATGCTCTCATTGAGTTCCATGCCTGGGAGTTCGTTTCGCAACTTTACTAAATAATCTTGATTAGTTTCTACATAGGGTTGGCCGAGGCCATAGTAAGATCTATGCTTTCGTAAAGGGTCATTTTCTACCGCTTTCTGAATTACATTTTTATAAGAGTCAAATACATCCATTTTTACAATAATTTTGAAATTAATAAATAGGTTAATGGGGCTAGAAGAACGAATTGCGCAATCAGTAAAACACCAACCCAAGTCAGTTTTCGAAATTTTTTGGTAAGACCGATCGACATCAGATGTACCTGGCTTCGAAGGTCTTTTAAATCTCCCTTTTTGTTTTGTTCTTCGGAATTTTCAGAAAACGCATGGAACTTCTTATCACTTATCGATGCGAAGTAGTACAGCGAATCGAACTTAGTGTTTGGGGAGAAATATGGAATACTGGCCCATGCTAAAAGAATTAAGCTTAATATTCCGAGAACCAGAATCGAGCCAATAACGAACTGTAACCAAAAATGCTGAGTCAAAACTTCCTTTACCTGTGTTATTAAGGTAATGACACCACCAGTTAAAAAGGTATTGATGGCTATGTACACGGCGGTCTTGTTATTTACACTATCGAAGTAATGGTCTAGCCTGTTGACCGTATACTCAAGTCTTTCTTTTTCCATATTATTTTTCTTTTCTAACACCTTTGAACTTCCCCCCAGAAGTTTTTACATCCATAAATCTTCCGGTGTCGGAATCTCGTTTTACGAATAGGTTTGTCTTTGGGTTTAGAACCTGGGAGCGATTTTTCACTGCTCCTTTTCTAGCATTATCACCTGTAGGTTTATTCTTTGCCATTTTTAATATTTTTTTTATAAATAAACTTGTATTCATAGGTATATGCCCATAACTTTCGTTTTTTTGCCACCAACATGGAAAAAATCTTCTTTAAGCGAGCATATACCAAATAGAAAGTACTTTATGTCGAATTCAAATTCGGAAATAAACAAGGCTATAGCTTCCTGTGATATCGAAAACTTGATATACAGGATGACAAGCTATACCGTAAATAGATTAGGAAGAAAAAACTCTGTTTACAATGGTTTAGAACCTGAAGATTTCGTTTTCTCCGTTTTTGAAAAGGCCTTGACGGGAATCAAAAATTGGCCTCACAAAAAGATTAGTTTTGAATACTTCATGTTTAAGGCATTACAGAATGAAATATGGGCCCACCTTAAGAAGTTAAAAAGAAGAAATCCAGATAAAAAGGAGGATGGCGTAGACGAATCGTACTTAATTGATATTCCTGATTTTCCTACTGAAAATGGAACTATGGAAGATCTTGGTGCTAACATAGACATCGAAACGCAAAAGAAAACCTTTCTGAAACTCTTGGAAGATTCAGGAGCTTCGGAAACAGAGATATGGATTTTTGAATGTTGGTGTGACGGTATTGATAACCCAGCGGAAATTTCAGACTTAATTGGAGTCGAAATTGCTTCTGTTTATAACGCCTTGAAAAGGCTGAAAAGAAGGCGAAAAAAAATTAATGAGGAAAGGTCATGAGCAACTTAAAAAATAAAATTGACAATAGTATCATTGAGTTTTATTTGAACGTTGATATTGGTATTATCAAAGATTCTTTGAAGGAGGATGGTTGTGATATTGATATATTGGATAAAAAGATATCTCAGTTTTCAAAGAGATTGAAATTCAATTATAAAGCTATTGAAGCTAAAGAAAAATCTGAAAACCTTATGGAATTGATTATTGGAAAGTTTCAAAATGCAATAGAAAAAAATATTGATAAACCAATTGCAACGCTTAAAAAACTAATTGAAGAAAAAGAACTTTCAGTTCAATTTAGAAACCTTGAGAAGTTGAGTGAAGATGAAATAAAGGAAATAATCAAAGGAAAAAACCTGGTTGATTTAATGGATGAGTTGGATGACGAAACTAATTAAATATACCAAAGGGGCTGCGTGTGCCAGAGACTTATTGCTCGATACTGGCTTTGATAATTTATTGCATTATCCATTGAACTTATTTGCAAATGGTTTGGGAGCAACAGTGATATATAAACCATTATTGAATTCAGATGGACGCATAATTTTTGGTCAAAAAAACACCCTAATTGAGATAAATAGCTGCATTGAATTTGAAGGAAAAAAGAGTTTCACTTTAGCACATGAAATCGGACATCTTGTTATGCATAAAGGAATTGATGTCCACAATGACAATGAAGCAACGACCTCATGGTTTGACAATAAAGAAAAGCAAGCTCAGCATAGTAAAGTTGAGAGCGAGGCGAACCAGTTTGCATCCGAATTACTAATGCCTAGTCTACTATTTATACAGAAACAAAAAGGAAAGAAATTTTCTCCACAATTGTTAAGGGATTTATCTCATTACTTTAAAACCAGTTTGACTTCTGTTGCCTTTAAATATCTTGAATTAGGAGACCACCCTATTTGTTTATTCCATTCTTATAATGGAAAGGTCTCTTATTGGAAAAGACCCGAAGAATTTCCACATTTTATAGTAGATCGAACTAAACTAACAGTACCGGATGATTCGGTTGCGATGGAGTTTTTTGAGAAGAATAGAATTTATCCAAAAGAACAATCCAAACAACAAATATGGAAATCCACTTGGTTTTTGGTAAATGATTGGGAAAAAGACGAAGACTATAATTTCTATGAGTTTGCCGTTGTTACACCTAAATATAATACTGTTTTAAGTGTTGTGTGGGAGGAATAAAAAAACTAGAAGACTTAGCAGAAACGTTTGAACATCGCTTGAAGGATTTTTAGGGAGAGTGTAATCTGCGTAAAATGTAAAAACTGTTCATAGAAATTTTACGAAAGACCTATTTATAACCTCCTTCTTAGTATCAATTCCCGATTCCCTTTAAATTCCTTTAGCCTTAATTCCAGTTTCTCATTATCGCCCAAAGTAAATTTCGGTAGTACATAAACAAACCTTGAAGTCTCTGCATGCCTAGTTTTTTCAGGCATTTTATAAACATATTGAGGCTTAAGCGGTACGGATTGATATGAAGCTCTGCGTTTCTCGTTACCTATGACCATCGCTACTTTCAGATAGTCAATGTCAAAATCAATACCCGATTCGTTCTTGATCTCGAACTGAATAAAGACCAAATCCTCGAAATAGACCATATTCTTGATGGCCAATGAAACACCTTCTTTTCGCTTGAAAATATTCTTTCGTTCCGGTTGTTCGAGCATTGCTTTTGATGATTTTTCCAAAAACGCTTTTGGGTATTGTTTGTGTACGACCATATTGGAATCCAGTTGTACGGTATCACGAATTACAAGAGACTCCCTTTGATGTTCGTGCCCGATACTTTCTGAAAAGGAAACAAAACGGTTCAGCTCCTTTAATGAATCGGCATACTTGATGATGTATGAATATACCTTACCATCTGTGGTAACTACTAGAAGATTGCTCTGTTTTCCTTTGGTAGCTTTCAACAGTCCCAAGGGTTGAGCGCGCTCCCGATTGTAACTGAAGACATAGTTAGTTGCTCCGACGATTCCCTGACGGATGTTCGTCGGAAAGAATAGAGCCAGGTTCATTTTTTCATTGGCATAAATGGTATCCAATTGTCGGGGCTCTTGGGCAAATAAAAAATCACCCAAAGTCGCCAAAAGAAAAATCAAGAATTTATGTCTCATAGCTTCGGTTTTAAAATGAGTTTGTAATTATTGTTGACCGTAACCTTGACGTTACGGTTATTGCGTTGGAATACTTTTTTCACTCCACTTACCCCAGTATTGACAGCCCCTGAAACATCAGGAACTCCAGGAATATTGAATTCAGAAATCGCATCGCCCAAGACCTCTTTGAAAACATCGCCACGGAAACTATTTCGAATGTAGATGCCTTCCAATCCATCAGCATTATCATAAGCTTTGAGCTTCAACGGAATTCCCTCGATATTCTCAACATTTAAAATGACCCGATTGGGCCGGAACTTGACAATTCCGTAGAGCAGTGTATTTTTTTTGATTTCCAAACCTTGAAGGGTCGTGTTCTGAGTTACCCGCAATTGTAGCCGGTCATTTACCCTTATGGTCTGCTCCCCATCGATTTCCACTTCCAAAGATTCGCCAGTGCCATCTGCCAAGACTTGGGGACTGACCGCAAAGAACAATTGATGCTCCAGACCCATCGCCTTCAATGGCGAAATAGTGTCTTTTGTATCGATTACCTCGTTTTTCTTTCTCCGCTTTTTACGTAATGGTTTTCTGGTTCCAGAAGCTGTAGAATCTTGAGAGTAATCTATACGACCGATTCGGTAAATACTATCCACGATACGCTGTTTCTTTTTGTCCAAAAGGTCTTCATCGTATATTCCCGATTCATCTAAGAAACGTTCGTCATAAATACTGGGGGCAATCCGTTCCCTTTCATCTTTTATGGCATCCACTGCTACCTTTTTGGAGGAGTACATATCCTCCCCATCTTCTAGTTCGGGCACCAAAGTCTGTTGGAGTTCGTTGGCATTTTCATCATCCGCACCCAAAACAAAAACCGAATAACCGATGATGAATAAGATGACCACTCCGATTACCGCTGCAAATACTATTTTCTTTTTGTCCATTTTCATAGCTTACTTTTTTAGTTCAATTCACTCCTGCTCTTTTACCTTCTTCAAGGAATTCTCGAAATAATCGGTAATGAGTAATCCATGTGTATTCTTGGGATAGTTTCGGTCAACCGTTATGAGTCCGCCTGTTGAGACCATTTCATAGCGGTCAATGACG
The DNA here is from genome assembly GCF_047345145.1 of Maribacter taeanensis. Taxonomy (NCBI): domain Bacteria; kingdom Pseudomonadati; phylum Bacteroidota; class Flavobacteriia; order Flavobacteriales; family Flavobacteriaceae; genus Maribacter; species Maribacter taeanensis. The sequence goes on from NZ_JBLFER010000004.1 coordinate 11,255, forward strand.
GACCCTCTGTTGATTTCAAAAACGGTTATGGTTTTAAAGCGATAGGGTTCGGCCCTTAAATCCACTTGTGATTCGACACTCAATACTTTTTGGACCAGGGAATATTGCAATATCCGGTTGTAGACCCCATCTGCCTTTTTCTGCCGATAAACATTGTCGACCGTGCTGTTTCCCAGCCAAAGTGCCTTTTCAAGGTTACTCTCATAATTACTGTCATCAATACCGTAGAAGTATTCATGGAACAGTTGCAAATGCGACAATGCCTCGACCTGAAGATTTTCCTTTTGGGAAACCAACTTTAAGGGAATTACAGAACCATCCGTATTCACGGCGAAGGCACTACCCATCGCTTTTTGGTACATATTGAATACCATTACCCCTGAAAATACACTGGATAAAAGCGCTGTAACGGTAACAACTATCGTCACATAGCGGTTCAATTTGAGTACATCATAAATGTTCTTATACGGTAGTTTCATACTTCTATCATTTAAGTTTATTATGTGAAGAGTCTTAGCGTAAAGGAAGTCGCCCTCTTGTAAAGTTTGAATTTCAGGAAGACGATAAACCCAATGGTCGCGGCTTCCACTAAAATCTTTATGGTGGTATTATCTGTTGGCCCTCCCCAAAGGTTCGTCCAGAAATTGGCGTTGATTTCCGAATACAACTGGTTCACAAAAATGTTGACCAGAAAAAAAGCAGGGACGAGCATATAGACCGCGGCATACAATTTGAAAAAGGTATAGGCCATAGTTCTGAATTTCTCAAAAACCGCCAAACTGATGACCAAAGGAAAAAAGGCCTGCATAATCCCAAGCAGGAAATACCGCTCCGCCAAGAACAAGGGATAGATGAACAGGTCTATCATCCATAGGATGAGTCCAATGAAAAAACTGAACATCTTGATGCCGAATACGGGAGTGACCAAAGCTTCGTACAATAAGGCCCAAGCTTTCTTGGCCGCATCGAAAGCACCAACATCTTCTTCAATCGGAATTTCCTGTAATTGCAAAGGAATCAAGGCCGGAGCTGTATCACGATACTGTCCTTCAATGGCCACCAAAATACCATCGAAAAAGCCCAGGATCTGTGTCGAGAATATGACCAATAGGACGATTACAAAATTCTTGGCGAGATCCCTTGGGGATAGTCCCCATGAATATCCTTCCTTATCGGCAACTCCTTCATTGTATTTTTTGAGGATGTTGACCAAAAAGAACAGCACGGCCAAGACCTTGATACCCCTAATGGTATAGGTAGAGAAGTCGGTGCCCTTGATCGTCTCAAAGACAGCGTCTACATATTCAAGTCCTATGCTCAAGGAAATCATGAGTTCCATCTTTAATAGTTAGTTTTTCTATTATTGATCTTGTCCTGCATTTCACGAAAGGCAATGATATCACGATACCGCTCAGTCTTACGCTCGATTTCGGTCACCATTTCCTTGGACTCCTGTTGATGTGCACGGATGGCCCGCATGCGTTCCCCATCCGTCAACTTCAAATGGTCACTGGACAGGATTTCGTTAATGAATTCCAAGTCCTCCGTAGCTTGATCCAAGATGGCGTTGAACGATGTGGATATCCGTTCCACTTCATCAGCCCTTATATGCGGTGAATTAAGTATATCCCTTAAATCTCCCTGCACCGTATCATAAAGGCGTTTGTTATTGCGAATGAGTTCTTGCACTGCCTTTAGTTTTTCAATGGCTGCACTTACCTTTTCGATATTTTCTTTCTGTTTTTTAAGGAATTTGACCGTCTTGATGATATTGGCGGTCTGTTTTCCAGCTTCCAACAGTTGTTTGACAAATGAGATGAAGTTCACATTGTCGTAAACAGGTATTCCCTGAGCCCCCGCAATGCGGGGAGATAAGAAAAAGGCCATTGTAAGGGCTAGCATTATGCTAGTTTTTTTGATTCCTATTTTCATGATTTCTGGTTTTTGTGATGCCGAAACTTTTGATTTCGTCATCTGATTCAACATTCATTATTTATGCTATGCGGCCTTGCGTTCCAAGAACCGCTTGATAGCTATTTCCATATTGTCTTCTTCGTTATAAAGTGCCATTATGGCCTCGTTGTCGGAGCCATCTGTTAGGTAGGCCGCGAATACTTCGGGCGGTACTTCCAATCGGAAGATGTTGCTCTCCTTTCCGATTTTGATGAACATTTCGGTGTATTTGCGTTCACCCGTAAGGTCGTTCTTTATTGATTTGAGTTGGTTCAGGTCATGACTGGATAGGTTGAGCCGTTTAATCAATTCGTCATACCCCTTTTCATTGTTCAGACTATAAATTACCTGCGTATTTTCCAGTATACTTGCGGATGTGGAATTGTCCGGGAGTTGGTTGATGGATTGCAAAATGATTCCGATGGCCCCTTCCTGCTTTCGGATGGCCTGATAGTAGAATTCAACACTTTCCAATACGTTCGGAAATTTCAGTTGCTTGGCGAACTCATCGAAAAGGATGATTCCTTTTTCTTCCTTGTTGCGCCAAATGGTGCGTTGGATTGCAGTTTTGATGAGCTTTAACATTACGGACAGGATTTCCTTATTGTCCTTGACCTCGTCCAGTTCGAAGACGATCAATCGCTTGTCTTCTATCTTATAGGATTGGTCCTCGCTCATCTCGAAGAGGAAGCTATACAATCCACCTTCCACATATTCCGAGAGGATGTGCAAGAAATTGGTAATGTTGAAATACGCCTTGTCGATACCAAGGGTTTCCAGAATTTGCTCACGATTGTTTCGGATAAAGCCATAAAAGCTCTCCAAGGAATGAGCCTCGGAAACAGTTTTGTAGTAATGTTGAAGGATTTTCTTAAGCGATACCGATTGTGCCTTGGTCACTTTTAAATCCGACGCAAGTAGTTCAAACAGAAAGACGGATAGGTCTTCTAAACGCTCTGGACTGATATCGTTTACATCCGAGATATAAAAGGGGTTGATACCTAAGTTCTTTCCGCTCTCATAACGCAGAACAGTATACTGCTCAGGGTATAACTGTGCGAACTTGGTATACGAACCCCCTAAATCGATGATGACCAGACGGACATCCATTTCAAAATATTGGCGCAGGATATTGTTTGCCAGAAAGGATTTCCCCTCACCCGTTGGCGCAAAAATTGCAAAGTTCCTTGCCTTTATCCGTTTCTTTTTTTCGTCCCATACATCTTTCAAAACGGGAATATTATGTTCCCTATCGTTGAATATGATTCCTGTTTTATCGGATTGATAATTCGTGTTATTGATGAGCAAACACAATGCATGCTTCAAATCGGTCACGTAGAGGTCTTCATTTGAAAAGTTGGAAGCGAAACAGCAATAACTATTCAGAAAATAGTTCTTGCGCTCTTCGCTACTTGGATAATAAGGCACGATATCCAGTTCCTTAAACTCCGTCTTAATTTGTGAAGCAATTTTTTCGAGTTGTTTTTCCTCTTTGTGCCAGTAGATGACGTTTAGGTGACCCCTTATGATTCGAGAACTATCATCGGTATTGATCTGCTCTTGGATGTGCTGAATTTTCTTGAGGATGACCTTGTTCTGAGACCCGAAATTGGAACTCTTGTTCAGTTCTTCGATTTTCTTGTCCAATAGCTTGCGCCATTTCTGTTTGTCATCGAGATATATGATTTGGTTGACCACATGGTTTTCGTTTAGGGAAAGCCCAAGTCCATCTATAAAACCTTGATGAAAACTGAAATCATCCGAGGTAAAGCGTTCGTTTATCTTACTGGTCTGTACTTTCTCCCCAAAACAGCTTTCACTGTTCACGGCAAGTACATCGAAATGATTCTCCCCTATTTGGATATCTTTTCTTCCTAGTTCAATAGCTGTATCAAAACCTTCGTTATAGCCGTTGAAATAATCCGAACTCATTGATATGATTTCTTGGCTCCTCATCGGTATCAGCGACACCTTTCGTCCATTATTGATAAATGAAACCGAGTCGTTGACAGCGGTTTTGAAACGCTGCAGATTTTCCTGTAGCACTTCGGGAATCTTTGCATCCGCTTTGCGAAAGGGGTTGACATATTTTGAGTTGTTGAGTTGTTTGTTCTTGGTAAGTGTAAAGAAGAGATACCCTTGGTGTTCCATATGCTCTCTTCCCTTAAAGTAGTCATATGTGGCCTTCGATAGAAAGGTGTTATTGGGTAGGTTTTCCGAAGTGAAGGATTTTTTGAAATAAACGTCCTGTTTATGCACTACGGTTCCGACGGGTAAGGATTTCATTGCCTGGAACCAATTGCTATGCATGTCCTCGAAATCTTTTTCCGAAAGGGAATAAATCTCAGGTAGCTCTACCTTATAGCAGGCCACCACATTCCCGTTGTTACAGAATAACAAGTGGTCCTTGATGTCCGCTATGGGATGATATTTAGAGATATTAATCTTCGACATGGTTCAGGATATTGTCTTTTTTATTACTGATACTTTTAGGGAATACTTTTCTGATATTGAAAAGTTGAGTACTGCTGCTCATTTTATTCAGGCCTATAAAGAGGCCAGCGTTCCAAATAAAAAGCGAGAGCACCATTATCAAACTGAACGAGAAAATGATAACTAACAGGGAGGCCACGACGGACACCATCAAAAGGGCAAAGAGCGATATGGGCAGACCCCATATCAATGCCCCTTTGCGGATGTTCCGGTAAACCTCGTAGCTTCTCATTACACCACTATTGAGATTAAATAAGTAAAGATGCCGACTACGGCACCGGCTATAAGCACGAATACCAGTACCCTTGTAATACCCTTTTTGAGGTCCGCGTTCTCTCCGAAAAAGTGGCCCGCATTAAATAGGAAACCTATAAGAAAGATGACCCCAAGGATAATGGGAAAGATGGCGCGAATGGTATCAGATACATCGTTTACGGAATCTTCGATTCCACCGACCTGAGCGTAACTGGCAAGGCTCATAAACAGGAATGCCAGCGTTAGACTTTTAGCTTTTTCCATAACTGATAATTTTAAGGTCGAAATATTTCGGCCTGTGATTAATTATTATGGAATGTAGAAGGGGAAAGCTCTTTTTGCCGAAGGATTCCTAAAAATTAACTAGGAATAGCGTTAATTTTTGATGGAAGTTTATGGTTTTGGAAGATTCGTTGAATATTGCTCAATGAAGAATTGTAAAATCGTGAATAGATGAAAACAAGGACAACTTTTCTTATATGTCTATTTATTCTAGGTAATAACAAAGCTATTGGTCAAACATTAGAAGCGGAGAGAAAAGTTATTGTTCTTGATGCCGGGCATGGTGGAATCGATTCGGGTACGGTATCTGACGACGGGCTGCTTGAAAAAGATGTTGTTCTGGATATCGCTCTAAGTATGATGGCATGGAACCATGGTTTGTTGGAATCTAAATACGATATCTATCTGACAAGGAATAGTGATACACTTATCTCCTTGGACGATAGAGCTAAACTTGTCAAACATATTAAGCCGGATATTTTTATTTCGCTGCATTGTAATCATATAAATGATTCGAACATAAAAGGCGTAGAAGTTTTTACCTATGATAATAATGAACTATCCGAACTATACGCCCAAATAATTTTGTATGAGCTAAATCAGAATCTAGGCTTTGTGACCAGAAAACCCAAAGAAGGCAATTTTCAGGTTATAAGGGAAACAAAAGAGCACTGTCCTGCGCTTCTATTAGAGCTTGGGTATTTGTCCAATTCAAATGAATCCGATTATCTAAAGGGTAATGAGAATAGAAAGGCATTGGCTTTGGCAATTTTAATGGCGATAAAATTGACGATATGAAAGAACTGTTATATGAAGTTGTTAAGAGTATAGGAAGTATTATTTCAACGATGTACAAAGAAGTGACCTATTTCATGGGCAATTATAAAAACAAGAACTTATAAGTCGCCAAAACTAGTATTTTTGTAATACATTTGGCGAGATATAATATATATATGAGACAATTAGTAGGAAGAATACAGGAGAGAGGAATTTTAGAGGCAGCTTTAAAAAGCAACCGTCCTGAACTTATTGTAGTATATGGAAGAAGACGGATTGGGAAGACATTTTTGATTGATAAAGTTTATGAGAAAGAAATAAAATTCAGGTTTTCTGGAATTCATAATGCTTCTTTAAAAGAACAATTAGCTAATTTTCATTTAGTACTTTCTGATAAAAACCTAAGGTTCAAGGAACCAAAAAGTTGGATTGAGGCTTTCCATCATTTAGGTAAGTATTTTGATACCTTAAAGTCAAAAAAGAAAAAGGTATTGTTTATTGATGAATTTCCCTGGCTTGATTCTAGGCGGTCGAATTTTCTTTCTGCCTTTGATAATTTCTGGAATAACTATGCTTCAAAAAGAGATGATATGGTTGTCATCGTTTGTGGCTCAGCCGCATCTTATATGATTCAGAATATCATCAAGAATAAAGGAGGCTTACATAATAGATTAACGGAAAGTATTCAATTGGCCGCATTTAACCTTAATGAGACAGAACAACTTCTAAAACAGAACAAGGTAAAATTCTCTCGTTATGACATCTTACAAATCTACATGGCAATGGGTGGTATTCCCCATTATCTCGATAAGATAAACCCTGGTGAAAGCGTTCCACAGGCCCTTGACCGATTGTGTTTTATGAAAAATGGATTTCTTCGAACGGAATTTGAAAATGTATTCGCTTCCCTTTTTGATTTTTATGAGAACCACGAGTCGATTGTACGTTCATTAGCTTCAGTAAGAAAAGGTCTGACAAGAAATGAAATATCCGCCAAAACGGGCATGCCTTCCGGCGGAGGACTTACAAAAGCTTTAATGGAATTGGAAGATTCAGGGTTTATTGAAAACTACTTGCCATATCAAGGTGTCAAAGATTCCATCTATAGACTTAGTGACGAATATTCGATGTTCTATATCAAATACATTGAAAAAACAAAACCTTCGCAGGGTGGTCTTTGGATGGTAATGCAAGGGAAACAGTCCTATAAAATATGGTCAGGATACAGTTTTGAAACCATATGTATAAAGCATGTCGAACAAATTAAGGAAGGGTTAAAAATAGCAGGAATCAATTCAACTCATGGAAGCTGGATTGAAAAAGGTAACGGAAAGGGAGCCCAAATAGATATGCTTATCGATAGGGATGATAATGTCATCAATCTATGTGAAATGAAGTTCTACAATACTGAATTTACATTGAATAAAAAGTACGCCAATGAAATAGCAAATAAGTCCAACAAATTTGTAGAAAGTACCAAAACCAAGAAGAGTGTTTTTGTAACTTTTATAACTACTTACGGATTGGTTTCAAATCAATATTCTAAGCAGTATGTGCAAAATGAACTTACAATAGATAATCTATTTAAAAAGTTATAAGTCGCCAAAACTCATATAAAAAGTATGGTTTTGGCCATTTATAACTAGCTGTTCAGGCACATTTTTTATAGAACCGAATGGAATCTTCTAATTTGAATTCGGCCCATAGCAATGGATGGTCACTAGCTGCATCCTTTTCATTTTCAACAGTATCATAAGTTTCCCATTCTGGTTTCTTGAGTGGCCACATGGCTTTTCTATTCAATCCACTATCCTCCACTTTGTGAAATAACGAAGGGGAAACCAATAGATAGTCCTTCTGTTTGATATTGACACCCATTCTGTAAGCCCCCATTCTGAAATAACGAGAATCGTTTCCTGAATCCAGAACTGTATGGAAAGAATCATGTTTGACAATATCCATAACTCCTGTATCCAAAATTGTAGAAATGGAGGCAGCATAAGAGGGTGCATTTAAAGTTCCGGCTATGATAATATTTTCTGCTCCTTTTGATTGTAGGTCGTTATAAATCTCTGCAATCTTATTTGCTTGTTGCCTTCTTAAGGAATCAGGTTCGTTTTCCCCTGCAAGCTGACAACATAGAAGATGTAATGTCTTATTTTGGGGAGTTTTGATTTTATATTTTTGAAAATCAGTATTGAAAAGTAACCTTCCCTTAGCATCTTTTTCATTTGAAAAGGATTTCACTGACTTGATATGATAACCCTTCTTTAAAAGGATGCCCATACCTAAACCTAAGCCGTCATTACCCTGAAGATGCATAATTTCAGAATAGGCTGATTCACTATTTTTTTCAAAGAATAATTCATGGAACTGGATAAGGGATTCCCTATTTTCAACTTGTTGTAATAAAACAATATCTGGGTCAATTTCTAAAATGACTTTAGCTTTATTGATAATGGACTTCTTATTTATTGGGGCTGATTTTAATCTTGTCCAACCGTTCCAATTGGTCAAGTAAGAAGCTTGTGTCTCCATTACCTGCATATCCGATTTCACATGTAGATTTCCTTCTATATTTCTCATTGATAGATAAGACGTATGTGTTGCTTGATGGAAGCCCAGAAGATTTGCCAGTTCCCTCATACGATTATAGTCAAGAGAATTCTTTTGGGTTTTGGAAAAAAGTGATTCGAACTCCTCTTTCCAAATCTCGGATTTAATTTCGTATTCCAACTCTATCATATCAATATGTCTGTGGAATAGGTTTTGAATATTAAAGGTCGCTATTTTCATGCTGCTTTTCTTTTAAAATCAATCTCGTTGTTTTCCAGTATCTCATTAATTTTTTCCACATCATAATAGATGATTCCGCCAAGTTTTGAAAAGGGAATGGTTCCGTTTATTCGGAAATTTTGTAGCGTACCAGGACTAATTTCGAGTTTACTCATAACTTGACCAGACTTAATCCAATGATCAACCCCTACCCTCCCACTAGACACAAGTAATTCTTTTATTTCGTTAAGAAGTTTTATCCTGAACTCTTCTAAATCTTCTGTTGTAATAATATTTGCTGCCATAACTTATTTGTTTATGTTAGAATTGAAGTACAGGGAATGAATCAATCCTACTTTTAGTAATTTGAATCCCTTTAAACAAATTTGATTATAAACAATGGAGAATATTCACCAGTTAACCCGACCTCTGGTGAAATTTTAACATTTTTAACGGTCGCTAAGATGAAGGTAATTTTAAATTATGCATCAGCAGAGTCCATGCGATCTTCAAGGCCTTTGGACAGGTCTTCCATAAATTTAGCACGGCTTTTTTTTCTTCTTCGAATTTCTGAATAGATTTTATAAATATCACCTGAGTCGTGGTTAAAAACCCTACGGAGAGCCCTATCGATTGTCGAAATTTCAATCTTACCATCGTTTACCGCACCTACACTCACCAGAGCGTATATGAGTTCAACATAAGCGGTATTTGAAAATGTCCATCTCAATTCACTCTCAGAACATTCATCGCATGGTGGACAGTCGGAATCAATTTTTGAAAGGCGCTTTTTCAAATAGTCTATCAACCTCTTATTTGCAAATAACTTGGCTAACAATAAGTCATGAGATGTACTGAAATCCCTGTCACGATAATAGTGTCTAGAATAAGTAATATTTACATCTCGAAAATTTGCCCTAGTAAAGTAATTCTCATCTAGGTGGTTCTTTTCCTGTTCAATGTATTGCGTAAAGTCAAGATTATATCTAAAGAATCGATTGATCTTGTCCATCTTTTTCTGGATATACTCTTTTTGGACATCTTGGTTACCTAATGGAAATTGAATTTCAAAGGAACGCAGTTCCGAATAGTACACCAAATTGGACAATGGAACTTGTTTGATGTATTTAAAGAAGTGGATTTCGGCATCGGTATTTTTGAACTTGAAGCTTGAAATCTGCTTTTTAAACCGATAAATAACATCTCTGCATTTCGTGATGGATAGGTCACATTTTTTAATGACCTCCGAAATGGTGTTCTCAATTAACTTTAAATCCTCTAATAACTTTTCTGAAAGTAATGCTCTTTCCATATCCCAAAATTTAGACAATAGTTCATACTATCGTTCATCATAGGATTGGGGAATAACTATATGAATTACTAAATAGAGGTTAGGAAATTCTCTATTAAACAAACACCAAAAATCATGCCTTCATTGGTATAGACTTCAAAATATAATTGAAAAGAATAAAAAATTAAAACTAAAATTAGGGAAACAAAGGGTAGGGTTAGTCAAGTGGTTTTGATAGAAAATGAAATACCAATAAAAAAAGGCTGAATCAAAAACCAAGTTTGATTTCAGCCTTTTCTCGCAATTTGACCTTCAACGATAAACATATTGGAAATAAAACACCCAGAACCAAAATCGAACGATCTTAACACATTTTGTTTATCAAAATTTCGTAATCTTCAAAAAAAAACGCTTTACGCAACTTTTCTTTCCGTGGATTTAAGTTTCGTTTTTAGGTCCGAAATATCCTCACTAATCTTCTTTTCCAATACTCTGGCATAGATCTGAGTGGTCGAAAGTTTCTTATGACCAAGTAATTTAGATACGGTTTCTATTGGAACACCATTGGCCAAAGTAACAGATGTTGCGAAAGTATGTCTTGCACAGTGAAAAGAAAGATTCTTGTCAATTCCACATTTGGCAGCTAAGATTTTCAAATATTTATTACATTTCTGATTAGAATATACCGGTAAAAGCAAGTCTTCATTCTTCCCGTAAAGTTTATCTGCATATTTGTCCATTATGGCCTGGGCCTTGTCCAATAATGGAACCTTAACAAGTGTCTCACTTTTTTCCCTTCGCGTGAATATCCAATCATCCCCGTCCATCCCAAGAACAACGTGTTCAGGCTTAAGTTGTTTTGCATCTATGTAGGATAAGCCCGTATAGCAGGCAAAGACGAAAACATCCCTAACATATTCAAGTCCAATGTCCTTCAAAGAAAGACTCTCCATCAATTTCAATTCCTCGATACTCAGGAAAGGTCTATCGTACCGGTTGAAGTTTGCACGGAAAAACGCGAAAGGGTCTTTCTTGATGCAATCCAATTTGAATGCGATGGTCGTCATCTTTTTCAACCGTTCCATATGCTTCATAATTCCGTTATTAGTCAATGGTTGAGAGGCCTTTAACGGTTTACAATTCCGAAGGTAGTTCTCAAAACTAAGAACAAAGGAATAGTTGATGTGGGCGAGGTGCACATTCTTTGACTTATACTTCTTTTTGATAAACAATAACAAGTATTTTTCTGTGGCACCATAATTCTTAGCGGTACCCTGCTCCAACTTCGGTACTTCATTATCCTTATGATATTGAAGCAAGTCCTTAAGTGTTCTAAGAGGAACGTCCTGACCGAGATACCTCAATTTTACGGACTGGGCAGTAAGAATCCTGCCCTCTTCTAGGAGCTCTTTTTTACTCTGGGTAATATCTTGGTAAACTTCCATCAAGTCATCGTTTATAGACTTGGCTCCATTTACCTTGGTTTTTACCCTACCTGTATCATAAGACCAATAGGATTGTAATACAGAATGTTTTGTGCTGACATCTGCTCGGATGCCGTCTACCGTAATTCGCGCATAAATTGGGATAGTACCATCCTTTTTGGTGGAACGCTTCTTTAGCCAAAATACTACGCTAAAAGTGTGTGTTGTTTTCATCACTTTCGTTTTAGAGTTATTAATTCCGTTAAACGAAAGTCAAATCGCTGTGAAGATCAATTGCGACGATCTAGGTGTAAGATACAAAATTGATATTTATCAATAGGACACCTAATAGGACACCTTCAAATATGATTCTAAAACTATTCAAATGAAATCAAGGAAAATTTAATTCCTTGATTTTCATTTGTTTAGCAAAAAGATGGTATCTAAAAATACCACTTTTGTCGGGGTGGCAGGATTCGAACCTGCGACCTCCGCGTCCCAAACGCGGCGCGATAACCGGGCTACGCTACACCCCGTAGCATAAAAATTTCAAAAAATAAATACCAAATTCCAAAAAGTAGAAATTAGTATTGCTGCACTCTCGCACAGACTCTTGCGGAGAGACAGGGATTCGAACCCTGGGTACCCTTGTTAGGGTACGACGATTTAGCAAACCGCTCCTTTCGGCCACTCAGGCACCTCTCCTAAATATCTTCAATGAACTATCGCATAAAATGCGGATGCAAATGTACATTTTTCAAATGCTATTACACAACATTTTATTTACTTTTTTTACTGTTGAATTAAGGAATTTCTCATTCTGGGTATTCCACACGTAAATGATAGATATTGGTAAGCTTTTGTTTGAATATTTTCTTAATTGATTCAATCTCTTTAAAAGTAATATTCGCATTCAAGAATTGATTTGCAGCCATTTGACCTGCGACAATCTTGTCAACAAATTCGTCAATAATAAGAAAGGTTGGATTCTTTAAACTCTTTGACGCCGCTTCAACAGAATCTGCCATCATCAAAATTGCTGTTTCCTTTGAAAAAGGTGTTGGTCCGGGATATCTAAAATCATCGGCATTAGCTTCAGGGTCAATTTCCTGCTGTTTTTTAAAGAAATAATATACCAATGTAGTACCATGATGTGATCTGATAAAATCAATTACGCGATCGGGTAAATTATTCTTGCGAGCCAATTCGATACCTCCTATGACGTGATCTAGTATGATTTTAGCGCTATCCTTTGAAGACAGCTCATCATGCGGATTCACATTCGTAATTTGATTCTCAGTAAAATAAGTTGGGTTCAACATCTTTCCAATATCATGGTATAATGCTCCTACCCTAACTAACATGGCATTTGCACCAATTTCATTTGCTGCCGCTTCCGCCAAATTGGAGACCTGTAGTGAGTGATGAAACGTTCCAGGTGCTTTATTTGAAAGTTCTTTCAGTAATTTTGAATTCGTATCTGATAGTTCCAGTAGAGATACATCTGAAACTAACCCGAAGACCTTTTCATATACATAAATCAGAGGTTGTACAAAAAGTGTAATCATTCCATTCAAAAGAAACAAGCCAAGGGTAAACCATCCAATATTTTCCAAATTACCTTCATGAATTATATGAAAGGCTAAATATCCAACAATGTAGATTAGTGTAATTTGCCCAACTGAGATAAAAAGATTTGCTCGTTTATAAAGCTCAGAAACTGTTAGAATAGTGACAATCCCAGCTATAATCTGCAAAAAAATGTACTCAAAACTATTAGGCACCACGAACCCCAGAATTAAGACGGTCAGAACATGAATAAAGAGCCCAAGGCGAGCATCAAAAAAAGTTTTAAGTAATAAGGGAAGAATGCATAGTGGAACGACAAAAACATAAGCTTCATTATACTTTACAACCACTGTGGTTACAAAAACCATAAGTATTACGTTAAAAAAGATAAATGTTACTTTCGTATTATTCTCATATATATCTGGTCTATATTTTTTCAAAAAAAGCAACAACATCATAAGCACTAAGGCCACCAAAACAGCATATCCGAAGAGAATAAAATATTGACTTTTATCGGTCCATAATTCTGATTCGTACTCTTTCTTAAGGGAATTAAGAACTTTAAAATTTTCTGACTCAACAACTTCTCCTCTAGCTATAATTAGTTTTCCTTCATCTATGGTGCCACGGGTATAAGATATACTGGCTAACTCATCTTTTAAGGCCTTCGCAGAAAGACTCTCATCATAAGACACATTGGGTATGGTCAGTTCAACAAATAGTTCTTGAAACGCATTCTTGAAAGTAACTAGACCTTTATTGCGAATTATTCTATTGACCACCCGTTCAATATCTTCACCAGTATATAGTTCGTTTATTGCTATTTGATTGGCTTCATTCTCTCTTATAACATAAATCTGTTTTTTAGAATTTGTAGCACTTTTGCTTACTGCAATTCCGTTTGTATATAATTCATCAAGTATTGACCTGCAGGTCTCGCGCAAAGTGGTTAATTGATTTGAATTATACTTATCAGATGGAAACGCCGTATTAAAACGCGAATCAAATTGCTGATAAACTTCTCTCGCTTTAGCTAAATCATATTGATAGTATTCAATATGACTGTTCTTAATCTTCTGCTGTTCTGCCAAAATTTCAGACTTTTCTTTACTAATAGAAAAATCAAAAGGGGCATAGAGATTTTCATATTGCCAGGGTTTTCCTTTCTGGAATTCATATTTGAACTGTCCTCCTTTCGGAAAAAAAAAGACAATACAAAACAGGGATAGTCCGTATAAAATATATTTATAAATGTGGGATTGGTTCTTATATAACCGATCCAATGACTTGCTCATAGAGAAGGTATCTAGTTTCAAAAATAGAAAAATATAAGAGAAGGTAACTTTTGATTATAGTCCAATTTAAATATGAGCCTCAAAATAGAATATCAGAATCAGTAATTCACTCCAAAAGCAAACAGAAGACAATCTCTAATTCAGCTTAAAATTCGTATTTTTGCAGATGTACAAAAAATTGAAATTTTAGCATGAAGGAAGTAGTAATTGTATCAGCTGTTCGGACTCCAATAGGAAGCTTTATGGGTTCTTTGTCAACCATTCCAGCACCTAAACTTGGGGCTATCGCCATAAAAGGTGCTCTTGAAAAAATCAACTTATCCCCAGAATTAGTTGAAGAAGTTTTAATGGGTAATGTAGTTCAAGCTGGCACGGGGCAAGCACCCGCTCGACAAGCAGCAATTTTTGCGGATATTCCTGATAACGTTCCTTGTACAACAATTAATAAGGTCTGTGCCTCTGGAATGAAAACAGTGATGCAAGCTGCTCAGGCAATTGCATTAGGTGATGCATCAATAATTGTTGCTGGAGGCATGGAAAATATGAGTTTGATTCCGCACTATGTTCATTTGCGAACAGGCCAAAAATTCGGTCCAACCAGTTTAATCGATGGCATGCAGAAAGATGGCCTTGTTGATGTTTATGATCAAAACGCTATGGGTGTATGTGCTGATGCTTGTGCAACAGAACATGATTTTAGTCGTGAAGATCAAGATAATTTTGCGATTCAATCTTATAAGAGATCGGCTGATGCCTCCAATAATGGTAAGTTTAAGAATGAGATTGTTCCTGTTGAAGTTCCTCAGCGCAGAGGAGAACCTATCATAGTTTTTGAAGATGAAGAATTTAAAAATGTAAAGCTTGAAAAAATACCTAATTTACGGCCTGCTTTCTCAAAAGATGGTACGGTTACAGCCGCCAATGCGTCAACCATAAATGATGGTGCAGCTGCTTTGGTTTTAATGAGCGCTGAAAAAGCTAAGGAATTAAATCTAAAACCTTTAGCCACTATTAAGAGTTACGCCGATGCCGCTCAAGAACCAAAATGGTTCACAACTGCACCTGCCAAAGCATTGCCTAAGGCACTAGACAAAGCAGGTATTTCAATAAATAATGTGGATTATTTTGAGTTCAATGAAGCCTTTGCTGTTGTAGGTCTAGCCAATATGAAGTTATTAGGTCTAAAAGATGATAATGTGAATGTGAATGGAGGAGCGGTGTCATTGGGCCACCCTTTAGGATGTTCAGGAGCTAGAATTTTGGTTACACTTCTTCATGTTCTAGATCAAAACAATGCAAAAACAGGTGCGGCAGCTATTTGTAACGGTGGCGGTGGAGCATCTGCAATCGTTGTAGAAAGAAACCAATAGTTCCTATTTAAACAACTATGCACTACGGTATTTGCGCATTAAGCGTCATTCCAGTTCGATCGCTTGCTGATGAAGCGAGTGAAATGACAAATCAAGTTTTATATGGAGAACATTTTAAAGTTCTCGAGCAACGAAAATTCTGGAGTCGCATTCGAATTGCTTCTGATGGGTTTGAAGGATGGGTAAGTAATGTTCAAATTATTCTTATTACAGAAGAAGATTACTATGAAATAGAAAGTTCTAAGGAACCTAAATATTCAGCCAACCTAGTTTCTTTTGTTTCGAACAAAGCCGATGTTTTGCTTCCTATCATTTTGGGATCTTCGGTGCATAATGTCAAAAATCTCCCTAATGCTTTCGAAGGGGATTTTACAAACTCCCAAGGAGAAAAACCCTCTTTAGTAAAGACGGCATTGCAATACTTAAATGCTCCTTTTTTATCTGGAGGAAGAACACCGTTCGGAATAGATAGTTCAGGATTTACACAGATGGTGTATAAAATCAATGGGTATTCATTGAAAAGAAATGCCGCTGAACAATGTAACCAAGGCGATGCACTTAGTTTTATTGAAGAAAGTGAACCCGGTGATTTGGCATTTTTCGATAATAACGATGGTGATATCAATCATGTTGGTATCATAATGAAAGACAACTATATTATACATGCATTCGGCAAAGTACGTATTGACCGTATAGACCATACTGGTATTTTTAATTCAGAAACCAGAACCTATAGTCACTCACTTAGAGTAATCAAAAAAATCATATAAAAAAACCTCCTTTAAAAAATAAAGGAGGTTTTTTAATTTAAATGGGATTATAATTCTTATTCTCCCAATAATTTTTTGATGCGCATAAAGTTATCATTGTCACCCATAGCACCATAAATATTCTTTAATTGAGAAAGAATACCTTGGTTATCAGGATTTTGCTTTAACGCATCTTCCAAGACCTTAGCCCCCTCATTAAACAAATTATCTTTTTGCTGCTTTAACTCATCATAACGTGCGATATCTTTTCGTGAATTACCTAGGGTATTCATTTCATCAATTAGCCCGTTACCCTCATTAACATAAGTAGTAGAAAGATTCAACTGTGCATTTATATAACCTGGATCTACTTCTAAGGCTTTAAGGTATGAGGCTCTTGCATCAGCTAGGTTACCTTGCTCCATGTTAATAACACCAATGTTATAATGAAGGTCAGCATTATCGGGTTCCATGGTAGCAGCCTCCGCCATTAGGGTCTTAAATTTATCTTTGTCACCTAACTTGTAATGAAGATTAGCCTCTTGCAAAATTAAGTTGACATCTTCGGGATTACTAGCACGTGCTTTTGCATAAGCTTCTAATGCTTTATCATCTTGACCTAATTGGCCATAAATTAAAGCAGTATTCTTAACTATCTCAGCTCTTTTTGAAGGCGTCTTTTCATCAACTGGATCTTTATAGGTACCTGACTTCACCATAAGATCCCTTTGAACACGATCCATAGTTTCGACTTCACCAGTTTCGTTATTTGTTGCCTTATACTCTATGCCACTACCATCATAACCAATTTCTTGTAACTCATTGTAATATGACAAAGCCTGTTCATAGTGAGCACCATTAATTGCGCTACTAGCTGCATAGTACAAATAAGTCGTATCTTGAGGACTGATCTTGTAACTCAAATACAACTTCTCTCCAGCTTCTTTAAAATTTTTGTTGCCATTATCTTCAACTGCTGAGTTTACCAAATCAGCGGTAATGGATGCTAATCGTTGATTGGAATCAGCTGTATATTTTACTTTTCCGCTCTTCTCTTCAATAGCAACAACTTTTTTGAAAGAATCAACTGCCTCTGAAAATGCAGTATTATCTCCACCTTTTGCTATTTCTGTCAAAGCTTTACCCTTTAAAGAATAATACTGTGCCTGTAATTTAGCATCAGCTGCATCTATTGTACCTGATGCGCCTTCTAGTGCTGTCTTTGCCGTCATTGCATCGCCAGCTTTCAAAGCTTTTTCAGCTGCTTTAATCTCCGTTTTCTGGGCAAAACCAACCATTGTAAAGGACATGGCTGCCAGTATAAAAATTTTAGTTTTCATTTTCGATTTAATTAAAATTAGAGTTTATTGATTATAAATTTATTCTTCTTCGGAGCTACTTTCTGAAGCATCCGTGCTTCCATTATCAATAGCCGTGCCATCTTCCGTAGTTACCTCAATATCAAGTATGTCAACTTCTTCTAGATCATCTTCATCCTTCATAACTTTTGCTACTGCTGCGATAGAGTCATCACCTTTTATGTTGATTAGTTTAACCCCTTGTGTTGCTCTACCCATTACCCTTAGGTCTTCTACAGACATACGAATTGCAATACCTGATCGATTGATAATCATAAGGTCGTCTGAATCAGATACGTTTTTAATCGCTACAAGGTTGCCGGTCTTCTCGGTTATTGAGATCGTTTTTACACCTTTTCCGCCTCTATTAGTAATTCGATAGTCTTCAATGCTGGATCTTTTACCATACCCATTTTCAGAAACTACTAGAAGTTCATCCTCAAAATTATGAACGGAAACCATTCCGATTACCTCATCAGACTCACTTGCCAATCGAATTCCTCTTACACCGGAAGCATTTCGACCCATGGGTCTCGTTTTACTTTCTTCAAAACGTATGGCCTTACCAGATTTCAAGCCCAAGAATATTTGACTTGTTCCCGTAGTAAGTTTTGCTTCTAGCAATTCATCATCTTCACGAATTCCGATAGCATTAATGCCGTTTTGACGCGGCCTCGAATACTGCTCCAAAGAAGTTTTCTTTACAGTACCTTTCTTCGTAGCCATAATAACATAGTGGCTATTTACGTATTCTTCATCCTTAAGGTCTTGAGTACAAATAAATGCTTTTACCTTATCGTCATTCTCGATATTGATCAAGTTTTGAATGGCCCTACCTTTAGATGTTTTGCTTCCTTCGGGAATTTCATAAACCCTCATCCAGAAACACTTCCCCTTTTGCGTAAAGAACAACATATACTGGTGATTCGTACCAACAAAAAGATGCTCTAAGAAATCCTCATTTCTAGTGGAAGAGGCTTTTTGACCAACTCCTCCTCTATTTTGTGTTTTGTATTCGGTAAGGGGTGTTCGCTTGATGTACCCCGCGTGAGAAATAGTAATTACTACTTGCTCATTCGGAATCATATCTTCCATACTCAGGTCACCACCTGCAAAGTTGATTTCAGAACGACGCTCATCTCCATACTTAGATTTGATCTCATGAAGCTCATCCTTTATAATATCCATTCTTCGCTCTTTGCGATCAAGAATATCTTTTAAGTCTGCAATCGTCTTGACAATCTCGTCAAATTCATCGCGAAGCTTATCTTGTTCTAAACCCGTCAACTGACGCAAGCGCATTTCGACAATTGCCTTCGCTTGAATTTCAGAAAGTTTGAAACGTTCAATTAAATTTTCTCTTGCTTCGTCTGCATTATTTGAAGCTCTAATAATCTTTATAACCTCATCAATATTATCAGAAGCAATAATTAAACCCTCTAGTATATGTGCTCGATCTTCAGCTTTTTTCAACTCGAACTTCGTACGCCTGACGACAACCTCATGACGATGCTCCACAAAATAGTGAATCATTTCTTTTACGTTCAACAGTTGTGGCCTACCCTTAACCAATGCAATATTATTAACGCTGAATGAAGATTGTAACGCTGTATATTTATAAAGGGTATTCAATACGATATTAGGTATCGCATCTCTCTTTAAGATATAAACAATGCGCATTCCCTTTCTATCCGATTCATCACGAATACTAGAAATACCTTCAATTTTCTTCTCATTAACAGCATCTGCTGTCTTTTTGATCATATCTGCCTTGTTGACCTGATATGGTATTTCTGTAACAATAATACATTCTCTACCCTGAACTTCTTCAAAAGTAGCTTTAGCACGCATCACAACGCGACCTCTACCGGTATGAAAAGCTTCTTTCACACCATCATATCCGTAGATAATACCTCCGGTTGGAAAATCAGGGGCTTTGATATGCGTAATCAACTCATCGATTTCGATATCGTTGTTTTCTATATATGCGATGGTTCCATCAATAACCTCAGAAAGGTTATGAGGTGGCATATTGGTCGCCATACCTACGGCAATACCAGATGCTCCATTCACTAATAAATTAGGAACTCTGGCTGGTAAAACAGTTGGCTCCTCTAAAGAATCGTCAAAATTGAGTTGGTGGTCTACGGTATCTTTATCAATATCAGCCAACATGTCATCAGCAATCTTGCGCATACGTGCTTCCGTATAACGCATTGCTGCAGGACTATCACCATCTATAGAACCAAAGTTACCTTGGCCATCTACTAGCATATATCTCAGACTCCATTCTTGAGCCATACGCACCATTGAATCATAAACTGAAGTATCTCCGTGAGGATGGTACTTACCCAACACCTCTCCTACAATACGTGCTGATTTCTTGTGAGCACTACTCGATCGAACACCAAGTTCGTACATTCCGTAAAGTACTCTTCTGTGTACAGGTTTTAAACCATCCCTGACATCAGGGAGGGCACGTGACACAATGACCGACATTGAATAATCAATGTAGGCAGATTTCATTTCATCTTCTATATTAATCGGTATCAGTTTTTCGCCTTCTGCCATTTTAAAATTTTGCTGTTTTTCTATTGATTAAAAAAGTAAGCCAATATACGTAAAATCGATGCCTTCGAAGCACATATCAAATACTTTAGTAAACAATTTATTAACACTTTCTGCGTTGTGATTAGTTGATAATTACAATGTTAATTATTTTGTAATTCGTTCCTTTTTTCGTCATTTCGAACTAGTTTGTCGATTTCAGGTATAGTATTTGCCTTAGATTGCCTGAGATTTACTAATTTTAATGCTCATACCGCATAATTTATGGATGATAATTTTTCCCCAAGAGTTAAGGATGTAATTGCTTACAGCAAAGAGGAGGCTCTAAGGCTCGGTCACGATTTTATTGGGACTGAGCACTTAATGCTAGGTTTGTTGCGTGATGGAAATGGAAAGGCAATAAGCATTCTTGATGCACTTGATGTTGACTTAGACCACTTGAGACGCAAAGTTGAAATTCTGAGCCCTTCAAATCCTAACCAAAGTGGCCTTCAAAAGGACAAAAAAAACCTTCACCTGACTAGACAAGCAGAACGTGCTCTAAAAACTACGTTTTTAGAAGCGAAACTTTTTCAAAGTTCGTCTATCAATACTGCTCATTTATTACTTTGTATTTTGAGAAACGAGAATGACCCTACCACCAAATTACTACATAAACTAAAAGTTGACTATGATGGTGTTAAGGAACAATTCAAATTTATGATTACAAGTGATGATGATATAGTTGATGCACCAACTTCAGAATCTTTTCCTAGCGAGAATGATGATGCAAACGAAGGGAAAGAAGGAAATTTCGGAGCAACTTCGAGTCAAAAAGGAAATAAGAAATCGAAAACTCCTGTACTAGATAACTTCGGACGTGATCTTACCGCAATGGCGGAAGAAAATAAATTGGATCCTGTAGTTGGAAGAGAAAAAGAAATTGAGAGAGTTTCTCAGATTTTAAGTAGAAGAAAGAAAAATAACCCGTTGTTAATTGGTGAGCCTGGTGTTGGTAAAAGTGCCATCGCTGAAGGACTTGCCCTTCGGATTATTAATAAAAAAGTATCACGTATTCTTTACGGAAAACGTGTTGTGACACTTGACCTTGCCTCTTTAGTCGCTGGCACAAAATACCGTGGACAGTTCGAAGAACGTATGAAGGCGGTTATGAATGAATTGGAAAAGAATGACGATGTTATTCTTTTTATTGACGAGATACACACTATAGTTGGAGCCGGTGGGGCTACAGGAAGTCTAGATGCTTCCAATATGTTTAAACCTGCTTTGGCAAGGGGTGAAATTCAATGTATAGGAGCTACTACTCTTGACGAGTACAGGCAATACATTGAAAAAGACGGAGCTTTGGAACGTCGTTTTCAAAAAGTAATCGTTGAACCTACCACGGTAGATGAAACAATTGAAATTCTTCAAAATATAAAAGGAAAATACGAAGATCACCATAATGTTAGCTATACTGATGAAGCTATTGTTGCTTGTGTAAAGTTGACCAATAGATATATGACAGATCGATTCCTTCCAGACAAAGCCATTGATGCTTTAGATGAAGCAGGATCTCGTGTTCATATTGTTAATATGGATGTACCGAAGCAGATTGTTGAGCTTGAAAAACAATTGGAAGATGTACGTGAATTAAAGAACAGTGTGGTCAAAAAGCAGAAGTATGAGGAAGCCGCAAAACTTCGCGATGATGAAAAACGTCTTGAAAAAGAGCTAGCGGCTGCTCAAGAAAAATGGGAAGACGATAGCAAACTTCATAAAGAAACAGTTTCAGAAGACAACGTAGCAGATGTAGTTTCTATGATGAGCGGAATTCCCGTAAATCGTATTGCACAAACTGAAAGTAATAAGTTAGCCGAATTGCCTGAGCTTATAAAGTCCAACGTAATTGGTCAGGATGAAGCTGTTGCAAAAGTATCTAAAGCAATTCAAAGAAATAGAGCGGGACTTAAAGACCCAAATAAGCCGATTGGTTCCTTTATATTCTTGGGTCAGACTGGAGTAGGTAAAACCCAGTTAGCCAAAGTTTTAGCCAAAGAATTATTTGATTCTGAAGATGCACTCATTAGAATAGATATGAGTGAGTACATGGAGAAATTTGCCATCTCGCGGTTGGTAGGTGCACCTCCGGGATATGTGGGTTATGAAGAAGGTGGACAACTGACCGAAAAAGTACGTCGTAAACCTTATTCTGTTATTCTATTAGACGAAGTTGAAAAAGCGCATCCTGATGTATTTAATATGTTGCTGCAGGTTTTAGATGATGGATATTTGACAGACAGCCTTGGCAGAAAGATCGATTTTAGAAACTCTATAATTATAATGACCTCGAACATTGGTGCGCGTCAATTGAAAGATTTCGGACAAGGAGTTGGTTTCGGTACATCAGCCAAAAAGTCGCAGGCCGATTCACATCAAAAAGGAGTAATAGAAAATGCTTTAAAAAAGGCTTTTGCTCCGGAATTCTTGAATAGAATTGATGATGTTATTGTATTTAATCCGTTAGAAAGAGAAGACATTCATAAGATTATTGATATCGAGCTTGAGAAATTGTTTAACAGAATAAAAGACATTGGCTACGATTTAAGTTTAACCGAGGCTGCGAAAGATTACATTGCCGAAAAAGGTTTTGACAAGCAATATGGCGCTAGGCCTCTTAAAAGGGCTATCCAAAAGTATATTGAAGATACGCTCGCAGAAGAAATCGTAAATTCCAAACTTGAAGAAGGCGATAGTATTCATATGGATTTGGACAAGAAAAAAGAGGAACTTACTATAAAAATTAAAAAGGCTAAAAAGTCATCTGAAGCATAAATTTCGTAAGAAATTAGAACAAAAGGAGTCATCTAAAATGGCTCCTTTTTTTGTGCTATAGAATGAGAACAGTAAGAAATAAAACACGCGCATCCCTAGTAAAATGCAGTACGAACGATATTTGCGTTATTGGTCTATTATTTTTCCCAAAGGTAACGGGTAGCTATACTTTCGTATCAGACCACTATAATTAGAATTTAAATGAGCATAGGGCAATCAAAGAAGACCGTTGTTGTTAGAGAGTATCATTTAGATGTGGGAACTATACAAGTTTTTGAAAACTATATGGTTTCTGTATTTGAAGATGGTGCAACGCTGACCTTAGAAAGAGCATACCAAATTTTAGGTATTGCAGAAATACATTTCAGAAACAAAGATTTTGGATATATTAGTTTGCGTAAAAACTCTTATGCAATTGACCCTACTGTATACACCTATCTCAGAAGTCTCGATAATTTGAAAGCGTTTGCAATTGTTTCTGTTAAAGAAATTGATATGCACAATTTTAAAATCGAAAAATTATTTTACAAAAAACCTATGAAGTTCTTTATTCAATATGATAATGCACTAGCTTGGGTAAAACGCCGAGTTAGAGGAAGATAAACCAAACTACTACTAAATACTTAAAAGGACCTTATTCAGGGTCCTTTTTTGTTTTAGTCTTATTTATATTTATTCTGGTTCTTGAACTTGAGGAGGTTCCGGTATTTCGAACAAATTTATATAGGCCTTCCCAATAGTCTCTATTATTTTGGAAGCAGTTAAGGTTTGATATCCTGTTTCTTCTATTGCAATATCTGCCGCTTTTCCATGAAGATAAACACCAAAAAGAGCTGCTTTTAGTGGCTCATAACCTTGTGCAACTAACCCCGAAATAACCCCCGTAAGAACGTCACCACTGCCGGCAGTTGCCATTCCAGGATTACCAGTCGTATTGATATAACCTTTGCCCTCATATACCGTTATAGTATTCGCCCCTTTTAGAACTACTATACAGTCGTATTTTTTGGAAAAGGCCTTGGTTTTCTTCAGCTTATCAAAATCATTTTTCCATTTCCCAATTAGTCTTTCCAACTCTTTTGGATGCGGGGTTAAAATGCTTCGTTCTGGTAAGACTTTTAGTAAGGCTTTGTTTAGTGACAGAATGTTCAATGCATCAGCATCGATAACCAAGGGAATTTTATTCTTTTTTATAAAATTAGAATATCCTTCCACAGTTTTTGATTCGATTCCTAACCCCATACCTATTCCAATTACTGAAGGAACAATATCAAATTCTATTTTTGAAATGTGCTTTTCTCCGTCAGTCAGAACCATTGCCTCAGGCAAACTAGCTTGCAAAGCAACATAACCGCATTCAGGCACATAGGCCGTTACTAATCCGCTCCCAATAAAAAGAGAAGCTTTACTAGCGAGATGAACTGCACCAATTTTACCATGACTACCGCCAATCATGAGCGCATGCCCAAAATTTCCTTTGTGCGAAAATTTTTTCCTTGGAATATAAAACGGTAATACATCATGCTTTCCAATCAAATGATATTCAGTTTCGGTCGTGGTCAGATATTCAGGGTCTAATCCGATATCCAGGACTTCCCATTGGTCTATATACATTCCAGTTTCCGGAAGAAAAAACACAAGCTTCGGCGTTTGAAAGCTCAGCACAAAATTAGCCTTAATCGCTGCCTTTTCATCTTCTGGTAGTCTATCCGTAAACAATCCCGAAGGAATATCTACAGAAAGCACAAATGCCTCCGTTTTCTGAAGATGATTCATGAGGTTTACCACCCAAGGGGCTGGCGCTCTATTCAATCCTATGCCAAAAATTGCGTCAACAATAATATCTTCTCTTCCGATTACAGGCATGGTACAATCAGAATCTAAAAATTCTGGCCAAATTTTTCGGTCCTTTAAGCGCTCGAGATTGATTAAGAAATCTTTTGAACGTTTCTTACTGTAATTCACCACATAGACAGCAATATTGTAACCATGCTCTTGCAAATGTCTTGCTAATGCGATGCCATCTCCCCCATTATTTCCAATTCCGCAGAACAAATGAATTTTTACTGGAGCTCCTTGCATTCGCGTGTGAATCCAATTAAAAATCTGAACCGCAGAGCGTTCCATCAAAATCTCACTTGAAATTTGTTGTTTTTCAATCGTGAATTTATCGGCTTCATAAATTTGTGCAGCACTGAAAAGCTTCATAATGGTATTCTTAATTTTAGGTTAGCAACTAAAGCCAAAATCTAACAATCGATACTATAAAATCCGATTTAATACCGAATCCATAAAAATTCAACTGATGATTTGATTAAGCAATCAAAAGTACTACTTTTACTACTTTATTAGACCAATGCTCGATATGAGATTCGATATAGCAACTAAATTTTCTATCACAAATGGCTTTACGTTCACTACAGCCACCACAACCCCTTTGGGGTAATTTGCTATTATATTCATCCGTTTGCCTCTATTGGCCCATTTCAAAAAATTACATTTTTAATCCCATGACATGAAAGTCTTAAAATTCGGCGGCACTTCTGTTGCCAATGCTCAAAATATTTCCCTAGTTAAAGATATTGTAGCAACTTGTGCTACCGATAAATGCATAATAATAGTTTCTGCTTTAGGCGGTGTTACCGACACCTTGTTAAATGCCGCAGACCTTTCTTCAAAAAAAGATGAGAGATATAAAACGGTGCTCAAAGAAATTGAGAAAAGACATTTAGATACGGTTAAAAGCTTAATTCCTATACACGGGCAAAGTACTGTCTTGAGCAAAATTAAAAGTGAACTAAACACACTTGAAGATTTATTAGAAGGAGCTTTCTTGATTGGAGAAATCACACCTCAACTCTCAGACAAAATCGTAAGTTATGGGGAAATGCTGTCGTCATACATCATCAGTGAGTACTTCCAACATCAGCAATTAAATGCTGCCCATGTTGACAGCAGAACGCTTATTGTTACCAATGAAGTCAATGAAAAAGCAGCAGTCAATTTCAAAATTACAAATACGAATTGTCAAAAGTTTTTCTCGGAAACTCCTCATAAGATTATCGTGGCAGGCGGATTTATTGCTTCCTCAGAAAATGGAAATCCCACAACACTTGGTCGTGGTGGTTCTGATTTCACTGCAGCTATCATTGCGGCCGCTGTAAATGCCGAAGTACTTCAAATTTGGACTGACGTAAGCGGTATGTACACGGCCAATCCGAAGTTAGTAAAACAAGCGAAAGCTATTCCTAATATCTCCTATGAAGAGGCCATGGAATTATCTCATTTCGGGGCAAAAGTTTTATATCCTCCAAC
Organism: Maribacter taeanensis; assembly: GCF_047345145.1. Taxonomy (NCBI): domain Bacteria; kingdom Pseudomonadati; phylum Bacteroidota; class Flavobacteriia; order Flavobacteriales; family Flavobacteriaceae; genus Maribacter; species Maribacter taeanensis. The sequence goes on from NZ_JBLFER010000004.1 coordinate 37,543, forward strand.
GATACAACCCGTATTGTCTAAAGGAATATCCTTAGAAATAAAAAACACATTCAGACCAGAAGACAAAGGGACCTTAATTACTAAAAGCCAAAACGAAAAAGGAAAAACGGTACGTGGCATAAGTCATGTTGAAAACATTGCGCTTCTCTCTTTAGAAGGGCCTGGCATGGTTGGTATACCAGGAATCTCAAAACGCTTTTTCGAAGTGCTTTCTCAGGCAGAAATCAGCGTAGTTTTGATTACACAAGCTTCCTCAGAACATTCGATTTGTGTCGGTATTTCTGCGGATGATATTGATAAAGCGGTGCAGATTGTAAATAATGCTTTTGAATATGAAATAGAGCGTGGAAAGATTAAACCTGTTATCGCTGAGAAAAACTTGGCCATTATCGCACTCGTAGGTGACAATATGAAAAGTCATCAGGGACTAAGCGGGAAAATGTTCAGTACCCTTGGAAAGAACAACGTAAATATTCGCGTAATTGCGCAAGGAGCCTCAGAGCGAAATATTTCAGCCGTTATTAAAAAAGATGACGTAAAAAAAGCCTTAAACGCATTGCATGAAGAGTTTTTTGAAGAAAACATAAAACAACTCAATTTGTTTGTAATGGGTGTTGGAAATGTTGGTGCAAAGTTCTTGAACCAAGTTTGCCAGCAAAAGAAATACCTCAAAGAAAATTTAAAACTGAATATCCGAGTTATCGGTTTGTCAAATTCTAGAACGATGGTTTTCGATGAAGGCGGAATTCCCCTTAAAAATTGGGAAGACACCTTAGCTTCCGGGGAAAAAGCCAATAAAGAACAATTCTTCGAAAAAGTAAATCAGCTCAATTATCGCAACAGTATTTTTGTTGACAATACCGCCAGTGCTGAAGTTTCTACGACTTATAACTCATATTTGGGTAATAGTATTTCGGTTGTTACGTGTAACAAAATTGCTTGTTCTTCGGAATATTCCAACTACCAAGAATTAAAGAGTCTCGCACGAACTTACAACGCACCATTCCTCTTTGAAACCAATGTGGGCGCTGGTTTACCTATTATAGATACTTTGAAGCATTTGATTGCTTCAGGAGATAAAATATTAAAAATTCAAGCGGTTTTATCAGGAAGTCTAAACTTTGTATTTAATAATTTCAACGACCAAACTTCGTTTCATGACGTTGTAAAACAAGCTCAAGAGGAAGGGTATACCGAACCGGACCCGAAAATCGATTTGAGTGGAGTTGATGTGATGCGGAAGATTTTGATTCTAGCTCGGGAGAGTGGAAATCAATTGGAAATCGATGACATTGAAAACAAATCCTTCCTACCACAGGAAAGTTTAGACACCGATAACAATGATGATTTCTTTGCTTCTTTGGTAAAGTACGAAGGGTATTTTCAAAAGCTATACGCTGACGCTGTAGCTAAAGAAAGTAAACTAAAGTATGTAGCGCAATTTGAGGAAGGAAAAGCAAGTGTTGGTTTACAGGAAATTCCGAAAGGGCATGATTTTTACAACTTGGAAGGAAGTGATAATATCGTACTGTTTTATACCGAACGCTACCCGAATCAACCCATGATTATTAAAGGAGCTGGTGCAGGGGCAGATGTTACGGCATCGGGTATCTTTGCAGATATTATTCGAATAGGTAATTTTTAAAAAGTGAAAGGATTAAAAATAACGTCTTTGCGAGGCACGAAGCAATCTGTGCATTAGAAACACTAAACAAACAGATTACTTCGTCGTGAAAAACTCCTCGTAAAGACGGTGAATTCTAATTATGAGTCAAACCAAAATAAAAATATTTTGTCCAGCAACGATAGCCAACATCTCTTGTGGATTTGACGTGCTTGGTGTTGCTCTAGATTCCGTTGGAGATGAAATGGTAGTCCGAAAAACTTCAGAAAAGGGCATTCGTATTACAAAGCTTAAAGGGCAAGATTTACCCATGGAAACCCTTAAAAATGTTGCGGGAGTTGCAGGCTTAGCACTTTTAGAAGAAAGTGATTACCAAGGCGGATTCGAAATTGAAATTTATAAGAACATCAAAGCTGGAAGCGGAATCGGTAGCAGTGCGGCAAGTTCTACAGGAGCGGTCTGGGCCATGAATGAACTATTAGGAAAGCCCTTTACAACAATAGATTTGGTGAAGTTCGCCATGGAAGGTGAACGTTTAGCAAGTGGCGTTGCACATGCAGACAATGTAGCCCCCGCCCTATTTGGTGGATTTACTTTAGTTCGCAGTTACGAACCTTTGGATGTTATTCCGATACCGAGTCCTGAGGAATTATACGCGACAGTGATTCATCCTCAGATTGAAGTAAAGACTTCAGATTCTCGGAAAATACTAAAGACTAACATCACCCTTAAAGATGGAATCAAACAATGGGGAAATGTAGGTGGCTTGGTTGCCGGACTTTATACCAAAGATTATGATTTAATAGGCCGCTCTTTGGAAGACCATATTGTAGAACCCATTCGTTCTATATTGATTCCCGAATTTGATAAAGTTAAATCAGAAGCAATCGCTTCCGGAGCCTTAGGCTGTGGAATATCAGGCTCTGGTCCATCGATATTCGCATTAAGTCGTGGAGAAAAGATAGCTCGAAAGGTCGCAGATTCCATGAAAGATGTTTATAAAAATGTCGGAATCGATTACGAAATACATGTTTCAAAAATTAATCCTTCAGGAATAAAGATTTTAGATTAGATGAACTTTTATAGCCTTAACAAACAAGCCCCAGAAGTATCTTTCAAAGATGCTGTGATTAAGGGAATTGCCCCTGACAAAGGATTATATTTTCCAGAAAATATAACTCCTTTGCCATTTTCATTTTTTGAAAACATAGAAGAACTCTCGAATCAAGAAATAGCCTTCAATGCTATTCATCAGTTTGTTAGTGATGACCTTCCGAATGAAAAATTAATGAAAATTTTGACAAATGTGCTGGACTTTGAATTTCCAGTAGTTGAAATAGAAGAAAATATTGCAACCCTTGAGTTATTTCATGGCCCAACCATGGCTTTTAAAGATGTGGGTGCACGTTTTATGGCGAATTGTTTGGGTTATTTTTCCGAGGGTGATTCAAAGGAAGTTACTGTTTTAGTTGCCACTTCAGGAGATACAGGAGGAGCCGTAGCAAACGGATTCCTGGGCGTTGATGGAGTGAAAGTAGTTATTCTCTACCCTAGGGGAAAAGTTAGTGATATTCAGGAACGCCAACTCACCACTTTAGGGCAAAATATTACCGCCCTAGTTGTTGATGGCACTTTTGACGATTGTCAAAAAATGGTTAAAACAGCTTTTCTAGATGAAGAATTGTTACATCAAATGCAACTGACTTCTGCGAATTCAATTAATGTAGCACGTTGGTTACCCCAGTTATTCTATTTCCTGTTTGCTTACAAACAGGCCAAATCTCAAGGAAAAGAAATCGTTTTCTCGGTACCCTGTGGAAACTTTGGAAATATCTGTGCGGGTATGGTAGCCCAAAAATTAGGCATGCCGGTAAAACATTTTGTTGCAGCAACAAATGTCAATGATACGGTTCCTGAGTTTATGAAAACCGGGGAATACCATCCTAAGCCTTCAACGGCTACCATTTCAAATGCTATGGATGTTGGCGACCCCAGTAACTTTATTAGAATTCGGCATTTATTTCAAGATAACTTTGAAGCTTTGTCTGAAAACCTATCTTCATTCACTTTCTCTGATGAGCAAACTAGAGTTGCTATGAAAACCATTTATAGCGATTCAAAATATATCGCCGACCCGCATGGCGCGGTTGGTTATTTGGGATTAAAAAAATATCAAGAAACGCATCCTGAAACCTATGGCATCTTTTTAGAAACAGCGCATCCAGTGAAGTTTTTAGATGTAGTAGAAGAAACCATTCCTGAAAAATTGGCGATTCCTCCGCAGATTCAAAAGGTAATGGATAAAGAGAAAAAATCCATCCAAATCAAAACTTATGATGATTTGAAAACATTTTTGACGAATCGTTGATTCCCGAAAACAAAATAGTTTAGAAAACAATAGCTTCCTCTTTTTTCATCCCTAAATTATTCAATAGCTTTGCTAAGCTAAAAATTTAGATATGAAGAATACTGCTTTGACCCAAACTCATGAAGCTCTCGGAGCTAAAATAGTTCCGTTTGCGGGCTATAACATGCCCGTTTCCTATGAAGGCGTAAATGCCGAGCATGAAACCGTTCGAAATGGAGTTGGTGTTTTTGATGTTTCCCATATGGGGGAATTCTTGATTGGTGGTCCGAACGCTTTAGCTTTGATTCAGAAAGTTACTTCTAATGACGCATCAAAACTGACTATTGGAAAGGCACAATACAGCTGTCTTCCCAATGAAACGGGCGGTATTATTGATGACCTCATCGTCTATCGAATGAAGGAGGAGCAGTATTTATTGGTGGTTAACGCCTCAAATATTGAAAAGGACTGGAATCATATTTCAAAATACAATGCAGAGTTTAACGCTGAAATGCGCGATATTTCAGAGGGATATTCCCTGTTGGCGATTCAAGGACCGAAGGCGGTTGAAGCAATGCAAAGTCTAACTTCAGAGGACTTATCGGCTATCAAATTCTACAATTTTGTGGTTGGAGATTTTGCAGGAATTGAACATGTAATTATTTCTGCTACCGGATATACGGGCTCAGGAGGATTCGAAATCTATTGTAAAAACGAAGAAGTAAAACAAGTATGGGACAAGGTATTGGAAGCTGGAGCCGACTTTGGAATCAAACCAATAGGCCTTGCAGCTCGAGATACTTTAAGATTAGAAATGGGATACTGTCTTTACGGAAACGATATCAATGATGAAACTTCTCCCTTTGAGGCAGGTTTAGGATGGATAACCAAATTCACCAAAAACTTTGTCAATAGTGAAGCACTTGCCAAGGAAAAAGCACACGGACCAGAACGAAAGCTCATTGCTTTTGAATTGGATGAACGTGGCATTCCAAGGCACGATTATGATATCGTAGACGGACAAGGAAAAAAGATAGGAATCGTAACTTCAGGAACGATGTCTCCATCTATGGGCAAAGGTATCGGACTAGGTTATGTGCCTACCATTTTTTCAGAAGTGGGTAGTAAAATCAATATTCAGATTCGCAAAAACAAAGTTCCGGCAACAGTTGTAAAACTTCCTTTTTATAAAGCATAAGCTTGCATGGGCAAAAAAAAGGAGAGGCAATATGACGGCGGAAAAAAAATACTCATTATAGGAGGAAGTGGTTTTATAGGAAACTCCATTTACAAAGAACTCTGTAACTATTTCGACACCTACGGAACTTACAATTCTGCACGTAGGTCATTCGAAAAAAATCAGCAATTTTTTAAATATGACATGACGGAAGATGACATCTTTTCGTTATTGGAAAAAATCCGACCAAATATCATCATTTCAGCTGTCCGTGGTAATTTTGCGGCTCAGGTTCAGGCTCACCAACATATCACAGAATACCTAATTCAGAATGATTGCACATTGTATTTTATATCATCAGCGAATGTTTTTGATGCTTATAGTAAGTATCCGTCCTACGAGAATGACAAGACACTTTCGGAGAGTGTCTATGGAAGGCTGAAGATTCGCATTGAGAATATGCTATTAAGACTTCCAAAAGAAAAAATGGCAATTTTAAGGGTGCCTATGGTGTTTGGTAACGGTTCTCCACGGATAAAAGAAATCAAGAAATTCATTTTAGAAAATGAACCGGTAGAGGTCTTTCCCAATTTGATTTTAAATGTGACAAGCGCTGATAAATTGACACAGCAAATTCATTATTTAATTAACAGAAATAAAACGGGAATCTTCCATTTAGGAAGTAAAGATTTAGTTCATCACGAGGATTTCATCAAAGAAGTTGTAGAACGCATTGGAAGCTTTAATCCTATTTACAAACGTGTTTTCACCACAAATGAAGATCGCTATCTAGCTGTACTCCCAAAGCATAATAAGCTGCCGAAAAATTTGCAGATGAGTTATCAAGACATTATCGACCATCATATTTTAAGCTAAAAAAAAAGACTTAAGACCGCTGCGCTCTGAGATATTAGACTCAAGACTTTTTAAGGTATTGTAAAACGTTTCAGTACTTTTGAAATACAAATAATTATTAGAAAATGAGCTCATTAAGTAGAGCTATTCAAAAAATATAGATTTCCTTATTCGAGGAAATGAAAATAAAAAAAACATAAGCATGGAAAAATTATCAGACCAGCAGATTATTGAATATCTAGGAAAGTTAGATGGATGGGAATTTGTGGATGGAGCTATCGAAACCTCTTTCGAATTTGCAAACTTTAAAGAAGCCTTTGCCACGATGACTCGTATCGCGTTCGAATGTGAGGCGCAGGGACATCACCCTGATTGGAGTAATGTTTATAAAAATTTACATATTCGTCTCAATACCCACGATGCAGGGGGTGTAACCGAGAAAGACTTTAAATTGGCGCATACCATTGAAGGTATTATCGAAGGGGAGTAGGTAAACACAAATTCAAAAAACAAACTCAAATTCAAAACATGAATCTAAGAGATTTTGTGTTTGTATTTGAAATTTGCGTTTGTATTTGATTTTAGTAATTTTGATTTTAAGTTAAATAGGATATAATTATGGGAAGAGCTTTTGAATTCAGAAAAGCACGAAAAATGAAACGGTGGTCGGCCATGTCCAAAGCCTTTACACGTATTGGTAAAGATATTGTCATTGCTGTAAAAGAAGGAGGTCCTGATCCTGATTCAAATTCACGTTTACGTGCTGTTATTCAGAATGCGAAGTCCGTGAACATGCCTAAAGACAATATCGAGCGCGCCATAAAACGTGCGAGCGATAAAAGTCTAGGGGATTTTAAAGAAGTTCTATTCGAAGGTTACGCTCCTCATGGAATTGCAATTCTAATAGAAACTGCTACAGATAACAATACAAGAACGGTTGCTAATGTCCGAAGCTATTTTAATAAGTGTAATGGTAACTTGGGCACCTCAGGTTCGGTGGACTTTATGTTTGACCATACCTGTAATTTTAGAATTCCCGCAGAAGGTATTGATCCTGAAGAACTAGAGCTAGAAATGATAGATTACGGAGCAGAAGAAGTATTCGTTGACGACGATGGAATTCTTATCTATGCACCATTCGAAAGCTTTGGAGCCATTCAAAAAGAATTGGAAAAACGTGAGGTTGAAATTTTATCTTCCGGTTTTGAGCGTATTCCACAAGTGACCAAACAACTTACTGAAGAGCAGGTTGCCGATGTAGAAAAGCTTTTAGAAAAAATTGAGGAAGACGACGATGTACAGAATGTGTATCATACGATGCAGGAATGACATAAGACGTTAGACGTTAGACGTTAGACGTTAGACGTTAGACGAAACTAAAAAAAGCGATCCTAATTCAGGTCGCTTTTCTTTTATGAGTTTAAATATTCTTTCTATTTCTTAATCACCATTTGCTTTTGGTGTTTCACACCTTTAACATCAGTAGAATTTATAAAGTAGGTACCTGATTCTAAATCGTTTACTTGAAGAATATACGAACCTTCATCAGCAACTTCTGGTCCGTTATAAGTATGTACTAACCTACCTGTTACATCAAAAACGTTAATTGTAGTTAACTCCACTGGTTTTTCGAAACTCAAGCTAGTTGTTGTCACTGCTGGGTTTGGTGTTAAAACTGACGGATTTACGATTAACACTGACGACCTAGAACTTAAGTTGGAATTACCGGAAGCAGTAGCTTCTTGACCTATAATCTCTATGGCATTGATAACTGGGTGTCGTTCGCCGCCAACAGCATCTCTTGAATCGAAGTCTATATGTAAAATACCATCGCTCACCGTAGTGGTATAAATTGTCTCAAACGTAGCTTCCGCACCCACTTCATCAAAAATATCGAGATTATCTCTTCTTAATTCATCTTCTATGGTAATGTCAAATACTCGCTTACCTGCTCCACCCTGACCACCACCCGAGGCGCCAAACCAAAGTTCAGCAAAATGGAGTCTTACATTATAGTCTCCATTAGGGACTGGAATCGCATAGGTCATTTGCTGGGTACGACTGTATCTAAAACTTTTATATGGAGAAGGAAGACCTGTTTGTGGTCTATCTAGAGTTCTACCAGTATCAAAATATGTGTCAGCTATAAAGGTCTCATTGTTGTATTCAACTTCAGAACCTCCAGCATTTATGCGCAAAGCAAAATCGTTGGGTTCTTCACACGCAATATCCTCGCAATTATCAACTATATTAAAGCGATAATAGTAAGTAAAGCCCGCCACCCCACCTAAATTCTCTTCAGAATATGGCGTAAGGTAAACATCATAAACTCCAATTTCATCCATATCGTACACCGGAAATTCGCCATGTATAACCAGCTCATCCTTGGTGCCTGTAGAATTATTGTTAACTACAAGGCTTAAACTTTTAACATTACTTGAGATTATTGGAGCAATACCGCTAAAAATCTCACCATTTTCAGACTCATAATGATCCACATCAAAGGAGTAATCACCGGAAGAATCATAAATAATTTCTTCAAAAATAGTTGAAGCTCCATCAGAGGACCTTACGGCGTACAATGCACTTATCTCTAGGCAATTTGTGTCTTTTCCAGCATCATTGATCGTCCAGCCATAGATGTCGATAAGTTTTTGTCTTGCCTGTTCGGCAGCACAATACTGGTTTTGGGGAGCATCTAATGTAACCCCACTTTGTAATGAAGGTAATTGGCTCCAACCAATTAATGTTTTGTCATAGTTTTCATTGGAAAGACCGGAATCAGTAAACATTCTGTTCATACTTCGATATACCGGATTGGATGCATAAGTTACATGAGAAACATTCCAAGCCCCAAGATTTTGATTAAATGCGCTAGCATTATTGAACATACGATCCATATCCATAACATTAGAAACATCCCAGCCACTAATATCTTGATTAAAGCTTTCAGCCGACCTGAACATAGAATCCATACTGGTCACATTGGAAACATCCCAGCTACTGACATCTTGATTAAAAGCAAGGGCGCCATAGAACATTTCGTCCATTAGCGTATTGCCAGAAACATCCCATGCATTAATATTTTGATTGAAAGTAACGGCCCCTCTAAACATCTGATACATTTCTGTAACATTGGAAACATCCCATCCGCCAATATCTTGGTTAAAGGAGTCCGCAGATTGGAACATATTACGCATATTAGTTACACTAGAAACATCCCAAGCCCCAATATCTTGGTTAAAGGTTCCAGCACTTTCGAACATAGCACGCATATTTGTTACACTAGCAACGTCCCAAGACCCTATGTCTTGGTTAAAATCTTTCGCTCCTTTGAACATATCGGCCATATTGGTAACATTTGAAACATCCCACGCCCCAATATCTTGATCAAAATTCCCGTATCTAAAAGAATGACTGCCAAACATGCCATTCATCAATGTCACATTAGAAACATTCCAATTCCCAATATTCTGATTAAAGGCAATTGCATTTTGAAATGTCCTACTCATATTTGTCACATTTGAAACATCCCATGCTCCAATATCTTGGTTGAAGGCCTCTGCATCACCAAACATATTGCGAATAGTTGTTACATTAGAAACATTCCAACTCCCAATATCTTGGTTAAAATCTGAAGCGCGATAGAACATATCACTCATATCAGTCACCTTTGACACATCCCAATCCCCGATATTCTGATTAAAATCGCTGGCGCCATATAGATGGTAACCAAACATTCTATTCATATTAGTCACGTTAGAAACGTCCCAATCACCAATGTCTTGATTGAATTTCTGTGCGTCGGAGAACATGGCCGACATATCGGTAACATTCGAAACATCCCAATTACCGATATCTTGATTGAAATTACTTGAATTATAGAACATGGCCGCCATATCGGTAACATTCGAAACATCCCAATTATTGAAGGTGCCAGTGCCTTTAAGGTCAATGCAATCCCAAAACATACTGGACATTGAAGTCGTCGCAGATAAATCAGGAATATCAGAAGCTAGTATATCTAAGTTTTGACATCCCATAAAAGCGGCCTCCATGCTACCCCATTCCACATCGCCCCATTGCTCTACAGAAAGCAATTTAAGAGCTGTTGTGGGTGACTCGTAATGCAAACTATTCGGATCATTAAAAAAAATTCTTGGGAAATCCCCACTTATAGAAACTGTGTAAATTCCCGGTGCCGCATAGTCATGACTAATACCTCCTGTAACATTTTCAGAGATGGTCCCGTCGCCCCAATCAACCGTATAGTGATAGGTCTCACCTGGATGGGTAGGAATAGCAATAAAGTTATCTGCAGAAACACCCGAAGGAATATCGGTTTTCCAAGTAGTAATAAATGGTCTGGGTTGGGGTCCAATTCTATTGCCTAGAATTTCGATCGCATTGATAACAGGGTGGCGCTCACCGCCCACGGCATCTCGAGAATCAAAATCAATATCCAGTATTCCGTCAGTAACATTTACTGTATGCGTTTTTACTAACATCGCATCAGCACCGACCTCAGCAAAAATATCTAAATTATCTTCTGCCAAAGCTCCTTCAATGGTTACATCAAAAATCCGGCTACCTACTCCACCAGCACCTCCGCCGGTTGCTCCAAACCAGAGTTCAGCAAAATGCAGGTTTACCGTATATTCTCCGTCAGGTACAGGAATATCGTAGCTCATTTGTTGTGAACGACTGAATCGAAAGGTTTGGTAGGGCTCAGGCAGGCCAGTTTGTGGTCTATCCAGTACACTACCTGTTGAGTAATTTATATCTGCCATAAAGGTTTCCCCGTTGTATGTCGTTTCTGTACCACCTGTGTTTATGCGAAGTGCAAAATCATTGGGTTCTTCTTCACAATCAACTGTTTCAATAGTAAATGTTTTTGTTGTACAACCATATCGACCGTAATAATCGGTAGTATATGTACCTGCTGAGAGGTTTCTTGCTACATATGCATTTAAATTCTCATCAAATTCCCAAAATCCAAGGTTGTCAAAGTCATCTAACCAAGATTCATAATTATTGGCCTCATCCCTTAGTATGGCATAACCTCCATTTTGGTTACAAGTTGTTGCATTTACTACTTCAAAAGAAACCGCTTCACAACTATTAATAATCTCAAAAAATATCGTTACCGGTGTGCCCATTTCTCCAGCTTGATCAGCGCCAGAATAGGGTGTCGCTGTAATAGTATGTATACCAAGATCTCTTCCTGTAGCTATGGCTAAAACATTCCCTCGATCGTTCGTATTGTATACTTCATTGCTTATAATACCTGCAGGGTTGATATGTTGATAAGCTACGCTTTTAACGCTATTGGTAATTTCAACCCCCACTCCCTCAAAAGAGTAGTTAGCTTCCCAATTTCTAATCTGGTCTCCATTGTTGATAAAACCATTTGGGCCTACTCCCGAATCACCACTAACGAAAGCCTTCCACGCTACAAAATGAGTTATTGCTAAATCTTCAACAATTTCGTAGTTTATTGTTACTGGTGTGCCCATCTCTCCACCCTGATCAACTTCAGAATAGGGTGTTGCTGTAATAGTATGCATACCAATATTAATACTCGGTTCTATCCAAATTCCAAGTCCTGCACTTTGATTAATTACTTTTGTTTCAGGATTACCATCTTCATTTATATACTCGTAAAGCACACTTTGTGCTTGTTCATTTACGTTAGCGCCAATACCAACATAAGGACGTGAATTATTTATCAGTCTTATTTGGTCACCATTGTTTAAAGGGTAAGCTCCATATGGACTATCACCGCCCCAAAATTCCCAAACAGAAAAACCTTCCAGAGCAATATCTAGTTGTTCTTCTTCACCTAAAATTTCGATAGCATTAATAACTGGGTGACGTTCACCGTCAACGGCATCGCGAGAATCAAAATCAATATCAAGAACTCCTCCCGCAACTGTAACTTGATGAGTTTTGACCAGGATTGCATTGGCTCCGACCTCGGCGAAAATATCGAGGTTATCCTCAGCCAATTGTCCCTCGATTGTTACATCAAAAACACGGCTACCAACTCCGCCAGCACCGCCGCCAGTTGCGCCAAACCAGAGTTCAGCAAAATGAAGATTTACGGTATATTCTCCGTCGGGAACAGGAATAACATAGCTCATTTGCTGCGAACGACTGTACCTAAAGCTTTGATAGGGTTCTGGTAAGCCTGTTTGGGGACGATCCAATAAGCTGCCCGTATCCGCATAGTTGTCGGCACTATATGTTTCTCCATTATAGTCGGTGGTTGTACCTCCTGAATTTATACGTATGGCAAAATTTTCTTGGGCAGTAAGATTAGTTGCCGCACAAAAGAAAACGAACAAAACTAGAAAAGTAAAGTTTTTCATAATAACTGCATTTTAATTATTGTTATGAGCACTACTAATAGAGGGGAACAATAACCACAAAATTCTGTGCAAATACCTAAAAAAGGTATTCTTGGATGAATTAAAAAAAGTAGGGGAATGTATATAGTAAATCTGGGAAGGGCGTACATTTAAACGCATAGTTAAACTATTATAATTTAAGGCTGTAATCAAGTTTATGTTGCGAAGCGCTGGTATCATGTGGTATACAATTGGCTAAGTTGTTGTGAAGGTGTTTTATAACAGACTAATATCAATAATGGATTTCTAATTGTAAAGTCTTCACAAAAAACAACTTGATTTTCAGATTGGCTTTTTAGATGAACTTCTTAGCCTCTAATTTTTAAATAATGGTTCGGTTTTGATATCAATTTAGACTAACTACTGGTAACTATTTTAGCCTTACTTAAAGCTACAAAAACTAGATTTTGTAAGATTACACCTCACTGTTAATATAGATATAAGACAGTACTTCATCGATGAAATGCATCTTTTAGTTCTAAAGTGATTACGATGTTTTACAACAGAAAAGCGACCTGAATTCAGGCCGCTTTTCTGTTGTAATTATGCTCTGTTCTATCTACTTTTTAATCACCATCTGCTTTTGGTGTTTTACTCCATTGACATCAACGGAGTTTATAAAATACGTCCCCGCCGGAAGTGCATTTACATTCAGTAGGTAAGCACCATCGTCGAAAACATCTTTCCCGTTATAGGTATGTGCCAATCTACCCGTTACATCGAATACTTGAATCTCGGTAAGCTGAACTGGCTTTTCAAAACTTAAAGTCGTTGTGGTTAGCACCGGATTCGGTGTCAAGGTTGCCGGATTGGTTTCTACAACCGCTCTTTTGCCACTAATTCCTGAATTACAGGTTTCATCTGTAGCGCCAAATCCGGTTGGAATATTTGGAATTCTTGTAACGTACAACTTATCGAGTCCTGCACCGTCTTCACGGTGAGCTATTTCGATTGTATTTGCTCCATCAACCAAATCGAAGGTTAAGAATACCGTATTGTTTTCCCTATCGTGTACTTGGTGCCAGCTGAAATCTGCACTACCAGGAATCAAGTTCCAACGCAACCAAGAACCATCATTGACGCGTACCCAGAAACTATCGTCCTCCTCAGAAGGTACACTTACCCTTGCATAAATTTTATAGATGCCCGCTTCCGCGTCAAAATCAAAACGTATAGTCGATTCTGGATCGGTTGGTGCACTATTATAATTGGCTCCTGCCGGCGATAGTAAATATTGTCCTCCTGATGCATTAGCACTGTTAATCGTACTCCAATTTTCGCCTACATTGGCACATTCAGCTTCTAGCCAGAATTCATCGTTCGAAAAGGGCTGGCAATCTGCAGCTTTACCGGCATCAGTGATTATCCAACCAAAATCATCAATCAGTTTTTGGCGGGCTTGTTCGGAAATACAATATTGATTTTGAGGTGCATCCATAGGCACGTCATTTATTAAGGATGGTAATTGACTCCAACTAATAAGTGTATTATCATAGTTTTCGTTTGAAAGCCCACTATTAATGAAAATTTGGGCCATTGTGGTAACATTTTCAACGTTCCAATTCTCCAGATTTTGATTAAATGAACTGGCATTTAGAAACATTCCTGGAATTCTGGTTACATTTGAAACATCCCAGATACCTATATTTTGATTAAACTTCTCTGCCATATTAAACATAAAACTCATATTAGTGACATTAGAAACGTTCCAGACACTAATATCTTGGTTGAACGACCTGGCACCACTAAACATACTTGCCATGTCTGTAATATTTGAAACATCCCAACCGGATAAATCACTATTCATTAATTCGGCGAAAGCGAACATAAATCTAAGCGATGTTACCTTAGACAAATCGGGCGCATCATTCGCAAGCAATTGCATATTCCTACAAGTTACAAAAGCGCTATCCATAGATTTCCATTCTATATCGCCCCATTGATTTATTGCTACTATTTTTTTTGCGTCATTATTGTTATTAAAAGCTATTCTGGGAAAATCACCTGAAATAGAAACTTGATATTCACCAGGGCTTACATAGGCATGAGTAATATCCCCAGTCACTCCTGAATCGGAAGTACCATCCCCCCAATCAACTATATAATTGTAAGTTTCTCCAGAGAAAGTTGGAATCGTAATCTCATTGTCAGTGGAAGTACCAGGGTTATCTGTTTTCCAAGTGGTCACAAAAGGTCGCTCCTCTTGCGGACCCGTTCCTAATATCTCTATACCACTTATCTTGGCTCTTTGTGTTACCCCTGTAAACTCAATAGTTGCAAAGCCATCACTTACTTGTACGTTATTGAATTCCTTTATTAAAGCAGTGGCCGGTGATACTTCGTTCAAAATATCGAAGTTAGACAGTACTACATTGCCTTCAATGGAAACATTAAAGACCCTAGAACCTAAGCCACCCGATCGAACACCAAAATATAGCTCTGCGAAATGGAGGCGAATGTTATACTCCCCTGGAGTCTCTATAGGTATTTCATATGTAAAAGGACCCACTGCAGGCCCGTATACTTCTGTTTGATAGAGTTCATCATTGGTAGTGTCGCTTATTGGAAAGTCAACAGCGTAAACTGCCCCGCCCGTCCGGTATTGGTCGGCCATAAAGGTATCACCTGACCAAATAACCTGCGGACCACCCGTATTGATGCGTATAGCAAAATCATTAGGGTCTGGGCAATCGAAAGCTTTGCCCCCATCGGTAATCGTCCAACCAAAATCATCGATTAGTTTTTGGCGGGCGGCTTCGCCTAGACAGTAATTGGTATCACTAGCACCAAGTGATACATTATTTAACAATGAAGGGTTTTGACTCCAGCTAATTAGGATGTTATCGTAATTTTCTTGTGACAAAGCGGATCCATTGAACATAAATTCCATACTTGAAGCATTGGATATATCCCAATTCTCTAAATTTTGATTAAAAGAACTTGCTGAAGCAAACATTCCAGTAAAGTCTAAAACACTACTCACATCCCAATCTTCAATGTTTTGATTAAAGGAGGTAGCATTACCAAACATATCCCACATTTCTTCTACTTTGCCAACTTCCCAAGTGCTTAATGGTTGATTAAATGATGAAGCACCACTAAAGGTTCCTGTCATATCAATTACGCTACCAACGTTCCACTGATCTAGTGGTTGATTAAATAGAGAGGCTCCAGCAAACAAATTTTCAATTTCTACTATGTCGGCCAAATTCCAGCTATTAAACGAATTATTACCTATTAAGCTGGTACAATTGGTGAAAGTTCCATTTAGAGTGGAAACACCTAATAAATTTGGTGCATCCATAGCGTTAACATCTAAATTAGAACATCCTTCATATGATGAATTCATCTTTCTCCAGACGATATCTCCCCATTGATTTATTAATTCTAGTTTTTCCTTATCAGCTTCACTTGTATTGAAATGAATACCAGGGAAATTACCTGAGATAGAAACTTGATATGTGCCAGGAGTGGCATAGGTATGTGTTATATTACCAGTAACCTCCGAATCTGACGTACCATCACCCCACTCGATAGAATAATTATAAGTTTCTCCTAAATATGTTGGAATTGTAATCTGATTATCTTCCGATGCACCAGGGTTGTCCGTTTTCCAAGTAGTAATAAATGAAGTCGTATCTAAACAATCGCTAGCTTTTCCACCATCAACAATGCTCCACCCAAAATCATTGATTAATTTTTGACGGGCTTCTTCGCCTTCGCAGTATGCGGTATTTGCAGCCCCTAAACTTAAACCGATTGGAATACCTAATTCATTTTGACTTATAACACTCCAACCAATCAAAATTTCATCATAATTATCGGTAGAAAGACTAGTTTGATCAAAAATATTGTCAAGGGCGAAAGCATTACTAATATTCCAGTCTTTTAAATTCTGATTGAAACTTGCAGCCTTGTAAAAAACTCTTGTGAAATCAGTTACATTTAGTACATTCCAGTCATTAAGATTTTGATTGAAAGAACTCGCATCTTGAAACATTCCACGCATAGATCTTACTTTAGAAACATCCCAAGCAGAAATATCTTGATTAAATTGGTCAGCTCCCCAAAAAGTAAAGCTCATTGCTGGGACATTACTTGTATTCCAATCAGCAAAACTTTCATTGCCTATTAAGCTGTTGCATTGGTAGAATAAATATTGCAAATGGGCGAAATCTCCTAAGTTTGGAGTATCAATAGCCAAGACATCTAAATTAGAGCAGCCACTGAAGGCATGAAACATGGATGACCATTCGATATCGCCCCATTGGTCAACGAAAAGAATTTTTTCTTTGTCCCCCTTATCTAAAAATTTAATTTGAGGAAAATTTCCTGAAATCGAAACTTGATACGTACCGGGCAAACTATAAGTATGTGTAATATCTCCATTGACTCCATCATCTGAGGTCCCATCACCCCAATCTACACGATAATCATAATCAAATTCGTCTGAAGTAGGAATAGTGATTTGGTTATCTGCGGAACTCCCAGGATTATCTGTTTTCCAAGTGGTAATAAATGGACGTTCTACTGGTTCTGGCACTTGACCCAAAATCTCAATAGCATTAATAATTGGGTGACGTTCACCACCAACGGCATCTGTCGAATTAAAATCAATATTCAAAATCCCGTCAGTAACCGTAACCGTATGCGATTTCATCAGCATAGCATCAGCTCCGACTTCTTTAAAAACATCTAAATTGTCTTCTGCAAGCTGGCCCTCAATATTTACATCAAAAATACGACTGCCTACTCCACCAGAACCGCCGCCTGTAGCCCCAAACCAGAGTTCGGCAAAATAGAGGTTGACTGTGTATTCGCCATCTTCTAAGGGAATATCGTAGCTCATTTGTTGTGAACGACTAAATCTAAAACTTTGATATGGTTCTGGCAGACCTGTTTGTGGTCTATCTAATGTATTACCCGTATTGAAATAGGTATCTATACTAAAGGTTTCTCCGCTGTAGATTACTTCTGTACCACCAGTATTGATTCGTAGTGCGAAATCTGGAATGGACTCACAATTTGCTGATTCTCCAGCATCTTCTATCGTCCATCCATAAGTGTCAATTATAAATTGTCGGGCTTCTTTTGCGGCACAAAATTGGCTCTGATTCGTTTGTAAAGTTATGTTGTTTTTTAAAGATGGGAGTTCGCTCCAACCAATTAACATATTGTTATAATTTTCGTCAGAAAGACCAGAATTATCTAAGAAAGCAATAAAAGTCCCCACGTTAGAAACATCCCAATTGGCCAAGTTTTGATTAAAAGAACTAGCTCCATAGAAGGTATCCCACATAATTGTAACATTTGAAACATCCCAACCACTAATATCTTGATTGAAAGATTCAGCTCCTTCGAACATTTGAACCATTGCGTTAACAGTAGATACATCCCATTCGCCAATATCCTGATTAAAAGAGGTTGCGTAATAAAACATGGCATCCATAGTTTCTGCCAATGACGTATTCCAATTCCCAATGTTTTGATTAAACTCCGTACCCTTAAAAACACCACTCATATCGGTAATTGTTGAAGTATCCCAGTCTTCAATGCTATTGTTAGCAACAAAATTTGTACATCCATCAAACATAAAACCTATACTATTTACATTGGTTAAATTGGGAACGTCTGTTGCCAACATGTCCATGTTTTCACATTCGTAAAATGCTGACCGCATAGAACTCCATTCTACTTGACCCCATTGATTTATCTCTAGAAGTTTGTTATTATCTTTTTCAGTTTCCCCATTGAAAAAGTAAATCCTGGGGAAAACACCAGCAATTGAAACCTGATAAGTACCTACAGTTTCATAAGTATGTGTTATATCTCCGGTCACACCGGAATCAGAGGTACCATCACCCCAGTCAACAGAATAATTGTACACCTCGCCATCAAAAGTTGGAATCGTAATCTGATTATCTTCTGATACACCAGGGTTATCTGTTTTCCAAGTAGTAATAAAAGATGTGGTATCTATACAATCGGCACTTTTGCCACCATCGGTAATTGTCCAACCAAAGTCATCGATTAGTTTTTGACGGGCTTCTTCGCCTTGACAATATTGGCTATTGCCTGCATCAAAGATTACACCATCTTGTAACTGTTGCATACTCCATCCTTGTAAAATACTGTCGTAATTTTCAGTCGCGAGTGCCGTTTGAAAAAACATATCATTCATAAATTCTACTTGGCCGACAGCCCAACTAGAAATGTCTTGATCAAATTCTTGGTTTAAAGCAAACATGGCATTCATGTCAGTAACATTGCTAACATCCCATGCTGAAATATCATAATTAAATGAGGTCAACAAGAACATTCCTCCCATATTAGTTACTTTGCCAACATCCCAACCACTTAAATCGTTGTTGAACGAGCTAGCTCCAGAAAACATTGCTCCCATGTTTATTACAGAACTGGTATCCCAATCTCTAATGTCTTGATTGAAATTAACTGCGTTTGAAAACATTCCCGACATATCGGTTACCTTCGAAACATTCCATAAGCTTATATTTTGATTGAAAGTAGAATGCTCAAACATGCTCGCCATAGATTCAATGTTCGACACATCCCATAAACCAAATGAACCGTTGCCAGACATCGACGAACACATACTAAACATTGATTTTAAAGAAGTTACATTTGACAAATCAGGGACATCTGATGCGAGTACTTCTAAATTAACACAAGATGCAAAAGCAGTATTCATTGAGTTCCATTCTATGGCGCCCCATTGATCAACTGAAATTATTTTCTGATGATCTACTGCATTTGGAAATAGTATTCTAGGAAATTCTCCGGAAATAGAAACCTGATAAGTTCCTGGTGTTTCGTAAGTATGAGTGATGTTTCCTGTTACTCCTAAATCCGAAGTACCATCTCCCCAATTAACAGTATAATTATATGTTTCATCAAGTACTGTGGGAATAGTAATTTCATTATCGGCGGACTCTCCAGGGTTATCAGTTTTCCAAGTGGTAATAAAAGATGTGGTATCTATACAATCGGCACTTTTACCAGCATCTGTAATTGTCCAACCGAAATCATCAATTAGTTTTTGTCGGGCTTCTTCACCGAGGCAATATTGGCTGTTGCCTGCATCAAAGGCTACCCCTGACTGCACTTGTTGTGTGCCCCAGCCTTCTAAAGTGCTATCAAAATTAGCTAAACTTAGCCCGGCATTATTAAACATATCGTTCATAAACAATACATTTGAAATATTCCAGTTGCCTAAATCTTGATCAAATACTGAATTGGAAAACATGCTTCCCATTTGAGTGACATTAGACACATCCCAACTAGAAATATCTTGATCAAAATTACTTTCCATAAACATTTGATTCATGTTAGTAACAATTGAAACATTCCAATCAGAAATATCTTGGTTGAAGCTAGAGAAGCCGAACATACCACCCATTTGGGTAACATTTGAAACATTCCAATCAGAAATATCTTGGTTAAATACTGAGAAACCGAATGTACTGCTCATATCAGTAACATTTGAAACATCCCAACTAGAAATATCGCTATTAAAACTACTTTCTGAAAATAGCGAGTTCATATTAGTAATATTTGAAACATCCCATGAATTGAAACTATTATTTCCAACAAGAGCATAACAACCATAAAACATAGCGCTCAGTGAGCTAACATTTGTCAAATTTGGTGCGTCTATGGCTTTTACATCCATATTAGCACACTCAGCAAAAGCCCCTGACATTGATTCCCACTCTATATCACCCCATTGGTTAATTTCAAGTAACTTATTTGAATCATTTGAAAAATTTAGACGTATTCGTGGAAAATCACCTGATATAGAAACCTGATATGTGCCTGGTGACGCATAAGTATGGGTAATATCTCCGGTTACTTCCGAATCTGAAGTTCCATCACCCCAGTCGACAGAATAATTATAAGTCTCATCAGAGAAGGTAGGAATCGTAATCTGATTGTCTTCTGATAAACCAAGGTTATCAGTTTTCCAAGTGGTAATAAAAGATGTGGTATCTACGCAATCGGCAGCTTTGCCGCCATCGGTAATTGTCCAACCGAAATCATCGATGAGCTTTTGACGGGCTGCCTCACCGAGACAATATTGGCTGTTGCCTGCATCAAAGATCACTCCATTCTGTGGTTGTTGAGTGCTCCAACTATTTAATAAGTTGTCATAATTTTCAGGCGACAAGCCAGCACCGTTAAACATGTTCGTCATATCTGCAACAGAGGAAACATTCCAATTACCAATATTTTGATTAAATGAATTTGCTCCACTGAACATTGTTCTCATTTCAATAACATTGCCCACATCCCAAGATTCTATCGGTGAATTAAAAGAGAACGCCAGTTGAAACATGGCACCCATATGCACAACATTCGATACGTTCCATGAAGACAGGTCTTGATTAAAATTCTCCGCACCTCCAAACATTATTGTCGTTTCGAAAACATTTTCCACATTCCATTTTCCAATAGGTTGATTAAAAAGTTTTGCTCCTTCAAATACACCAAGCATTTGTTGTATGGAACTTGTATCCCATTCATTGATACTTGAATTAAAAATAAGAGATTCACATTCATAAAACATTCTACTGAGTATGTTAACACTTTGTAAATTAGGAGTGTCGACAGCAACAACGTCTAGATGCGAACATCCGGCAAATGCCAGATCCATTGACTTCCATTCAATGTCTCCCCATTGGTTCACACTTAATATTTTCTTTCTATCGGTTGGTTTTAACAAATCAGAAAATTCAAAAAAGATTCTTGGAAAATCACCCGAAATCGAAACCTCATAAGTTCCAACTGTCTGATACGTATGGGTAATATCTTCAGTTACTCCTGAATCTGAAGTACCATCGCCCCAATCAACAGTATAATTATATGTCTCACCAGGGAAAGTAGGAATCGTAATCTGATCATCCTCCGAAACTCCTGGATTATCAGTTTTCCAAGTAGTTACAAAAGGACGCTCAACGGGCTCAGTTGTTTGACCCAAAATTTCAATTGCATTAATCACTGGGTGCCGCTCACCACCAACAGCATCTCGAGAATCAAAATCTATATTTAAAACACCTCCTGTAACTGTCACAGTATGTGTCCTGACCAACATCGCGTCAGCACCCACCTCGGCGAAAATATCTAGGTTATCTTCTGCCAAAGCTTCTTCGATAGTTACATCAAAAACACGGCTACCTACTCCACCAGAACCACCGCCAGTGGCACCGAACCAGAGTTCAGCGAAATAGAGGTTAACTACATACTCGCCATCTTCTAAGGGGATATCATAGCTCATTTGCTGCGAACGGCTATATCTAAAACTTTGATATGGCTCTGGTAAACCTGTTTGCGGTCTATCTAAAGTAGAGCCAGTATTGAAATAGTTATCGGCTATAAAGGTCTGATCATTGTAATTGACTTCAGGACCACCAGCATTTATTAGCAAATCGTTCTGTGAAAAAGAAAATAAACAAGTAAAAAATAAGGTTATTGAAAGTAAAAATTTATTCATACATATTTTGTTTTAGGCATTTGGCCTTAGTAGATTTTATATACTAAAAACAGGAAGTAAAGCAAAAAGTCCTCCAAAAAAAGGGGTTTGTTTTCACTACTAATTGGAAATCTGAAAAATGGAAATTTCTGAAGAATTGTAAATTGAGGGAATCATATAGTCTTTGGTTTATTGTTCGGTGCCCCTAAAATAAACTGTAAGAATTTGCCTATTTTTATTTATCGTTAAAGTGTAATTTATTTCGTTGAAACACAGGGTAAGAATTCGCTTTTTGATATTCTAATTTGCTTAAAACAAGACCTTTCTGGTTCAATTCAAAAAAGCGACCTGAATTTCAGATCGCTTTTTTACTTTCTACTGCTCTAGTTATCTTCTTATTCTCTCGAAATCAGCAATTGACTGTTATGAAAATTACCATTTGTATCTCTGGCTCGAACGAAATAATTGCCGTAAGGCAAACTTTGTAATTGCACTAAATAATCATCTCCAATTTCAACCTCTTTTCCTACAAAGGTCTTCATCAATCGTCCTAAATTGTCATAAATGTCAATCGTCGTAATCTCAACTGATTTTTTAAAACTTAACCTCGTTTCATTCCATGCGGGGTTTGGCGAAATAATCAGCGTATTCGATTTCTGGCCTCCAACACTTGCTATAGAATCAATCAGCTCAAAATTTATACTCAAACTATTTCCCGGCTGACCTTGACCACTATTTTCTGAAAAAGTTTCTCCAGATACGGAGTAAGAACCGACTTGAAAAATATTACCCTTATAATTACCAATAGGCAAATCTTGAAACAAAGCATAGGGAACTAAACTTTCTACGCGAGAAGAATTTAGTGCTCCAGAAATAGATAGCCGAACACTTTCAACAGCTTCGCTAGTATTTGCACGAATGTCTAAATTCAAAGTTGGTAGTGCGTTGATGTCAATCTGCATTCCCTCAGAAATTGAGAATAAGTCCTCATCAGTTTCTGCATTCACCAAAATAAACTCCAGTACTTCAAGACCTGAATCAACTAATTCAAAATCAATTCGAAACGATGAACCTAGACTTCCTTTGGCACTATCCTCTGAATAAGGTACTGCTATCACCGAATAATTTCCTGTTGCAAAGTTATTGCCTTTATAATTTCCGATAGGCAAATCTTGAAATAAAGCATAGGGTTCTAAACTTTCTGTTCTTGATGAAGTTTGAGAACCTGATAAGGAGAGCTTTACACTTTCAACATCATCAGTCGTATTTGCCCGAATATCTAAATGATTTGTTGGTAAGCTATTGATGTCAATCACCATGCCTTGTTCTAACTCAAAAAGAGCTTCATTGGTATCTGCGTTGATTAGCGTAAAACTTTCAATTTCAAGTGTTCCAGTTGTACTTATTAATTCAAAATTTAGAGACAAGGAATTTCCGATTTCTCCTTGTGTACTATCACTTGCATATGGAGTAGCCGAAACGGTGTAAGCTCCAGCAATAAATTCATTGCCTTTATAATTTCCTATAGGAAGATCTTGGTATAATGCGTACGGAATCAGGCTTTCCGTTCTGGTAGTTGTTTGAGCTCCCGCTAAAGAAAGACGCACACTTTCAACATCTTCGCTAGTATTCGCTCGAATATCTAAATGTAAAGTAGGAAGGGCTGTAACATCAATTTGCATTCCTTCTTCTAAAGGAAATAGATCTTCATTCGTATCTGCATTCACCAAAACAAAACTTGTTATGGCCAATAGCTTTTCCTCTTCTTCGTCTTCCTCCTCAACTTCAACTGTTACCATCCAAACTGCTTCACTACCATCTTCCGAGTTTACCGTATATGCAATTGGCAAAGTAAAGTCTTGAACTGATTCATTATTGGGAGAAACTGTGGCTCCTTCTGATATTTCAATGTTTGGTACCAAAGCGGTAATATCTGTTCCAAAAAGTACTTTTATGCTTACGGTTTTACTTTGAGAATCAATAATTGATTCTCCAAGCTGTTCAGAAATAGAAAAAGAAGTAATCTCGTTTTCCATTGAAGCTGTTGAATTAACCGTAATTAATTGCTCACATTCTGACACATTACCTGAAGCATCTCGAGCTTCCCAAGTTATTGTTGTAGTTCCAATTGAAAAAGGTTCTTGGAAGCTAAGATTATCACTCCGGATAAACGAAAGATCCAATTCTCCTTCGCAAGCATCGGAAGCTGTTGCGAAATCAATTTCGATTACAATTGGATTTCCATCTTCACTGGACCGCGTAATGGCTTCTGGACAATTCAATACTGGTGAAACTTGATCACTTATTCTAATAATTTGAGTACAGTTATCAGAGACATTTCCAGCTTCATCGGTGGCAGTCCAAGTTATGGCGGTATCACCGATTGGAAAAAGATCAGCCAATGCTAATCCGTCATTTCGAGTTCCTTCAAATTCAAACTGTGTGGATATATTATCCGTTGCTGTTGGCAGTACCAAGGCAATTGTCGCCGCGCAATTACCCTCATCTGAAAGCATATCAATTAATTCAGGACATGTGATTTCAGGTTTTACTATATCGGTTATGCCAGGAAGACCCGGTGAACCAATATCTGTATCACCACCGATTTCTATAGGTGTACTTACATAGGTTTTAAAGAGCGGTGTTATCATTCCTGTAGTACTTAATAACCAATTACTACCATCGGAACTATCTGCGTTAAGGTCACTTAAATAGATAGAAGAAGTACCATCATCTTCAGGCCAAGTTCCATCCGCTGCATATGTGACTTGTTCAATTACATTTTCTTGAGATGTACTATCTCCTAAATACGATTCAAAACTATTCCATATTCCTATGGTATCACCTGAATTGTTTAAAGAACTCCATCGTGTTACAGGAATTAGATTTACTGTACCCCAAGCTTGTTGAAAATCACTTTCAGATAGTTTTGAAGCGTTAAATAAAATGGCAGATTTTCCAGAAAGGATATTTCCTGACGGGATATTAGCTTCACCGTAATCGGCACCACTATTGTCATCAATTACGTAACCACTTAAGTCAATAAGTTCCGTTCCAGCATTATATACCTCTATCCATTCCCAAGAACTATCTGTATTACCCGGATTATACATAATTTCAGTAATCCTTAGATCTTGAGCAAATGTACCGACGGCGGCACAGAATAAAAAAGTTAAAAATGTAATTTGTTTCATAATTTCAAATTTTGCTTAAAGCAATTCAAATTAAAAAAGTAGTATTTTTCTTACTTTTAAATTAACGAGAAGCAATGCTCAATATTGTTCAAAATCAACTAGAGCCCATGCCATTTATCGAATTCTTGGTTTTTGAAAATCAAATAGATAGACTATTTTTAAAGATTTAGTTTATTTTGTAAATACAAGTGGAGCATTGCGACTTATATAAAAAATCAGACATGAGAAGAGCTTGTTACCTATTCGCCCTATTCAATTTATTTCTTTTATCGAAGGGAAATGCTCAAGAAATGAATCCCGAAAAATTATCAGAATTAATTTCCCAAGTAGCTGATACCACTACGACCAATGGAAATGCCATTCAATTTATGTACAAAGAAAGGCCTCTGATCTGCGTTTATGACGAAAATGCCAATCGCATGCGGATTATTTCGCCCATAATTGAAACTAAAGATTTAGAGGAAGAACAATTACTAAATATGTTGGTTGCAAACTTTCATTCCGCTTTAGATGTCAAGTACGCCTTGAGTGATGAAGTAATCTGGTCCGTATTTATTCATCCTTTAAAAGAGTTGGCAGATCATCAAGTATTGGACGCAATTGATCAAGTATATGCAGCTAGTGTTACTTTCGGAACTTCTTATTCTAGTACCACACTTGTTTTTCCAGGAAATTCGAAGAAAAAAGACAACCCGAAGGAGAAAAAATTAATTGAAAGGGGCTAGAAACTATTCTTAGCTATTTTACCTTTTACACCTTTGTAAAAATCATAATATAGCTTGAAGTCGGCTTCTTTATCATCCGTAGTGTAATGTGGTTCTGAAACTTTGACTTGTTTATTACCATAATCAAAGGCAACCAAAACAACTGGCACCTCGGCAGCTTTTGCAATATAATAGAAACCCGTTTTCCAAGTATCGACCTTCTTTCTCGTGCCTTCTGGAGCTAAGGTCAAACGAAATTTATCCCTTTTAGCAAACAGTTCAGCCGTGGCACTTACCATATCATTGTTTTTGGTTCTATCCACCGGAGCTCCGCCAACCCATCTAAAAAACCATCCATAGGGAAATTTAAAAAGACTCTTTTTGCCAACCCAATTGATTTGTTCATTCCATACTCTGCGGATTACTAATCCTAAGAAAAAATCAATATTACTGGTATGGGGAACAGCTATAATGACACACTTTTTTATATGTGAGGGAAAATCACCAACAGTCTTCCAACCCATAATCTTAAAGTAAATAAATTTAGCAAGTGTATGCATGTATTTCAATTACGGTACTTTGTTAAATACTTATAAGTTATTTAACAAAGTATTCTATGCTTAATAAAAGAATGGGTTATATCTTTTCGTAGATTGATCTCAGTTTTTCAGGAGTAATGGTTTTTCTCCAGTCCTTTCCCAAGGCATTTTCCCAAAGTGGCTCCATTCCCATAGCCACCTCAATCATGGTATCAAATTCCTGATCGCTCAGATTTTTACAGATTCCGATAGGTAAAACAATACCCTGCTTTTCTCTCATTTCGTTAAAGAGTTTTACCCCTTCTGGATAAAATTCCTCTAGATACTGAAAAACCAGACAGTTGCCAATGCCGTGTTTCACACCAAGCAAATACCCCAAACCATAACTCATGGCATGTGCCACACCCACCTGAGAATAGGCAATACTCATTCCGCCATGCCAAGAAGCCATCATCAACTTATCACGTGAATCTTCAGGAGATAACTCCCCCAAATAAACCTCTTTACAAAGTTCAAGTGCCTTTTCGCCATAGCTTTGGCTAAACGCATTTAAATAGGTTCCGTTGAGAGATTCTATACAGTGAATAAAGCAATCCATTCCTGTATAAAACCACTGTTCTTTTGAAACACCTTGAATTAAATCAGGATCTAAAACAACCTGATCAAATGTGGTATAATCAGAATTAATACCCAATTTTTTTTCAGGACCTAGGAGTACCGTTGTTCTAGAAACTTCTGCTCCGGTGCCGCTAATAGTAGGTATTCCTACATGGTATATGGAAGGTTTTTGAACCAGATCCCAGCCTTGATATGCCGCTGAACTACCTTTGTTGGTGAGCATTATAGCCACCGCTTTCGCTAGGTCTAATAAAGTACCACCACCAATACCGACAATTCCTGAAGGAAGTTCTTCATATCCATTTCGAATCTTTTGCACCAAAGCATCTACTTGAGAAGTCTTTGGTTCTTCTTCAGCCGAAACAAAAATAATCTGATCATTAAAGATGAGAGGTATTCTTTCAATCAACTTAGTACCCTCAAATACATCATCTACCAAAAAGATGAATGGAGCTTCTGAATGCTTCCTTTTTGGCAACAAGATTTCACCCAATTGATTGAAACTGCCTTGCCCGAAAACCACACGTGGTACCATCGGAAAATTTCTATATGTATCCGTTTTTGAACCCATTATCTTACTAACCCCTATCTCTTTTTTAACATCCATAATTCAAAATCACAAATACTTTAGAATATCTGTCAACCTATTAATTTTTAGATACTTAACATCTTCATCTTCAATAGCCACTTCTTCATGTTGCCATGTGGTATGAAAAGGAACATGTACAGCCTGCGCGCCAATATTTATTAGGGGAAGCACGTCAGACTTCAGTGAGTTCCCAATCATTAAGAACTCACTCACATTTATCTCTAAATGATCGAGCAAATTTAAATAGTTTTCTTCTTTCTTATCACTTAATACCTCAACGTGATGAAAATATTTTGACAATCCTGATCGCTCAATTTTTCGTTCCTGATCTAATAAATCGCCTTTAGTCAATACAATCAAACGATATCTATCACTCAACATTTCCAGCACTTCGTTTACCCCTTCAAGCAGTTCTACAGGATGCGAAATCATCTTTTTACCAAGATTCAACAATTTGGTTATCGTTGCTTGCGAGACCGTATTATTCGAAATATCAAGAGCTGACTCCACCATAGATAACATAAAACCCTTAATACCATAACCATATAGTTCGAGATTTTTCATTTCCATTTTAAACAATTCTTGATCAATTTTGTTTTTAGTTTCAAAACCATCTAACAAACTTGCAAACTGTTCTTCTGCATCCCTAAAATAGGTTTCATTAACCCATAGGGTATCATCAGCATCAAAACCGACGACTTTTATGGCACTATAATCTACCTCCATGCTTCTTGCGCGCGCTTTAAATCTTCGGGAGTATCTATTTCAATTCCACTCACAGTAGTTTCTACCATTTTAATTTTTTTACCGTATTCTAAATAACGGATGGCTTCTATTTTCTCGGTTGCTTCTAGTTTGAGCATAGGTAAACGTTGAAAATCCATTAGGGCACGTTTCCGAAAAGCGTAGATTCCCTTGTGTTTAAAATACACTTGTTCAATATCCGTTGCTCTCGGATAAGGAATTGGAGATCGCGAAAAATACAGGGCAAAATTGCGATTATCAACAATAACTTTTACAGTGTTTGGATTCGCTATTTCATCTCGATCTGTTATTCTAACCATTAAAGAAGCTAAATCAATTTCTTCTTCAATGTCACTTCTAAAAACCTCAAGAACTCCGGTCAAACTTTCCTTATCAGTGAAAGGTTCATCTCCTTGAACATTTACAATGATATCAACATCCATATTCTCTACTGCCTCGGCAATACGATCGCTGCCACAGTCATGTTCTTTAATACTCATAATAGCTTTTCCTCCAGCGCTTACAATCGTATCGAAAATTACTGAACTATCAGTAACCACATATACCTCATCAAACAGTTGGGTATTGATGGCTGCCTCATACGTGCGAAGAATAACGGGCTTGCCCGACAGGTCTTGCATCAATTTTGCAGGAAATCTTGATGCCGCGTAACGCGCGGGTATCATCGCTATTATTTTCACTATTTCTTGGGATTAGTTTTTAAGTTTTAGCCCTCGGTCTTAGCTTTCTGTATATTCTAAATATGATAAACAAAATTATGATCACTAATACGGCGGCTATTGCGGGTGCAAAAATTGACGCAGTAGTTACCGCAATTGCTGTTCCTGTTTCCACCGTCGAAACTATGGGATTACCTATACCACCAGTAGTCGCTGTAGAAGCCAATCTACCGGCTGCCCCAGCTCCTTTAATCGCTGTCGCCGTGCCTCCCCCTGCAATTATCGCCAATGACCAAGTAACCACAGGATCTAATCCTGCGACCGTACTGACCATCACCGCCGTACCTGCAATAGCGGCTAAAGGAACAGCCATGCTATCTAAAACATTATCTACCCATGGAATAAAATAGGCAAAAACTTCAATTACTGTAGCAACCCCTAAAGTGATCACAGCGGCTAAACTTCCGATCCATTGCCAACTATCATTGAGTTCCCAAACATTAAAATAAGATGCTAGACTCAAGGCAAATAAGGGTAAGAATACCCGAAAACCCACAGAAGCTGCTAAACCTATTCCTAAAAATATACTGATTACTGTTTCAGATGTCATTGTGTACTATTAATTTTTGATTTCAAATGCTAGATATTGCCATTTTTGTTACCCAAAATTCATTCATGAACTATACCTACGACTTTGTAAATCAAATATCAAACCAAATTTAACTTATTCCCCATCAAGAAAAAAATCGTTCTTAAATCCGATTAAGTAAAGTTGTTTTTTAGCACGTGTGACAGCGGTATATAGCCATCGCAAATATTCTTTATCAACCCCATTTGGCAGATAGGGTTGCTCAACGAAAACTGTATCCCATTGCCCTCCTTGAGATTTATGACAAGTAATTGCATATGAGAATTTTACCTGCAATGCATTGAAGTATTTATTTCCTTTTACACCAAGAAATTTTTTGTATTTTGATTTCTCATCTTGATAGTCCTCCATTACATTCTGATAGAGTCGATTTCCATCTTCATAAGATAAAGACGGGGTCACAGCTTGAATTGTATCTAGAAGTAAAACCGTTTCAAAAGGTTTCATGTTAGGGTAATCAACCATTTGAACTTTTACCTCGGCAAACTTAAAAGAATAGAGTTCTTTAATTGCAAAGATTTCCAGTACCTCTATGATATCCCCGTTAGCAATAAACCCAGCCTCTGATTTCGTATCTAGCCAAAAGTAATTGTTCTTGACCACCATCATAAAATCTCCTACCGCAATCTCATTCTCCAAATACAATATGCGACTGCGTATGTTTTCATTATACAGATTTGCCCGTTTGTTAGAGCGAACAATAAAAGAAGTTTCCTCTTTCCCATTTTCGGAATATGAGTTATCAATGGCATCTAGAATTTCTTGTCCTTCAATCAAACGGACGATATCTTTAAACGGACTCACATTAAACTGAAAAGCTTCAAAAAATTCACTTTGCAACTGTTCTCTTAACATTGTAGCGTTGACTAAGATTCCAGAGTCCTCTGCTTGCCGAACCACTTCATCCAACTCCAATCGAACTACCTCTTTATTATAGTTCAACTCTAGTTTATCGGCATCAAGAGCAGGACTCAAATTTAAATGCACAGGTGGTAATTGCGCAGTATCTCCGATGAGAATCAACTTGCAATTGTGTCCTGAATAAATAAACATCAAGAGGTCGTCTAATAAAGAGCCATTTTCAAAAAGTTTGGAATCTGCTGGTGTATCAGGAATCATAGATGCCTCATCTACAATAAAAACAGTGTTGCGATGTTTATTGGGCGCTAAGACAAACTGAACTCCGCCTCCACTTTGTTTCTTGGGAAAATATATTTTTCTGTGGATTGTGAATGCCGCCGTTTTGGAATAATTAGACATCACTTTCGCTGCTCTTCCGGTTGGAGCCATCAAAACGGCTTTCATTGTAGTTTGCCATAAACTATTTACCAGAGTACCGACAAGCGTTGTTTTTCCTGTACCAGCAAAACCTTTTAACAAAAAAATGGCATCCTTTTTGGTGCTTAAAATGTAGGTAGATAATTTCTGTAAAGCAACCGACTGCTTCAAGGTAGGTTCGTGTGGAAACTTATCCTTTAAAATAGTGTAAAATGAAGCGTCTGTACGGGTTTTCATAGGGCTGCTAAGATAATCAGGATTTTTAGTAGAAAAACTTTTGCGATTGAAAAAAAAATGTAAATTTGCTACAACCACTAAATTTTAATTAACACGAAACGAAATGAAGACCGGAATTCAAATATTACTTTGGTTAGTTTGCGGAGTATTGGCTTATTTAATATACAACTCCATAACAGGACCAATAAGATTTCAAGAAGTAAAAGAAGAGCGTTTTGCTAAAGTTATTTCGGTAATGAAAGATATTAAACTTTCTCAAGAAGCTCATAAAAGTGTGAGAGGTCAGTATGCGGGTACTTTTAAAACTCTAATAGATTTCGTTGATAAAGCTGAATACACTATCACTACACAAAAAGATTCTTCTTTTATGCGTTTCAACAAAGCTTTCGGAATCGACATGCCTGTCGATACTGTTATCATTGATACTCTAGGAACACGGGCGGTTAGAGATTCACTTTTCAAGAAAGACGATCGATTTAAAAACATGATGAATGTTCCTGGAGTGCCAGGAAAGACTTTTGAAATGAAAGCTGCAATTATAGATAAAGGCGGTTACAAAGCTCCTGTTTACGAAGTAAAAGTTGCTAAATCTGATATTTTGGCAGACCAACCAAAAGATCTTTTATCTAGAGAAAATGCTCAAGTAAGTGTTGAAGAAGTAAACGGGCCATTTATTACTGTTGGTTCTCTAGATCAAGTTAGCACAAGCGGTAACTGGCCTGCGATTTATGACAGAAAAAGTGTCCAATAACGAGATCACAGATATTTCTACTGAATTTAATAAACTGTCCATTCAAGTTAGCTTGAATGGACTTTCTTTTTGCATTCTAGATACGGTTGGTCATACCGTAATAAGTTCAGATCGTATTGTTTTTGAAAAAGAGCGAACACCTTACGGACTTCAAAAAGGCTTAGTTGCTCTTTTTAAAAAGCATAAAATTGAACAGCAGCGCTTTTCAGAGATTATAGTAGTTCACCGCAATAAGCTATTTAGTTTGGTGCCTAAATCGTTGTTTGACGAAAATGAAATGCCCAACTATCTGAAATTCAATACCAAAATATTGGCAAATGATCACCTTGCTTATGATGAGGTCGAGAATCACGATATGATTACGGTTTACGTGCCCTTTGTCAATGTGAACAATTACATTTATGAGCTTTTTGGAGAATTCACTTATAAACATAGTGGCACTGTAATGGTTGAGTCTTTGCTTACTGGTCAGAATATTCCCAAAGACCCTACTTGTTATGTTCATGTAGCAGATCGACAAATGGAAGTTACAGTAATTAGCCAAAAGAAATTACTACTTTATAACAGCTTTGATTTTATAACTAAAGAAGATTTTATCTATTACTTATTGTTTACCCTTGAGCAGTTAGAACTTGATACAGAAACCACCAAACTCAAACTTTTTGGTGCCATAGAGGAAGAAGATGCTATCTATAAAATATGCTATGAGTATGTCAAAGACATTTCTATAATGGTACCCTCTATTTCTTCTTATCCGATGGATTTAGAAAAAGACGCTATTGACTTTACCGTTTTAAAGACCTTATAATGCGTATCATTTCAGGAAAATATAAGAGTAGGCGTATTGCAGCTCCAAATAAACTACCAGTACGACCTACAACTGATATGGCAAAGGAAGCTCTCTTCAATATATTGAACAATAATTACTACTTCGATGAAATTGCTGTTTTAGACCTTTTTTCTGGTACTGGCAATATTAGCTATGAATTTGCTTCCCGAGGTTGTGAAAAAATTACTGCTGTAGATGGTGATTATGGTTGTGTCCAATTTATAAATAAGACGGCAACTGAACTTGATTTAAATATTAGTGCATTTAAAAGTGATGTGTTTTCTTTTTTAGAAAAAACCGCTTTAAAATCCGACATTATATTTGCTGATCCCCCTTACGATTTAGCTATAGAAAGTTTTGAAAAAATTCCAGAGTTGGTGTTTAAAAATGATTTGCTATCAAAAGATGGACTTTTAATCATTGAGCACGCAAAGCAAACAGATCTTTCGCATATGGATCATTTTTCAAAGAAACGAAAATATGGCGGTAGTGTTTTTAGCTTTTTTGAGCTAGCTTAAACCATTTTCAGAAGCTCTCTTTTTTAATAGAATTATCTATGATTTATTCCGAAAAAATAAGCCTAGTTATATTATTAGCTAGTATTTTATGCTCATTTACTTCTTGCGAAAAGCAGCTACAAAAGGCAGATCTTATTATTACCAACGCCTCCATTTGGACTGGTAATACTACTATGCCAAATGCGGAAGCTATCGCCGTCTCAGGAGATTCTATTCTGGCGATTGGAACAAAAGAAGAAATAGAAAAACGCAAAGGCGTTTCAACCGAACGTATTGATGCCAACGGCAATTTTATTACTCCTGGATTCATTGATACACATGTTCATTTAATGATGGGAGGGAATGCTCTTTTAAGTGTTGAACTTAGAGATGCAAACTCTCCTGAGGAATTCGCAAAACGCATTGCTGACTATGCTCAAACCTTAGAAGCTGGCCAATGGATATTAGAAGGCAATTGGGATCATACTTTATGGGGAGGTGAACTACCTAATAAAGAATGGATAGATAAATACACCGAAGATAAACCCGTGGCAATTTATCGTCTTGACGGACATATGATTTTAGCAAATTCAGCGGCACTGAAAATTGCCAATATTGATAAAAACACTTCAAACATAGCAAGTGGTGAAATCGTCCGCGATGCAGATGGTTCTCCTACGGGAATATTAAAAGGAAGTGCCATGAATTTGGTATTGACCAAGATTCCATCAATGAGCGAATCACAAAAGAAAACTGCCTTAAAGGCAGCTGAAAATTATCTTTTATCGAATGGCGTCACTTCTGTTCATGATGTTGATAGTTTAGGAACCTATACTGCCGCCAAACAACTAAAAGAATTTGGAGAACTCAAAGTACGGATCTACCTAGCAAAACCCTTAAACAGATGGAACGAAGAATTTGGAATGCAGAAGGAAGATAATAAATGGCTAAAAACAGGACTCGTTAAAGGTTTTGTTGACGGATCGCTAGGTTCTCATACGGCAGCTTTTAAATCTCCTTACATAGATAAGCCTGAGGATAGTGGTTTCTTCATCAATACAGAAGAAAATTTATACCAATGGATTTCCAAGGCCGATCAAGGGAGACTGCAAATAACTGTTCATGGCATTGGAGATAAAGCAATCCATTCCCTCTTAAATACATATCAAAAGGTAATTAGCGAAAATGGAAAAAGAGACCGAAGATTTCGAATTGAACATGCACAACATTTAGCTTCTGAAGATATACAGCGCTTTTCCGAGTTAGATGTCATAGCAAGTATGCAACCTTATCACGCTATAGATGATGGAAGATGGGCAGAAGAACTTATCGGGTCCGAACGTATAAAAACCACCTATGCTTTCAAATCTTTGTTAGATGCCAATACGAAAGTTGTTTTCGGCAGCGATTGGCCTGTGGCACCTGCATCTCCCTTAGATGGAATTTACGCTGCGGTAACTCGGAGAACTTTGGATAATAAAAATCCTGAGGGATGGGTTCCGGAGCAAAAAATATCAATTGAACAAGCATTACGAGCGTACACCAAAGATGCAGCATATG
The DNA here is from genome assembly GCF_047345145.1 of Maribacter taeanensis. Classification (NCBI taxonomy): domain Bacteria; kingdom Pseudomonadati; phylum Bacteroidota; class Flavobacteriia; order Flavobacteriales; family Flavobacteriaceae; genus Maribacter; species Maribacter taeanensis. The sequence goes on from NZ_JBLFER010000004.1 coordinate 72,312, forward strand.
CATCATTTGAAGAAAATAGAAAAGGAACCTTGGAAGCTGGGAAACTGGCAGATTTTATTATTTTAAGTGAAGATCTTACTAAAATTGACCCAATAAAAATTCGAGAAGTTAAGGTTTTACAAACTTACGTTGGAGGTAAAAAACTCTTTGAAATGAGTCAAGAGCAGTAGTGAAAACTAAAACAGAAACCCATATCGCAGCTGCACAAGAAAAACCAATCCGTTTGCAGGAATATGGTGTTGGTATCTTCCCTACCCTTTCTACCAAATCTGCTTTAAAAAAAGCTATCAAAAAAGAATACATTCTAGTAAATGGAAAACTAGGTACGACTTCTACTTTTATCCATGGCAATGAAATAATTGCATTTATTCATCCTGAGAATGATCCATGCAAAAAACAACTTATTCTTAAATTGGAAGTTGTTTATGAGGATGATTACCTCGCTATCATGAATAAACCTCCAGGCATTTTGGTTAGCGGTAATTCCTTTAAAACAATAGCCAATGCTCTAGAACAAAATCTTAAGAAAAGTGATCAGGCAGATGCTGTAAAACCACAACCCACTCACCGGTTAGATTATGCCACAACAGGACTTTTGCTTATCGGAAAAACAAGTGCTTCCATTTTAGCCTTAAATAGATTGTTTGAGCAAAAAAAAGTTTTGAAAACGTATTTTGCCGTTACCATTGGAAAGATGAAAAAGGAAGGAACAATCGATATTCCCATTGATGACAAAAAAGCCTTTTCGAAATTCGAAATCGTAAACACCGTAGTTTCCGAAAGATTTCAATATTTGAATTTGGTGAAATTAACTCCTAAAACAGGAAGAAGACACCAGCTACGAAAACATCTAGCCTTTCTAGGAAATCCGATATTGGGTGATTCTACTTATGGAAAAGAAGGTTTAATCTTAAAGGGAAAAGGATTGTACTTGCATGCTTTTTCTTTGGGGTTTGTACATCCGTTTACGAAAGAGAACTTACGCTTTGAAAAAGAACTTCCTGCTAAATATAGGAAGTTATTTTCTTGAGCAAGTGTATTTAATGAAGAAGGATCCCTCCCGAAGTTTGTCCTGAGCGTAGTCGAGGACGGGAATAATAAGACTAGAGCAGGAGATTCTCGCCTTCGCGAGAATGACAATAAAGTTTCTATTTAAAAAGCAGGTCATAAGCCGGATTCTGTAACTCATTGCTGAGTTCCTTATCATTTATCTAGACTTTCAGTTACCTAAAAGTTCAAACCGCCTACCCTTCGGCTCGGGCGTGCAGCCCTCAAACACCGGTTTACATGACGTTTCACCACATAGAGTTTACCTGTTTTCACTACAGCCGAACTGTACTTGCTTTCTGTTGCACTTGTCCGCATCTCTCGACGGATGGGCGTTACCCACTATGTTGCACTATGGTGTCCGGACTTTCCTCGTTTCGCTTACGCGAACCGCGATAAGGTGACCTGCTAGTGCAAAGGTAGCCCAATAGTCCATAATTGTTGATAAAAAATCACTTAAAGAACGATAATCAGCACCGATACTACCTATGGATTTTTATATTTGTAGGCAGTTCATTTTTGACACAAAACAACACCTATTTGGAACCCTTTGTAGTATCAGCTCGAAAGTACAGACCTCAGACATTTAAAGATGTTGTCGGGCAACAAGCGATTACTAATACGCTAATGAATGCTATTGAGAACAATCATTTGGCTCAAGCACTTTTGTTTTGTGGCCCAAGAGGTGTTGGTAAAACAACTTGTGCTCGAATTTTAGCCAAACAAATCAATCAAGATGGCACTCAGAGTGAGGATGAAGATTTTGCATTTAACATCTTTGAATTGGATGCTGCCTCAAACAACTCTGTTGATGACATTCGAAATCTGATTGACCAGGTTCGTATACCGCCACAGACTGGTAAATACAAAGTATATATTATTGATGAGGTGCATATGCTGTCCTCAAATGCCTTTAATGCGTTCTTAAAAACACTAGAAGAGCCACCGAAGCATGCCATATTTATTTTGGCAACTACAGAGAAACACAAAATCATTCCTACTATACTATCTCGTTGTCAAATATTTGATTTCAAAAGAATTACAGTAAAAGATGCGGCAAAATACTTAAAGTATATTGCAGAGAATCAAGGCATTGAGGCCGAAGATGATGCGCTGCATATTATTGCCCAAAAAGCAGATGGCGCAATGCGCGATGCGCTTTCCATTTTTGATCGTGTGGTAAGTTTTTCTGGAAAACAATTAACACGAAAAGCGGTTACTGAAAATCTTAACGTTCTCGACTACGAAACCTATTTCGAAGCGACGGACCGTATTCTTGAGCATAATATTCCCGAACTACTGCTATTATTCAATAAAACTTTATCCTTAGGTTTTGACGGACATCACTTTATTAGCGGATTAGCAACACACTTCAGAGATTTGATGGTCTGCCAACATCAAAGCACTATTAATTTGCTGGAAGTGGGTGATGGCGCAAAACAGAGTTACCTAGAACAGTCCAAAAAAACCTCTAATTCCTTTTTGCTAAAGGCGTTGAACATAGCCAACGACTGCGATTTAAAATATAAGACCAGCAAGAACCAACGTCTTCTGGTAGAATTGTCTTTAATGAAACTTGCATCCATCGATTTTGATGGAGAAAAAAAAAATCCTGAATCCGTAGCCCTTTCTGGTAGTACTGTTGATTTTATTGCTCCTGCTTCCTTTTACAAAGGAATTAATCCTTCTAAGCCAGTTATAGAAACTCCCGAAGAAGTTCCGGCAGAAACACCTAGTGAAGAATTAATTGCCCAAGAAACTACTTCAGAACTACCTGCAGTCGAGGAAACCATATCATCTTCACAGGAGCCCGTTTTACAAGCTGCGATTACTACAGATGTACCTCAAAGTATTTCGACGGAGTCTATACAAATAACAACTGAGCCTAAAACAGAAGTTGTAACTGAAGTAATACAAGAAACACCTACGAAAATTACAACAACAGTTTCAGAACCTGAAATTGCTGTTTCTGAAAAGGTTGAAACCCTCGTAAAAGAAAAAGAAGTTTCGGAAGCACCTAAGATGAACATCAGTTTAGCTGAAAAGCGAGTTTCGGCCCTTTCAATATCTAGTTTGAAAGCTAAAAAAGTTCATGAACAGAATCGAAAGGACGATTCAATTGATGAAAGTTTACTTCCAAAAGACACATTTACTGAAGAAGCAATGCAGGCTCTTTGGGCCGAGTTCGTTCAGAAGATCGATGATGCAGGACGAAAGATTTTGGCTTCAAATTTAAATGCTGATGTTCCTAAGTTAAGGAACGAAACTACCCTTTGGATTGAACTTCCAAATGATACGATGAAAAAGGAAATCGAGCGTGAGCAATATGACTTGATGGAATTTCTAAAATCAAAACTGAACAATCACTTTATTACACTTCAAATTACTGTGAATGAAGCTACTGCGAAAAAGTTTGCATTCACTCCGGAAGAAAAATACCAAAAGTTGAGGGAAAAGAATCCCACAATAGATTTGCTACGAAAAGAGTTCGATTTAGACCTTTGATTTTGATTTGTGTATCAAATAACCTCTCAAACCTAATGTTAGCATTACAACGGCAATTATTAAGAGTCCGAAAGCTTCTCTCGCCTCTTCTATATTTTTAATATCTCCGGCCCCTATTTCAAAGCCTTCAAACTTCTCAGGATACATGTAAAAAAATCCAATTAGCGCGGCGACACCCATAACCAAAGGTATTGGGAAAGAAATGCGATTGAAAGCAAAAGCTAGCGTAACAACACCAGCTACCCCCCAAATGACAATCCAAATTAAGGGATCTGGGTCGTTGTATTGCAATGCTGCAGAAACTATAAATAAGATTCCAAAGAGGACTGCACAGATTTTGAATACGTTGTTCATGAGCTAATATGTTTACTTTAAGTATACATGAAAGTAACGTTTTCTTTCTATTTTTGTTGTCAAAATAAGTGCTATGCTCGGTTTAAAACTTCCCACAGATCCACGATGGGTGAATATTGTTAAAAAGAATATTGATGAGATATTAACCGATCATGCCTATTGCGAACAGAAGGCTGCAAGTACTGCTATTTCATTGATTGTAAGTTTCCCAGAGTATACCGATTTGATTGAAGAAATGATCGCACTATCCCGTGAGGAAATGGGACATTTTAAAATGGTGCATGATCGTATTATAGCAAGAGGTCAGAAACTAGGTAGAGATCGCAAAGATGAGTATGTACTGCAATTGGTCAAGTTCTTTCCAAAGGGAGGAAGCAGGACTACACAACTGGTACATCGATTACTTTATGCGGCACTTATTGAAGCAAGAAGCTGTGAGCGTTTTCGTTTGTTGTCGGAAGAACTTGAAGATAAAGAATTGGCAGAGTTTTATCATAAACTCATGGTCAGCGAAGCAAGTCATTACACCATGTTCTTAAAGTTTGCCCGACAATACGGAGATCGACAAGAAGTAGATCAAAAGTGGCAAGCTTTACTTGAATACGAGGCGGAGATTATGAAAGGCCTTAGTAAGAATGAGAGTATTCATGGGTGAAAAGAGGTTTAGACGTTGACCGGTTTATGAGTTTAGAAAGAGTTGTAAAGTTTTATTTTAACAAAATAAAATTCAAAACGCTAAACTCATAAACCGGTCAACGTCTAAACTATATCACAAGGCTACTCTCTACTCAACTTTTCTAGATAATAATCATACATCGCAAACTGAGATCGGATTGCACCATTACCACTCTTTCGATATTCATTGTCTTGTGCTTCATTGAAAATTCTTGCTTTTACAGAATCACTCCAAGACATTTCAAAGGTGTCTAACAACTCTTGTCTAATCTCAGGGTCGTAAATAGGACATCCTACTTCTACCCTATTATCTAGGTTACGAGTCATCCAATCCGCAGAAGAAATATAAATTTTTGCATCACCATTGTTTCCGAAGATAAAAATACGAGGATGCTCTAAAAACTTATCTACAATACTAATAGCTTCAATATTTTCGCTCATTCCTTTCACTCCAGGCACCAAGCAACAAATACCTCTAATAATCAATTGTATCTTCACCCCTGCATTACTTGCCTCATAGAGCTTGTCAATCATTTTATAGCTTGTGAAGCTGTTCATTTTAATTTTAATATACGCTTCTTTACCAGCCAAGGCACTTTGAATTTCATTATCTATTAGCTTGAGAAAGGTGCTTTTCGTGTAATGCGGCGAAACAATAAGATGTTTGTATTTATTAATTTTATAGGTCGTCTCAAAGAAATCAAAGACTTTGTTTAATTCCTTCAGGATGGCTTCATGTGCAGTGAACAAAGTATAATCTGTATAAATGCGAGCGGTGGCTTCGCTGAAGTTTCCGGTGCTAATGAATCCGTAGCGTTTCATGCCCTCTTCTTCCTCTCTTTCGATAACACAAACCTTACTATGCACTTTGAGTCCAGGAACTCCAAATATCAACTTTACCCCTTCTGATTGCAATTGTTCGGCGTACTGTATGTTCGCCTGCTCATCAAAACGTGCTTGTAATTCGATTTGAACCGTAACTTGCTTTCCATTTTTAACGGCATTAATCAATGATGCAGCTACTTGAGAGTTACTGGCCAACCTGTAAACCGTAATCTTTATAGTTCTGACCTTGGGGTCAAGAGCTGCCTCCCTTAGAAATTTGATCACATAAGAAAATGTATGATAAGGCGTATACTGCAGATAGTCCTTTTGTGCAATTTGCTCTAGCAGACTTCCTTCCATACTAAACCCTTTTACAGGCAAAGCTTCAATCTTGTCATACATCAAATCTTGTCTACCCAAACTAGGGAAGCCCATATAATCACGTCTGTTATGATACCTGCCTCCAGGTATAACGCTATCAGTATCCTCAACGTTCATTTTTTCCTTTAGGAAACTTAAAGTGTCCTCACCTATGCTCTGATCATATACAAAACGCACAGGGTCTCCCATCTTACGATGTTCTACACTTGAAGAAATCTTAGCAATAAAACTTTTACTAAGGTCATTGTCCATATCCAACTCCGCATCACGGGTAATCTTAATCATGTGTGCTGATATCGATTCATATTCAAACATGGTAAAAATGCTTCGCAGGCAGTATCGAATAAGGTCATCTAAAATGATGATGTAATTTTTATCACCCTCTTTTGGAAGTACTACGAAACGATCAATTCCTTTGGGAATTTCGATTAAAGCATATCTCTTTTCTTTCTCATCAACTGCCTGATCTCCTATTATTATCATCTTAACAGCCAGATAAGCTGCAGTATCTTTTAGTGAAGGAAACTCGGTAAGATCATTAAGAATAATAGTCATCAATTGCGGACTCACCTTTCGAAGAAAATAATTTCTAACAAAGTCTCGTTGATTCTCGCTTAGTTGCGTTTCTTTAATAATAAAGATGTTTTGACCTTCTAATTCAGCTTGAATTTCTTTTAAGATATGTACACTTCTTGCTTGTTGTTTAATAACAATTTTCGTGATTTCTTCTAAAAGATCTTTCGCTATCTCACCACCTAAAACACTTTTTCCTTTTTTACCCGCTTCTACAATTCGTTTTACCGTCGCGTATCGAACTTTAAAAAATTCATCTAGATTGTTTGAGTAAATTCCTAAAAATCGAAGCCTTTCAATCAGGGGCACGTTTTTATCCGTACTTTCTTGTAGTACACGTTCATTAAATCGGAGCCAACTAATTTCTCGATTTACATATTGGTTCTTGGCCTTTATCATCCTCTTATTTGCTTTGGAAAAATAGTCTGTTTGGTGATTCCTTTTTCTACTGAATTCCAGTTTTCAATGTCAAATTCTAACTGTACCAATCCACTTGTGGGAACATTTTCAATATAGGTATTTCCGAGGGAATTGGCAATGTATGTAAAGGCATGATTGTGCCCAAAAATTAGCACGGTATTTAGATCATCATCCAGATCTTTAATAAACTGAAGGACGTACTCTCCCGAAAAATCATACAACTCATTGACCACTCGGAACTTATCTAAAGGAAAATACAATTGTCTTACGAAAATCATACCGGTATGAAGTGCCCTATTTGCCGGACTAGAAAAAGTAGCGTCAATCGGAATCGATTGCTCATTGAAATGATCAGATACCAAATGCGCATCATTGATTCCCCTTTGTAACAAAGGCCGATCTTTGTCACCTACAGAATATTCCCAAGAGGATTTACCATGTCGGACTAGAATTAGTGTCTTCATTCTTAAATTTGTCTTTACAATGGGGGAAATTAGTTTTTTGTTGGCAGTATACAGAAAAATATCAAGAACCGTATACTGCCTTTGACAACTGCTTTACGGTGCTAAGCGCTCCATTTTCCAATCTATATTTTCAACTGTATATCGAATTCTGTCGTGCAATCGATTTGGTCTACCTTGCCAGAACTCTATCGAAACTGGTTTGACAATATAACCTCCCCACCAATCTGGGCGTTCAATTTCTTTATTCTCATATTCCTTTTCAAGATTCTTTAATTTTTCCTCTAAAATTTCTCTTGACGGAATTACATTACTTTGATTTGATACTATTGCCCCAAACTTGCTGCCGTCTGGCCGAGATTCAAAATAACCATCAGATAAATTTTCAGCAATTTTCTCGGCTTTACCCTTTATAATAATTTGACGTTCAAGATTCGGCCAAAAAAAAGAAATACATACATTAGGGTTCTTCTCAATTGCTTTTCCTTTTTCACTTTTGTAATTGGTGTAAAAAATGAATCCCTCGTGGGTGTATTTCTTCAAAAGCACAACTCTACTCTTTGGGAAACCGTCTAAACCGACTGTTGAAACGGTCATAGCATTTGGCTCATCTACTCCTTCTGAAGCTTCAACTTCATAAAACCACTTTTGAAAAAGTTCCATCGGATTATCTGAAATAGCATCTTCGGTCAATGCACTCTTATCGTATGACTTTCGGTAAGCTCCAAGATCTTTTTGCATGGCTTCTTAGTATTAAAAATACATCTTGTAAAGTTCTATAAAAATTATAAGACCCCAAAGGTTTTCGAAACCTTTGGGGTCGCTAAGTAAATTAGGTCTTAACTATTCTCGACTAGACAATAGTATTAGAATTCAAAAACTTTTCCGTCATCTGCCAATTCAACTTTACCAAAAACTGTTTGAGCCTCTTCCTTAAAAGGTTCAATAGATTTATATCGTGTAGAGTAATGCCCTAAAATTAAAGTGCCAACCTCGGCCTCCTTAGCAATGGCCGCAGCTTCTTTAGCTGTCGCATGTTTTGTTTTACTAGATAAATGCACTTCAGAATCTAAAAAAGTGGATTCATGATACAGTACATCCACATCTTTTATTTGCGGAATAATTTCAGGTTTGTAAGCCGTATCGCTACAGTAAGCATATGCTTTTGGTCTCGGAGGATCGAAGCTCAGCTCAGCATTTGAGATTACTTGTCCGTTGTCTAATCTCACATCCTTCCCATTTTTTATGTTTTGATAGGATGATCTATCTATTTTGTATTCCTCAACCGCATCAATATTTAGCTTACGTTCACCCAACTTTTCTTTGAATAAGAATCCGTTGGTATACACACGATGGTCTAAAGGAATAGTCTCAACGGACACCTTATCATCTTCATAAATAATTTCGGATTCTTTGGAAGTTAATTCGTGGAAAATCAGCAGATAGTTGGTCCATGAATCTCCTAATTTCAGAAGTAGCGTAATCGCTTCCTTGATACCTTTTGGTCCATAAATATGCATTTCTTTATCCCTTCCCAATAATCGGAAGGTTGAAATCAATCCTGGTAATCCGAAAAAGTGATCCCCATGTAAATGAGAAATAAAAATATGATTGATTCGAGAAAATTTCACCTTACTCTTACGCAACTGTACCTGCGTTCCTTCTCCACAATCAATTAAAAACATGTGATTTTTAATCTCAAGTATTTGAGAAGTAGGATTTGTCAAAGTTCTTGGTGTGGCCGCATAGCAGCCTAGTATATGAAGTTTCATAAAAATTGAAAATTGAAAGTGGAAAATGGAAAACGGAAAATCATATTTTCAACTATTACGTTTGGAGGATTTAACTATTTCTGTCAAAAGCCTTATTATTTGAACATTCTCTGAATGAATTTTGGTTTAAACTTCTCTGCCCAAATAATCAGATTTATATAGCAAATCTAACCAATATCTAGTCTCATTAGCCTCCTTTAGCCCTATCGCCATTTTATGGGTGAATCCTTTTTACTTTCAGCATGTTCGGCTTCGCGAACCATTGCTCCGACGGAAGTACCTGATCTAATCAATTGTTTGGAAAGAACAAACTCCTTTTTATTTGATTGAATTTCTTTTACAATCTTTATAATTGACAAGGCAAAATCAAAACTTTTCTCTCCAACGATATTCTTTCTCCCATTTTCCATTTCCAATTGTCGCTTTCAATTTTCCTCTTTCAATTTAGAATTATATGCCTAAGTCCCTTTCTATTTCTTCCATTTCGATAATATCTCGAGCTTCCTGAAGAGTTGGCACGACAACAATTTCCTCTGGAACGTCATCGTAGCTAACTTTATTGGTTACCAAAACAAATGACTTATTTGCACCTCGATGTGTATTTGACAGTTCTAGAAACTCCAAAACATCACCAGCACTTAATTTGGAAAAAGAAAATAGATTGATAATTAGATGATCGTTCTCAATTTTTGAATAGGCATTATTCAAGTTTTCTAAAAACGCTGACAACTCAATATTCTCTTGAAACACCGTTGTGGTTGTTCCTTTTTTGTCAAAAACCATAGTGTTTACTTTATTTTTGAAGCTAATAGATAAATCACAGCCATACGTATGGCAACCCCATTCTCAACTTGATTCAATATAATAGATTGCTTTGAATCCGCTACATCACTCGTTATTTCAACTCCCCTGTTTATAGGACCTGGGTGCATAATCACAATCTCCTTATCTAAACTATCAAGTAGTGTTTTGTTCACTCCAAATTGTTGCGTGTATTCTCTTGTAGTAGGAAAATAACTAATATCTAATCGCTCATTTTGAATACGCAGCATATTTGCAACATCACACCAGTTTAAAGCCTTCCGCAAATCGGTTTCAACTCCAACCCCTAAAGATTCCACATGTTTGGGAAGTAAGGTTTTTGGTCCACACACCTTAACATTGGCACCTTGTAATTTGAGGGCAAAAATATTAGATAAGGCTACGCGGGAATGTAATATATCGCCTACTATTACAACATTTTTGCCCGCTACATCGCCGAGTTTTTCTCGAATGGAATACGAATCCAATAAAGCTTGTGTCGGATGCTCATGTGCCCCATCACCTGCATTTACAATAGAAGCGTTCACATGTTTGGATAAGAAAATACCAGCTCCAGGATTTGGATGCCGCATCACAACCATATCTACTTTCATAGACAAAATGTTGTTCACGGTGTCAATCAATGTTTCTCCTTTTTTCACGGAGGACTGTCCTGCAGAAAAATTAATAACATCGGCAGACAAACGCTTCTCAGCCAATTCAAAAGATAATTTTGTTCGTGTACTATTCTCAAAGAAAATGTTGGCAATGGTAATATCTCGTAATGACGGGACTTTCTTTATTGAACGATTGATTACCTCTTTAAAGTGATCGGCAGTTTCAAAAATGAGCTGAATATCTTTTGCATTCAGATATTTAACTCCCAATAAGTGTTTGACACTTAACTCGCTCATACTATTTATTTATCAAATATATTACGTCTTTTCCGTCGTTCTCCTTCCACATTACTTTTACTTTTTCATCATTAATCGCATCAACTTGTCTTCCTCTATAATTGGGCTGAATGGGTAAATGTCGACTGAATCTTCTATCTATTAATGTGAGTAACTCCACATCTTTGGGTCTTCCAAAAGATTGAAGGGCCGTCAAGGCGGCGTTAATGCTCCTTCCTGTATACAAAACATCATCAATTAAAACCACATTTTTATCTTCAACCAAGAAATCAATTTTTGTCTCAGTCGCTTCTAAGGTCTTATCACCTCTTCTAAAATCATCGCGATAAAAAGTAATATCTAAAAACCCAAGATCGATATGCTTTACCTTATATTCTTCTTTTAAAATTTTGGTGAGCCGTTCGGCGACGTAGGTTCCTCTGGGTTGTATTCCAATGAGTACAGTATTCGAAAAGTCTAAATGATTTTCAAGAAGTTGACAAGCCAATCGGTGAAGGATGATGTTGATTTCTTTTTCGGAAAGAAGTACTTTTTGACTCATAGTGGACGTGAATCCTTTTGTGGGACAAAAATAGACAATTCTGCTCAAACTACATGTGAAATCAAACGAACTCCTTTTTTGGTTTAAAAAACAACCAAAAATGTAACATTTCACTGGTTTAGATGTCCAACTAAAAGGTAGCTCTTAAATAAAAGACCATGAAAAAATTAATTTTATTACTATTTGTGTTTACAGGATTCACCAACTTCTATGCACAAGATATAACTGGACAATGGAATGGAGTTCTAAAAGAAATGAACTTACGTCTAGTTGTTCATATTACAAAAACAGAGGATGGCTATAGCTCAACCTTAGATAGTCCTGATCAAGGTGCGAAAGGAATTCCCGTAGCTATAACAACTTTTGAAAATAATACTCTCAAATTAGAAGCAGCCAATCTCGGAATCACATACTTTGGCGAATTCGTCGACGGAACTTTCAATGGCACTTTTATGCAAAGTGGATTCAAGATTCCCTTAATTTTAGGCAGAGAAGAAGTAGAAAAAGTAAACATAAATCGTCCTCAAGAACCAAAAGAACCTTATCCTTATTATACAGAGGATGTAAGCTTCGATAACACGAAAGCAAGCATCAAACTGGCAGGCACCCTTACTTTACCCAAAAAAGAAGGAAAATTTCCTGTTGTAGTTTTAATTTCAGGAAGTGGTCCTCAAGACCGCAACGAGGAACTATTAGGCCATAAGCCTTTTCTGATCATTTCTGATTATTTAACAAGAAATGGCATTGGGGTTTTGCGATTTGATGACAGAGGAGTAGGAAAATCAACGGGAAATTTTAGCACAGCGACCTCTGCAGATTTTGCAACAGATATTGAAAGTGCTATTTCATATTTAAAATCTAGAAAAGAAATCGATGTGACTAAAATTGGTTTGGTGGGTCATAGTGAAGGTGGCGTCATCGCGCCGATGGTTGCTGCAAAATCTGAAGATGTTAGTTATATCGTTCTTCTGGCAGGCACGGGTATTCGTGGAGACAAACTCTTATTACTGCAACAAGAACTTATCGGAAGAGCCATGGGAATGTCTGAAGTCCAATTGCAAAGCTCAAAAGAACTTAGTACCGTGGTTTTTGAAATGATCGTAAGTTCTACCATAACCCAAGATTTAAAAACTGATGTGAAAAAATATATTGCCGAAGAAATAAACAAATTGTCAAACGAAGAACTTCCTGCAGGTATAAGTAAGGATGAAGAAAGCATCAATGGGCAAGTTGATCAGTTGACCACCCCATGGATGGTTTATTTTATGAAGCATGACCCGGCAAAAGTATTAGAGAATGTGAGCTGTCCTGTTTTGGCTATAAATGGAGAAAAAGATTTGCAAGTGCCTCCAAAGGAAAATCTTGAAGCGATTAGAAAAGCATTAGAAAAAGGTGGTAATACTGATATTAGCACACAAGAATTACCTGGCTTAAATCATTTGTTTCAAGAAAGCGTAACGGGGGCTCCAAGTGAATATGGTACTATTGAACAAACCTTTGCACCAGAGGCTTTGGAAGTTATCTCAAGTTGGATATTGAAAAAGGTTAACTAAGCACTTAAAGCAAAAGTAAAACAAAAAAACCCTGACCAAATAGTCAGGGTTTTTTAATATACTAAGATTTAAAATGGATTACTTTTTACCAGCTTCCATCTTATCTTTCAACGCTTGTAAAGCTTCGTTAGCATCGCCTAAAGTTGGTTTTGCCTCATCAGCAGAAGCTTTCTGTCTTTTAACAGCAGCTTTTACATTACGTTTCTCTTCTTCTCTAAAGATTGCGGTGTGACTTGCCACAACACGCTTGAAGTCTTTGTTGAATTCAATGATCTTGAATTCGGCTTCTTCTCCTTTTCCGAGCTTATTACCGTCTTCTTTCTCTAAATGACGTTGCGGTACAAAAGCCGTTATGTCATCGTTGAATTCAATAACAGCTCCTTTATCAACAATCTCAGTAATTGCAGCCTTATGAACTGTATCTAAAGCAAACTCCTTCTCATATTTATCCCAAGGGTTATCAGTAGTCTGTTTGTGACCTAAGCTTAACTTACGACCTTCAACATCTAATTCTAAAACCTCAACTTCTAAAGTATCACCTACAGCAGTAAACTCAGATGGGTGTTTGATTTTCTTCGTCCAAGAAAGGTCAGAGATATAGATCAATCCGTCAATACCTTCTTCTAACTCAACAAATACTCCGAAGTTTGTAAAGTTTCTTACGATACCTTTATGCTTAGAAGCAACTGGGTATTTTGTTGTGATATCTGTCCATGGATCTGGAGTCATTTGCTTGATACCAAGAGACATCTTGCGATCTTCTCTATCTAGTGTCAATACAACTGCTTCAACCTCATCACCAACTTTTACGAAATCTTGGGCAGAACGCAAGTGCGTCGACCATGACATTTCAGAAACGTGAATCAATCCTTCAACACCTTCAACAACTTCGATGAACGCACCGTAGTCAGCAATAACGACTACTTTACCTTTCACCTTATCACCAATCTTGATGTCTTCAGACAAAGCGTCCCAAGGGTGCTTCTCTAATTGCTTCAAACCTAATTGGATTCTTGATTTGTTTTCATCAAAATCAAGAATTACTACATTCAATTTCTGGTCTAGCTCAACAACCTCATTCGGGTGGTTAATTCTACTCCAAGAAAGGTCAGTAATATGTACTAGACCATCAACACCACCTAAATCGATAAAGACGCCGTAAGAAGTAATGTTTTTAACAATACCTTCTAATACTTGGCCTTTTTCAAGCTGACTGATGATTTCTTTTTTCTGTTCTTCGATATCTGCTTCGATCAACGCTTTGTGTGATACAACAACGTTTTTGAATTCGTGGTTGATTTTCACCACTTTGAATTCCATTGTTTTATTCACATACTGATCGTAGTCACGAATTGGTTTCACATCAATCTGCGAACCTGGTAAGAAAGCTTCGATTCCGAATACGTCGACAATCATACCTCCTTTAGTTCTGCATTTAACGAAACCACTAACTACCTCTTCTTTGTCATGAGCCGCATTTACGCGATCCCAAGCCATGATAGTTCTAGCTTTTCTGTGTGAAAGTACTAACTGTCCACTTTTATCCTCACGGATATCAATCAACACCTCTACATTATCACCAACTTTTAAATCAGGATTGTAACGAAATTCGTTTAAAGAAATAACCCCTTCAGATTTTGCGTTGATATCGATAATTGCCTCACGGTCTGTTAAATACACAACAGTACCTGTAACAACCTCTTCATCAGCGGTATCTACGAAATTTTCAGAAACTAGTTTTTCAAACTCTTCTAATTTAGAGTCATCTACTTTCTCAATACCTTGTTCGTATTTCTCCCAATTGAAGTTTTCTAAAAATTCTTTTGGATCTTGGACGGGAGCCGCCTCTTTTACTTCTTCTACCGTTTCGGTAGTTTCTTGAACTGCTTCTGCAGTTTCTTGAATTGCTTCAGTAGTTTCTTCTACTTGAGCTTTTTTGTCTTCAGCCATTTGAAGAGTATTATTTGTATTCTACAACCTTACAAGAGTTAAACGATTAGCGTAGAAGCTGTTATATGATTTTTTTCTTTCCCTTTTTTCTCTTGAAAACTTTCGTTAAAAAGGGCTGCAAAAATACAGTTTTTATTTAAGTATACCAACCTATTTTTTGAAAGTAACATTGGTTCGGGACTATTTTGTTGTATTTATCTTAAAAATCGGGCAAATATTACTATCTTAGACTTTCAAATATTAACCGTTTAAATAATAACAAATGAGCGTTAAAGCAAAGTACCAAGGAGTTTTGAACCTTGGTGAGCAATTAGGAATTAAAGATGGAAACGTAACCGAAGAAGGTGGCGTTCTTAAAATAAAAGGTGTGGCGAATACGCCTTACGAAAAAGATCTTTTGTGGGATAAAATCAAAGAATTAGGTGGCGAAAGTGCTTCTGATATCAAAGCGAATATTTCGGTTGCTGATGATTCTGTTTATCACAGACATACTGTTGCTGGTGGAGAATCTTTAAGTAAAATCGCAAAGCACTATTATGGTGATGCCATGAAGTACAAGCAGATTTTTGCTGCTAATACTAATATTCTTAGCAATCCAGATGTAATTCATCCAGATCAGGTTTTGGTTATTCCAAATCCGTAAAAAGTTAGACGTTTTAAATTGGATAAAATTAAAAATACCGTTGCTAATAGTAACGGTATTTTTTTGTTTTAATATCTCTATATTACGGTTATAAAGGAAATAAGCGTAATCGTACGCTTAGTGAATTGTTGTAGCACATTTAAGAAAAACCTTGGAATTAATTGAAAAAGATATAGAAGATTGGATTAAACCTTATGCGACTATTGTTGGAGAACAAAAAGAGTATGATTTAAAATTACGTGAAAAAAATCCATGTGAATTTTTCCTTCAATTAACTTTACCGAGTAATTTTCAAGAATATGCAATTGCCTTACACTCGTTTTGGATAAATAATAAAATCCCAAAAGACAAAATCTTAGTCCGAGAATTATCAGATGAAGAATTTCCTGAAGATGATTTTTCTCGTGTGACTTGGAAAGATTTTCATAAATTAAAAAATAGAGAGTTTGACTTGAACAAGGCAATTACGGAGAGTATCAAACATACTCGCTCTTACGACAAGCAGATGAACAATGAACTATATCCTGGCGAAGGTCTAATGGACAAAGAGCATCTAATAAGTTTAGTAGAAGTAGTAAATGAAATATATGGAAACCAAGATATTGAATTGTTCTACACCTTTCTTGCCACAAAAAACTGGGAAAAAGATTTAATTTATAGTGGTAAAATAAGTGGGCTTCCAAAATTGTTTGAAATTGAAAATTTGCGACTAACACCTAGTTTAATTTACCCAAAACAAAGGAATTGGGTTGTAAATACTGATTACGATTTAGCATTTACCACAATCGCAGGAGAAACGAAATTTATATCAGAACTTGCCGAAAGAAATTGTGACGGAATAGTGAAAATTGAGCGATAAAAACGTGCTACAACAATGGCTATAATTAATACGGGATTCGGTGCTTAACGCCCACTTTTAGGTATTTTAGAGTGTCCGCCAAATCTTTTGGATTTGGCTTTATAAATAGAAAAAATAAAAACAAACAAAAAGATTCGGCTAATCGCTTAAACGGAAACAAAAGACCACTTTTATTCCCGTACAAATCATAGCCGAACCGTTGCATGCCATTTGAACTAAACTGAAATTGGAAGAAAAAATTAAAATAAGACACCTCAAATTATCTGATAAGGCTGAATTGGCAAAACTTGCGAATAATAAAAAGATTTGGGATAATTTAAGAGACTACATTCCATTTCCATATAAAGAAAGTGATGCCGAATTCTTCATAGACCTAACGAATAAGGAAAACCCAAAACAAACTTTTGGAATAGAATATAAAGGTAAACTTTCTGGTGTAATCGGATTGGTAATCCAAAAGGATGTATATAAAAAATCTGCTGAAATTGGGTATTGGATTGGTGAGGCTTTTTGGGGAAATGGAATTGCAACAAAAGCTGTTGAATTGATTACAGAATATGGATTTGAGAAACTTGACCTAAATCGGATTTATACTGGTGTATTTGATTATAATTTAGCATCTATGAAAGTCCTTAAGAAGAATGGATATGAAAAGGAAGGGATATTCAAAAATGCGATTTTAAAAAATGAGAAAATCTGTGACGAACATAGATTTTTCAAACTGAATGAAAAGTAAAAAACGGCATACAACACAACCTCCTATGGAAAGCCCTAATCAAATATTATCATAAAGTTAGTTTTACTGCTTCTCAATAACCCGCAGCGCAAAATTATACATCCGCTCAAACTGCTCTTCAAGTCCCATGTCACTATTATCAAATTCAATAGCATCTTCTGCTTTTCGGAGTGGAGAAAATTCGCGACTTGAGTCTATGGCATCACGTTGTTGTACATTTTTCAGCACTTCATCATAATCGACTTCTTCGCCCTTATCCAATAACTCTTTATAACGGCGATAGGCTCTTTTTTCTGGGGAGGCGCTCATGAATATCTTGATTTCTGCCTCTGGAAAAACTACGGTTCCGATATCGCGGCCATCCATTACAATCCCTTTTGCTTTGCCCATTTTTTGTTGCATGGCTACCAATTTGATTCGAACCGCCTCAATTTCTGCAACTGGACTCACAAACTGGGAAACTTCTAAGGTCCGAATTTCCTTTTCTACATTTTCACCATTGAGATACATTTCTGAGAATCCCAACTTCGCATTGTATTGAAATTCAAGTTCAATGTCATCAAGGGCATTAACAAGACTGTCCGCATCTTTGATACCCTCACCTATAAAATCGTTCTGCATCGCAAAAAGAGTTACAGCACGGTACATCGCACCCGTATCGACATAAACATAACCCAAAGCTTTTGCCAATTGTTTGGCGATCGTGCTTTTTCCTGTAGAGGAATAGCCGTCAATAGCTATGGTTATTTTTGTCATCTTTTGAAACTGCTTGTTGTAAAAATACGGAGTATTAAAATAAGTATAACTAGAGTTCTGATTGACCAACACGAAAAACACCCCTAAAGTCCCCTCAAGGGGACAATAAAAATCTCAACTAAAACTTTTTCGCGTTCTTAACCTTTTGATTGGTGATTGCGATATCAACCACCTCATGCATATCAGTGACATAATGAAATGTCAAGCCTTTCAAATAGTCTTGTTTTATTTCAAGGATGTCGCGTTCATTTTCTTTGCAAAGAATAATTTCTTTAATTCTTGCACGTTTGGCTGCCAGTATTTTTTCTTTGATTCCGCCAACAGGAAGTACTTTTCCACGAAGTGTTATCTCCCCGGTCATGGCCAAACTTTTCTTTACCTTTCTCTGTGTGAACAAAGAGACTAATGAGGTTAGCATGGTTACACCAGCGCTTGGGCCATCCTTTGGAGTTGCTCCTTCCGGAACGTGAATGTGTACATTGTACTCTTCAAAGAGTTCTGAATCGATGCCGAAAAGGTCTGCATTCGATTTGATGTATTCCATCGCAATAGTTGCGGACTCCTTCATCACCTTTCCAAGATTTCCAGTAATGTTTAATATCCCTTTTCCTTTAGATAGAATAGACTCAATGAAAAGAATATCTCCACCAACACTCGTCCATGCCAATCCCGTTACGACTCCAGCAACATCATTATTTTCATATTTATCACGCTCCATTCGCGCAGGACCTAATACTTTTTCAACATCGGCACTGCTCACCTTTATTTCATATTCCTCTTCTGTAGCAATTGATTTGGCAGCATATCGCACCATTTTTGCAATTTGCTTTTCCAACGAACGAACTCCAGATTCTCTAGTATATCCTTCTACGATTTTCTCTAACTGCGGCTTACCAATTTTCAAGTGTTTGGCTTCCAATCCGTGTTCCTTTAATTGCTTCGGCAGTAAGTGGCGTCTTGCTATTTCCACTTTCTCTTCAATGGTATATCCTGAGACATTAATAATCTCCATACGATCACGCAGTGCGGGTTGAATCGTAGACAAGTTATTTGCAGTAGCAATAAACATAACCTTTGAAAGGTCATAGCCCATTTCTAAGAAATTATCATAAAAGGCACTATTCTGCTCAGGATCTAAAACTTCAAGCATCGCTGAAGACGGGTCCCCTTGATGACTATTAGATAACTTATCGATCTCATCTAAAATAAAAACAGGATTAGATTTTCCGGCCTTTTTTAAGCTTTGCACAATTCGACCTGGCATGGCACCTATATAGGTTTTACGATGTCCGCGAATTTCTGCTTCATCACGTAGTCCCCCTAAAGAAATACGTACGTATTCTCTACCTAAAGCTTCAGCAACCGATTTTCCTAAAGAAGTTTTACCAACTCCCGGAGGTCCATATAAACAAAGAATAGGCGATTTCATATCATTACGAAGTTTCAAAACAGCTAAATATTCAATGATTCTTCGTTTTACATCCTCAAGTCCGTAATGATCTCTATCTAATATTTTCTGAGCTCTTTTTAAATCAAATTTATCTTTAGAAAATTCATCCCAAGGAAGATCTAAAAACAAGTCCAAATAATTTCTTTGGATGGAATACTCAGCTACTTGTGGATTCATCCGTTGCATTTTTGATAATTCCTTATCAAAATGCTCTCCTATCTTTTCATTCCATTTTTTCTTCTTCGCGCGCGCTCGCATTTCTTGAATTTCTTCATCATAAGAAACACCGCCCAATTCTTCTTGAATGGTTTTCATCTGTTGATGCAAGAAATACTCGCGTTGTTGCTGATCCATGTCATTTCGCACCTTGGACTGAATATCATTTTTCAGTTCCAACTTTTGAAACTCGACATTCATGTACTTCAAAGTCGCTAATGCTCTTTCTTGCAAATCTCGAATTTCTAGTAGATTTTGCTTTTCAGCAACATTTAAATTCATGTTGGAAGAAATGAAATTAATTAAGAAAGAATTGCTCTGAATATTCTTGATCGCAAAAGAAGCTTCACTTGGAATATTTGGGTTATTGGCTATAATTTGCAAGGAAAGCTCCTTTATAGAATCAATTATTGCCAAAAACTCCTTATCATCTTTTTCTGGTCTTTGCTCTTGAGCTTCACGAACTGTAGCCGTGATATAAGGATCTCTAGTAAGAACCTCTGCTACCTCAAATCGCTTTTTACCTTGAATGATTACGGTAGTATTTCCATCAGGCATTTGCAATACCCGCAAAATTTTAGCTACCGTACCTAACGTATTAATGTCTTTTACATCAGGATTTTCAGTTTCCTCATCTTTCTGAGAAACCACTCCAATAACTTTATTACCGTTATTAGCGTCCTTAATAAGTTTAATTGATTTATCGCGCCCCGCAGTAATAGGAATAACAACACCTGGAAACAAAACTGTATTTCTCAAGGGAAGTATAGGGAGAGTTTCTGGTAGTCCCTCCTTATTCATTTCCTCCTCATCTTCGGGGGTTAACAATGGTATTAATTCTGCATCCTCTTCAATGGACTGCAAAGACATATTGTCAAAATTGGTAAACTTAGAATTTCCCATATATACATTTAAGACATTCTGTCATTATAATGACACTAATGTTCTTTTATTTTAAGTCGTTAAAGTATTTAAAAGCCTTACTATCATTATGTTATCGTCAAATTGGCTTTTCATCTATACACATAAAGACAATTGTTATGCCAATTGGAGGTAAATTGTAAAAAGTCCTCCCTAAATCCCACCCGTGGAGGGACCTCACATCCCGCCCTGAAAGAACAAAAGAGTAAATTCAAACTAAAACATCCCTCCCCTTCTGGGGAGGTTAGGAGGGAAAGCGCATGAGTAAGTCACGAAAAAAATGACTCAAACTGTAACAATCCGTAACTTCCCTTATCTCTATAACAAACCATTCATTTTTTGAGCCACAAAAAAGAAAATACTGACGTTTTAGTCCAATCGTGTTTGCAAGGAAAACAAAGTGCACAATTGGAGATTTACAACCGCTATTACAAAGCCATGTATAATACATCGGTTCGGATTGTAAAAGATAGCGCAGAAGCTGAGGATGTAATGCAAGAATCGTTTTTAAACGCGTTTACGAAACTGCACACATTTAAAGGAGAGGTAACTTTCGGATCTTGGCTCAAACGCATTGTGATAAACAACAGTATCTATCATTACAGAAAACAACAGAAGAAAAATGAAGTTGATCTGGATGATGTAATGTACAAGGTCGAAGATAATGACGGAGTTGTTTCAAATCACGATCATGCGATCACGGAATTGAAGGCTCAAAAAGTGATGGAGAGCATGAAACTGTTGAAAGACAATTACAGAGTTTCTTTGACCTTACATTTAATAGAAGGGTATGATTATGAAGAAATAAGTGAAATCATGAATATCAGCAATGCCAACTGTAGAACAACAATCTCTAGAGCAAAACAAAGTTTGAGAAATAAATTAACAATTGCATAATGGAAAAAGACAATATAGATAGGCTTTTTGATAACCTTCAAGGTAATTTCGATACAGAAGAACCACATGGAGGTCACCAAGAACGGTTCTTGCAAAAGCTGCAAAGATCACAAAGAATTGTATCCGTACAAAAGAAAAAGAATACTTGGTGGAGACCTTTATCTATAGCGGCTTCTGTAGCCATACTCTTAGGAGTAGGTTTTAGTATGTTTAATGCTTCTCCTACGATCGATCAGCAAGTTGCCGAAATATCACCTGAGGTATCACAAACGCAGTTTTACTTTGCCAGTCTTATTGATGAGCAAGTGAAGCAACTGGAAAGCGAAAGCACTCCAGAGACTAAAAAAATGATTGATGACACTATGATTCAAATAAGAAAGCTAGATGCCAATTATAAGATTTTAGAGCAAGACCTTTTAAATGGCGGTAATAGCAAATTGATATTGAGTGCCATGATCACCAACTTTCAAACACGTATTGACTTATTGCAAAATGTACTAAGCCAAGTAGAAAATATTAAAAACTTAAAAAAATATAATGATGAAAACTATACAATTTAAATTTCCCCTGCTAGTACTTTTAGTGCTTCCCATGCTGCTTTCAGCCAGTGATGGAAAACTGAAAGGTAAATACACCAAAGAAAAGACCATTAAGAAAGAGTTTGATGTCAACTCTGATGCGTTGTTAAAAGTGAATAACAGCTACGGTAATCTAAACATCACCTCTTGGAATGAAAACAGAGTCGTTATCGAAGTGCATATTAAGACCAATGGTAACAATGAGGAGAAAGTCCAGAAAAAATTAGACGGAATTTCAGTTGATTTTGAAGCCAGTAGCAGTATGGTATATGCCAAGACCAATTTTAATGAAAACAAAAGTAGTTGGGGTTGGAACTGGGGCAAAAACAATAACGTGAATATGCAGATCAACTATACCATCAAACTTCCCATAAAAAACAGTGTCAACTTGAACAATGACTACGGAAGTATTATTTTAGACCGTGTTGACGGACACGCAAAAATCAATTGCGATTATGGAAGATTGGAGATAGGCGAACTACGGGGTAGAAACAATCAACTGAATTTCGACTATACATCAAAATCTATGATTGATTTTATAGAAAGCGGAACCATAAATGCAGATTATTCAGGTTTTACTATCGGAAAAGCAGGAGACCTTATTATTAAAGCAGATTACACCAACTCTACGGTAGAAAAAATGGGGAATTTAGACTACAATACCGACTATGGTAAAATCGAGATTGGGGAAGCTAAAAACGTTCAAGGCGTCGGAGACTATATAACCGTTAAGCTAGGAACCATTCATGGTAATGTAGATGTAACTGCCGATTATGGTTCAGTGAAGATTGCAAAACTGGCAGCTGATGCAGGAAATGTGCAGATACGTAGTGACTATACGGGTGTAAAAATAGGATATGATGCAGCTTACCATTTCAATTTTGAGATTAAAACTTCATATGCTGGTGTGAGTGGAAAGGACGATTTCGAAATGAGCGTTAGCCAAGTGAAGAATACAAGTAAATATTATAAAGGCCATTATGGATCTTCAAATAGTGGCAACCTTGTAAGTATTTCAAGTGATTATGGCGGAATAACATTTTACAAAAATTAATTCATTAATCAATTAAATATAACATCATGAAAAAATTATTGAGCCTAAGTTTAGTACTATTATTTACCGCATCATGCACAGCGCAATGGGGTAAAAAAATTAAAGGGAACGGAAATGTAACTACTATAGAGCGTAGTGTTGGTGAATACGACGCCGTCGGATTAGCCGGATGGTTTGATTTGGATTTGGTTGCTGGAAAAGAAGGGGAAATCAAGTTAGAGGGCGAATCAAATCTTCTGGAATACATCAAAACCGAAGTGAAAAATGGGAAGTTATCTATCAAAGTTGAAAAAGGATATAATCTAAAGCCTTCTTCATGGGATGACGGTATTCGAATTACAGTACCTGTTGAGAGTATCAACTCTGTTGCCCTTTCTGGCTCGGGAGATATTGTTGGCAAAACAACCATCAAAACCGACAACTTTAAAACTGCCATGTCGGGTTCTGGTGATATCACTTTAGACATTGAGGCAACTTCAATCGATGCCGCTATGTCTGGCTCAGGAGACATTACTTTAAATGGTAGTACTCGTGATTTCGAAGCCACCATTTCTGGCAGTGGAGATATTAAAGCCTATGGATTAGAAGCCGACAATGTAGATGCTACAGTTTCAGGTTCTGCGGACATTAAAGTTACTGCCAACAAAATGCTAAAAGCAAGAGTATCTGGATCTGGGGACATTAGTTACAGAGGAAATCCTGACAAGGTTGATACTAAAGCTTCTGGTTCAGGAGATATTTCAAAAGGATAAGGAGTTTATAGTCAATCAGAATTCAAAGAACTTAACTAATTAGAGAATTCTTAAAAAGAAAAAGAGGATCTAGTTTAAACTAGATCCTCTTTTTTATTCTCCATATAGGTTGAACTTTCGAACCAATCTTTATGGTTCTACTCTTTCATAAACTTTTCGACCTGTAGTTGATTATCATCAGTTATTATATACAAAAAGTACATTCCTGATGTTAATTCTGAAACGTTTATTTCATACTCACCGCCAGTCAAAATTTGATCCCTTGCTTCAGTATGAATTACAACTTTCCCAAGCATATCATACACATAGAACATTTCAATACTTCGATCAATGTTTCCAAATACAGAGAGGTTTAATATATCTGTGGTTGGGTTCGGATGTAAACTTATTTCGAACACTGGTAATGCGGCTGTAAAGTTTATTGCACCGGTTGCCTGAGAAGCAGATAAAACAATTCCCGGAATAACTTCAGTAGGTAATGAACCATTTCCATCACTTGGTCTGCGCCATGCTACCGCTAGATTATCACCAAAAGTACCTTCTTTCATTAGTGCTTCTATGTAATAGGTATCTCCTTGGGTTAGAACAATACCCTGTGATTTCTGTGAGGGGAACTTATCCCATTGCCTATTACTTGCATAAGCCTCATGACTGGCTATTCGAACCTTGTCTGCTGCATTTGAGCTAGTACTTAAGCTAATCTCAGAATGATTGTTACCTGCCACCCAGAAGTAGTAGACGCCTGTTTCAGGAGCACACAAATAACCGCTAACTCTTACCCCATAGTTGTTACCCATATTTTTGGGAATCTCAAAAAGAGACAATTCTGAAGTCGATGATGGATTCTCTGGATAATTAGCAGCGCTTGTTAAATCCGAAATCGCAATTCCTGATATATCATCATAACGCTCCATCAAAATACTACCACTAGCTGTGCAGGTATTGGGAACCGTTGAAGTTACCTCAATGGTAGCCTGAGAAGTAAAACCACCATCATTGGTAGTTACCGTTATGGTAGCTGTACCTTCAGAGATGCCTGTTACCAGTCCGTTTGTATCAACACTTGCAATAGCAGCATCACTAGAAGACCAACTTACAGATTGATCGCTAGCTCCAGAGGGAACTATGGTAGGATTAAGCATAGCCGTTTGGCTCTCACTAAGAGTTAGTGTAGTTGGCGATAAAGAAATGCCACTCACTGCAACCATGTCGGGTATGAAGGGTGATAATACATTTCCTGGTATGACCTGACTAGCCAAAGCACCATCTCCATCACTAGGTCTGCGCCAACCTATCGCTAGATTATCACCAAAAGTACCTTCTTTCATCAGGGCCTCTACATAATAACTATCACCTTGGGTTAGAGAAATACCTTGAGATTTCTGTGTTGTGAACTTGTCCCACTCTCTATTACCTGCCCAATTACTATGGTAAGCAATTCGAACCTTTCCTGTGGCATCTGAGCTTGTACTAAGGCTAAGCTCTGAACCATTATTGCCAGCCACAAAGAAATAGTAGGTGCCTGTCTCAGGAGCACACAAATAACCACTGACTCTAACTCCGTAGTTATCACCTTGGTTTCTTTGAATCTCAAAACTAGAAAGCTCTGAAGTAAAAGAAGGATTGTCAGGATAATTGGCTGCACTTGTTAAGTTAGACACTTCAATGCCTGATATGTCATCATAGCGCTGCATTAGAATTGTTCCACTTGCTGTGCATGTACTAGTATTGTCCGGAATGACTTCAATAGTAGCAGCAGCAGTGAAATTACCATCATTGGTAGTCACTGTTATTGTAGCTGTACCTGAAGCAATACCGGTTACCAACCCACTAGTATTAACTGTTGCAATAGTAGCATCACTTGATGACCAAGTTACTGATGGGTCAGTGGCATCAGAGGGTGCAATTGTGGCTATTAGCGTTCCTGTTTCGCCTTCTTGTAAGGTTAATGTGTTAGAATCGAGCGTTACACCAGTGACATTAACAGTGGGAGGCCCGCTGAAAAAGTCAAATGCTGTACAAGGTATAACTTGAAAAGGAACAGCGCCATTTCCATTGCTAGGCTTACGCCAACCTACGGATAAATTATCGCCACCGCCTCTTTCATTCATCAATGCCTCTATATAATAGTTTTGACCTGCTACTAAATTAACAGCAGCAGACTTTTGCGTAGGAAATTTGTCCCATTCACCATCAAATGACCAGCTGTCATGATAAGCGATTCTTACTTTATTCGCAGCACTAGCATCAGTACTTAAACTCAATTCAACATTATCATCTCCTGTTACCCAGAAATAATACGTACCAGTTTCTGGAGCCTTTAAAAGCCCCTTAACTCGAACTCCATAATCATCAGCTACATTTATTGGAATACGAAACTCTGTTAGTTCGTTAACAGCACTAGGGGCATTCGGGAAGTTTGTATTACTTTTTAGTTCTGCAATTGTCGTACCTGGAACATTACTAAACGTCTCCATAATAATACGATCCGAACACGGATCTGGGTCTAACTGGTTAATCCAATCATCAATTAACTGCACTGCAACAACATCAATCTCATTTTTAGCAATGGGAGGCATTCGAACAGCCGGATCAGTACTATTAAGTCTATGATATAAAATAGAAGTAGCCGTATTTCCCGGATCTACAATTCTCTCATTAAGTATTCCCAATGGTAAATAAGGGTTGGCAGTCAAAACACCTGTTTGCAAAATATCAAGATTCAAACTCAAATTAAAATCACCACGATTTCCGGTACCTGGTCTATGGCAATACGCACAATTTAGATCTAAATACGATCTTGCTTTTTCATCTAAGCTTGCCGTTGGATCATTAATCGATTTAGAAGTTAAGATCATATTTGTATCAGCATCAGAAATGGTTTGATCTAATATCCCTAAATGACTTAATGTAACCAATTGATTCGCTGTTCTTCCCGTTTGAGGGTAGGTATAATCTTTGTTCAAGTGCCTTGCTCTCGTGCCAAGAGTACCTCCAGTAATTGGGTTATGACAACTAACACAGTCAATCGTACTGGGATAGCTCCATGTTTGCGTATCTGCACTGCCATCCGCTTTCAATATGTCAATAGATTCATCCAAACCAGTGGTGAGTAACTCGGCGTCAGTTTGTTGATCATTCCATTTATAGGTGACAAAATAAAAATTGTCATCGCTCGCTTTGATTGAAAATCGTGTTTCTAATCTTTTAGTTACGGATGGATTATTTTCATCAATCGGTAGTTCAAAATGCTTTACCAAAACAGACCCGACGGGAAAATCCCAATCACCAATATCAGAATATCCAATTTTTTCGTCTGCCGTGTTGTGACTTCCATCATTCGGAATAGCCATCCAGCGTTTCTTTTCTGCGCCATCTGACCAAAACGATTCAACCAAATCGTAGGGAATAAGACCATCAGTTGGAGTTAAAGTATTCAAATCTGTGAACGCCCCCGTTTCTGATAAAAGTTGTGGTGTATTCCCAAAACCAGTATTCTTAGAAGTAACCTTAAAGAGTGATGAAGTACCCTGTTTTAAAATATAAAGTTCACCTTGTTTATCTTCTCCAAACGAAATAATATTAGTAGAAGTAAAATTGCCGTATTGCTCGTAAGTACCAGTGTTTACATCCACTGTAAAAATTTCTTCTCCATTACCATAATCAGCGCAAAGGTATTTTCCTCTAAGCTCAGGAACTTCGTTGCCCCTATATACAAAACCACCTATTACGGCATTTGCCTGCGCCCTTGGAAAAGCTACAAGTGGTTGCTCATGTGACATGTTATTATACAAATTATCAACGCAGAACGTGCTATAGTATAATCCTTCATAAAGCGGCCAACCATAGTTCTTGCCTTTCTTGATGATGTTTATTTCCTCGTGTCTTCCACCACCAATTTCACCAACATACAACTCCCCAGTTTCTCGGTCCTTGGTCATTCGGTGTGGGTTTCTATGACCAATACTATAATACTCCTCAAAATTTTCACCTGCGGGACTTAGAAATGGGTTGTCATTCGGAATCCAATAGCCATTTCCGGTTATTTCATCGGAAAATCCATGATCATCTGGCATTGTGCGAACTGGCGGGTGACTTTTTGTATTGTCTTGATCAACGTCTAAGCGTAAAACACCCCCGTCTAGATTATTGATAATATCTTGAGATTTTTTAAAGGCTGTTTGATCACCCGTTGTTAGATATAAAAAACCATCGTCTCCGAATAATAATCCTCCACCTCGATGGGTCGTTCCATACATTCTCAACTTAAGTAGAACTTGCTCTGAAGATTCTTGAACATTAAGTGTAGTCGGATTAGCCTCGTACCTTGCTAAGATTAGAAAGTTACCCCAGTATTCTTCACTATCACAACTTTGGGTTGTATAACTATTCGGAAAATCATTACTATTGGCATCCTCAGTGGTATACCAAGTATAGATATAATTCTTATCTGCCGTACCGAATTGTGGATGTAATGCCAAGCCTAAAAAACCACCGTCCCAAACCACACCGACTTTATCGGATAGATCTACCATTAAGTTTTTAGTTGAAACCCCAGGGTTCTTATCGAACCAAAATATTTTACCATCACGTTGCCCGACAATTACTTTGTTTCCACTGGGCACTTCATTAAATGTCAATGGAGAATCAAACGTAATATTTGGAAAAACAGGTTGATAAGGCAACCCTTGCGGTAGACTCCCTGGAAAATTACCATTCAGGTAAGCACCCATCGGTTCTGGATTGTCTAGACCAGAGCCTGCAAAGTAATAGGGAATAGCACTAAAAAGGAGTAATGAAGCAAAGACAAAGAGGTATTTTCGAGATTTTTTTCGGAGTAGTTTTGTTTTCATATGTATGTGGTGTGGTTCTACCTACGAAAGTCATAGATTTTGACATATTTAACAGGGCCTTATCGATGAAATACATCTTAATTCGTTGAAGCACAGGAAGCCAGAAAATTATAGAATTCCTGCATGGAAGTAAGAAATTTTGAAGAAGATGACTTTAGAACTAAGAAATTGGCTTTTAAACAATTATAGAAATGTGTAAAACCTAAGAAAGCGCCTTTTCCTCCTTTGGGACTCTAAACAACAGAATAATCCCAACTAAGAAAAACACAACTAAGAAAAGGATAGCGTAGCGCATGTTATACTTCTCATCAACAATGGCGAAAATAAGCATGCCAATTACGATTCCTATCTTCTCGGCAACATCAAAAAAGCTAAAATATGATGTTGTATCTTCCGTTTCGGGTAAGAATTTCGAATAGGTAGAACGCGCCAATGATTGCACACCGCCCATCACAAGACCTACAAAACCAGCTGCGATATAAAACTCTTCCGGTGATTTCATAAAAAAGGCATACACGCATAAAAGCATCCAAATGGCATTTACTACAATCAAAGTTTTAATATTGCCAAACTTGTCTGAAGCCCTTGATGTCAAAAATGCACCTAAAATAGCGACCAATTGAATTACGAGAATACTAATGATTAGTCCTGTCGTTTTTTGGTCATCATCCGCCCAACCAATTTCTTTTTCACCAAAGTAAACGGCAATGAGCATAATTGTCTGTACGGCCATACTAAAAACGAAGAAGGCTTCCAGATATCGTTTTAGTCTTAAGTTTTCCTGTAATTGTTTCCAGACACCTTTTAATTCTCTAAATCCATTTAACAATACATCTTTAGTTACTTTTTGACCAGTAGAAGTTCCTTTAGGTAAAATGGCAAAGGAGTACTGACTGAAAAGTGCCCACCAAATTCCTACCGTTATGAATGAAATTTTCATAGCTTCAAAAGATGCGCCATTTCTTGCATTTTTCATGGCTGTAGCAATCTCTTCTTCACTACCATTTTCGTTGATACTATCGGCTATGCTAATGTCGAAACCAAACCATTCAGGTTTCATAACCATAGCTAGATTAAGCACTAGCAAAAGTACGCTGCCTATATATCCCATAGAGAAACCTTTCGCACTTATACGATCTTGTTGTTCTTCAAAAGCGATATCTGGTAAATAAGAATTGTAGAAAACCAAGCTACCCCAATACCCCAATAGGCCCATAAAATAGAACAGAAGACTCGTATGAATGGCATCTAAATCGAACCAGTACAAACCAACACATCCGATACTGCCAAGATAACAGAAGAACTTCATGAAGTTCTTTTTGTTTCCCACATAATCGGCAATTCCTGATAAAATAGGCGATGATATCGCCACCACTAAAAAGGTGAAAGCCGTTATAATTTCAATGAGTACTGTTGGCTTCATTTCAAATCCAAAAGCAGAAACGAGCTCTTCATCCGAAGAGAATAACGCAGAATAAAAAATAGGAAAAATCGACGAAGCGATTGTTAAGGTATATACCGAATTCGCCCAATCATAAAAGGCCCAAGCATTCAATAATTTTTTACTTCCTTTAATCGCTATGCCTCTTGCCATATGGTTTGGTTGGGTATAAAAAAACCGTCAGCGATAAAACTGACGGTCTTAAATATACGATTATTACCAATAGTTTCTATTGAAAAGAAGTAACGCCAAATTTAGCAGCCTCTTTCTTAGCCAAAGGAGCCCACTGCGTCAAATTAGAGATACGTGTATCATTTGAAGGGTGCGTACTCATAAATTCTGGTGGTGCTTGTCCTCCGCTTTTGGCTTTCATACGTTTCCATAATTCTGCCCCTTCATCAGGATTGTAACCTGCAATAGCCATAATCTGAAGTCCTATACGATCCGCCTCTGTTTCATGACTTCTACTAAAAGGTAGCATGATACCTAAGGTCGAACCCAAGCCATAAGCCTGATTGAACATATTTCTCTTTTGAGGATCTTTAATTGCCACATTGCCAGCTACCGCACCTAATTGTTGTAAGGTACCAGCGCTCATACGTTGTGCTCCGTGATCTGCCAATGCATGAGCTACTTCATGCCCCATAACTACTGCTACCCCAGTCTCTTGTTGTGTAATTGGTAATATACCTGTGTAAAAAACAATTTTGCCTCCTGGCATACACCAAGCATTGACCGTTTCATCTTTTACTAGGTTATATTCCCACTTGTAATCTTTTAAATAACCAGGATACCCATTTGCGGTTAACCATCGTTCAGCTGCAGAAGATATGCGCTGCCCTACCCTCGTAATCATTTTTGATTCTGCGGTATTCGTTACTACCGCATTTTCCGTTAAAAACTGGTCATATTGCGCAAAGGCCATTGGAAAAATTTGTTTGTTCCCATAAAAGTTTAAAACTTTTTGACCCGTGAAAGGATTTGTTTTACAAGCTGTAGCGCCAATAAAAATAATTAGCACTAAAATTAATTTTCTCATTGCGATGTATGTTTAGTCCTTGTAAAGTACAAAAAAAATTATTTTCCTGTAATGTGCAGGGTTGTAAAGTTTTTGTTCACTTCAATAGAATTGTTTCCGTTTCGCTTAATATCTTCTAAGCTTACTTCCTCATTATCAATCTCTATGCCATTGATTTCAAAAGGTAATCCGTGAAACTTGATCTCAAGGGTTTCATATGGGGTAATAAAAGTGCCGTCTTTATGCTGTTGAATGCTTAGCTTTTTTGCCTTTCCTTGTAATTTGAATTTACGATGACTGTAGCGTCCTTTGGTGTAATCATAGCCATCCTGCCCGTCTTCATAAACCATAGAATTTTCAATTCCTTCCTTATAATACACATCTAGAATCAGCGTATCAATTGTCTTCTCACCAACGTATTGCTGTACAGGATACTTAGGAATAATAGCTCCTTCTTTGATAAACAAAGGAATTTTATCAAGATCTGCGGCTACCCATTTTTCTTTTCCACCATCTACTACTTCTTCTGTCCAGAAATTATACCATTTTCCTCTGGGAATATACATTCTTCTACCTTGGGCGTTCGGTTCTTGAATAGGACAAACCAATATCTGATCACCAAAAATGAACTCGTCAGTTCTAAAATGTGTTTGCGGATCTTCTTGGTCGAACATCACCAAAGATTTCAACATAGCGATTCCGTTTTTAGAATAGTCGTAAAACATGGTATACAGATATGGAAGCAATTGGTAACGCATTTCAACAAACTTGCGAACAATATCGGTAACCTCATCATCAAAAGACCATGGTTCTTGATCCCCGTGATCACCACTTGAATGGACTCTACAAAACGGATGAAAAATTCCCAATTGAATCCATCTTGCAAAAAGTTCGCCATTCGGTTGCTCAGCAAAACCTCCAATATCAGAACCCACAAAAGAATAGCCACTCATACACATACGTTGCATTTGTACGTTGGCCAACCATAAATGTTCCCAAGTGGCAACGTTATCACCAGTCCAGGTACAGGCATATCTTTGGGTACCGGCATATGCGGCTCTTGTTATTACAAATGGTCTCTTTGGATAGGAGTGCTTTTTCACCCCATTATAGGTAGCACGCACCATCTGCATTCCGTAGACGTTATGCGATTTTCTATGTGTACTAGGATTTCCGTCGTTGTTATGTCGTGTATCTAAAGGAGCGGTTTTTGAAGGTACTTCCATAACGGCGGGTTCGTTCATATCGTTCCAAACCGCATGAACGCCCATTTCCGCCATAAATTCTTTATACAATTCTGCCCACCACTTTCGTACTTCAGGATTCGTAAAATCTGGAAAATGACATTCACCCGGCCAAACTTTTCCATGCATATAAGGGCCATCGCCTCGTTTACAGAAATAATCGTTTTCCATGGCTTCTTGATACACCCAGTAGTCACGATCCACTTTGATTCCCGGATCTATCATTACGACCGTTTTAAACCCATCTTCTTCAAGCTCCCCAATCATTCGCTTTGGGTCAGGAAAACGTGTTTTATCCCAAGTGAAACAACGGAAACCATCCATATAATCAATATCCAAATAAATGGCATCACACGGAATTTTCAAATCGCGAAACTTCTTCGCTATCTCTTTGACATTGCTTTCTGGAAAGTAACTCCATTTTGATTGCTGGTAGCCCAAAGCCCATAGAGGTGGGAGTTCTGGTTTTCCTGTTAAATCTGTATACAAACGAACCACTTTTGACATATCCGGTCCGTAAATGAAATAGTAATTCATCTCACCACCATCAGCCCAAAAACTGGCCGTAGTACGACGCTCATGAGCAAAATCAAAATGCGTTTTAAAAGTGTTGTCAAAGAAAATACCATAGGCTTTTCCATTGGTGAGTCCTACATAAAAAGGAATGGCTTTATATAAAGGATCTCTGTCCTTTCCGTAGGCATAGGAATCAGTAACCCAATTTTCGAGTCGCTTTCCTTTTAAGTTGGAATGGGTTGCCTTGTCACCCAAACCGTAGAAACTTTCACCGGTTTGAGCAATCTTGCTCATCTTTACTGTATTGCCACCATATTCATAGTTTTCCTCCCAGTGAAAACCAATTTCATCTTCATTGATAATATTTCCCTCTGGGTCGGAAATCTGAACACGCATCGTTTTTTTATCCACCAAAACCTTCATACGAATGGTTTCAATAAGGTATTCTGTATCCGTTTCAGAAACATCTAATTTGTCATATCCGCGTCTACCAATTTTGCTGATAGCATATGAAAAATCAGGTTCAAAATTATAACTGGTCGCATATCGAAAACGCAGCATGCTATTCCGAAGCACGGTAATTTGAAGTACCACTCCATTTTCAGAGGTGAAATACAACTTGTCGACATCTTGAAGAAAGTCGACTATCTGGTTCGGGTATAAATTCCCTTTATATTCTAATTCAGTATTCGTAATCATAGTAGGTTGATTGTATATTGAGGAAGCAAAAAAAGTACATTACTACCTAAACTTGAAATAATTACAGCTGAAATTGTCAACTATAACGATATCCTCAAATTTTCTATTTAAAAATAACAATACTTAAAGGCGGAATGGTCATTTCAATGGATTTTTTATGTCCGTGCCATTCCTTTGTACTCAGTTTAGAAATATTGGTATCCAATCCTGAACCACCATATTTTTTAGCATCACTATTGAATAGCACTTTAAGTTGTCCTGATTTCTTCGGAATTCCTATTCTATAATTCTCCCTCGGAACCGGAGTCAAATTCAAAGCGATATAAATATCATTCTTAGCGTCATGCCCTTTACGGATGTAAGTCAAAACAGAATTCTCATGGTCACCATAATCAATCCATTGAAAACCTTCAGGACTGAACTGCTTCTCATATAGCGCAGGATGCGACTTATAAAACCCATTTAAGTCTTTAACGAGTTGTTGAACACCCGAATGCACTTCATAGTCTAACAAATGCCAATCTAAACTTTGCTGGAAGTTCCATTCAGAAGTTTGTCCGAATTCACCACCTTGAAAAATCAAGTTTGTTCCGGGGTGCGTGAACATATAACCAAAGAGCAATCTTAAGTTCGCAAACTTTTGCCATTCATCACCTGGCATACGATACACCAGCGATTGTTTGCCATACACCACCTCATCATGCGAAAACGGGAGCATAAAATTCTCCGTAAAGGCATAGGTCATGCTAAAGGTTAAATCATTTTGGTGATACTTTCTGTTGATGGGGTCTTTTTTGAAATACTCTAAAGTATCGTGCATCCAACCCATCATCCATTTCATTCCAAAACCTAATCCGCCTAAATTTACCGGTTTTGAAACCCCTGTAAAAGCAGTAGATTCCTCAGCAATGGTTTGTACACCGTCGAAATTCTCATAGACGGCTTGATTTAATTCCCGAATAAAAGAAAGTGCTTCTAAATTTTCATTGTTGCCGTACATATTGGGCTCCCACTCCCCTTCTTCTCTGGAATAGTCCAAATAAATCATTGAAGCTACAGCATCAACTCGGAGCGCATCAGCATGAAACTGGTCTAACCAAAAAAGTGCATTACTAATTAAAAAGGCACGGACTTCATTTCGACCATAATTGAAGATTAAACTTTTCCAATCTGGGTGATATCCTTTTCTTCTATCGGGATGTTCGTATAAGTGAGAGCCATCGAAAAACCCTAGTCCATGGGCATCTTCAGGAAAATGTGAGGGAACCCAATCCAAAATAACCCCAATATCATTCTGATGTAATTTATCAACCAATAGTTTAAAACCTTCCGGTTCACCAAAACGGGAAGTCGGCGCGAAATAACCTGTAAGCTGATACCCCCAAGAAGGGTCGTAGGGATACTCCATCACGGGCATAAATTCCACATGGGTAAAACCCATCTCTTTTACATAGCTGACTAAATCCTCAGCCAATTCCCCATAACTTAGGAATTCATTGTCATTTTTCTTTTTCCAAGAACCTAAGTGCACCTCGTATACTGAATAGGGTCTGTCTAATCCGTTTTTTTCAGAGCGGTAGCCCATCCACTTTTTGTCTTTCCAGGTGTATTTTGCATCCCAAATAATAGAAGCTGTGTTAGGCGGGTGCTCGCAGTAACGCGCAAATGGGTCTGCTTTTTCGGTAACTATTCCGTGATTATTTGAATGAATCTTGTATTTGTAGATTTCACCATGTCCGACGTTTGGAATAAATCCTTCCCAAATTCCACTTTCATCCCAACGCACATTTAGAGCATGTTCTCCGTCCTGCCAAGCATTGAACTCTCCAATCACCGAAACTGAGTTTGCGGTTGGTGCCCAAACGGAAAAGTATGTTCCTTTTACTCCTTCAACGAATATCGGATGAGAGCCTAACTTCTCATATAGTTTATAATGCTTTCCTGATTTAAATAAATTAATATCGAAATCAGAAAAAAGACTGTGAGCAATAACCTTTGACATATTAGAGTGCTGTATTTGTTGCAAAAGTAATCAACTTTGGAGGATTGAATACTCTGATAATTAGCAGATGAATTTTTCTTGATTCTTATTACGAAATCATCAATATAGGGCTGAAATTTTGATAAACTGAAAAAAGTGGAACGCTTTTTGAAATATAAATTACAACTTTGAAAAATTCGTATAAACTAAATACTAAAATTATGAAAAAAGTAACACTAATACTCGGCGCATTTCTAACACTTTTCATGGTTTCCTGTGAAGTAAATGGAGTTGATGGGCGCGATGGATTTGATGGAATAGATGGAATCGATGGAAGAGATGGTTTAGATGGTCTTGATGGGCAAGACGCTCCATTACCTAAAGTCATTGATGTTGAAGGAACGTTTACTTTGGATAATGATTATGGCATTCGACATACTTTTGACGACTCTATAGAAGTTTTAGAAACTGATGTAGTATTGGTTTATCTTCTTTGGGATCAAGCTGACGGTTCTGACGGACAACCCATAGATATATGGAGACTATTACCTCAAACGCGACTTTTAGATCAGGGTGTATTGATATACAATTTCGAACACACCTTTGTAGATGTCGATATCTTCTTAGAAGCGGACTTTGATTTAGGAACTTTGGCAGCTGGTGATACAGACAATCAAGTTTTCAGAATTGCGGTTTTACCAGCAGAATCTACCTCTGGGAAGTCAAGTGTTGACAAGACTAGTATCACTTCTGTAATGGCTTATTTAGGTGTTGAAGATAAAGATGTAAAGAAAGTACAATTGAAATAAAACAAAACCCCACAATTTGTAAATCCTGTTTTTTTGTTAAAGACAGGATTTTTTTTGTCCAGAGTGGTTATTTTTGAAAGTATTCGGTATTTGAATCGTCTAAAAAAATCTAAATGAGATTTCCATCTTTATGGAAATGAAAATAAATAATTATGCTAAAAAATATTGCTATTGTATTTGTCTTGCTCCTAACAAGCTGTAAAGGCAATACTCAAGAAAAGAAAGACATGGCCGTTCAAGAAACGGAAATGAAAGAAAAAACTTTTGCGGTCACTAAAACTGATGCTGAATGGAAAGAACAATTGACTGCCGAGCAATATTATGTATTGCGTAAAGCAGCGACAGAAAATCCATTTACTAGTGAGTTACTTGAAAATAAAAAAGAGGGTACTTACGTATGTGTAGCCTGCGAAACCCCATTATTTGAAAGCAAGACCAAATTTAAATCAGGAACAGGTTGGCCAAGTTTTTTCCAAGAAATTGAAGGAAATGTAGCCTATGATGTCGATTATAAAATCGGTTACAAACGTACCGAAGAGCACTGTGCTACTTGTGGGGGTCACCTAGGGCATGTTTTTGAAGATGGACCAGAGCCGACCGGAGAAAGACATTGCATTAACGGCGTTGCTTTAAAGTTTATTCCTGCGGAATAAATTTTATTCAAATACCAGTATTTGATGCACCAAATTCCAAGAAAGTGTTCTTTGGAATTTGGTGCTTTTTAGTTGGGATTTTCTGCATAGATTTTATAACATAATTTTGGATTTTCGTACTTGCTTTTTGCTACCTGAAATGCGTACTTTTGCACTCGCTCCCGATAGCTTTCGGGTTGAACACTAAAAATTAAGTTTATGAGCAATTTTGATGTTATTGTTTTAGGTAGTGGTCCTGGAGGATATGTTACCGCTATTAGAGCTTCTCAACTCGGTTTGAAGACTGCAATTATAGAAAAAGAAAGCCTCGGAGGGGTTTGTTTGAATTGGGGATGTATTCCAACCAAAGCTTTATTAAAATCTGCTCAAGTATTTGAATATCTGCAACATGCAGGCGACTACGGACTGAAAGCTGAAGGCGTTGATAAAGATTTTGATGCTGTTGTCAAAAGAAGCCGTGGTGTCGCTGACGGAATGAGCAAAGGTGTTCAATTCTTA
This sequence comes from Maribacter taeanensis, assembly GCF_047345145.1. NCBI lineage: Bacteria > Pseudomonadati > Bacteroidota > Flavobacteriia > Flavobacteriales > Flavobacteriaceae > Maribacter > Maribacter taeanensis. The sequence continues at coordinate 109,658 of NZ_JBLFER010000004.1, forward strand.
ATGAAGAAGAACAAAATCGAAGTTATCAATGGCTTCGGAAAAGTGAAGACGGGTAAGAAAGTTTCGGTGAAGAGTGAAGACGGAAAAGAAACCGAATATTCGGCAAATCATATCATTATAGCAACCGGAGCACGAAGCCGTGAATTACCAAGTCTACCACAAGATGGTAAAAAAATTATTGGCTACCGTAAGGCAATGACCTTAGAAGAACAACCCAAGAAATTGATTGTTGTAGGTAGTGGTGCTATCGGAATTGAATTTGCATATTTCTACAACTCTATGGGTACCGAAGTTACCGTAGTTGAATATCTACCTAGAATCGTTCCTGTTGAAGATGAGGATGTTTCAAAACAATTGGAGCGCAGCTTTAAAAAGTCAGGTATCAAGGTGATGACTTCTGCCGAAGTTACAGGTGTAGATACTTCAGGAAACGGAGTTAAGGCCACTGTAAAAACCTCTAAAGGAGAAGAAATTCTAGAAGCAGATATCGTACTTTCTGCTGTTGGTATCAAAACCAACATTGAGAATATTGGCTTAGAGGATGTAGGTATTGCCACAGATAGAGACAAGATTTTGGTAAATGATTTTTATCAAACTAACATTCCCGGATATTACGCTATTGGCGATGTTACTCCCGGTCAAGCTTTAGCACATGTTGCTTCTGCGGAAGGGATTCTTTGTGTTGAGAAAATCGCAGGCATGCATGTGGAAGCTTTGGATTATGGCAATATTCCAGGGTGTACCTATTGCTCTCCTGAAATTGCTTCTGTAGGTTTAACTGAAGCGCAGGCTAAAGAAGCCGGACACGATATTAAAGTTGGTAAATTTCCCTTTTCCGCAAGTGGTAAGGCAAAGGCTTCTGGCGCATCTGACGGATTCGTAAAAGTAATTTTCGATGCGAAATACGGAGAATGGTTAGGCTGCCATATGATTGGTGCAGGCGTTACTGATATGATTGCCGAAGCTGTACTAGGTCGTAAACTGGAAACTACGGGGCATGAAGTTCTGAAAGCAGTTCACCCTCACCCAACTATGAGTGAAGCTGTTATGGAAGCTGTTGCAGACGCCTATGACGAAGTAATTCATTTATAGGGGAATTGATTATTTAAACATTAATAATCAGTAATTTATAATTTTCATATTAAAATATTCTAAATAACTGAAAACGGTATGAAAAAGGGAATATCAATTCAAGAAATCTACAACCGATGAAGTGGGAAAACAGAAATGTTCATAGAGATGTAGCCTATTTTTATATCGGACTTATCATCGCATTTTCTTTTTCAGGGATTATTTTGAACCACCGTGCCGATTGGTATCCGATGGATTATGCATACGAGACGAAAGACGTTCAATTAGAACTTCCTTCGGATAAGAATGCGATTGATACGGAAAAATTCATAAAAGGAATTTCTGAAAAATGGGAACTGGATGCCGAATATGATAGTCACCGTATTCGTGACAACGAACTTCGTGTTTTCTATAAAGATAATATTGTCCTAGACGCTGATATTACAACAGGAAAGGGCGTTGTGGAATACAAGCGTAAAACACCTGTGTTAGGACAAACAATGTTCCTACACAAGACCACCAATAAATTTTGGATTTGGTATTCAGATATCTTCGGAATTGGTATGCTGACAATTGCAATTACCGGAATGTTCATCATCACCAAAGGAAAAAATACGTTTAAAAGACGTGGTTGGAAACTGGCTCTTGCTGGATTAATCTTCCCAATAATAATACTCATCTTATTTAGCTAAAACTTCAAATATGCTCAACCTTTTTAGAATCACATCAATCTTGGAAGGCATATCGTATTTGTCCTTATTCGCTGTAACCATGCCTTTGAAGTATTTGGCTGATATTCCCATGCCGAACAAATTTGCAGGTTATGCGCATGGCGTCTTATTTATCGCCTACATATTAATCGCTGCTGTATTCTGGTTTCAGAAAAAGTGGTCTTTAAAAAGAGGTTTTATACTAGTAATTGCTTCACTCCTACCCTTTGCTACGTTTTATGTGGATGAGAAATATTTAAAACCCCTGAAATCAGGGAACGCTACTTCTTAGATTTGGTTGATATTTGTACTGTAGAAGACCAAATATCAAATTATGTATTACCAAGTAACTGATTACTACGATCCGATTGGGCAAAAAGAAATATCTAGCAAATGTCCTGATTGCGGCAGTCAAAATTGTCTAGAACTTCATTTTTATCAAAAGAGAATTGAAACTCCTTTTTCAAAAAAGGTATCTAAAAAAGTAACAGGTGTTCTAGTATGTCACAATACTGAAACTGAAATTTCACCTGTTCTGTGGACTGATGAAATTGAAAACTATTTTAAGACAGAAAAGTCAAAACTTAAATTGAATCCCACTGGTTTTAAATTAAGAAAAGGATTTTACTTTGTCCTAATTGTACTCTTTTTGGCAATTGGTGGTTTCATAGGATATTACGAGTGGCAACATCAACAATACAATAATCAATCAGCGGCTATTGAGAACGCAATGGAAGGTGATATGGTCAAAGTTATGCAGACACTCAGGCAAAATGACGAAACCATTTATGGAAATACATGGTACAAAATTGAAACAATTCAAGGTGATACGCTTTTTTTAAGGCAACATAAAGATTTTACATCGGAAGACGGATTCAATTTTGAACTTGAAGAGGGTAATTTTACAGGAGAAACCATAAAAGCATCCTTACCGCGTTTTAAAGAAAGATCTATTGCAGGATTCGACTATACAAACACAAGCTTTTCAGGATACATTACAGAAATTCAAAAGAAGGAATAGTTATGGAAAATATGTACACAGGAAAATCGTCTAAAAATCCGAACATGCCACTAATCTATGGAGCTCTCATGGGAATAGGTCTAATTGCCTTTGGAATTTATCTATACTTTGATTTGGCTGCCTGGGAAAACTCGAACGAAGAAATGCGACTAAATTCCCTTTTATGGTTGTTGTATGACCTGGGCGGAAAACTTACGGTAGCCGGTTTCTTTGGAGTAATTGGTGCTGTTGTAATCGGGGGTGGTTTCAAAAAGACTCAAGAGCTACGAAAGCTAAAAAACGGAGGCGACAAGTCCTAGTTTTCAACAAACTTGTAGATATTTCCATCAAAAGCGCATACATAAAGCTCGTTATTGGTGTCTGTCCCAAATGAAGAAATGGGCAATCTTGATTCAGCCAATAGCTGGTTGTTAGTGATATTTGTATTTAAGTTCGTACTTAATCCCCAGATTCTTCCAGAGATAAAGTCTCCATAAATATAACGTCCTTGAAGGGAAGGTGTTGATTGCCCACGATACACATAACCTCCAGTAATTGATCTATCATTGTTATCCTGACCATACTCAAAAAATGGAGCGATAAAACCATTTGAATCACAAGTAGTGGAATCAAAACATTGTGTCCCCTCTAAAGTATTCCAGCCGTAATTGCCTCCATTTTCAATAATATCAATCTCTTCAATTCTATTTTGCCCAACATCACCTGCCCACAATAAATTAGTTTGAACGTCAAAACTAAAACGCCATGGGTTTCTTAGTCCGTACGCATAAATTTCGTTACGGGCCGATCCACTAGAAACAAAAGGATTATCTGATGGAATGGCATATGCCAAACCATTCTCCGTTTTATCCACGTCTATTCGCAGTATCTTTCCGAGAAGATTGGTCAAGTTTTGCGCATTACCTTGAGGGTCACCACCAGAGCCTCCGTCACCTGAAGCAATATAAAGATAACCGTCTGGTCCAAAGGCCAATTGTCCGCCATTATGGTTCGCAAAAGGTTGGGGAATATTTAGCAAAATAGTTTCACTAGCGGGGTCGGCTAAATTTGAATCTGCACTTGAGACTTGAAAACTTGATACCACAGCCAAATCTGCTGATGGTGTATAAGTGACATAGAAAAGTCCGTTTGTACTATAATTGGGATGGAAAGCCAATCCTAATAAACCTAGTTCATCGCGACTGACAAGCTTACCGGTGATATCTAAAAAAATGTCACTTTCTGAAGTACCCTCATTATTTGCAAAAACTCGAATAAAGCCATCTTGCTCAACAACGAAAATTCTATCCGTATCATCATCTGGGCTTTGAAAATCAAGCGGTTTTGAAAAACTTAAATTTGGAAAAGCGTTCTGTAAAGTAAGACCTTCCTCCGGTATTGGATCAATGGGCTGACTATCATCAGCGTTCTTACAATCCGTTAAAAGAACAATTAAAATAACAAAACCAATATTCAGTACTCTTTTCATAGCGCGGGGTTTATGTATATACGCAGAATTGTGTAACCTAAGATATCCTTAAGCAAAACCCTCGATTTATGGGTAATCTTTAGACGCCAAACTGGGTTAAGTGATGATCCAAATGTTTTGAAAACAGCGTATTCCACTCATTTTCTGATAGCGCACCAAAAGCATGTGATTCTTTACCTTCAAAATGAGAACCACCTAATTGTTGGGTTTTTTGTATATGTTCTACGAGTCTTTTCTTTTCCTTTTCGAATTCGCGTTCATCCGTAATCAAGAACATAGGAGCCGTACGAGTATTTTTCTTATAGGGTTTTGACCCAACTACTGTGTTTTTAGCAAAAAGCTTAATCATAAATTTTTGAAACCCACCTGGTTTTGGATGTTTGTCTGTATAGACCAACTCGTATGCAACATTGCAATGCGCCAACATTTGGGCAACATCCATCTTACCCCATTGCGGCTGGGTTTCCTCAGTTAATGAATTAATTCTAGAAATCGCTTCTTTAGATTCTTGTTCGTTAAACAGATTTTTCCAGTCCATGATGTTTGAATTTTGATTTCCCTAAATATATAAAAATTTAAGGCTCATGTAGAACGAACATTAAATACGAATAAACACTACCGAAAGCTCTCGATGGCCAAATCATAACTCTGTAGTCCAAAACCAAGAATTACCCCCTTGGCTCCTGAAGAAACATAGGATACATGTCGAAAATCTTCGCGCTTGTGTGTGTTGGAAATATGCACCTCGACGACTGGAGTCTCAATTGCTTTTACTGCATCACCAATTCCTACGGAAGTATGCGTATATGAGGCAGCATTCAAAACAATACCGTCATATGAAAAGCCTACTTCTTGAATCTTAGAAATGATTTCACCTTCTACATTCGATTGGCAATATTCCAATTCAACATCCTTGAACTTAGACTTAAGCACTTCAAAATAGTCTTCAAACGTCTGATTGCCATAAACTTCAGGTTCTCTCTTTCCTAAAAGATTTAAATTGGGGCCGTTGAGTATTAGAATTTTCATGGGCTAAAAGTACTAATAATATTATGGCCCAAAAAGGAGAAAATAAGCCAGTTTGGTTAGCATCCAACAAGTAACAAAGTGTCTAGACTTCTAAAAAAGAAATAAATATCCTAAAAGGACAGAAGAAAAGGTAGCCTCATCATTTACAGCAAAATAAGAGATATTTAATTCAGAAATTCCTCCTCTCAAATCAATGCCGATAGAAGGTCTATAATATAGAGCACCTTCATTTCCTTCATTGATACCCACTGCATAACCAATATCACCTCCAAATTTAAAACCGACATTTTTACCTGGATATACTCTCAAAGAAGCACCAACGGGAATGTATTGAACATTAGCAAATTCCGTTTCAGCAACCAGTCCATTAACTGATATACTTTCCTTTGACCCGAAAGCATTGAAAAAACCTGCTGTAATACCTACATCCAATAATTTAGAAACACCCCAGTGATGATATGCATCTACACCTAAGCCAAAACTATAAGCTTCAGAAAAATCGCCTATTACAAGGCCTCCATTTACACCTGCTCTAAAATTTGTTCGATCTACATTTCTTTGTGCCTGAAGTGCAAATGCAGTAAAAACTAAAAAGATTAAGGCTATACTACTTTTTTTCATCTTTGGTTTGGTTATGATTTAATACCCGTAAATCTAGTTTCAATAGAAAGCTTCTAATAATTTTTGTTGTCAAATCAGTTAAACCGTCTTCAAAAACCCTAATTGTGTAGGTCTTTCATCTATGCTTTCAACTAATTGAACAAAAAAACCGCTAAATAGCGGTTTTTAATAATTAAGAATCTTTTTATTTAGAAGAAGTAGTTAGCCCCCAATTGAAAAGCAAAGTTTTTGGTACTTGTAGCTTCAATAACACGAGTCAAACCCGGACTAAATCTTAGATTGAAATAAAAATTATCGTTTAGTCGATATCCTCCACCCAGATTCAAACCAATATTAACCTTTTTAGTATCAATAACACTAAAATTTTCATCCCAATTATCGGCTAACAAAAAACCAACTTGTGGCCCAAACTCAACAGCAATAGCATCTGTAATATGATACTTTCCCATGATCGGAATATGGAGGTAAAACAAATTCAAATCTACAGAAGCACCAATATTAGCTGCTCCCTGAAATTGAACTATCAATTCAGGTTGTAAATAAAAATTATCAAAAAAAGCGGGGATTTCTACAACGCCTCCTAAGTAAAATCCCGGTTTAGGGTTGATATCTACAAAGTCGCGACCCGATAAAGTTGAGAAACTAAGCCCAGCTTTTGCGCCAAACATCATAGCACCACTACCTCCACCACCTCTTACATTACTGGTTCCTTGAATTACCTGTGAGCTAAGGCTAGTTACCAGAAATACCACAAATACGAGACTACTCAAAACCTTTTTCATAAGTATTGTTTTTTGTTAAGAATTCATATTTGGGGAAACTTTATTTTTAGAAAAAATAAGCTACACCTACGACAAAATTAGTCGCTCGTAATTTACCTATTCCACTACCAGGACCACTATATCGATTTGTTAGCTCTCCTGAAAATCTTGCTTGTGCACTAAGGTTATCTGTGATATCATATCCTGCACCAAAACCAATGTCAACACCTAGGCTATTAACTGCATCTCCTGCATCGACTAAATCTAAGATATCTTTTATTTTGCTCGCCGTAGTAGAAATACTGAATTGAGGACCTACTTGAACGTTCAATTTATCTATGACATAATACTTTGCCATAATTGGTATTTGAACGTAACCTAGGTCGCCTGCACTTGCGTACGTTAATTCTGGTTGTACATGAAATTTCTCTGAGATAGCAAAATCTCCGATAGCTCCAACATAAAAGCCAAATCCGTCAACCGCATTTAGGTTCAATAAATTGACCCCTGCGATATTAGCTTTTACACCAATTGATGAATAAATAAGACCTCCTGTTGCCCCAAACTTCAAATCACCCTGCGCTTGAAGACCCGTTAAGAAAAGACCCGATAAGATAATTGTAAAAAGTACTTTTTTCATAATAGTAATGTTCTAGTATTAGTAATCAAAGATAAAAAACTTTAACAAGCAAGCTGTACAGCAAATGGTTATTTCATCGAAAAAACCATATATTCAGGGTTTTCAAGAGAATGTCAGTCCACATAGCATCAGTTAAAATATTGGATTGTTTATCTTTAAAACATGAATTGGAAACTGGCTCAAAAAGACTATCAGCACTACCTCAAAATTGAACGAGGACTAGCCAAAAATTCTATTGAAAATTATCTACTTGATGTAGAAAAATTGGTGCTTTTTTTAGATGCGAATTCCCTTTCTGAAAATCCGATTCAAATTAAAAAGGAAACGGTACAACAATTTATTTATGAGATTGCGAAAACGGTTAATCCTAGGTCTCAAGCTCGAATAATATCAGGACTCAAAAGTTTTTTTAATTATTTGGTTTTTGAAGACTACCGATCAGACAACCCGATGGATCTCATTGAATCTCCGAAGATTGGAAGAAAACTTCCGGATACACTTTCTGAAGATGAAATAAATACGCTAATTGAAGCCATTGACCTATCAAAACCAGAGGGAGAAAGAAACCGTGCCATGCTTGAAACCCTTTATGGTTGTGGCCTACGCGTTTCTGAACTGATTAATCTTCAAATTTCTGATTTATATTTTGAAGAAGATTTTATCAAAGTTACTGGCAAGGGTGACAAACAAAGATTTGTACCTATAAGCGAGGTTAATAAGAAATACATTCATATCTACAGAAAAGAAATTCGAGTACATCAATCTGTACAAAAAGGTTTCGATGATGTTCTTTTTTTAAATCGCAGGGGAAAACAGTTAACCAGAGCCATGATCTTTACTATTATCAAAAGCTTGGCTGAGAAAATTGGATTGAAAAAAAATATTAGTCCACATACTTTTCGACATTCCTTTGCCACCCATTTGCTTGAGAATGGAGCCGATTTACGAGCCATTCAACAAATGTTAGGCCATGAGAGTATTACAACAACAGAAGTATATATGCACGTTGATCGTACTCATCTAACCGAAGTAATAAACAAATTTCATCCTAGAAAATAGGCTTTAGAATTTTATTTTACCACCTAATGTGTAAACCTGTGGCATTGCTATGAATGGTTCACCAAAAGCCCCCATCGACGTTTGATTAAGACCAATATTACTCTTTGCCTCAATAGTAAAGTTTCGATTTACATCATAACCCATTCCACTAATAATTCCAACTCTCGGTGGTCTTTTAGGAAGAAGCTTTGATTCTTTAACAAAGTCTATTTCTACTTCGACCCCTGCAAAAAGATAGAGTTTTTTTGAAAGATAACGTTTTAGAGCTAACGAGTTTCTAAAGCGATTTGATAGTAAATAGGTATCGTAAAAACTTTGAAGTTCAATTTGTAAATTATCTGTCAATTGATATCTAATCATAAAAGAGGCATGCTCTTCTTTATCCATAAAACGAGGATAGGCAAAGTCGTCTATTGTAAGCTTCGGTTCATCTACTGTTGGAGATGGTTCTGGTGGATCTTGACCCATCATAATAGCAGCAAATAATAAAAAAATAACAAGTAATGCTTTGCTCATCTATTCCGGCTTAAGAATACGTTCTTTTAAATGTAGACAATCTTGACCATTTTTTTAAAATCTTATCAGAACTTTAACTTAGCTACCTAAATAGAATATAGGGTAAGTAAACAAGAAGAAAAGTGTTCATCTTTAAATTTTCAAAAAAGTTGCTAAACGAAAACGATATAGTAGTTTCGGTCTAAATTTGAGTGGTCTTTTTCTAAATGTTAAATGATATCTTTAGTCACCAAATTTCAAAATTGCATGTAAATGGAGTTAAATCGTCAATGGTGGAAAGAGGGTATTGTTTACCAAATTTATCCAAGGAGTTTTCAAGATACCACAGGTAATGGAATTGGTGATATCAAAGGGGTCATACAAAGACTAGATTATATCAAGAGTTTAGGGGTTGACATCATTTGGCTGAATCCAATTTATGAATCTCCAAATGATGATAATGGCTATGACATTAGCGACTACCGAAGCATCATGAGAGAATTTGGCACAATGTCTGATTTTGATGAGCTATTGGTCGGAATGAAAGAAAGAGGACTCAAATTGGTTATGGACTTAGTAGTGAACCACACTAGCGATGAGCATAATTGGTTTAAAGAATCTAGAAAATCTAGACACAATCCGTATCGTGACTATTACCATTGGTGGCCCGCCGAAAAAGGAATTCCTCCAAAACGATGGAGCTATTTTGATGTTGAAAGTAATGCGTGGAAATATGATGCAACAACTGATGCATATTTTCTACACTACTTCTCCGTAAAACAACCTGATCTTAAGTGGGAAAATTCGAAAGTTCGTCAAGAAGTTTATGATTTAATGCAGTTCTGGTTTGAAAAAGGTGTTGATGGTTTTCGAATGGATGTTATTTCCTTTATTTCGAAGGATATGGATTTTCCTGAATTGCCAGAATCGTATAATGGTAAATTTATCCCATTCTATTCCAATGGACCAAAATTACATGACTATCTCAATGAAATGAACACATCTGTTTTAAGTAAATATGATGTAATGACCGTTGGGGAAGCTCCCGGAGTTGCCATTGATCGCGCCTTAGAATTTGTTGATGAAGATCGTAAAGAACTCAATATGTTCTTCCATTTTGATTTAATGGAATTAGATCGCGAGCAAGGAGAACCTTTCCTAATGGCCAAAAACCAATGGAGTTTAACAACATTTAAAAAGATACATTCAGAATGGGACGCCGCCTTCGCTAAGAAGGGATGGGGAAGCATGTTTCTTAACAACCATGATTTTCCGAGAAGTGTCAGCCGCTGGGGTAATGATTCAAGAACGCATTGGTATAACTCAGCCACCATGTTACAAACCTTTTTATTAAGTATGCGTGGCACGCCTTTTTTCTATTACGGTGAAGAAATCGGAATGACCAATGTGCGTTTCGAAAACATTTCTGATTATCAAGATATCAATACGCTAAATCGCTACGAGACTGTTCAAGAAAATGGAGGCGACCTTAAAGCGTTTCTTGAAAATGAAAAAGATGCAAGTAGAGATAATGCAAGAACACCTATGCAGTGGGATTCTACTTCAAATTCGGGGTTTTCAACTATAAATCCTTGGCTAAAAGTCAATGAAAATTATAAAGAAGGTATCAATGTCGCAGCCCAAGAAGGTAAAAAGAATTCAGTGCTCAACTACTTCAGAAAGATGGCCCAGGTTCGAAAAGATCATATGGCATTGATCTATGGTTCATACCAGTTACTACTGCACTCAGATGAAGAAGTTTACGCCTACTCTAGAACTTTAGAAACTGAAAATTATCTGATTCTATTGAGCTTTTCCACCAAAAAAGTGATAAAGACCATCTCTGAAATTGATTTTGAGAAAGTGGAGTTAGTAATTTCCAATGATGAAATCTATCCAACCCAGCAAAGTAATCAGTTTGAATTAATGCCCTATCAAGCTTGTATTTATAAGCTGCTCTAATACCACTCTTAAAGACAACATTTTTCATATATTTAGAGGATTCAAACAAAACTGATTCCTTATGAAAAAACAGCTCCTACTTTCAACATTTATTTGTCTAGTAATAAACTTTACTTACGGACAAAAAAAAGCTGACGATGTAATTAAAAAGCTAGACAGCCAAACCGAAGCGTACAGCATGATTGCACAAAATATTTGGGATCTAGCCGAAATGGGCTATCAAGAAGAAAAAAGTGCTGCGCTACTTCAACAAACACTAAGTGACGCCGGATTCACCATTAAAACCGGTGTTGCAGCAATTCCAACTGCATTTATAGCCGAATATGGAAGTGGTTCGCCAATAATTGGTATTATGGGGGAATACGATGCCCTACCTGGACTCTCGCAGCAGGCAATTGCAGAAAAAAAATCGGCAGGTAAGGCGGCAGGACATGCCTGTGGTCATCACTTATTCGGAACCGCATCAACTGCGGCGGCTATCGCCACCAAAGATTGGATGGCAGCTAACAAAACGAAAGGTACTATCCGTTTTTATGGTACTCCCGCTGAAGAAGGAGGATCAGGAAAAGTATATATGGTACGTGAAGGTCTTTTCGATGATGTAGACGTCGCTTTACATTGGCACCCCAGTTCTCAGAATGCGGCGAGTGCAGGAGCAGCATTGGCTAACAAATCAGCCAAATTTCGTTTCTATGGAGTTTCCTCCCACGCAGCCGCCGCCCCACAAATGGGCAGATCTGCTTTAGACGGAGTTGAAGCTATGAATGTGATGGTAAATATGTTACGTGAACATGTTCCTGAAAAAGCAAGAATTCATTACGTGATTACGGATGGTGGAAAAGCACCTAATGTGGTACCAGATTTTGCAGAAGTATATTATTATGCCCGTCACAATACGAGAGATGTCGTAATTGATATATTTGATCGCATTGTAAAAGCGGCGGAAGGTGCGGCAATGGGTACCGGCACAACAATGGACTATGAAATGATTGGTGGTACTCACGAATTGCTTCCTAATTTGACTTTACAGAAAGTAATGCACGACAATCTTTCAAAGATTGGTGGGGTCAATTATAATCCTGAAGAAAAAATATTTGCCGATAAAATAGCGATTAGCCTAGGCCAAAAAGGCGCTGATTTAAACACCGCTAAAAATATTCAACCCTACAAAACTGAAGCAAAAGCCTTTGGTTCTACTGATGTTGGCGACGTAAGTTTTACGGTGCCAACGGTGGGTATGGGAGCAGCAACGTGGGTTCCGGGTACGTCAGCTCACAGTTGGCAAGCCGTAGCTGCTGGTGGAATGACCATCGGTAAAAAAGGAATGATGGTAGCTGCAAAGACTCTAACGCTTACTGCCATTGACTTGTTGAAAAACAAAGACTTGGTAGCGAAGGCCAAAGCCGAATTTATTGAAAAACGTGGCGCTGATTTTACATATATTCCTCTCCTTGGAAATCGGGCCCCAGCTTTAGATTACAGAAAATAATTTCAAGGCCCTATAAACTCATGGTTTGGATTCAAAAGTTAACTTTTGAATCTAAATCTTTTTTTGTCTGACTGTAACAAATAGAAGAAACGAACTACTAATCTAACAACATCTTACCAACCTATTACGTGAACAAAGAACTGGAACATCAATTTGTTACGGAACTTGAGAACAACCAAAACATTGTTCACAAGGTCTGCACTTTGTATACCAACGATAGAGATTCACATAATGACCTGTTTCAAGAAATTACGATACAATTATGGAAAGCCTACCCCAAATTTAGGGGAGACGCCAAATTTAGTACTTGGATGTATCGTGTTGCATTGAATACGGCAATTACGCTATATCGCAAGTCTAAAAAGCGTATCAAAACACAAGATTATGAATCTGTAATTTTTAAAATAAAAGCAGAGGAATATGATGAGACCCAAGAGCTTCAGTTAAAGCTGATGTATAAAGCTGTGAAGCAATTGGGAGATATTGACAAAGCGTTAGTTTTCTTGTATTTGGAAGACAAAGACTATAGTGAAATATCTGAAACCCTAGGTATTAGCGAGGTAAATGCCAGAGTTAAGATGAATCGCATAAAGAATAAGTTACGAACCATATTGAATCCATAGGATTATGATGGACGAATTAGAATTATTAAAAAAGGATTGGCAAAATAAGGAAGAGCAACTTCCTAAATTGTCTTACAACGAAATCTATACCATGATCTGGAAGAAATCTTCTTCGATTGTAAAATGGATTTTCTATATCAGTATTGTTGAACTAGTATTTTGGATTGTACTAAATACAGCTCCTTTCTTAATAGACTCTTATCAAAATAATATTAATCAGCTTGAAATTGGATACACAAAGACATTTGTAATTATTACTTCAATCATTACTTATGGGGTAATTCTAGTATTTATTTTTTATCTCTGGAAATCTTACAAGGCCATTTCCGCAGCTGATAATGTTAAATCGTTAATGGAGCGAATTTTAAGAACCAGAAAAATTATTAATTACTACGTGGCATATAATATTATTATAATGTTTCTTGCTACGATTTATGCGCTAATTAATGCCTTCACCAATGACGATAAAATTGTAAAAATATTGGATGCCGTTAAAGAAGATGGTTCTGAGTTGAAATTGTGGTTAGTAATGATTGGAATAACCCTTTTAGGGTTAGCTGTAACTGTAGGCTTTATATGGTTATTCTATAGACTTATTTATGGTTTCTTGCTGAGAAAACTTAATAGAAATTATAGGGAATTAAAAAAACTTGAGATCTAGCTTTTTGCCTTGTAACGGCGCGCTTTATTTTCCTCTTCGTAAGCAAGTAATTCCTCCTTCGGAATAACTTTTAAGAAAGACGGATGCTGCTCAATTGCGTATTCTAACTTTTCAATAATAGACTCAAAAGATTCTTCTTCGTAATCAATATCTAATGGTTCTTTAATCACCATAGATTGAAGAATGCCTTTTTTCTTTACCCGAAGTCCTTTTTTATCAAAAGAACGCCTAAATCCGTCAATAACGACCGGCACCACAACGGGTTTATATTTTTTAATAATATGTGCCGTTCCTTTTCTTAAAGGTTTCCATGGAGTTGTAGTTCCTTGCGGAAAAGTGATAACCCAACCATCTTCCAGAGCTTTCCCAATATTTGAAATATCACTAAACTTTACCTTCCTATTGATGTCTTTGCCTTCGGAGCGCCAAGTGCGTTCAACGCTAATCGATCCAGCATATGCCAATATCTTTGTAAGAAGACTTTTTTTCATGGTCTCAGCAGCAGCGATATAGTACATATTTAGTTTCGGACTCCAAATGTAACCGAGTCCCTTAATACTGTCATCTCTACCCTTTAAACTGGCATTAAAAACATGAAACATGGCAACAACATCAGCAAAATAAGTTTGGTGATTACTTACAAAGAGCACATTCTCATTGGGTAAGTTTCGAATGATATCTGAACCTTCTATTTCGAGTTTATTAAAACGCTTATAACGCTGGTGCGTCATCACTGCTAAAACACGAATCAGCCATTTTTTTAAAAATAAATTATGTCCAAAAGGATTTTGTTTAAATAAGCCCATATTTGGTAGTGAGGTGATTTTGAGTGCTGGCAAGGTACAAAATCTGCAACTTATAACACTTGCCTTAGCAACTCTTTGACCTCACTTAACATCATTGCAGTAGCCCCCCAAACTGTATAACCGTTTAATTTAAAGGCAGGTACGATAATGTTTTTCGCATACGAGGTTGATAGTGTTTGCTCAAAAAGATTTGCATCATTCATAAAATCTGTAAGAGAAACCTCAACAATTGATTCTACTTCGTCTTCTTGAAGTACAAAAGGAAGTGGTTCATTATAAAGACCTAGATATGGGTGGACTTCAAAATTACTTGGTGGTATGTATACTTTGCTCAGTGATTTAACAACCTTGACACGCTTAATCGGCACACCTACTTCCTCTTGAGTTTCCCGAAGTGCTGTTTCTTTCAAATCGACATCTTGCAATTCTAGTTTTCCACCAGGAAAAGCAATTTGATTTGAATGCACGCCTTTGTATGTTTTTCTTAGGATTAACAACAAATGTGTAATATTCGCATTCTTAGGATAAAATAAGGCTAGTACCCCTGCTTTTTTGGCATTCTTTCGTTGAGGGTTGGCAAGTTCCAATTCCTCAATTCTATCTTTATGAGCCATTTTAAAATGAGCAGCCTCACCCGGTAAGGGTAGATTTTTTATTTTTGAGACTTGTTGTGAAAAAAAAGTATAGTCCATGATGATTCGAAAAATCGCTTTCCTTACAATAATACTAATATTATTTATACTTGGTTGTAAACAAGAAAACGATAAAAAAACATCCGAAGAACCCTTAAAAGAAATCATTCAAGATTCTTCTAAAACTGCAAAAGCTATTCCAGAAGTAAACGAAGTTATAGCCGAAGAATTCAAACTAAATGAAGAAAATTCCATCCAATTTTTCTTTGATTATCAAAAGGGCCTGAAAGAAAATAAGGTGAAGTTAACTACTAGTATGGGCAGCTTTACGGTTCAGCTCTATGACAACGTTCCTTATCACAAGGCTAATTTCATTTACTTAACGCGTAAAGGTTATTTTGACGGAACCCAATTTCATCGTATAGTTAAAGACTTCATCATTCAAGGCGGAAATGCAGACGACGACGAGACTGCTGACAAAAGACGAAAATTAGGAAGGTACTTGTTACCACCCGATACTAGAAAAGGATACAAACACCATCGAGGTACTTTATCAATGCCAAGTAGTGAAATCAACAACCCCCACAAACTCGCTTCACCTTATGAATTTTTCATAGTTGTGACCAAACCAGGTTCTTATCATCTAGACGGTGGATTCACACCTTTTGGAAAAGTAATTGAGGGAATGGACGTTGTTGATAAAATCAATAAAGTACAGGTGGGTAAAGGTGATTGGCCTTCAAAGAATGTATATATTGAAAAAGCAGAAGTGATTCAGTAAGCAGTTGGCAGTTGGCAGTTGGCAGTTGGCAGTTGGCAGTTGGCAAAACTAAATTTTCAAGTCTCAAATTGATTAACGCTAGCCGATAGAATTTTTATAATCTTATTCGTCATGCCCCCAAACCCTAAAGGGATGCCAAGACAGTAACACTTTTATGAAATGACCAAAATCAAAGCCCCCAAGTCTCCCTTTAGGGCGAGGGTATACAATCCCTAACTCCATTTTAAACTTCAATTTTTGGAACGATAAATATTTGGCAAAGCAATCTTAAATTTTACCGCCATCAACCTAGCAATAATCGTCACAAGAATAGCAGCCACAAAGGCATACTCTGTAATAATGGGCAATTCTCTAAAAAGAAAATAACTTGCAGCACCGAGAATACAGGCCGTAGCATATACTTCTTTTCGGAAAATTACAGGGATTTCATTGCAAAGAATATCACGAATTACCCCTCCGAAGCAGGCTGTAATCGTTCCTAAAGCAATGCACATAATAGGTAATAAGTCAGCGGCAAGTCCTTTTTCGACACCAACCATTGTAAATAATCCAATACCAATAGTATCAAACAAAAAGAGGGTTTTACGCAAATATTTAAGTTTGTTTACAAAAAGAACTGCAAAAATGACCGCTCCAAGCACAACCAAAATATAGGTGTAATCACGCATCCAGACTACTGGAGTATTTCCGATAAGAATATCTCTTAACGTTCCTCCTCCAATAGCAGTTACAAAAGCTATAATGAAAACCCCAAACATATCGAGTTTCTTCTCCATAGCAATTAACACCCCAGAAATTGAAAAGGCAATCGTTCCTAAAATATCAATAATTAGGTAGAACATGCACTAGAGTTGTTGTGTGTAAAAACTGTAATCATCAATAACGATACTTACAAAGTCAATAGGTTTTAATTCGGTTTGAATACCGGTCACCTTTTTGATTCGCTCACTTAATGATAGAATGATATTATGATCTCCATTACGTTTTGCAGAGGCATATAATTCTTTTATGGTTTGCATTTCACGATCTTTAAAAATCGTCACTTGTGGAAAACTAGGTGAATAACCTTCAGGTAATTCTTGTAACAAAGTGTCCTTTACAGAAACTCTTTTCTTCTCACTAATTACTGTGGTCCCTGCGGCTATATCTCCAACACGTTGTCCTTTTCCTCTTAACAATATGGTGAGTACTGCAACACCTCCCGACGATAGAGAAATATCAAGTATCCGCAGCACCCAACGCACGAAATAGTTTGAAAAATTGGGTTTAGAACCATCTATTTTCACAACACGAATTTGCATTAGGCTTTTACCTACAGTTTTACCATTCATAAAAGTTTCAAGCAGTAATGGATAGAGAAATGCCGGTAGATTCATTACCAAATAGAGTGCCCACATGTCTGCCATTTCGAAATTCATGGAGACTAAAAGTAAGATGACAAGGAAGATATACACTCCTGTTATTAAACCATCAATTATATATGCCAAGATACGTTCTCCAAGATGCGCGGTATTTTGGCTAATACTTATATTTTGAGCAGTTTCAATTTGAAATTGTTCCATATTATTAGTTTCTTTGAGTGTAGGAACACATTTCTTTATTCAGCGAATTGTCTTTCATTTTTAATTTAAGTTTATTCTTTATGTAGTGTTTTCATAAACCTTTTCTCTAAATTCCGTACAACACTACAACAAAAATAGATAATATTAGTTCTTACAACACAAGTCTAACCAACCTCTTAATCCCCAATCATTAATGCGAGAAGCCGCATTCGTAAAAAAAAATAAAGATAAATGGGCCGTCTTTGAAAACGCACTATCGAAGAAAACGGAGATTGCGCCTGATGTATTGTCTGATCTGTATATTGAAATTACAGATCACCTCAGTTATGCGAAAACATTTTACTCGGGTAGCAATACTGAATTTTATTTAAACGGACTTGCATCTCAGGCTCACGGACAGATATATAAGACTAAAAAAGAGTCAAAAAACCGTATCATCAGTTTCTGGAAAACTGAGTTTCCAACCATGTTCTATTATCATAGACGTGAATTTCTAATTGCTTTTTTAGTATTTGCTTTTTTTACGGCAGTTGGTGCATTTTCCGCAGCCAATGAGGGTGATTTTGTAAGGTCCATTTTGGGTGATGGTTATGTAAATATGACCCTTGAAAATATTGCAAACAAAGACCCCATGGCCGTTTATAAAAAACAAGGGGAGTTCAATATGTTCTTAGGCATTACCATCAATAACATCACCGTGGCATTGTATGCTTTTGCTTACGGAATTTTATTGGGAATAGGCACCTTATACATCATGCTAAGAAATGGCATTATGTTGGGTAGTTTTCAATATTTCTTTTTTGATAAGGGATTAGGGTGGGAATCTGTCCGTACCATTTGGATTCACGGCACCATCGAAATATCAGTCATTATTATTGCTGGCTGTGCAGGACTGGTTCTAGCCAACGGAATGCTATTTCCAGGAACCTACACTAGACTTGAATCATTTAAAAGAGGCGTGATCAATGGTTTAAAAATCATGTTAAGCACCGTGCCCTTTTTTATAATTGCTGGTTTTCTTGAGGGTTTTGTCACCCGCCATACTGAAATGCCTGATTGGCTAGCTATCTTTATCATTTTTTCTTCACTTGCATTAATTGTATTTTATTATATCATTTATCCATACCAACTTCATAAAAAAACCACAGAATGAACGAGTATATAGAGTTTAAAAAAAAGCGCGAATTAGGTGATGTTTTGTCCGACACTTTTGCTTTTGTTAGAAATCAGTTCAAACCATTTTTCAATACCTTCTTTAAAATTGTTGGGCCGTATCTTTTAGTCATGATGATTTCCTTAGCGCTCTACATGTATTTTGCGGGAAATAGTTTCAATAGTATATTGGCTGGTGCTGGTGCTGGTTCCGGTCTAGAAGCTGCCAATTTTGCCACAATGTTCATTGTGGCAATACTATACCTTGTTTCTTTAGTTACGGTTTATGTGATGTCACAATCAACAGTATTGCATTATATAAAGTCATATGCGAATGGAAAAGGAGAGACAAATTTCGATGAAATCAAATCAGATGTTTACAAAAGATTCGGAAGTTTTCTAGGTCTTGGTTTTTTGGTAGGTATATCCGTTATGGTAGGTATAATGGTTTGTTGTATTCCTGGAGTATATCTATGGGTGCCACTTTCTCTTTCATTTAGTGTTTTAGTATTCGATCAAATGGGTGCCACTGAATCTTACGGTCATAGTTTTAAGCTGGTGAAAGATGAATGGTTCATCACTTTTGCCACCCTTCTAGTTATGGTCATTATTGTTGGTATTGCAAGCTATGCCTTTTCAATTCCGGCGGCAATTTATCAATATGCAAAAATGGGTATTCTATCTGGTGAAGTAGATGCAGAAAGTATGGGGGGACTTTTCCAAGATCCGATATATCTATTTCTGAATATGGTAGGTGCCTTAGCACAATTCCTATTAAACCTATTTTCAGTAATAGCAGGTGCCCTAATCTATTTTAATCTGAATGAGAGAAAGAACTTTACCGGAACTTACGAACGCATCCAAGGTTTAGGAGAAAATACTGATCGGTTATAATGCAGAAATTCTTTTTCTTCCTTTCATTTCTGATATTAAGTCTGCCTTCCCTTTTGGGCCAGCAAGATTCAACTAAAGTGCAGTACGATGATACTAAGCTTCAGGTATTAGAAATTAATGAAGAAGATACTCGCAAATATGAAAACGATCCTAAGTTTGATTATGAAATTGTAGAAAATAACCCCACTTGGTGGGATGATTTTAAAACATGGGTAGGAAATCTTTTTCTGCGCTTATTTGAATGGATTTTCGGTGTAGAAGAAGCAGTCGGAGTTTTAGCCGCTTTCTTGAGAGTCGTGCCCTATCTCCTATTGATATTGCTTCTTTTTGTGCTCATTCGGTTTTTTCTGAATGTCAACGCAAGTAGTCCTAGCGGTAAGCATCAAGCTAAGGCATTTGTTGGTTTATCAGAAGAAGAACAGATTATTAAGCATGAAGATATTCAGGTTTTAATTCAAAAAGCACTCGCCGATAAAAATTATCGATTGGCCATTCGATATTCTTTTCTTTACAGTTTAAAATTGATGAGTGATAAAGAGCTTATCGATTGGCAAATACAAAAAACAAATCACGACTATTTAGCAGAGATCAAAAAACCAGATTTACAAAAGTCCTTTTCTAAAATAAAGCGTATCTACGATTACACCTGGTATGGAGATTTCGCCATTGATGAAGCGAAATATCAAAAAGCCGAAACCGTTTTTTTACAACAACAAAAAATGGTGAAGAATGGGTAAAAAAACCAATATATATATTGTAATCGCTGTTATTACTGTTTTAGCATTAATGGTTTTACAGTATAATAAACCTAAAGAACTCAATTGGTTTCCCTCGTATGTTTCACAACATAAAATTCCATTTGGCACTTTTGTACTTCATGAATTACTAGATGAAAAATTTGATGCTATTCAAGACGTACAAGTACCCCCCTTTGAATTTTTGAATGCTAATTTTGAAGCCGAGGGCACTTACTTTTTGGTAAACGAAAATATCAAATTCGGAGGTCCTGAATTAGAAAAATTATTAGATTGGACTTCGGAAGGAAACACCTTATTTATAGCATCAACCTCTTTTGAAGAAGACCTATTAGATACACTCGGACTTAGCACCTCAGGTTTATTTGCAGGCTTCGGGGAGGCGCAAAAACAAATTCACAAACTAGTTAATCCTAATTTAAAACCAGATACCGCCTATCCGTTTGATAAGGATACCTATTCAAACTTTTTTGAAACTATTGACACGCTAAATACAAAGGTGCTAGGTATTGTTAATAATTATGAGGATTCTCTAGCGCTAGAGAAAAAGCATTTCAATGCCATCCGCCAAGGTTTTGGTGATGGAAAAATCATTTTGTCGACGTTTCCGAAAGCATTCACAAATTACTTTATCCTAAAAGATAATAATAGAAATTATACAGCAGGACTGCTTTCCTACATAGACAATTCCAAGCCTGTTTATATAGACAATCATTATAAAGCAGGGAAGAAATTCTATACATCACCAATGTATATATTTCTGAATACCAAGGAATTTAAATGGGCCTATTATCTCGTACTCATCGGAGCTCTGATTTATGTAATTTTTGAAGGAAAGCGAAAACAAAGAGCTATTCCCGTAGTTGTTCCCTTAAAAAATCAAACCCTTGCCTTCACACGTACTATTGCAAATATGTATTATGAAAAAGGGCAGCAAAAGGCGATTTCAGGACATAAGATAGATCAGTTTCTAGAGTACATACGTTCTCATTTTTATATACAAACCATTCATCGCGAAGAAGAATTTTATCAAAACTTAGCCTCTAGAAGTTCGCATTCTTCCGATGAAATAAAACAGTTATTTGACTTCTTAAAAAAACTGGGGAATCAAACTGAAGTAACTGATTCTGATCTAACAAAACTTAATAGTTCAATTGAAAAATTTAAACATAAAGCCAATGGAAAATAATGACCAAAATATGGGCGAGCAAATCCCTGAAGGGAAAGAAGAAAACGTCAATAACCTGAGTTTCGATAATCGCATTCCTTTAGAAGATTTAAAAAATGCAGTAGAAGCTGTAAAAGCCGAACTTGCTAAAGTCATCATTGGCCAGCAAAATTTCATTGAGTTACTAATCGTCTCCCTTTTAGTTGACGGTCATGTGCTTATTGAAGGTGTACCTGGTATCGCGAAGACTATTACTGCCAAATTGTTCGCAAAAACCTTAAAAACGGATTTCAGTAGGATTCAGTTCACGCCTGATTTAATGCCAAGTGATATACTAGGAACTTCGATTTTCAATGTAAAATCTTCAGAGTTTGAGTTCAAAAAAGGGCCTATCTTTTCTAATATTATACTCATAGATGAAATCAATCGAGCTCCAGCAAAAACCCAAGCTGCCATGTTTGAAACCATGGAAGAACGCCAAGTAACAATGGATGGCATCACCTACCCCATGGATGAACCCTTTATAGTACTTGCAACGCAAAATCCGATAGAGCAAGAAGGTACATATGCGCTTCCTGAAGCTCAGCTTGACCGTTTTTTATTCAAAATTAAAGTGGACTATCCTTCGCTTGACGAAGAAGTGAAAATTATTCAAACCCATCACGAACGCAAAGGATCAAAGGCGCAAACACTTATAAAAGACGTTTTGACTCCGAAGCAATTAATCGATTTCAAATCGAAGATTCAAGATGTTATAGTTGAAGAGAAAATCATCAAGTATATCGCTGATATTATTACAAAGACGAGAAATCATCCACACCTCTATTTGGGTGGTTCGCCACGAGCATCAATTGCTACCTTAAATGCATCTAAAGCTTTTGCCGCTATTAATGGCAGAGACTTTGTGGTACCCGAAGATATTAAAAGAGCCTTGGTTCCTGTACTGAATCACAGAGTCATTTTAACCCCTGAGCGTGAGATGGAAGGTATGACTTCTGAAAGTGTAATAAACATGATTATAGAATCTGTCGAAATACCAAGATAAGCGAATGCAATTTTTAAAGTCATTCTATATACATAATTCCTTTTTCAGGTATATCGCCATTCTTGCGGCGTGTTTTATGCTTTCCTTTTGGATACCTGTTCTTTATCCAGTGGCATGGCTTCTAACTTTTGTTTTGTTAGCGCTTTTCTTTTTAGATGTTAATCTATTGTATGTTTCAGGAAAACGCATTGAAGCAGAAAGGAAATTGCCTAAAAAATTATCGAATAGTGATCTCAATCCCATTGCAATTCGCTTTACTTCAAAGTATGCGTTTAAAACTCATGTTTCATTGATTGATGAATTACCTATTCAGTTTCAAAAACGTGATTTTGAACACAAAACTAGTTTGCTTAAAAACCAGACTAAAGATTTTGAATATTCAGTACGCCCGGTTGATCGTGGAGAATATTACTTCGGAAATCTTATTGTCTTTGCTTCTTCAGCGCTTCGTATCGTAAAACGGAAGTATGTCTTCCAAAAAGACCAAATGGTGCCTGTATACCCAAGTATCATTCAGATGCAGCAGTATGACTTTTTAGCGATAAGCAATAAGCTGACGCAATTCGGGATGAAGAAGATACGTCGTATTGGTCATACACAAGAATTTGAGCAAATTAAAGAATATGTGCAAGGCGATGATTTTAGAACGATAAATTGGAAGTCAACGGCCAAGAACGTCGATTTAATGGTGAATCAGTACCAGGACGAAAAATCACAGCCCATTTATTCTATCATTGATACCGGTAGAGTAATGAAAATGCCTTTTAACGGTTTAAAACTTTTGGATTATGCTATCAATTCAACTCTAGCTTTTTCAAATGTTGCTCTTAAAAAGAATGACAAAACCGGCATGGTCGCTTTTTCAAAAAACATAGAATCCTATGTGCCTGCTGTTCAAAAACTAACCCACTTAAATACCATTCTAGAAAAACTCTATAACATTAATACAGCCTTTACAGATTCTGATTTTGGCATGCTTTATGCGCATGTTAAAAGAAAAATCAACCAGAGAAGTCTACTACTTCTCTATACAAATTTTGAACATATTTCGGCGATGAGGCGCCAACTTCCTTTTCTCTTGGCCATTGCTAAAAAACATGTTTTGGTAGTAGTATTTTTTGAAAATACAGAACTAGAAGAACTCATTTCTATTGATGCAGAAAATCTTCAAACCATTTATCATAAAACCATTGCGGAAAAATTTTCCTTAGAAAAGCGTATAATGCAAAAAGAATTGCAGCAGTACGGCATACAAACCATTTTGACAAAGCCTGAAAATCTTACCATCAACACCATTAATAAGTACTTAGAAATTAAGGCCAGAGGCTTGTTGTAAATCATTCTTCTTTATTTAGCTCTCCGGAGTTTCCAGAAGTCTCCAGTTCAATCTTAAATTATTATCTTCATCCATCGGAGATGAGTCTTGCTATTGTCTCAAATCTCAAACTATTAAACCAACCACTTATGACTTTCCCAAAGACTATATTTTCTTTTACCCTCTTATCCCTTTTGGCAGTAAATACTGCCTTATTAAACGCCCAAACCTATTCAAAAAATGGGATGGTAGTTTCATCTGACAGGGGTTCTTCTGAAGTTGGTGCTATGATTCTAAAAAAAGGTGGTAATGCTATTGATGCCGCTATTGCAACGGCATTTTCTCTTGCAGTTACGCATCCATCAGCAGGAAATATCGGAGGAGGTGGATTTATAGTTTTTATGAATTCCGAAGGAAAAACTACTACGATTGATTTTCGTGAAAAAGCTCCCCTGGCCGCAACAAATGATATGTACTTGGATAAAGAAGGTCAGCTCATTGATGGTATCAATCATTTTAGCGCAAAGGCAATTGGAGTACCCGGAACCGTTGCAGGACTATACCTCGCTCACCAAAAATATGGCAAGCTTCCCTGGAAAGATTTAGTCCAACCAGCCATAGATCAAGCTAAAAATGGTTTTGCCTTCAATTGGTCTTTATTCAACGCTGCCAATTATTTTACAAAAGAGGGCAATACGAATGCCTTTATGGATGTATATTTTCGGAATGAAAGTGGAGCGATTCCTCAACCCAATGAAATATGGAAACAAACCGAATTGGCAGAAACCTTAACTCGAATTCGGGATAAAGGTCGTGACGGATTCTACAAAGGTAAAACTGCTAAAATTATCGCCGCATTCATGAAAAAAAATGAGGGTATCATCACCAAAAAAGATTTAGTAAAATACCAAGCCATTGAACGCACACCCATTAAGGGAAGTTACAAAGGGTACGATATTTATTCCATGCCACCACCAAGTTCAGGCGGAGTAGCTCTTGTTGAAATGATGAATTTGATGGAACTTGCTGATTTTAAAACTATGGAGTTCAACTCCGCAGATCATTTACATCTTGTTGCTGAAGCTATGCGAAGAGCTTTTGCTGATCGCGCTGAGCATTTAGGTGATCCGGACTTTAATTTGAATATCCCTCTAGACAAATTGACTTCCAAAGCTTTCGCCAAAAAGCGATTTCAAGAGATTGACATGGCAAAAGCATCTGTGAGTGATTCTACACAATTTGGGAGACTTTATGATGGTGCAAATACCACGCACCTATCCACAATGGATAAACAAGGAAACGCCGTATCTCTTACCTATACTTTAGAATACAGCTTTGGATCACAAATGGGATCTAATGAGCTAGGTTTCATTTTTAATAACGAAATGGGAGACTTTAACCCGCAACCAGGTATTACAAAAAGTAATGGTCAAATTGGAACAACTCCTAATCTAGTAGAACCTGAAAAAAGAATGCTATCAAGCATGACACCTACAATTGTTGGTAAAAATGGAAAACCCTATTTGGTAATTGGGAGTCCCGGAGGCAGAACTATTATCAATACCGTTTTTCAAACCGTACTAAACGTTTTAGAATTTGAAATGCCGGTAAATAAGGCAATTGAGGCATTAAAAATCCACCATCAATGGCTTCCTGATCAAATTGTTTATGAGAAATACCTCTTGTCTCCTGACACAAGAAAAGCACTAGAAGCGCGAGGGCATACTTTAAAAGAAAGAAACAATATGGGTGCATTAATGGGAATCACTTACGATTCTGAAAAGAAGGTGTTTACCGGTGCTTCTGATTCTTCACAACCAGATAGTGGTGCTGTAGGATATTAAATGCTTGAGAAAAGAATGCTTCAAAACAAAATAAAGCTGTACTTCCAGGAAATACAGCTTTACATAATATTGTTTCAAAACAAGAGACCTTACTCGCTATGCGTATTTGACAAACTATAGAAGGTTGCCTGCACATAATCTGCGTCGTCACCAGTGTTATTTTGATTGTACACCCCAGCCTTGAAGTACATGTATTGTCCACCTACATCATAACCACTATTACTCATGTCAACATACTGTTCAATATCATCTTTCCCTTCACGAGAAATTGTCACCCACATGTCGTTGCCAACTACTTTCACAGTATAGCTAAATTTCTCACCAAGGGCGATACCATCTGAAGGGTTGGATGCAGATCCTGATCTACTGCCTATCATTTCATAATAGGTCTCACCTGCGGCATTTTCTTCATGAGCAAAGTAAATGGAGCCCAGATCATTATCTGGTAGTTTTCGATAATATAGACGAAGAGGTTCATCATCATTGGCATGTATCTGACCCACAATTACACGACCTACTTGACCATCATTACCAGTAGTCGTTACATGGTTTACAGCTAAAGTAGCTTTTAATTCTCCGTCGTAACCGGCAGCATTTGTGATGTCTGCTTGCGGGGCACTGCCAAAAACCCAATTGTTTTTGTTCACACCTTGGGTATCAATATTGGTGTTGCCAGCGCGTAACATTTCACGCAATTCTGTTCTAGTATAACTTGTATTTGCCGATGTTTTGAATCCTGCAATAGGGCATTTAAAAACCATACCACCATCATCGCCTGTATAGAAATAAACTTCATTTTCATATCCATCATTTAAAGCATTCTCTTTAATTGTATCAGCCTTATCATTACCATCCTCATCGGTGGGAATACTGATATTCCAAGTACTTAAATTAAAATTAACCGATGGTGGTTCATTGGCATCTAAACTAGTTGGGCCTTCAGGCTCTGGTTCCGGTTCCGGCTCTGGTTGAGTTTCTTCCATTACCTCTTCCTCTGGTTCAGGTTCTGTAGCCTCAACAATAGGTGTAGTTTCATCCGAAGATCCACATGCAAATAGAAATAGAACAAAAAACAAAGTCAATACTTTTAGTATTGCTTGTAATGACCCTTCATTTACTATCTTTTTTTCCTCCATATTCATCATCTTATTTAGAACAAATTACCTTTTATAACTGAGATGCTAGTTGAGTTATTGCCTTGTAACAACCAAATTATTTTTTGATTATTTCATTAATAACACTGGTGCGCTAAGATACTTTGGAATTATAGTTTTTTATGTGCAAATCTTAAAAAAAAACGCCAAGCAAATTGCTTGGCGTTTTTTTATGTTATTTTGTACCGGCTTATCTGGCCAACTGTCGTTTCAATTCTCTCTTTTGAGCCATTCGATATTTCAAAATGTTGACATATCGTAAAGCCTCTTTGGTGTCGTAATCAGAATACGAACGTTGTGCCCAATCTAAGGCTTTGTCTAAGTCTCCGTTAATTTCATTGATAATCGCCATGTTGTAGCATGCACGACCCGCAATCTTTCCATCAGGATTTGAAACCTCTTCACTCCAAAGTTCGGCCGCACTATCCCATTTCCCGGCTTGTGCTCTTCGCATTGCAATTTCAAACTTATCAGTTCCTTTTACAAAGTAATCACGCGTAACTCTTCGCGATTGTGGTGTGATACGTCTTGCATAGTAATCACCGATATGACTACTGGTTTCAACAACAGCCTCTTTACGATTCATAATGGCCTTAACCGCTTTCATAGGGTTAATGCCTTGACCGCTATTTACTAAATTGTTATTGAACGAATATTCATCTAAAATTTCTTTTGTGGCAGGATCGTAGATTCTCCATCCGTTTTGAATTTGAGTACGAAGCGTTAATGAAACCGCTGGAACTTTGGCTTTTATTCCTACCGGATTTGGAAGCTCCATTTCAGTAGCTTGTGCTGAAGCTTTGGTATTGGTGTCATAATATGCCAAAGAGAATAATACATCTACATCATGCTCCTCGCAAATTTTATCTACTTGATCCCAAGTCAAAGCAGCAGGCAATACACCTAAACCTTTTCTTACTTCGGGAATATCTTCTAAAATAGCTACTTTATTAAAACGCTGTAAACGTTCCAGTTCAGACTTTACCGAAGCCAAAGAAGCTTCAGCACCATGTTTATCAAGATTTTTTCCTTCGGCCGTCAATATTTTATCTATGGTATCGATACCATGATTTCCTTCGGCGGGAAGACTTCGGTTAATGATACCGATGTGTTGCACATCTGAAGCAATATGAACCGGAGCGGGTTCAACAGCACTCATTGTAAGTTGGTTTGTAGCACTACAAGAAGCCAATAATAGGCCGATACTTGCGAATGCAAAAAGTTGGTTTAAAGTTTTCATAGGACGTAGGTTTTATTCGTATGGTCGGTCAGCTTGTCTTTTTTTAGCTAACGCGCTTATTACCAAACAGATAATTTGTGTAAATATTGTATGAAAACGGGTATTAAAAAGCTGTTTTTATTTACGAGAATTCCAGAAATAAACAGTCCTAACTGGCTATCGTCTTTAATATCAAAACCTACTTTCCTATCTTTAACCAATGACCTTTATCGAAAATCCCGTTTATGTTCTGGCAGTCCTATGCTTAATGGTCATTTTGGCAAGTTATGCCGGTAAGACCAAACTGGGCGGAAAATTGGGTGCAGCTTTGCTGGTTATTCTTTTCACGGCTGTAATAGCCAACCTTAAACTCATTCCCTCAGCCTCAAATAGTATTCCCTTATATAGCGGAATCTTCACCTATTTGGCACCGATATCTATATTTTATCTGTTGTTGAATGTAAATTTACAATCCATAAAAAAGGCCGGAGCACCAATGATTATCCTTTTCTTGATTGGTTCTTTGGCAACAGTTTTGGGAATTCTTGCGGCATGGTATCTGATTGCCCCTGAGGAGATCTTGGGTGAAAATGCCAATATTATTGCTGGAATGCTAACTGGTACGTATACTGGGGGAAGCGTCAACTTCAATGCCGTAGCCTTGGAATATGATTTCCAAGAAAAGGGAGCCTTGTATGCTGGAACCATTGCCGTTGACAATGTGGTTACTGCTGCATGGATTATCATTAATATATTGTTTCCCGTGGTGTTGAGAACCTTCTGGAAGGATAAAAAAATTGAAACCAAAGTAACTAACGAGACCAAGGATGAAGAGGAAGAGGAAGAAGATAGGATGGACTTCACCTCCTTAATATGGTTGCTCTTTTTGGGGATCGCTGCCTTTTATATTTCCGAATTGATAGGATTATGGTTACCAAGTGTCCCTTTTATTTTGATACTCTCTACTCTAGGAATTCTAATGGCACAAATCCCCTTGATTTCGAATCTCAAAGGTAGTCATACTTTAGGCTTGTATTTGATATTCCTATTTCTAGCAGTTATCGGAGCCTATTGCGAGATTAGTGCAGTGGTCGAGCTCAAAGAAGTTGGATGGACATTATTCTTATTCACCTCTTTGGCAGTTTTAATTCATGGTGTAGTCATAATCTTGTTAGGGGGGATTTCATTCCGAGATTGGGAAATGGTCGCCATAGCCAGTCAGGCCAATATCGGAGGAAGTAGCAGTGCCATTGCCTTGGCAGAATCTTTTAAAAGAAAAGAACTCATCCTTCCAGGAATTTTAGTCGGAACTTTAGGAAATGCCCTTGGCACCTATCTCGGGTTTTTGATGGTTGGGCTTTTGTAATTAATTCGCGATTGTTGTAATTCTAATATTCCGTAATTCAACAGGACCATGATCACCTTGAATCATAAGTGGCCCGGGGGCAGCTTCATCATTATCCAAAGCGCCGCCAGTCATTCCAGGAATATTTTGATTACCGATAATGGTTTTTCCATTGGCGACTATTGTTACGCGTCGCCCAATTAAAGTAATGTCATATTCTTGCCACTCATCTGCCGATTTCGCAACATTTTCATTGGGTGTCAATAATCCGTAAATACCACCGAAATATAAACTCGAAGGCGTCAAACCTATATTATCAGCTATCTGAACCTCATAGCGCCCGCGTAGATAAATTCCGCTATTACTACCTTTTGGGTATTTGAATTCAACGTGTAATTTAAAATCCGTGAACTTTTCATCTGTTACCAAATTTGCTCCAGATTTCGGACTCTTCAAAACACCATTTTCCACTACCCATTGATTTTCGCCCACGGGTGTCCATCCACCTAAATCTTTACCATTAAAAAGCTTTCTTTCTTTACCCCATTTCGGATTTTCATTGTAAGCCAATTTTGGAGAACGAGATGCGGTCCACGGGTATACTTTTCCATCCGTGTAAACCAAGTTGCCTTTTAATCCGTCACCATCTTGCATTCCTATGATTTGCATGTCAAACCCTGCTGGCTCCCATTGTTTCGGAATTGAAAAACTAAATTTGCCTTCATTCACTTCTACCTCAGCAACGGGTCTCGCGCTTCCAAACTTATAGCAAAAACGTCCCACTAAAGTATTGTTACCAGAGTGACTAATTTCTAACCAAGAAGGGACTTTCTTTCCATCCTCGGTGATGGTAAGATTCCATGTGCCTTCTAAAGCTTTTGCATCTTGAGCAAATGTCATGCATGAAAATAAAAGAGATAAGATTCCGTAAAACAATCTGGACTTCATAGGTGTAGCATTTTGTTAGATTCCAAATATAAGAAATCCCATGAATCAAAATTTCAAAGAGATATTTACACTCCTATAAATAAAACTGAATAATAAAATGTTCAGATGCCTTATTATCGAAAATTCGGTATCTTTCCTAAGTAAAATCATAACACAAATTCTTTTTGTTACTTAGAATAAACCTGCGTCAATTAAAAAGCATAAAAATGAAAAAACTGCTACTAGTTACCACTTTACTACTTCCATTTTTTATAAGCGCGCAGAACGCTCTAGAAACTGAAGTAGAAGGTGTAATCAAAGCCTTTTTCGAAGGTTTTCACAAAGCCGATACCGTGTTGATGAAAAAAACCATGGCCGATGAAATTGTTTTTCAAACCGCTTTCAAAAACAAAGAACAAAAAGATATTTTAAAAACCGATGATGTCAGTAGCTTTGTGAAAGCAATTGGCAGCGGGCGCCCTGTAGATGAAAAATGGGAAGAGCGAATAAGTTCATATACCGTAAAAGTTGATGGTAATATGGCCCATGCATGGACCGAATATGAATTTTGGCTTGATGGTAAGTTTAGCCATTGTGGGGTAAATTCTTTTCAACTCTTTCACGACAACGGCACTTGGAAAATTATCTATCTTATTGATACTAGAAGACGCTCAAGCTGCGAGGCTTACAAAAAAAATAAACTATGAATAAAGCTCTTGCAATGTTTGAGTCCTTAGTTGGCCAAGATTCTTCAAAGTCTATTTCACCCTTAATGCGTTGGCTCAATCCTACACTTTTGAGTGCCGAAGCGGGTAAACTTGAATTCTCATATGTGATACGAGAAGAAATGACCAACCCTATGGGCATCATACACGGCGGCACAACAGCAGCTATCATTGATGATGCCGTTGGCGCCGCGGTATTTTCACTTGGTAAACCTCATATGTATACAACAGTTAATCTGGCTGTCGATTATTTTGCTTCCGCTAAAGCCGGAGAAACCATTATTGCAGTTGCTTCCATAACTAAAAATGGGAATCAGATTATCAATACAAATTGTGAAATCTGGAATGCAGATCGCTCAAGAATGATTGCGAAAGGGCATTCTAATCTTATTAAAATCGATACGGATAGGAAGTAAAAGCACCTATGCCCTCACTACCTAAAGGTATGCCCAGGAAGGAGGTTTATTATCCCGTACCGTATATGAAAGTCCCAATGTCTCCCTTTGGGGTTGGGGTAGACAATCCTGTACTTCCGACATTCTAATAGACTCATTAATAGAGTTAAAAAATCGGTATCTTTAAATCATGACCGAAAACCGAAGAAAATTTCTAAAAACCCTAGGCATTGGTGCAGCTGGTGCATTAGCAACTCCCACACAAATTTGGGCGCGAGCCACAACACCAATAGAGTCTGTTCTATATGATTTACAATCCGGGGATACTTCCGAGGCCTATTGGAAAACCATACAATCACAGTTTCATTTTGCCGAAGGTCTTACGTATTTCAATAATGGTTCGCTTGGAGCTTGTCCGAAACCAATTCGTGAGGCCACTATAAACTTTCAGAATACTTTAGATGATTTTCCTTCAAAGTATATGTGGGGTGGTTGGAAGGATGAAATTGAGGAAGTCCGTAAAAAAACTGCTGACTTATTCTCAGTCTCAGAAGAAGAAATTGCCTTAATACATAATACTACAGAAGGCATGAATCTCATTGCAAGTAGTATGGATTTGCAGCCTGGGGATGAAATCATTTCCGCTGACCATGAACATACCAGCGCTTTAAACCCCTGGAAATATTGGCAAGAAAGCAAGGGCGTCAAAATAGTGACCCCTACCCTACCCATTTTGCCCAAAAGTGTTGAGGAAGTTGTAGATGTCTACAGTAAAGCAATAACACCAAAAACCAAAGTAATTTCTATCTGCCATTTGGTCAATACAAATGGAATGATACTTCCAATAACAGAAGTAACCGAAATGGCTCATGAAAAAGGCATTCTAGTTGCTGTTGATGGTGCACAAGCCGCTGGAATGTTAACTTTTGATTTAAAAGAAGTTGGCTGTGATTTTTACACTGTTAGCGCGCATAAATGGTTATTTTCTCCAAAGGGAGTAGGAATCTTTTATGCCAAACAAGAAAGTCAAAAACATTTAAAGCCCCTTATTGTAGCACGTGGTTATGAAGATACAAGCATCCGAAGATTAGAAAATTACAATACCAGAAACCTTCCTGAGGTGCTAGGTTTAGGAGCTGCGCTTGATTATCGAAATGCTATAGGAGCTCAAAAAATACATGACCGCACTTACGAACTAAAACATTATTTCAGGGATAAGATTAAGGATAATAAAAAATTAATACTTAAGACCCCTGAACTTGATACGCTTTCCGCCGGTATTCAGGTTCTCGAAGTTAAAGATAAGTACATGCTAGACGTACAAATGGAACTTTCTTACAATCACGGAATTGAATGTAAACCTGTAACAAAATTTGGATTGAACGTAATTCGTTTGTCTTTTGCCATTTTTAATTCAAAAAAACAAATTGACACTTTAGTAAATGTTTTGAATACTATTGCGGGGTAAAAGAATGACGCTTCGGCCCATTAAAACTACATTTCAGAAACAAAAACTTCTTAAGTTCTATCATTAGTATCATATTTGACCAATAACCAAACTAAAATTCAAATATGGAGCAAGCAATTACAATAGCAGTTTATATTCATGCCTTTTTCGGAGGCCTAGGGCTTATCACGGGAATTGGAAGCATGGCTGTCAAAAAAGGAGGTAAACTTCACAAGCGAATGGGCAAAGTTTTTTCCATTTCAATGATTACAAGTTGTATCATAATTATACCCATTGCATGGATGCCTGGCCATGAGAGTCTATTTCTGTTTCTTATTTCAATGTTTACCATCTACCTTGTTTTAATTGGACGACGTGCGCTTAGCTTTAAATCTCGGCAAAAAATCAAAGCAGATTCCATTGATTTGGGTATTTCTACTGCAATGATGGTATTCTCTTTATTCATGTTAGGTTACGGAATCTATGGCCTATTCGCGTCGGTACCAGATAATGTGCTGTATATGGTTTTTGGAGGATTGGGTCTTTTCTTAACCAGAAAAAATTTCTTGTTTTATAAAAACTTCAAAACCAATAAAGTCGCTTGGTTATTAGCGCACTTAACACATATGATTGCCGGTATGATTGCTTCTATCACTGCGTTCATCGTGGCGGGACTCAAATTATGGACGATTACGGCTTGGGTACTACCATCTGTAATTGGGACGATTTATATTATATATTGGCGGAGGAGAACGGAAGGGAAAATTGGCTCTCGAAAAACTTCTTAGTAATCACTTTTAAAATAAGGCTCATCCGTAAATACAAATAATTTAGAAAGAAAGAGTTGGATATCCCTTTCCCAATTCTACCATTTACACAGATAAATACCCAGATTAGCCTTTCTTTTATCCCTTCTACACAGATAAGCCTTATAATTAGCTAACACTTACTATATTCACTAGCTTAAATCAACTATAACTTGATTTGCCATAGTCCTCAGGACCGACTCCTCCCCTCTTTCTGAAAAAGGTAATTCTTGATATGGTAATTTCCTAATAGCATGCCATGCTAATTGAACCAATAGCTAAAACCAATTTCATGAAATCAATTTCAAAAAATGTATTCCTCTTAGTTCTCATCTCATTTTTAGGATGCAAAGACCAGAAACCAAATCCAGCATTAGCATCTCTGAATCTATTAAGAGGCGATTTACAACTTTGCGGAAATGGACAATTCGGAGATGTCAACTTTTCAGAATCCTGTACTTACGAAACAAGGGAGACTTTCAATCTTGCCATTGCCCTATTGCATTCTTTCGAGTACACTGAAGCTGAAAAAGCTTTTGTTCAGGTTATCGACCAAGATCCAGAATGTGCCATGGCCTATTGGGGTGTGGCTATGAGCATTTATCACGGTTTATGGGCGCCACCTCCAAACACCGTCCTGGAAAAAGGTAGCAAGTTGCTCGAAGTGGCCCAAAAACTACCCAAGTCAAAAAAAGCTGAGCAATATTTGGGTGCTATCGGAGCTTTTTATGAAGATTGGGAAACCGTAGACAACCAGACCAGAAAGGAGCGCTATGCCAAAAAAATGGGGGAAATGTATAATGACAATTCTGATGATACTGAAGTAGCAGTGTTTTATGCCTTGGCACTTCGAGCATCGGCTGTGCCCACAGATAAAACCTATAAAATACAACGGGTGGCAGGTCAAATACTAGAGGCGTTATTTGAAAAAGAACCCAATCACCCAGGAATTGCGCATTACATCATTCATTCGTATGACTATCCAGAATTAGCGGAATTAGGTTTGACTACCGCAAGAAGATATGCGGAAATTGCACCGAATTCGGCGCATGCACAGCATATGCCCTCGCATATCTTTACTCGATTAGGACTTTGGGAAGAATCTATTAACACCAATATCAACTCAGCCTCCTCGGCGACCTGCTACGCGGAAAGTATTGCTCCAGGAGCACATTGGGATGAAGAAGTTCACGCCATGGGATATTTGGTGTATTCGTATCTCCAGACTGGAAATAATGAAAATGCTCTAGAGCAGTACAATTATTTAAAATCGTTTGAAGAAGTTTTTCCTCCCAATTTCAAAATTGCCTATACCGCTGCTGCTATACCTGCACGCATTGCCATAGAGAATAAGAATTGGGAAGAAGCGGCAGCCATAGAATTGCCTAAAAATCTAGGGTTGGCTTGGGAATCATTTCCATGGCAAAAATCCATTTTGCATTTTACCCGAGCAATGGGTGCCATACATACCAAAAACCTGAATGCCGCGGAAAATGAATTGAACACTTTAAAATCATTTCAAAATGAGTTAATTCAAATGAATGATGCGTACAAAGCAAATCAGGTCGGTATACAGATTAAAATGACAGAAGGCTGGTTAGCACTAGCCAATGGAAATAAAGAAGAAGCGCTGGCATCAATGAAAATGGCTGTTGAAATGGAAAGTAAAACATCAAAACATCCCGTAACTCCTGGAGAAGTGGTACCTGCTGATGAGCTTTATGCTGATATGTTATTGGCCATGAACAAACCTCAACAGGCTTTGGATGCGTACGAGCTAAACCTTCAAAGACGCCCGAATCGGTTTAATGGTATTTATGGTGCTGCAATAGCTGCAAAGCAGTCGGGTAATCAAGAAAAAGCAAATCACTACTTTAACCAACTGATTGAATTAACAAAGGATTCGAATAGTAAACGACCTGAAGTTGCCGAGGCAAAGAAGTTCATACATCAATCTTAATAGAGAACATCATGAAAACCAAAATCAGCCTTTTAGCATTAGGAGCATCGCTTCTAATGCTAGTCCATTTTATAACTAAAGATTCTAATGGAAATAAAGATTATCAAAAAGCGTCCTTTAGTTTTATCAAATGCACGCCCGCAAAATTTATGTTGGACGTAATCGACACTACCCAACAGATTTCACCACTTTTCAATAATTTGGGCAACCTACACTTTCCTATTTCCACAGAGAATGAAAGGGTTCAAGCATTTTTTGACCAAGGTGTAAAATTATCCTATGCCTTTAATCATGCTGAGGGCCATCGCTCTTTTATGGAAGCTGCTAGACTAGACCCAAATTCCGCCATGTCATATTGGGGGCAAGCTTTTGCCTTGGGTCCAAATATTAATGACCCTTTGCCTGTTGAGGAACGTAAGGTCAAAATTAATGAGGCCATGGCAAAAGCTCGAAAATTATCGGCCAAAGCGAATGCAAAAGAACAGGCTCTTATAGAAGCACTATCGGCAAGATATAGCGAGGATTTAACTACGGATACAGCAGAACTTAATTTGGCGTATATGCGTGCTATGGCCAAAGTGGTCGCAAAGTATCCGGAAGATGCGAATATTCAGATTCTATATGCCGCTTCGGTGATGAATACTGTACCTTGGAATTATTGGGATAAAGACGGAAATCTATCCCCAAATATAAAAGAAGCGAAAGCTGCTCTAGAAACTGCAATAGCACTTGAGCCTGAAAACCCTGGAGGACATCATTACTATATTCATATGGTAGAATTACCCTATCCGGATATGGGCGTAGCTAGTGCTGATAAATTAGTTACACTCATGCCAGGCGCTGGTCATATCGTGCACATGCCTTCACATATTTATATTCGTGTGGGGCGCTATTTAGATGCCGTTAAAGTAAATCAAGTCGCTATTCAAGCCGATGAGGATTATATCGCGCAATGCTTTGCTCAGGGACTTTATCCACTGGCCTACTACCCGCATAATATTCATTTCCTTTGGTCGTCGGCAAGCTTGCTTGGCGCTAGTGATATTGCTATTGATGCTGCCAAGAAAACGGCTGAAAAGGTACCCACGGGAGAACTGGTAACGCTTCCATTCTTACAGGATTTTTCTGCTACGCCCTTATTGGCGTATACACGCTTTGGTAAATGGAATGAAATTTTGACCATCCCCGCTCCTAGTCGAGACATCAAACATTTAAACCTCATTCGTCACTATGCCCGTGGAATCGCATTTATCCGAAAAGGAAATCTTAAGGATGCGCAAGAAGAACTAGATGCGATTGAAACATTAAAAAATGACCCGGAGCTGGAAACTCTGGTCGCTACTGCAAATAATGCTTCTATTCATTCAGCCAATATAGCTTACGAAATTGTCTCTGGTGAATTGGCGGCAGCAAGGGGCGAGATTTCGGAAGCCATTAATCATTTGCAAAAAGCGGTTGCATTTGAAGATGCGCTGACTTATACGGAGCCCGCTGCATGGCACATCCCGACACGCCAGAATTTAGGTGCTGTTTTAATGAAAGCTGAAAAATTTAAAGAAGCTGAAAAAATATTCAAAGAAGATTTAGCAATTCTCCGCCAAAATGGGTGGTCTTTAATGGGACTTCACAATAGCTTAAAAGCTCAAGGCAAACTAAAAGAAGCCCAAGAAATCAAAGCAGAATTTGACAAAGCTTGGGAACATGCTGATGTAGAAATTGATACCTCCGTCTTATAATGAAACCATTTAAAAAGACAAACAAAGGTATAATAGCAATGTCATTTTTGATAGCTATTTCTGCAGCCGTAATTCTTCTCTTATTGAATACCAAGTCAGACTTACCCGTTTTTAATCCCTCTGATTTTAATCCTGAACTGGTTGACGTTAGTTTGCAAAATGAGGTGACTGACCATTCTGTATCCGATTTTGAGCTTTTTAATCAAAATGGCGAAACAATTACGCAAGAAGATTATGATGGCAAAATTTATGTAACCGACTTCTTTTTTACAAGATGTCCGAGTATTTGCCCTATTATGTCAAATAATATGGAGAAACTACAAAGCACATTCCTTGATGAGGCCGATGTGATGTTTCTCTCGGTATCTGTCACGCCAAAATTGGATAGTATTCCCATTTTAAAAGACTATGCCGAAAAGCATGGTGTCATTAATGGCAAATGGAATATCACAACTGGTGATAAAAAACATATTTACAACCTAGCTCGTAAAAGCTATTTTGCTGTTGTGAATGAAGGAGATGGCGGACTTCAAGATTTTATACATACGCCAAACTTCATATTGGTGGATAAACAAAAGCGGATTAGAGGGGTTTATGACGGTACAAAAAATGAAGAAATTGAACGACTAACAAATGAAATCAATCTTCTAAAAAATTAATCATGAACAATGTCATTTATTATGATGCAACTTCCACCCATCGAACTAATCCTTCTTCTCTCCTTTTATTTCTTGTCCACCTTGATATAAGGTGACATGAGAAACTTTTCCAGAATCATCTCGACCAAAAACTAGTTTCGCGGCCACCACCTTCAGGAAAAAGGTGTCTACCGCTTCAGGAAACACCTCAAGTTGGGGCTGTCCCGTAGCTTGGGTAAAAAGCCTATCCCCTTTTGTAGTTACTGTCAGTATAAAAGATGGTGCGAGTTTATATTCCCCTACATACTCTGGTAAAATTTTAGGGTCTATACTAATTTCCTCTTTTTCAGTGGCAGGTTTTTTATCTGTTTCCACACCTTTTCCCTTACTACCACGAGCTGAAAAATTTGCAATTCTCTTACCATCTTCCAAGGAGAAATTATAACTAGTAAATCCATCCTCAAAAATGAACTTACTTTCATTGAGGGGAAAAATCGGCAATATGTTGCTGCCTTCTCGTTGGCTAAATAATTTCCCATCTTCAAAGGATATTGAACGAAATACTTCATTCTCGTATTCATAGTTACCTACCCACTTTTCTAGCTGATTATTGCTCAAAGTAACTGCTTCGCTTGTATCAGGATATGGTTTTCCCAAGGCATGTGCCGCAATTTTAACAGCCACATTGTTTGGTGAAGAACCATCTCGGTTAGTCAATATGATAACATAAAGGTTGTTCTTCGGCACATAAATTCCCGCAGTGGTATACCCGAAAATACCTCCGCCATGTTCAATTGAAGAAGAACCATTGATTTCATTTATCATCCATCCATAGCCATAATTTGTTGGGTCGCCATTTTTCAATTTTGTATTGGTAAACGCCATCATCTTAGATTCCGACTTTAAAAGCGTATTATTATGAATCGCCTGATGCCACAATAACATGTCGTCAACAGTTGACATTAATGAACCAGCAGCGTAAGGTAGGGTCAAGCTTAAATAATTTGAATTACGCCAGCCATTTTCAGCTGGACTATAACCTGTTGCACGATTCGGAATCAATTGTGTCATACTCCCATAATAAGAACTTTTCATTCCCAAAGGGGTAAAGATATTCTCCTCGATAAATTCAGCATAAGGTTTTTCCGAAACCACTTCGATGATATGGCCTAGAATTATGTAACCTGAATTATTATACCTCCATTCTTCACCCGGATTAAAATCCATGGGTTCATTCTTAAAATGGTCTATGAGTTCAGTAGGGGTCATATCTTGGCGGGCTAGTGCCATAAAGCTTTCCATACCTGTATAACTTTTAATTCCAGAAGTATGATTAAGCAAATTGTGAACGGTAATCTTTTTTCCGTTTGCTGGATAATCAGGTATGAATTTGGTAATCTCATCGTCAACTGAAAGTTTGCCCTGTTCCATTAACATTAAAATCGCCACTGCCGTGAATTGTTTAGTAATCGAACCTATTTCAATTACATTTTCAGGCTTCATTGCAACCCCCAATTCCAAATTAGCCATGCCGACGGCATTTCGATAGAGAACTTTGCCATCTTTATAAACCAAAGCCGTAGCACCGGGTTTCTCACCTGAATAATTTTCAGAAAGAAGTTTGTCAAAAGTGGTCTCAAGGTTCTGAGCTGAGGAAAAATTGCTACTAACAATCGCTGCTACGAATAATAGAAGCATTGCTACTCTCTTAGTGTTCTTCATGTTTGCCGAGATTTATTACTATTTACAAGGTAAGACGCCAAAATCATATTTCGGTTACACTTCTTCAACTTTTTTCCCAAAAAAGAATTTCTAAATTCAGTATCTTCATTAGCTAAATCCAACCAAAATGAGAACACAATTTTTTATTCTTGCCCTTTGCCTGTCCATAGGTTTTCTTAACGCACAAGAATCCATCTTAGGGTTTACTCCTGAAAGTGCCAAAAAACAACAGCAATTAGAAGCCGCTTTTGAAGCAAAGCTTGATGCCAGCAATCTAGATGAATGGATGCAATTGATGTCAGCAGAACCACATTGGGTGGGAACTGAATACGGAGAGAAAAATGCCAAATGGATTCAAAAACAATTCAAATCTTGGGGCTATGATGCCAAGATTGAAACCTATCATATTTTATTTCCTTATCCCAAGGTCCGATTATTAGAACTTACGGGTCCTACTTCATATAAAGCGAAATTAACTGCGGTTCCTGTTGAGGGCGATGAATTTACTGCGCAAGGTGAGGCCCTACTCCCAAGTTATAATGCTTTTTCTACGGATGGAGATGTGGAAGCAGAATTGGTTTTTGTGAACTACGGAATTCCTAGCGACTACGAAGTACTTGATAAATTAGGAATCGATGTAAAAGGAAAAATCGTTATCGCCAAATACCAAGGTTCATGGCGAGGAATTAAGCCAAAACTAGCAGCAGAACATGGAGCTATAGGATGTATCATCTATTCTGATCCTGCGGATGATGGGTATGGTCGTGGCGATGTTTATCCGAAAGGAGCTTTTAAAAATAAAACAGGTGTACAAAGAGGTTCTGTAATGGACATGCCCACCTACCCTGGTGATGTGTTGACTCCTGGTTACGGAGCAACAAAAGATGCGAAACGTTTGGATAGAAAAGATGCCCCGACGATTACTAAGATTCCAGTACTTCCTATTTCTTATGAAGATGCACAACCTCTATTAGCTGCTTTAGATGGAGCAGTAGCACCACAATCATGGCGAGGTGGATTACCAATCACCTATCATATTGGACCTGGTCCAGCGAAAGTGCATTTGAAACTAGAGTTTGATTGGAAGTTGGTACCTGCTCATAATGTGATCGCAACACTAAAAGGGACAGATTTTCCTGACGAATGGGTCATGCGGGGCAATCATCATGATGCATGGGTACATGGTGCAAATGACCCTATCAGTGGAATGGTAGCATTAATGGAAGAAGCTCGTGCTGTAGGTGAGTTAGCTAAAAAAGGGAACAAGCCGAAACGTACACTAGTTTATTGTGGGTGGGATGCCGAAGAACCCGGACTCATAGGATCTACCGAATGGGTAGAGGACCATAAAACGGAACTCCAGCAAAAAGTAGTCGCCTACATCAATACTGATGGTAACGGACGTGGATTTTTAGGCGCTGGAGGTTCTCATAGTTTACAAGCTATGGTTGGAGAAGTCGCCAGAACCGTGAAGGATCCTCAAAGAGGTGTTTCAGTTAAAGAAAGAAGAAGTGCAGTCAATATGGTAAATGGGGGAACAGAAGATTTTGAGTTATATGCTCTAGGTTCAGGTTCCGATTATACCCCTTTCATACAGCATGCAGGAATCGCATCTTTAAACTTAGGTTTCGGAGGTGAAAATGCGGGTGGTGAATACCATACCATTTATGATACCTATCCGCATTACAAACGATTTAAAGATCCTGAATTTGCGTACGGAGTTGCTCTAGCCAATACGGCCGGTAGAATTACACTGCGATTAGCCAATGCTGATATGCTTCCTTTTGAGTTCAAGCAATGGCACAAAACCGTTTCTGGATATCTAGATGGAATCATGAAGCAAACCAAAAAGATGCGAAAAGATGTTGAAAAGCATAATATGATGGTAGAAAAGAACATGTTCGAACTGGCAGCCGATCCTAAGAAACCGTTTTTTAAACCAAAGAAAAAAGAATCCATTCCCTATTTAGATTTTACACCTTTACAAAATGAATTGGCAGCTTTAAAAGCTAGTATAGGAATACTGGCTAAGGCCGATGTATCAAAACTTTCCAAAGAAAAACGCAATAGCCTGAATAAGAGATTAATGCTTGCGGAGCACGTGTTAACTTCGGAAGAAGGTTTACCAAGACGTTCATGGTTCAAGCATCAAATTTATGCCCCTGGCTTTTATACAGGTTACGGCGTAAAAACCTTACCAGGGGTTCGCGAAGCAGTTGAACAAAAAAACTGGAAAGAGGCACAAGAACAAATTGCAAAACTTGCAAATACCTTGAAAGATTTTGACAAACATCTTCAAGAAATGGCTGCAATGTTGTAAAACAAATTCGTATTTTAGGAAAGCATAAACCAAGATAAAGATTTGTTATGGATACGAATTACACTCGAATTTATATCGGAAATATTGCAGAAGCGCAAAGTATAGTAAGTCGTTTAAAAGATATTGGCATAATTGCAGTGGTTAAAGATGAGGCTGAATCTGCACGTTTAGCAGGCTTCGCATCTTCTATGCTTGGAGAGGCAGAAGTTTTTGTACATAATGATGAGCTTCAGGAGGCTGAAAAGGTGTTGGATTCATAACTACAGATTCGCGACTTCTTTTTTAGCCTCTTCAAATTCGTGAATCATATCTTCAACGATTTGCGCTGCAGGTTTGATATCGTTAATTATCGCAGAAACTTGACCGATTTCTAATTCGCCTTCTTCCATATCGCCCTCGAACATTCCGCGTTTTGCTCGTGCGCGACCCAAAACTTCTTTTAATTCTTCCGTAGATGCACCTTTGGCATAAGCCACTTGAACGTCATTGTAAAA
This sequence comes from Maribacter taeanensis, assembly GCF_047345145.1. Lineage (NCBI taxonomy): Bacteria > Pseudomonadati > Bacteroidota > Flavobacteriia > Flavobacteriales > Flavobacteriaceae > Maribacter > Maribacter taeanensis. The sequence continues at coordinate 152,110 of NZ_JBLFER010000004.1, forward strand.
CTTGTTCTTGATTAGCCGTACTGGGGCTAACTCTTTTAATGTTAGTTGCGTATCACCTTCACCAGCTTCAACCACTTTCCGTTTGAACGCGTTGTGCGAAGAAGCTTCTACACTGGCTACAAAGCGACTTCCTACTTGCACTCCGTCTGCACCTAAAATCATTGTGGCAAGCATTGCTCTTCCAGTAGCGATTCCACCAGCGGCAATTAATGGAATGGTTATTTTTTCTTTCACTGAAGGAATTAAAGTTAGCGTTGTTGTCTCGTCTCGTCCATTATGTCCTCCAGCTTCAAAACCTTCAGCAACGATAGCGTCGACTCCTGCTTCTTGAGATTTCAAAGCAAACTTCAAACTGCTAACTACATGCACAACAGTAATCTCTTTTTCCTTGAAATAAGATGTCCATGTCTTCGGATTCCCTGCCGATGTAAAAACAATCTTTACGCCCATTTCAACAATGATTTGCATTATCTCCTCCAAATCCGGATAGAGCATGGGTACATTAACCCCAAAAGGTTTGTCCGTAGCTTGCTGACATTTTTGAATATGCTCGCGAAGAACTTCAGGATACATACTTCCCGCGCCGATAATGCCTAAACCACCAGCATTTGAAACTGCTGATGCTAAGCGCCAACCGCTCGCCCAAATCATTCCTGCTTGAATAATGGGATACTTGATCTTGAAGAGGTCTGTTATTCTGTTTTGCATAGCTACATCTGTCTGTTCGAGCGCAGTCGAGAACTAGATCAAAATATTAAAAATAACCTCTCGACTGCGTTCGAGGGGACAACGGACTAAAGTTATGAAATCACTCCTGAACCTATTAGCTCATCTTCAATATACCAAGCTACAAACTGACCTTCTGTTATTGCTGATTGCTTCTCTTCGAAATCAACATAAAGACCGCCATCGACTTTGTATAAAGTTGCCTTTTCCAGAGCTTGACGATAACGTATTCTAGCAATGACTTCTAAAGTCTCGTCAACTTTCAAAGCCAAATCTGGGCGTACCCAATGCAATTCAGCATCCGTTACAAAAAGAGTTCTACGATATAAACCTGGATGATTTTTTCCTTGTCCCGTATAAATTACATTTTCCGATACATCAGTTTCTATGACAAACAAAGGCTCTTTGGTGCCACCAACGTCCAAACCTTTACGTTGTCCCTTGGTAAAATAATGCGCACCTTGATGCTCACCTACAACTTTACCATCTTCAATATGATAAATAGGCTTTTCTGAAGTATAGGCTAGTTCGGCTTCTTTGGAATCAAATTTGACTTGTGAGCGATGTAATTGCACTGCCGCTGCTGGAACCTCAACTATGATTCCTTTTTTAGGTTTCAATTTTTGCTGAAGGAATTCGGGCAATCGCACCTTGCCGATAAAACAAAGTCCCTGAGAATCTTTTTTATCTGCGGTGATCAAATTATTGGCTGCGGCTATTTTCCGGACTTCTGGTTTTTGCAATTCCCCGATAGGAAAAAGTGTTTTGGACAATTGTTCCTGAGATAATTGGCACAAGAAATAGGATTGATCCTTATTAGTATCTGCACCTGAGAGTAACTGATACGTTTCACTACCATCCGCATTTTTAATCGTCCCCTTTCTACAATAGTGCCCAGTAGCTACATAGTCGGCACCAAGCTGAAGCGCGATTTTCAAGAATACATCAAATTTAATTTCGCGATTACAAAGCACATCAGGATTCGGCGTACGACCCATTTCATATTCCTTGAACATGTAATCGACAATCTTTTCTTTATACTCAACACTTAAATCAACGGTTTGAAAAGGAATACCCAATTTTTCAGCTACAATCAAAGCATCGTTGCTATCCTCCAACCAAGGACATTCCTCAGAAATGGTTACAGAATCGTCGTGCCAATTCTTCATAAAAAGACCTATTACCTCATACCCTTGTTCTTTCAAAAGGTATGCGGCAACACTAGAATCTACTCCGCCAGAAAGTCCGACAACCACTCTTTTCATCTCAGTATAAAATAAGAGTACAAAAATACAAAATTTACCGAGCAACAAATAATTCATAATCTTCAATGATCATTTTCTAAACAGAGCAAAAAAGAGGTATTTGTTCACCCTGATACCTGTGGTGATTTTATTTAATTTGTTAAACTTATTATAAAAAAGAATAAACAAAAGCAACCATCTATGTTTTTACACATCTTTGGACCAAAAGGATATGTATGAATTTATAAAAATATTATGTTTCTCATTTTCACCTATTAATTAAACAATATAAACCTTAAAACAAATTTCATGAAAAGTATTTTAAAATTGAAAAGTCTTGTCTACTTAGTATCAATAATTTTTATTTCCTCATGTAGTAATGATGACAACAATGGTCCTGTGACTGGTCCAGCAGACGGCATGCCCGACGTAGAAATGTCAGACATTGCGGACTTGGCTATAGCCACAGATGATTTAACAAGCTTGGTTGCTGCGCTTACAAGAGCAGAATTGGTAGATACGGTGAAAGGAACTGGTCCCTTTACGGTATTCGCGCCAACAAATGATGCATTTGCTACTTTCCTAGACGAAAATGGTTTTGCAACTTTAGAAGATGTACCTGTTGATGTTTTGGAACAGGTTTTACTAAACCATGTTGTAGCGGGTAAAAATTTATCTAGCGCATTGACTACAACATACATCAGCTCTTCTTCAACGGCTGGTGTTGATGGCAAAGCGCTGAGTCTCTTCGTTGATACGTCAAGTGGTGTAAAAATTAATGGAGCAACGGTTAGTACTGCAGACGTTGAAGCCTCTAACGGTGTGGTTCATATTGTAGATAAAGTAATTGGGTTACCTACAATTGTAGATCATGCAATAAACAATCCTGCATTGTCAGAATTGGTAGGAGCGCTAACTGCGGATGGAAATACCACCTTTACTGATTTGTTATCAGATGCTGAAGGAAAGTTCACAGTTCTAGCTCCGGTTAATGATGGTTTTGCAGCTTTTATGAATCCTAACAGTAGTGACATAAATAATGTTCTCTCGAACCATGTAATCGCAGGAGCGGCTCTTGCGGCAGCGGATTTATCAAACAGTTATGCGAATACCGCAGCGAAAAATAGCGACGATGATGCATTGAGTATCTACATCAACACAGATGATGGAGTTAAGTTTAACGGAGCCAGTGCAGTAGCCATTGCAGATATTGTTGCAACAAACGGAATTGTACATGCCGTAGATCAAGTTATTGATTTACCAACAGTTGTTACCTTCGCCGTAGCTGACCCAAACTTTTCTACCTTAGTTGAAGCATTAACTACTTTGACACCAAGTGTTGATTTTGTTAGCGTGTTATCTTCTCAAGGAGGTGCTGGCAGCGATCCATTTACGGTTTTTGCTCCTACAAATGATGCCTTTTCAGCGTTGGCCGCTATACCAGATGAAGCCGGCTTAATACCTGTTTTACAACATCATGTTATTGGTGGGGCTAACATTCGCTCAGGAGATTTAACTCCTGATGGGACTACAACTACCCCCGCTACATTAGAAGGTGACAGTTTCACAATTACTTTGCCGGGTACTGACGGCAACATTGCAAATGTTGTTGATGGCGCTAATAACGATGGCATTGGAATCGACGTCGTAGATGTTCAAGCGGTAAATGGTGTAATACATGTACTTGATAAAGTACTAATTCCAAATACATCGAACTAATTTCTTGGAAAAACAAACTGATTGTAAGTTCATAAAGATTACTGAAAGAGAACTCTGCATCTGAACAAATGCACTTATAGGTATCTCTAAAATAAGTTAGGTTAGTTGTTCTAAACTTCTCAATGCGCAATTCTCTTTGGAAATTCGTGTTGGGAAGTTTTTGATTTTAAAATCACCTACATGCAAGTACCTTAAAAAAATCAAACATCATTTTAAGATAACTTAGCATACAAAAAAGAGAACTTGACAACTAAGTTTTTTTTTAAGTGAAATAATACAGCATCTTTGGAGTCCCAAATCTTACCATACTTAACCTACTTAATGCTAAAAGCCCTGACATTTCTGTCAGGGCTTTTTTTTATATAAAAACAAGAAGACCTATTTTACAGAGATTAGTTTCTTGGTAATTTTCTCCTTTCCAGTATAAAGTACTAAAAAGTATAAATCAGGTGAAAGACCGCTGGCATTAATATAAATGTTGTTGGAACCTGCCTTGACGTCCATATTTTTCTTTGTTAGAACGCGTCTGCCATTGACATCAAAAATTTCAACCTTTAACCTAGCATCGTAAGGAATCTCTACATTAAGATTCAAATCATTTTTAAATGTCATTGGATATGGAGTGATTGAGGTTTTGGTAACTATATTCGTTTTATTAGATTTCTTGCAAGTCACTGCATGAACAATTATATAAATACCACCATTAATATGACTAACGTCAATCGGGTCAAATTCATAGATGCTAACATCATTTAAAGCTCCTGAATTAGAAGGATATTGACCTGGAGCAACTGTTGACTGTCCATTATTCTTAGTCGGATATTTGACACCTCCAACGTATAGTTGGGCTTCTGTCATTACAAATCCACTTAAAAGTTCAATGGTAACTTTTACCATTCCACCATTGTAATCGACCTTTACGTTCCCCGATTTTTCTCCTTTAGTCAAATCACATTGACCAGCTCCTGAATATAAATCTAAAAGATAGTCTCCTTCATCTGCAAAGAAGTTAGTCCATCCCCAACGATTAAATCCATCATCTATAAAACAAGTGTTGGCGGTTTCGTAATAAGCAAAAGCTGTTTCGCAACCCGTTGTCGGACCACCATCGGGAATTTCTTCAATCTTCACAGTACATAAAGTTTCACAGCCATTTGCATCAGTCACTACCGCCTCATAATTATCTGGTGCTAGTCCTGTCGCTGTAGCTGTGGTTTGCCCCAAGGCATCGTTCCATAAATACGTGTAAGGTGCAGTTCCACCCGAAGGATTCACTGTTGCCTCTCCATTGCTTTCTCCTTCATTACTATTGACTATATCTGTAATTGAACACCCTAATTCCTCAGGTTCCTCGATTGTTATTTGACAAGTCGTTTCTCTTCCATTAGCATCTGTAATTGTCACCCAATGACCTCCAGCTGGCAAAGCAGTTGCCGTTTGTCCGGTTTCCCCTGTACACCATAAAAAGGTATATGGAGCTGTACCACCCATTGGTGTTGCTGTAGCACTTCCATCAGTACCGTCTTTGCAGCTAACATGATTTACCAATGTAATCTCACAACTAAAGACGCCCGGTTCTGTAATAGTCACCTCGGCTTCCGCTTCACAACCATTGGCATCAGTAACTGTTACCGTGTGCATTCCTGAAGAAAGCATACTTGCCATTTGCGTGGTTTCACCATTATCCCATAAATAGGTATAGGGAGGCGTTCCTCCATTTGCTGTTACCGAAGCAATCCCATCGGTTTCACCTATTTCGCTAACCGCATTCACCTCAATAGCCTCCGCAGTTAACATGAGTGGTTCCTCAATTGTAATATCACAGGTTGTTTCCGCACCATTGGCATCTGTTACTGTCACAGCATGTATTCCTACATCCAGTCCTGCCGCGGTCTCGTTAGTTTCTCCATTATCCCATAAATAGGTATAAGGGGCTACTCCGCCTATTGGCGTTACTATTGCACTACCATCACTTCCTCCATGGCAAAGCACACTATTCTCTATTGAAATAGAGCACATAAGTGCATCGGGAGTTGGTATCATTACCTCCGCAACAGTTTCACAACCATTTGCATCTATAACTTTTACCGAGTGAATTCCGGCGGTTAGCATAGTGGCCGTTTGAGTGGTTTCTCCATTGTCCCATAAATAAGTGTAAGGAGCTGTACCTCCTGATGCACTAGCAGAGGCTGAACCATCACTCTCACCATTTATGGTTACTTCGGAAACTAAAGTTGCAGTCGAAATTATTTCAGAGGGACCCTCGATCAATATCTCACAAGTTGTTTGAACACCGTTGTTATCAATAACCATTACAGTATGCGTTCCTATACTAAGAGCAACAGCAGTTTGAATATCCTCTCCATTATCCCAATTATAAGTATAAGGCGGTGTACCTCCATCAACCATCACCTGAGCAGAACCGTCTTCACCATCAAAACAAAGCGCATCACTTATTTTTTCTACCATACAAGAAAGAATTTCTGGCTCCATTAAAGTGACTTCGCAGCTGGTTATGCAACCATTTGCATCTGTTACTGTCACCGTATGCAAACCTGCATCTAGAGATTCAGCCATTGCAGTAGTTTCTCCATTGTCCCATAGAAAGGTATACGGGGCAGTACCTCCGCTTGGGGCAACAGTTGCTGCACCATCTTCTCCTCCATTGAAAGTTATTCCACTAAAAACAGAGGCAGTACATGTAAGTTCATCTGGTTCTCCGATTAAAATTTCACAGGTTGTATGTCTGCCATTTGCGTCCGTTACAGTTACTGTATGCAGTCCTGCTTTGAGGGAGGTGGCCGTTGCTGAGGTCTCTCCATTTTCCCATAAGAAGCTATAAGGTGCCACCCCTCCTAACGGATTAACAGTTGCACTTCCATCAGTACCATCTGCACAAGAAACATTTTCTTGATCTGCGACTACTTCACAAGTGAAAGATTCGGCTTCTGGAATATCTACATTACAAACTGTTTCGCATCCGTTAGCATCAATAAGCTTAACACTATGATTACCAGCTGAAAGCATAACAGCGGTAGAAACAGTTTCACCATTGTCCCATTGGTACACATATGGCGCAGTACCTCCTTCAGCAGTAACCGTTGCAGAACCATCATTTGCCCCATCAGCACCTACTCCATTCACTACATTGGTCTTACAAACAAATTCTTTAGGTTCTTCAATGTCAATGCTACAATCAGTTTTATTTCCATCCGAATCATAAACTATTACGGTATGACTTCCTGCCATAAGCATAGTTGCTGTTGCTGCTGTCTCTCCGTTATCCCATAGATACGTATAAGGTGCGGTTCCTCCTACTGGAATTACAGTAGCTGAACCATCATTACCTCCGTAACAACTTACATTATCCACGCTTGTATTGATAGTACATTCAAGATCACTTTGAGGCTCACAACCAGTTTCATCTTTACAATCAATATGGAAATTGAAATCTATTTGCCATTTTTGCTCATCCCCTTGTGGACCCATAAAAGCCCAACCTGCTAATCCTTCGGCAGAAGTATCGGAATCCCAAAGCGCTCCACCTGGTCCAATATGAACACCTAGATTTGGCGTGTTTGGATCATTAGGATCTGGACGTTGCGAAACAATGAAGGTGCCTTGTTCAAGGCAATCTCCACCAGATGTAGTTACGGTACTCTGAGTTTCATCAACCACATAATATCGTAAATTTTCTTTGACTAGGGCATTGCGATTACAGCCTTGTGGTTTAAAATCTCCACCATCTGCGCTCCATTGATTCCAATCTTTTAAATCTTTTAGTACGATATAGAGCTGAGCGGAACAAGTTCCGACCTGTGTAGATCCTTCAATTAACGCAGTACCATCTGTAAATTCCGTAAAGTTCAAAGAGTGTGTTGCATTCTGTGAGAAAAAAGATGATCCAGCTGGGGTAGTGTTCATTCCTCTCCAATAGAAATTATAGGAATTTCCATCATCGGGATTACATAAATCAATATCTAGAACCTCACATGATTTATCTATAATGTCTTCCAAAACAGAAATCGTGATCGTTGATGTGTCATCGGGACAAGTATTACCGCTACTTACCGTGTAAGTGATATCGTAATTCCCGGGAGTTAATCCAGTAGTATCGAAACTGCTTCCATTAAGTCCGCCGGTCATTCCCGGATCCATGAAGACACCTCCTTGAACACTTACCAATGCGCCAAGATCTACAACTGTACTTTCACATACTTCTGTGCTGTTATCCAATCCTGCGTCGTTTGGCACATCTACATTGATTGTAATCGTAGCTGTATCGTCTGGGCAGTTTTGGTTCCCACTTCCAACAGTATAGCTTAAATCATAGCTTCCTGGAGAAAGTCCTGTAGTATCAAAATCACTTCCATTCAGTCCGCCAGATAATCCTGGGTCTGAAAAAGATCCACCCATAATACTTACTAAAGCGGTCAAATCTACCACTTCGCCATCACAAACTGTTGTTTCGTTGTCCGCACCCGCATCCGCAAGAGTGTCAACGATTACAGTTATAGTTGCCGTATCAACTGGGCAATTTGGAGTTGCCCCCTCCACGGTATAAATAATATCATAACTGCCTAATCCCAAACCGCTAGTATCAAAACTAGTACCGCTGAGTCCACCACTATTTGCAGGATCTGAGAAAGAACCTCCAATTTCAGACACTAGCATGGAAAGATCAACAATAGTACCATCGCACACTCTTGCCGTATTATCTTCACCAGCGTTTGGTGCTTCAGGCTCTATAATAGTTATTTCACAACTTGTCTGAGCTCCATTGGCATCAGTAATCATTACTATATGTAATCCTGCCGTAAGAGAGTTAGCGGTCATGCCAATTTCACCATTATCCCATAAATAGGTAAAAGGAGCTACGCCACCTAGTGGACTGGCAGTTGCCGAGCCGTCATCACCAGCATTACAGGTTACATCACTTACTAAGTCAATACTGCAACTCAAGGCATCGGGTTCTGTTACGGTAACATCACAAGTAGTTTCACAACCATTTGCATCGGTAACAGTTACTGTATGTAATCCTGCGTTTAAAGTAGTTGCAGTTTGTGTCGTTTCTCCGTTGTCCCATAAATAGGTATAGTCTGCAGTTCCTCCTACTGGATTTACTGTTGCCGCACCATCGGCACCACCATTAATATTTACTCCACTATCTAACATAACGGTACATGTCAATTCTGCGGGCTCCGAAATGGTCACCTCGCAAGAAGTTTCCGCACCATTAGCATCAGTGACAGTAACACTATGCAAACCTGTATTTAAATTAATTGCCGTTTCCGTTATTTCTCCATTATCCCATAAATAGCTAAAAGGCGCTACACCTCCCATCGGAGTTACCGTGGCAACCCCATCACTAGCTCCATTACAACTTACGTTTACATCAAGCGAAACATTACAAACTAGCTGATCAGGTTCTGGGATGGTAACTTCGCAAGTAGTTTCACAACCATTCGCATCTGTTACTGTTACCGTGTGTAGACCAGCGTTTAAAGTGGTTGCCGTCTGGGTAGTTTCGTTATTATCCCATAAATAGGTATAGTCAGCAGTTCCACCAGTTGGAGTCACCGTTGCCACTCCATCACTAGCACCGTTTACTGACACTCCCATATCAAGTGTTACACTACAGATTAATTCCATAGCTGGTTCGGTAATCGTAACACTATTTGTGGTCTCACAACCATTTGCATCTGTTATTGTTACATCGTATGTGCCAGCTGTTAATCCACTCAAATCTTCTGTTGTAGCACCATTACTCCATAAGAAGGTATAGGCAGAAGTACCTCCTGATACCGTTAGATCAATCGAACCTGTTGCATCTCCAAAACAAAGTACATCTATCTGAGTAGTTGAAGATGATAAGGCTGCATCGGGCTGGGTGATGGTAACACTGTCTGTTGTCTCGCAACCATTTGCATCTGTAATCGTTACATTATAAGTGCCCGCCGTTAGTCCATTAATATCTTCTGTTGTCTCACCAGTACTCCATAGGAACGCATAAGTTGTTGTTCCACCTGCTACTGTTAAATCAATGGAACCAGTTGTATCTCCAAAACAAAGCACATCTACTTGAGTGGTTGATGATGATAATGCTGCTGCTGGACCACCGATGGTGATCTCACAATCCGTAGTCGCACCATTAGCGTCAGTTACAGTAACTGTATGTAAACCTTGCGCTAAGCCTGTTGCCGTTTGAGTGGTCTCGCCATTATCCCACAAATAGGTAAAAGGAGCTACCCCACCTACCGGGTTCACCGTGGCACTTCCATCCTCGTCTCCAAAACACTGCTCGTCTTGAACTAAGATAACCCCACAAGAAAGAACATCTGGTTGAGTTACTGTTACCTCACATTCAGTCTCACAACCGTTTGCGTCTGTTACCGTTACTATATGTAATCCTGCATCTAATGCTGTTGCTTGTTCTGTAGTCTCACCATTATCCCATGCATACGTATAACCTGCCGTACCGCCTACTGCCGTAACAGTTGCTCTACCATCACTTGCACCATTAATCGAAACACCGCTATCTAATATAATACTACAAGTCAATGCTGCCATTGGCTGATTCACAGTTGCACTAGCCGTAGTCTCACATCCATTTGCATCTGTTATCGTTACGTCATAAGTACCAGCTGCTACATCCACTAAATCTTCCGTAGTTGCTCCGTTACTCCATAAATACGTATATGCTGTTGTTCCTCCTGTGACTGTTAGATCTACTGAACCGGTCAACTCACCAAAACATAATACATCTGTTGCTACTGCACTTCCAGATAATGCTGCCATTGGCTGATTCACTGTAGCGCTAGCAGTAGTTTCACATCCATTTGCATCCGTTATCGTTACATCATAAGTACCAGCTGCTACATCAGCTAAATCCTCCGAAGTTGCTCCATTACTCCATAAATACGTATATGCTGTTGTTCCACCTGCTACTGTTAAATCAATGGAACCAGTTGTATCTCCAAAACAAAGCACATCTACTTGAGTGGTTGATGATGATAATGCTGCTGCCGGACCACCGATGGTGATCTCACAATCCGTAGTCGCACCATTAGCGTCAGTTACAGTAACTGTATGTAAACCTTGCGCTAAGCCTGTTGCCGTTTGATCTGTTTCTCCATTGTCCCATAGATATGTATAAGGGGCTACCCCACCTACTGGGTTCGCCGTTGCGCTGCCATCCTCGTCTCCAAAACACTGCTCGTCTTGGACTAAGATAACCCCACAAGAAAGAACATCTGGTTGAGTTACTGTTACCTCACATTCAGTCTCACAACCGTTTGCGTCTGTTACCGTTACTATATGTAATCCTGCATCTAATGCTGTTGCTTGTTCTGTAGTCTCACCATTATCCCATGCATACGTATAACCTACCGTACCGCCTACTGCCGTAACAGTTGCTCTACCATCACTTGCACCATTAATCGAAACACCGCTATCTAATATAATACTACAAGTCAATGCTGCCATTGGCTGATTCACCGTAGCGCTAGCCGTAGTTTCACATCCATTTGCATCTGTTATCGTTACGTCATAAGTACCAGCTGCTACATCCGCTAAATCTTCAGTAGTTGCTCCGTTACTCCATAAATATGTATACGTTGTTGTTCCTCCTGTGACTGTCAGATCTACTGAACCAGTCAACTCATCAAAACACAATACATCTGTTGCTACCGCACTTCCGGATAATGCTGCCATTGGCTGATTCACCGTAGCGCTAGCCGTAGTCTCACATCCATTTGCATCCGTTATCGTTACGTCATAAGTACCAGCTGCTACATCCGCTAAATCTTCAGTAGTTGCTCCGTTACTCCATAAATATGTATACGTTGTTGTTCCTCCTGTGACTGTCAGATCTACTGAACCGGTCAACTCACCAAAACACAATACATCTGTTGCTACCGCACTCCCGGATAATACTGCTGCTGGACCACCGATGGTCATCTCACAATCCGTAGTCGCACCATTAACGTCAGTTACCGTAACTGTATGTAAACCTTGCGCTAAGCCTGTTGCCGTTTGAGTGGTCTCGCCATTATCCCATAAATAGGTAAAAGGAGCTACCCCACCTACTGGGTTCGCCGTTGCGCTGCCATCCTCGTCTCCAAAACACTGCTCGTCTTGGACTAGAGCGACGTTACATTCTAATGGATCAAGTTCTTGAATAGTAACCTCACAAGTTCTTTCGCATCCGTTATCATCGGTCACGGTAACGGTATGTAAACCTCCATTCAAAGTTGTGGCGGTCTGAGTAGTCTCACCATTGTCCCATAAATAAGTATAGGGTGCGGTTCCGCCAGAAGGAGTCACCGTTGCTTCTCCGTCGTTATTGCCACTGCTCGCAGGATTATCTTGAACAACACTACATGTTAATTCGGTAGCTTCTGTAATTGTTACACTTTCCGTAATCTCACAACCAAGTCCGTCGGTAACTGTGACTATATAGGTTCCTGCTGCAAGTCCTGATAAATCTTCTGTGCTGGCACCATTGTCCCAAGAATACATATAGGGCATGACTCCTCCAGAAACCGTTAAATCTATGGATCCTGTTGTTTCTCCAAAGCATAATACATCGGTTTTTGTGCTGCTTGACGACAAGGCGGGTCCTACGACAATACTTGTAGTCGCTGTACATCCATCAGCTCCTATAGCTACTACGGTGTATGTACCAGGTGCAACATTACTCAAATCTTCTGTCGTTGCTCCATTAGACCACGCATATGTAAAAGGCATAACCCCGCCCTGTACGGTAAGGTCTACATCTACGTTATTACCAGTTGTACAAGACGCAGACGCCATTGCATTCAATGGGGGCGTAATATTTATAGTTGGATTTGCGTAGCAATATTTACCATTCGGGTTGTTCGCCGGTGTTACGGGGCATTCCCCATTCGCAGCGGTCCAAACCAATAAAATATTGTCTAATACCAGCTCACTTCCACACATGAAGGTAACCTGTCCAAAATTTAATTCCTGAATTCCACTATTTCCATTATTCTGAGTCTCGAGCGGACCTGAACATTCAGCAAAAGTACTCATGGTGCTACCTCCTCCTGGTAAAGTCTCGGTCAAATCACCCATGACAGCCAAAAATCTATTCGGACTGTTTGTCCCATGCCGTACGGTAATAATTAAATCTCCGGTAATCATAGAGCCTGGAACACAATCGTTACATGGGGTACCTAGTTCGACCATCGCACTAAGTATCTCAATATCATTCGCAGGACATTGACCAGCAGTGTACTCCGAGTTCCCTCTCAAATCCATCTGCTGAGAAAAGCTAGAAAAAGGAAGGGCAGTAAAAATTAAGAAGAGTAAAGCTGTAGTTAGCTTGAAAGCTCTGTTTCTGAAATTTACATTTCGAACTTTCAGTTTTTTTAAGTTTAAATCAGCGACATTTTCTGGTGATTCAAAATTCGAAGACAAAATGGTTTTCGAAAAAATAGGCGTAAAATTCCCCATGGTGAAGTTTTTTTGGTTAGGTCAAACTTTACCATAACTATATAAGTAGTATATATTGAATATGTAAGACTGTGGGCATCTTATAATATCAACATCGAATTAAAAAAAGGAATAACAAAGGACTAACCTTGACTCTGGAATATTTACTAATCGGGGGAAGAATTTAAAGTAGAAGTCTATATCTATAGATGCTGGTTTGGTCGAAAAATATAACTTTTTTTGGTTGTTTTGTTGTATTAAAGCTAATAATCTTTATACCTAACGTACTGAAAGTCTTATTATTATCGATGAAATGCACAAAAATGGGTTAAAACAACTAAAACCTCTGTAAATACAGAGGTTTTAGTTGTTTGTGATATAATAATTTAGGATTACTTCTTCTTTTGCGCTTCAGCCTGCTCCATCATCTCACGCATTTTCTTCTGGAACTTGTTTTCCTTTTTAGGTTTCTTTTTATTCTCCTGAATTTGGGCATGTATCTTATCATTGTCCAAAATAAAGTTCTTGATCACCAACATGATACCGATCGTAATCAAGTTTGATACGAAATAGTACAAACTCAATCCACTTGCGTAGTTGTTGAAGAAAAACAACATCATAAAAGGCATTAAGTACATGATGAACTTCATATTAGGCATACCGGGTTGGGTGGGCATATTCTGTCCTGTTGTCATCATCATATAGAAGAAGATAGCAACAGAGGCCAAAATTGGAAACAGACTAATATGATCTCCATAGAAAGGAATAGAAAAACCTTCTGGGAATTGATAAATCGTATCAAAAGAAGATAAATCATCTGCCCATAAGAACGACTTTTGACGCAATGCAAAAGAAGTCGGGAAGAACATGAAGAGTGCATAGAAAATAGGCATTTGCAAAAATGCTGGTATACAACCACTCATGGGACTTACGCCCGCTTTGCCATAAAGCTTCATGGTTTCCTGCTGCTTCTTCATGGCATTATCTTTATACTTCTCCCCTAGTTCGGTGATTTCGGGTTTCAAAACTTTCATCTTCGCCTGTGACAAATATGATTTATAGGTAACAGGAGACATTGCCAAACGAACTAAAATTGTCATAATTACAATGGCAATTCCATACGGGAAAATTCCACTTAAGAAAGAATAGAAAGGAGTAAAAATGTATCTATTGATCCATCCGAAGATTCCCCATCCGAAAGGAATAGAATCAACCAAACCTAAATCTTCATATTTCGAGAATGTTTCAACATCTGTAGGTCCATAATACCAGTGCATGTTTTCAGAAAGTTCTCCTCCTTCAGCTTTCAAAGGAATTATAGAGGTATATTCTTTGGTAAAACCAAAGGTTCTACTTTCTTCTTCTACTAAGTTTACAGAAGATAGTTCAGCCGAATCAAAACGGTCTTTATTCGCTAAAATCGAACTAAAGAAATGCTGTCGGTATGACAACCATTTGATATCGGTTTCTGACTCTTCATCGTCACTTCCCTCTGAGAGTTTATCAATATCATCATCTTCATGATTATAGGTCAAACGTGTATAGCGATTCTCATAAGTAATACTTTTGTTATGACGGATACCTTTCAACTTCCATTCTAAAGCAATGGGCTGACTTGAATTAATAACATCACTAAGTCCCTGAGAGCGTACGTTAAAATCAACCAGATAATCATTAGGTTTCATCTCGTAGCGATACTCCAAATATTTATTTGAAGACACCTTTGCTTTCATTGATAAAACCTTGTTCTCACCATTTTGAGACATACTAGACTCGAAATACAAATCTTTGGTATTCAAAACTCGGTTGTCAGAAGTAGAGAAGTTAAGTCCGAAGTGAGCATTGCCATCCTTTACCATATATATTGGTATAGAATCATAGGTATGATACTGCTTCATTCGAGCTTCAATGATTTGACCACCCTTGTTGCTAATCTCTAGGTACACCAAATCATTTTCTAAAATTGAGGTCTCTTCTGATGGGCTTGTAAAACCAAAAGCGCCTATATTACTTTTATAGTTAGCAACTGCTGTAGAATCTTGAAGATTTATCGGTGCAGCTTCGGTAACCGCATTCTCTTGAACTTTGTTTTCATCAGCCTTTTGTTGCGCTTCTACCTGTTCCTGTTTTGCTTTTTCAGCTTCTATTTCTTCGGGGGTTGGCTTGTTCTGCCAAAACATAAAAACAAGTATCGCAAAAATAAGCACGAAGCCGATTATAGAATTTAAATCTAATTTCTTTTCCTCCATCTAAATAAAATGTGATTTGGTAACTATTTGATTTTTAATATTCTGAATCTAGCTCAAAACACGCAAATATATGCCCAATTGTGCTTTTTATGCCATAGTGGCATTAGTTTGTTGATTTTTTATGCTTTAATGCCGCTTTCACAAAGCCAACAAAAAGCGGATGCGGATTAGCAACCGTACTCTTATATTCGGGATGATACTGCACACCAATGAACCAAGGGTGACTTGGAACCTCAACGATCTCTACAAGTCCCGTTTCTTTGTTGATACCTGTCGCAAGCATGCCTACTTCTTCTAATTTCTCTTTGTAGTCATTGTTGAACTCATAGCGATGACGGTGTCTTTCAGAAATATCTAGAGCCCCCTGATAAACCTTCGAAGCAAGACTTCCTTTTTTCAAAGCACAATCCCATGCTCCTAATCGCATCGTTCCACCTTTATTGGTTACAGATTTCTGCTCTTCCATTAAATTAATGACAGGTGCAGTAGTTTTTTGATTCATCTCGGTAGAATTCGCTTTTGAGAGACCAAGAACAGTTCTTGAATATTCAATGACTGCCATTTGCATTCCCAAGCATATACCTAAAAAAGGAATGTTATTTTCCCTTGTATGACGCACTGCTTTTATTTTACCCTCAATACCGCGCTCTCCAAAACCTGGCGCTACAAGTATTCCATTTAGTCCGGCCAATTTTTTCTCGATATTACCCATGTTCAAATGTTCTGAATGGATAAATCTCACATTTACTTTTACCTGATTGGCAGCACCAGCATGAATAAAAGATTCTAAAATAGACTTATAGGAATCTTGTAGTTCGACGTATTTTCCTATCAAACCAATTTCAACCTCGTGCTTCGGATTTTTATGCCGTTTCAGAAATTTTTTCCACTGTTCAAGGTCAGGAGCTTTTTTATCTGACAAGGCTAATCTTTCAAGAGCAACCGTATCAAGGCCTTCTTCTTGCATTAAGATGGGAACATCATAAATTGTTGATGCATCTATCGATTGAATGACCGCTTCACGCTTCACATTGCAAAAAAGCGCCAGCTTTTCTTTCTTTTCATCAGAAATTTCATGCTCAGTTCTACAAACTAGAATATCAGCTTTGATTCCACTTTCCATCAAAGTTTTGACGGAATGCTGCGTGGGCTTTGTCTTCAATTCTCCCGCAGCAGATAAATAAGGTACAAGTGTCAAATGGACAACAATAGCATTGTGATCACCCAATTCCCAAAGCAACTGTCGCACCGCTTCTATATAAGGGAGAGATTCAATATCACCTACTGTTCCCCCAATTTCGGTAATAACAATGTCGTAATCACCACTATTTCCAAGCAGCTGAACACGTTCTTTTATTTCGTTCGTAATGTGAGGTACTACTTGAACCGTCTTCCCTAAAAATTCACCACGGCGTTCTTTTTCAATAACACTCTGGTAGATTCTTCCTGTAGTAACATTATTCGCTTGTGAAGTCTTTACATTCAAAAATCTTTCGTAGTGACCTAAATCCAAATCAGTTTCGGCGCCATCATGGGTCACGTAACACTCGCCATGCTCATAGGGGTTCAATGTACCCGGGTCTACATTAATGTAAGGGTCTAATTTTTGAATTGTTGTTCGATATCCGCGCGCTTGTAGCAATTTTGCTAAAGAGGCTGCAATGATACCTTTTCCAAGAGATGAAGTAACGCCTCCCGTAACGAATATATACTTGGTCTTTGACATGAATCGACTTCTGTGTTACGGGATTCAAAGATACAAATTGCAATAGGAAATCAGTACTTCTTAGGCGGAAAATCTTTTTGTACCCTACGTATCAACGGTTCAAGTCCGTTTACTTTGATTTCGTGCATTGATTTTAAGAGCATGCCAAGCTTTCCATCAGGGAAACCTTTTTGATTGAACCAAACCAAATACGGTTCTGGCAAATCTACCAAATAACGCCCCTTATACTTACCAAAAGGCATACGGTAATGTGCTAATTCAATCAGTTTATCTTTATCAGGACTTACATTCATGCTTTATTTAAAAAAATATATCTTTAACCTGTTGCCTATTTTAGAAACTTTTGTCCATTTAACCTAAAATCTTCAATCCTTGCCTGTAATCCTAAAGGATGAAATGAAGATTTTATGGATTCACCCTTTAGGGAGGGGCAAAAATCCAAGGAATTGGACAAAAATGCGCAATGAATTATCTTGGGTAAATGTAATACAATATAAAGATGAAAAGAAGAAACTTCATAGGTACATCAGCTGCTGCTTCGGTCGGACTACTGGCGTGCAAAACTAGCACAGCAATGCCGTCTAATGAACAAAAAACTGCAGAGCTCAAAGGTAATATTAACCATAGTGCCTGTAGATGGTGTTATAGTAAGATTCCTATGGAAGAGTTTCTCAAAAACCTGAATGACTTGGGCATGAAGGCTATGGACTTGACGGGTCCTGAAGATTGGCCTCTCATGAAAAAATATGGTATTCACGCTTCCATGTGCTGGGGAGCTGAAATTAGTTTGACAGAAGGCTGGTGTGATACAACATATCATGAAACTTTGATAAAGAATTATATCGAAATGATTCCAAAAGTGGCTGCTGCTGGTTACACCAATCTCATTTGTTTTAGCGGAAATCGAAATGGAATGGATGATGCAGTCGGGTTAAAAAACTGTGCGGAAGGATTAAAGAAAATAATTCCCGCAGCTGAAAAATATGGCGTTATTATCCAAATGGAATTATTGAATTCTAAGGTAGATCATAAAGATTACATGTGCGATCATACACTTTGGGGTGTTGAACTTTGTAAAGCGATTGGTTCTGACAACTTCAAATTGCTTTACGACATTTATCATATGCAAATCATGGAAGGCGATGTAATTCGTAACATTCAAGATTACCATCAATATTTCGGACACTACCATACCGGTGGTAACCCAGGTCGTAATGAAATCAACGAAACTCAAGAATTATATTATCCTGCGATTATGAAAGCTATTGTAGCAACTGACTTCAAAGGTCATGTGGCTCAGGAATTTATTCCTACTTGGGAAGATCCTATTGCAGCTTTAAAGGAAGGGATTACTATTTGCGATGTGTAATTAGCAATTAATTCAAAAGCATCTTAGCAATCTTTTCATTCCAAATTGCTTGCTGTTCTCTATCCCTAGAAAAATTCGTTTCGCTATCATATTGATTTTGAAACTCACTTAGCTCTTCATTGATATTTCGGTAGATGGCTTTTACTTTTGCCTTTACATTTTTATGTGTAAATGTTGCTGCCGCTAAGCGCTTTCTCATTTTTCTGGCATAAAGTTCTGAGATATCAAAATGCAACTGCTCATGACTTAAAATAACTTCATCACAAAGTTCAGGCTGATACCACGATTTATTGGGGTAAAAGAAGGTATCGATTTTGAAGTCAACTTCTATACTATTTGAAGTACCCGAGGTAGAAAATCGGTATGTGATTCCGCTTGCCGTTGTAGCAGCTGCTCTTGCATTTAAAGGAGCTTTCCCATTAAAATCTTTCCAAGTAAGCCGTCTATCTGCATTCCAAGGAATGGTATCATAATCTTGTTCGGGTTGAAAACTCATCAATCCAAAGACCAGAAAAACGAGCATGTAATTTGTTATTCCCAAGGAACTTAAATTAGTTTTACTTGACTTCTTTGATACGCATCTTCTCGTAAGACATGATATAAGATGCTTGATTGAAATACCCTGATGCAGAGTTGTTCTCGTATGAGAATTTATTCCCAGAATATTCCGTCTCTCCAATAAGTTTGGATACTTCCATCAGGTTGTTCTTATAGGCCAGCTTCAATACGAGATCATAAGTAAGGTCAAATCCACGAACTGCATATCGGTCTGGAGTATCGCCAAATCTTTTTTTATACCTTTTGATGAATACATCGTTACCAACTTCGCGATATACTGATGGATAGGTAAAATTTAAATTTGATAAATGCGTACCTGAAATCACGTCATTGTCAAAAGCTTTACTCTTATTCGTAGTAAACATCTTAAGCTGTACTTTTTTATTACTTACTTCAGGATCAATTGCTGCATTTTGAAATGAATTCAAAATTGAAGTTACACTCGATATCAACTTGTAGTTCCCTGATTCCACAAAAATCCAATTCATTTGATCCTCAGATAATTTTGCAGCGAGGCTGTCACGAACAATTCCAATATTCTTTTCTTCTTCTATTACCGGAACTATTTTCGCATCAGGAAATTTTAGCATAATCGAATCCTTAGCTTCAGTATTCGCTCCATCTGCAATGACAATAATATTTTCTTCCTCCTTATTTGAGGCAACATGATCAAGCATTCTTTCACGTAAAATAGCATCAGAAGTATAAGAGAAAAAGACATTACTCATACTCAATTTGGTATCTGCAGGAATAGGCGCAATTACAGGCACTCTGTGTGTAGATGCTCTTACCGCGACCTCTTGCAACGAAGGCACATCTAAAGGCCCAATAATGGCATTGTAATTTGAAAGATCTTCAGCTATTAAAATAGACTTCGTTTTCAATGGGCTTAGTTGATTATCTATGGTTCTTACATCTACCGAAATTCCTAGTTCAGCAAGAGAATCTAATGCGATTAAAGCTCCTGAATACAAACCCAAACTTAGGCTAGCATCGGTGCGCTTTTGAATCATTTTACGAGTATTAGCCTTGTTTTCCGAATCCATTTTATCAGAACGGAAAGGCAATAAGAACAGTAGCTTCGGTTTATTCGCAACATTAATACTGTCTAGTAAATTGATTTTATCTAAGACCAGAGCGTTCCGTACTTCAAAATCACCCGTTTGTTCCTTCGGAAGTTTTAAAACCATTCCAGCTTTCAATCCATTTTGAAGATCAGGATTTAAAGCTAATAGTTCCCTATAAGATATTCCCAACTTACGCGTCAACGAAAATTCAGTTTGCTTAGGCTTGACTTCATAAAAAATAAAATTGTCTGTATTTACTTCTCCCGTTTCTACTTTTCGTTCCGGAATACGAATAACCATATCTTCTTTCAATCCTCCTCGCTCCGTTATCTCGGGATTCAAACGAACAATCTCGTCAGACTTTACTCCAAACTTTTTCTCTAATTGATAAAAGTTCATTTTCGGAGGAACTGTATAGGATATAAAAAGCTCAGTCACCTGATTCTGAACACTAGAACCCGCCTTTTTGGGCATTTTTAATTCCTGACCTTCTCTGAGATAACTTACATCTTTTGAAAGCGCAGGATTCAAAACAACCATACTATCTATCGTTATACCATACTTGTGGGCAATACTCCATCGGGTCTCCTTAGCTGCTACAGTATAGGTTTCATAGTCATCTTCATTTATGATATTTTCCGAGGGCTTAACACGCTTGTATTTTGGAATTCGTAGTACCATCCTCTTCTTCAACTGAGAAGAATACAAATCTCGGTTATACCGTTTGATATCTTCTTCTGTGATATTATAACGTTGCGCAATGCCATACAAGGTCTCGCGTTTTTTTACTTTATGGGAAGTAAAACCAATAGGTTCCTCTTGATCAGCTTTAGGGTCTTTTGCTGCCGGAGTTCTAGGGTTATTAGGGGTACTAGGTGCCGTCTGATCTACAGTGCCTTCCGCCGGAATCACCAAAATAGTACTGGGTTTTAAATCCTGACCCACGCGAATCTCTTTATTATACTTCAAAATATTCGCTGGGGTAACTTTGTATTTCTTAGCGACACTTTCTAAGGTTTCACCTTTTTTAACAGGGTGCGTTAGAAACTTCTGTGCCGTTGCTTTGCATCCTACAAAAACAAACAAAAGCAGTAATACTATATTTTTATAAACTTGATTCATAGTTATTCCCATTCTATCGTTGCTGGTGGTTTGGAACTTATATCATATACGACACGATTCACTCCAGGGACTTTATTAATTATATCATTTGATGTTTTCTGTAAAAACTCATAAGGTAAATTCACCCAATCAGCCGTCATTCCATCTGTACTTTCGACAGCACGTAAAGCTACACATTTTTCGTAAGTCCGTTCATCACCCATTACGCCTACACTATTGACAGGCAATAACATAGCACCCGCCTGCCAGACCTTATCATATAAGCCCCAATCACGGAGACCTTGAATGAAAACATGATCTACTTCTTGCAAAATGGCTACCTTCTCTCTTGTGATATCTCCTAAGATTCGTATCGCTAATCCGGGACCTGGGAAAGGGTGTCTTCCTAACAGCTCTTTATCTAATCCCATGCTGGCTCCTACTCTACGCACTTCATCTTTAAATAACATTTTCAAAGGCTCCACCACTTTCAATTTCATATAATCGGGCAATCCACCTACATTATGATGACTCTTTATGGTTGCTGAAGGTCCGCCAGTGGCAGAAACCGATTCAATAACATCAGGATAAATCGTTCCTTGTGCCAACCAATTTGCGCCTTCCACCAATTTCGATTCATCATCAAATACCTCAACAAATACGCGTCCGATGATTTTTCTTTTTTTCTCCGGATCACTTTCTCCAGCCAATTCATCCAAAAAGCGTGCCGAAGCATCTACGCCTTTTACATTGAGTCCCATTCCCTCGTATTGTTTTAATACGCCATCGAACTCATTTTTTCTGAGTAATCCATTGTTTACAAATATGCAATGCAGGTTTGATCCAATCGCTTTATGTAATAATACCGCTGCTACCGATGAATCTACTCCCCCTGATAATCCTAAAATCACTTTTTCATCGCCAAGTTTTTCTTTGAGTTCTGCAACCGTAGTTTCTACAAAAGCATCGGGTGTCCAGGTTTGTTCTATTCCCGCTATGTTTACCAAGAAGTTCTCTAACAATTGTTTTCCATCCGTGGAATGATATACTTCAGGATGAAATTGTATGCCATAAGTTTCTTCCCCATCAAATTTAAAAGCTGCATTTTCAACATCATGCGTACTTGCTAAAAGTTGCGTGTTTTCAGGAAGCTGTTTAATCGTATCGGCATGGCTCATCCAAACTTGACTTCCTGTATTGATATTTTCAAGGAAAGGATTTCCCGTTTCTACATGGGAAAGATTCGCTCTACCATATTCTCTCGTATTTGACTTTTCAACATTTCCACCATTAAAATGAGCCAAATATTGAGCTCCGTAGCAAACGCCCAATAAAGGTTTCTTCCCTCTAATTTCTGATAAATCAGGATGCGGCGCATCATCGGCCCGTACCGAATACGGCGAACCCGAAAGTATGACAGCCTTATATTCAGAAAGGTCTTTTGGGGGGTTATTAAAAGGCTTTATTTCAGAGAAAATATTCAGCTCTCGAACACGTCTACCAATGAGTTGGGTATACTGAGAACCGAAGTCTAGAATCAGGACTTTGTTTTGCATGGGCAAAAATAGCAAAATCGAAAATTTGGAGAAGTATTCTTTGTGGTTATTTACAAGAGGTTTTTAACAACTGTTAAAATGTTAAAAAAATCGTATATTTTGAGCCTTCCCCGCAAAACCAAACCCGGCATATGAGAACCACCACTAGTTTTTTCTCTGTCTTATTTTTTCTTTGTTTTACTATTTCGGCTCTAAGCCAAGAAAACAAGGTACATGATAGTCTTCTTAACATCTATAATGAGATGCCAAAGGATACCAATAAGGTTGAGATGTTATATGATTTATATGAATCAGTATTGTTCAATGATACCGAATTATCAAAAAGTTATGCCGAGAAACTTCTAAAAGCTGCTAGAGAATATGGCACACCACGGCAAGTAGGTTCTGCCTATTATGCGAAATCCTATATACAAAGAACTATTGGTAATAAAGATTCCCATAACATTTATGTTGCGAAAGCCAAAGAAATATTCATAGAGCAAAACTACCTAAAAGGCATTATTGATACGGACAAAGCCATGGCAATCATTTATGATGAAGATGGTAGAGATGACCTAGCGATAAAACTCCTGCTACAGAACATTGAAAGAGAGAAAATTATAAAAGACACCGCTTTATTAGCCAATGATTACAAGCATTTGGCGGGTATATATTCAGATAAGAAAGATTTTAAGCTAGCTCTTGAATATTGCACATTGGCATTAAAGTTCCACGAAAACGCAAACGATCCTCTGCGTTATGCAGACGCACTTTACCAAATGGGCGATATTGAATCAGGACTCGGAAACCGACAAAATGCCATTAATAACTATAAACAAGCTCTTGACATTTATACCGAACAGAATGATAAATTCTACCAGTCTATCGTACATGCCGACCTTGGTAGCACATATTTAGGGCTAAACAACACTACCAAAGCCAAAGAACATTTCAATATCGGTCTTGTTTTGGCAAGGGAGATGAATAGTCCAGTTTCGGAATTAAGATTGTTATCTTCTTTGGGAAACATTGAGGTTAAAGCCGAAAACTACGATAAAGGAATCTCATATTATAAATCAGCATTGTTGTTGGCTGAAAAAAATGAAAGAAAATCGGACCATGCTCGAATACTATATGAAATAGCGGAGGCTGAGTTGCTAAAAAACTCCTTAAAGTCAGCTCTCGAATTTGCAAATAAGGGCCTGAGAATCTCTAAATCCATTAAAGAATCCGCTTCCGTCTCCGTCTTTTATAAGCTGCGTTCGAAAATCTTTGAAAATCAGAATAAACTAGCGATGGCAATGGATGATTACAAATCATATGAAACCATAAAAGACAGTCTCTTTACCGTTGAAAAATCACAACAAATAGAAGAATTACGCGCCATTTACGACACCGAAAAAAAAGAGCAGCAAATTGCCCAGCAAGAAACCGAAATAACGCTCTTGGAAGAAAAAGAAAAAGTAAGCCGACTTCAAAAAATAGCTTTGGGCGGTGGTCTGAGCCTTTCTGCCCTAGCACTGGGTTTCGGGTTTTATGGCTTCCGTCAAAGAACAAAGAAAAATAAACTTGAAAAAGAAAAGATGGATGCCGAATTGGCCTTTAAAAAATCGGAACTCGATTTCAAAAAGAAAGAACTCACCACCCAGGCTTTGCAACTTGCCAAAAAGAACGAAACCCTTGAAAATCTAAAACAAAAGGCCAACGAACTCAAAACATCTGAAGTTCATAATGGGTATCAGCAATTGATAACCGCCATTAATTTTGATTTGCAAGACGATAACAATTGGGAAAATTTCGCACGTTATTTTGAAGAAGTGCATAAAGATTTTAATAGTAATGTCGCCAAAAAATACCCCGAAGTGACCCCCAATGAATTGCGTTTAATGGCTCTTTTGAAAATGAACCTTTCCTCAAAAGAAATTGCCAATATCTTGAACATTTCCATTCCTGGAATCAAAAAAGCACGACAGCGTTTGCGCAAAAAAATGCAGCTTTCTTCCACCGATTCCCTTGAAAATGCTGTTTTGAGCATTTAGTGAACTTCCAGTAAACATTACGTTTTCCGAATTATTTTGGCGGAGTATACCATTTGTCTCCCCTCTTTTTTTTATGCCCTGATATGTGCGACCTAGGTTTGTGGTGTTGTTAGTTCAACAATCAAGTTTTGTGGTCTTGCTCGGTTCGGTACTGCAGATCAAAACCGAGTAGGTCACACAAAACCAAATTAAAAGTTTAACCACAAAATAAATAAATTATGAAAACGCAAAACAGATTATTGAAACTTGTTATTTTATTTTTAGCCCTCAGTATTGTCGGTGTTAGCTGTACCAAAGATGAAGTGATACCGCCGGTAGAGGTTATCGATACCGACAAAGATGGTATTGTAGATAGTATTGATAAGTGCCCAAATGAAGCCGCCCCAGGTAGTACAGATGGTTGCCCCATTGATACTATTGGAGAGCTAGACCAAACTGAAGGTACAATTTCTGAAGATGATTTTGAAGCCTATCAAGGGGAGTTAGGGGTTATTATAGATGCTAGACCTCTTGCGCGAAAAGGTCATAAACCTACCCAAGTAACCATTAACGTTGCCGCTAATACTGGTAATTATACAGAGACAGTACCCTTAGATGAATTTTCGTTTCTAGGGCAACTAAAATTACCTGTAGAAAACTTAAGTGATATGGCTAAAGATGAACTTATTGGGGGTGTACAAATTACACCCGAATATAAAGATGCCAGTGGTAATACTATTTTTACTCAAGAACCAACTACGGTATCATTTCAACCTAATCCATCAATAACATCGGCAAATACGAATGGGCTAGCGGAGACAGAAGAAAACACCACCTTAAGTTTTCGTGATGGTACATCATACTATATTCAGCGCATGAACACTGATGGCACTGCCAGTAGCGAGGCTTGGAGATACCTCCCTGAATTTGGTACTAATGACCTTATGACTTCCAATACTTCTGAATTTAATGGTAACGAACCTGATCGAAGCTTTACCTTTACACCTATATCTGGTGAGCCAAATACCTTTGCCATAAAGCATACAGAATCTTCTAGATATTTGCTAGTCGGTGATGTTAGGATTATAAGGCCTAATGGGGAAATTACTGAATTAGGATTACATTCTGGACCTAAAATGAGTGATCTAACAACCTTTGCTCAAGTTGAAGCCTCTCCGGTTTTTAACTCCTTCAAATTTAAATTTGAACGTCAAATCGATGGTAGTTATATTATTCAAGGAGGTGTTAATAATACCCCAATAAAACAATTACCCGGCTATGGATTAACGATAAGTCCAGATATAAGAATTTTACCTATACAAAGAGTGGTTGAAGCCGAAGATCGCACCTGGCGCATTGTATCTACAGATATTGAATGGAGCGTGACCAATATTGGCACTTCATTTTTGGATCCTATTTTATCAAAAGCAGAAACCTCGTTAAAATACAACACTATTCTCACAAATTGTGGCAGTGGCGATTTAAGTCAGAGTGCTGGTGTAACACTTTCTGAAACCGTTACGAACACCATTGGTTGGGAAGAGAGCTTATCTATGAGCACCTCGAATACCATTGGGGTGTCTGCCACTTTGGATGTAGATTTTTCCGTTAATATTTTAGGTTCGGAGTATGGTGTGGGTCTTAGCACTACCACTAATTATTCACACTCTTGGTCTTCAACAGAGACCAATAGTAATTGGGAAAGTGAAAATATAACAAATAATCAAAGTCTATTAGTTGAAAGAACAGTTACCGTACCTTCTGGAAATGCTTCTTTAGTATATGATGTAATACAGTTTTATCCTAACACTAAAGTAAATTTTGCACAACGCATGCGTGTTAAAGGTACAGACGGCGGTGTTCCCTTAACTGGAGAAGAAATAAGAAGTCTATTTTATATCAGTGGATTTAATGGTGTTGTAACCGCAATAGAAGCAGATGCCATTGTAATTACCCTAAAAGGTACGATGACCCTTGATAAAATAGTTGATAGCGAAAGTAATGTTCAAAATGTAGATCCAAATTGCGGTGGATAATAGAAACAATTTTATTTGAGTTAGCTATTTCAAAACAGGCCTTCGGGCCTGTTTTTTGGCTTAAGTAGACTTAAGAGTCCATACTTGATATCCTTTTTAATTAAAAACAAATAAAACCAGTATTCAAATCACATTGGGGAATTATCACCGTTAGTTATTATAGAGCCCTACGCATTATTCATGTGTATCACTATTTCTCCTATTCTTAATAACATGCAGAAAATGAATTTGTTTAGCATAATATATTGTTTCTTTTTCCTTTGCTCTTGTGAGCGCAATTCAGATCAAATAGTCAATGAAAATACAGATCAAATTGAAAACGATAGCATTTCAACACAAAATACAGCCATAGCTGTCTACAATCAAGCCTATCAAGAAAATTACGAAGCAGACGCTATCGTCGATATTCTTGTCAATGCTAAAAACTCATATGTTTTAGTAGATCCATTCGGTGAAAATCTCGTCGAGTCTATTGCAGCTCTGAAAGCAAACGGAAATGAAGTGGGTGCCTATATCAGCATTGGTACAGGAGAAACCTATCGCGACGACTATGAACAACTCAAACCATTTCTAGTTTCAAAAGCCTGGGGTGAATGGCCTGATGAGTTTTTTGTAAACCAAACTACAACGGGTATTCTAGAAATTATGAAAGCTCGTATTGATAAAATTGCTGCTTGGGGTTGTGATTGGGTAGAATTTGATAATATGGACTGGGCTTACGATGAGGACAACAGAGGCATTTACGGGTTTCAGGTTACTGAAGCTGAAGCTATTTCCTATTTTCAAGTCTTGTGTGATTATGTGCACGAAAAAGGAATGAAGTGTATGGCTAAGAATATGACTGAAGAAGCTACAGCTTTTGATGGGGTCCTTTATGAATCTTACAACAATGATAAAAATTGGTGGGATCAATCGGGAGCGCAAAACTTTTTAGATGCTGGCAAATTAGTCATTATCAATCATTACAATGAAACCAACTGCGGACAGGTTTATTCAGATTATAAAGGCATTTACAATAGCAATCTATCTTTTATTTGTGAAGATGCCAACCTTAAAAAGTACGTTCATTTTAATGATTGAAAATGATTATAAGGCTTAGAACAAATTTCAAAAACAAAAGCTCGGAGCTGTCGCTCCGAGCTTTGTTATTTTTTCCGGTAACCAGCCGGAAATCATTCAACCAAACTAACAAACTAAAAATCTTTTCTGCATATTTAGACGTCATATATTTCAAAACCTTGCGCAGAGTATACGTTAAACTTTGTTAAAATAGAAAGTTGCATTTTTATAAAATCTAAGTACGTTAAAACATCTTTCAGAAAGAAGTTAAAAAGTCTTGAACCATAACTAAAATAACAATCCGAGTGTCATTTTAAGACTTCAATAAAGGAAAAACAAAACAGTGTTTCTTGCTATTAGTCTAAACTCACATTTATCGTTTTGTTAACAACAGCACTCAAAAAATAATTCTTTCTTGCAGTCAAATCAAACCAACCAACGAATTGATTACAACTGGAAAACTGCACGTAAAAGACCAAACCATTTGCAACTACTTCAACCTCGTATTTGAAAATTTTAGTTGATAGTTTTAGCAAATTTTACAAATCAAAAAACCTAACCAGTTTGACAAACAAAATCTATTGCGCAGCAATTTTGCTTTTTCTGTTTTTTCAGGGATATGCAAAAGACCACTCCGACTCCCCCGACAATTCAAAACTCTTTTATCAATCATCCGAGTATACCATTAGTGGATATATTACCGAAACTGGTAGTGGTGAAAACCTCTTGGGTGTTTCCATTTATGTACCCGAACTGAAACTAGGAACAACCTCAAACGACTACGGATTCTTTTCGTTAACCCTCCCTGAAGGCAGTCATGAAGTTTACATTTCGTACATCGGTTATGGAACGGAGATCAAAACAATCGAACTTAACAAAGATGCTGTTTGGGCCGTTGAGCTATCCACTTCCGCAGAGTTTTTAGAAGAAGTTGTAGTCACAGCAGACGAAAAAGTCAAGGAGAGTAAGGTCACGCAAATGAGT
The DNA here is from genome assembly GCF_047345145.1 of Maribacter taeanensis. Taxonomy (NCBI): domain Bacteria; kingdom Pseudomonadati; phylum Bacteroidota; class Flavobacteriia; order Flavobacteriales; family Flavobacteriaceae; genus Maribacter; species Maribacter taeanensis. The sequence goes on from NZ_JBLFER010000004.1 coordinate 180,957, forward strand.
ACGGTAAAAATTAATCCATCCGTAATTCAAGATGTCCCTGCGCTCTTAGGAGAGAAAGATGTCTTAAAGACTTTGCAACTGCTTCCTGGTATTCAAGCAGGGTCTGAAGGTAGTTCAGGATTCTTTGTACGTGGGGGAACTCCCGATCAAAACCTCATTGTTCTCGATGATGCCGTAGTTTATAATTCCAATCACCTCTTCGGATTCTTTTCTGTTTTCAATGGAGATGCCATAAAATCCGTAGAAGCTTTCAAAGGAGGTTTCCCCGCTCGTTTTGGGGGACGGCTATCATCAGTCATCAAAATAGACATGAAAGATGGTAACAAAGAAAAGCTTTCCGGAAAGTTCAATATCGGTCTAATTTCATCTTCGATATTATTGGAGGGTCCTATCAACAAAGGAAAAACTTCTTTTATTGTAAGTGGGCGCCGCACCTATGCAGATGTATTGGCACGTCCTTTTATCAAAGCAGAAACTGATGGTGAAGGCGAGGGAGGATATTACTTTGCAGATCTCAACTTTAAAATCCATCACATATTCAGTCCTAAAGACAAAATTTATTGGAGCAATTACTATGGAAGGGATAAATTCTATGGAGAGACGAATGAGCAAAATTATGAAGACAAAGTTCGTCTAGGTTGGGGAAATATCACCTCTACACTGCGTTGGAATCATCAATACAACAATAAACTTTTCTCGAACACCTCATTGATTTTTAGCAACTACGAATTTAAGGTTACTGGTGATTTTAAAGAAACCTTTCAAGATGGCGAAATCGAAGAATCCTTCTTTAGAACCAGTTCAGGTATAAATGATTTCACGCTAAAAACCGATTTTGATTATTTCCCAAATAGCAAACACAGCATTAAGTTTGGAGCATTGGCCACCAATCATCAATTTAAGCCACAACGAATTTTAATCAAAGATGATTTCGCCGGAAATGTTGATGCCACCCAAGAACTAAATTCTTTTGAAGGGGCAGTGTATGCAGAAGATGATTGGAAACTTACCGATAAATTAAGAATCTCCCCTGGTTTTAGATTAAGTTATTTCAAACAAGGAGATAAACAGTATGTGAATCCTGAACCGCGTCTGGCACTTGCCTATAACTACAAACCCGATTTAGCCTTCAAAGCCTCATATACGCGAATGAATCAATACATTCATTTACTATCCAGTTCAGGTATCGGACTTCCCACGGACCTTTGGGTTTCTTCTACGGATAGAGTAAAACCACAAACTTCTCAGCAGTTTGCCATTGGAATTGCAAAGGATTTTTTTGATAAGGACTATTCGATTACTGTAGAAGGATATTACAAAACTATGGATGATGTCATTGCCTATAAAGAAGGGGCTTCTTTTTTAGCTATTGAGGATTTGGAAAGTGGAAAAACAACCAATTGGGAAGATAATATTACATCAGGCCAAGGTTGGGCCTACGGAGGAGAAATCCTGCTAAGAAAACAAACTGGCAAACTCACTGGATGGTTGGGTTATACTCTTGCTTGGTCTGAAAGACAATTTGATGAATTGAATTTGGGTAAGAAATTCTTTGACCGCTATGACCGTAGACATGATATTTCGCTAGTAGGAATTTATAAACCACATGACCGAATTACACTTTCGGCTACTTGGGTGTTTGCTACGGGTAATAATTATACCCTTCCGAATTTACAGCGTTTGAATACTCAAGATGGATTTCCAATTCAAAATTCGAGTAACTTCTTCGGTGGTGAAACTCAAGAATTTTCTACACAACGAAATAATTTTAGAGGTGAATCTAGCCACCGTCTTGATCTTGGGGTACAGCTACATAAAAAACTAAAAAAAGGCCGTGAACGTACTTGGGGGTTTTCCTTGTATAATAGCTATGCTAGACAGAATCCGTTTATCTATACTACGGGAGAGTCTTTTTATAATTTTGACGACCCTAATGCCACGGTTGAAAATGAACTCACACGAACATCTGTGTTGATATTGATTCCTTCCTTTAACTACACCTTTAAATTTTAAGCTATGAAAAAGTATATCCCATTTTTTATTGCAACACTAGTTTTATTCATCTCCTGCCAAAAAGTTGTTGATGCGGATGGCTTGCTTGATATAGAGGCGAAAGTATTTATTACGAGTTATATATCTCCCCAAGATACCGTTCTTCGGGTAAATGTATCAAGAGCCCTTCCCGTTTTTGGTACGCCGTTGAGCGTTCGAGACCAAGAAGCAAACCAAGAGAAATTCTTAATCAAAGATGCCCAGGTTACTATTTCAGATGAAGCTGGTAATAATTCGAATTTATCATATTCCGAAGAAGACAGAACCTATTTGGCAGATGCCAGTACTTTGGCCATTAGATCAAATCAAAGCTATTTTTTAAAAGTCATCGTTGATGGAAGTGAGTATAATGCTTCTTGCAGGATTCCCGAAAAGGTGGCTGAAATAAATGAACGGATAAATTTTAGAGAAAGTAATTTTGGGGGACGAGAGGTCGACATCAATCTTGCCTTTCAAGACGCCGAAGAAGGAAGAAGTTTTTACATTCTAGGTGGATTTGTTGCCACAACCTTCCAGATTGAAGGCGAAGAACCTCAAACCTTTGATTTTGGTCTATTCTTCGAATCTGATGAGTTTCTTTCAGATAATCTAGAAGATGGAGGTACTTTGAGCGGAAGTGCATTTTTTAATGTAGGTAGTGACGTAGATGTTATGGAAAATACAGTCACACTTCAGGTTGCCCATGTTGAAGAAGCCTTGTTTCAAAATCTAAAAACGGCCTCTACCAATGCCGATGCTGATGGTAATCCCTTTGTGGAATATGCTATTGCTCCAAATAATATCCAAGAAGAAGGTGCAGTTGGCGTTTTTGCCGGGTATCAGCTTACTGAGAAAGTGGTTGAGTTGGAGTTGTAAATGGTATTGAAATCTAATTTATACAGATTTTTCGAATGTCAGTTCGAGTGTTTTTTGAAATGAAATATAGAGAAAATCAACAGGAGGATCTCGCCCTGCCGCGGGATGAATTCAGTCCGCCAATTTGATAAAAAATCAAATCGGGACTTCATTCAAAGTAAAAGCTCGGGAACCACCCCGAGCTTTTCATCAAAATCAAAAACCAACCTAAACACATTAAACTGATTGATTATTTAGCTAACTAACTCAATTAAATAATCATAGCAATTTTTATATATAACAGCTATGTTCCAAAAAACCCTACCTAAAATTTATTTTTTTTTAAAATCCTTGAAAAATTACCCTCAAAAGGCTCGGATGGACCGTATAGCAGTGTTATGACAAAAAGACAATCGCAAACAACACTGTCATGCTGAGCCTGCCTACCGGCAGGCAGGCTTGTCGAAGCGCTATGGCATTCTGAAGTTTTAATCTAAAATTTTAAAATAGCAAATTGAAGGTCAAGAGGTTTCAGAGCTTTTAACAAAGTTGGAATCAAATCTTCACCAAATTCCAAAAATAGCTCTGAAAAATTGAGATTCCGTTCTTGTAATGATTGCCCTGGAAAAAGTTCATTTTGAATTTCCGTCATGCGTACGACATGATCTTTCAGCTTTCTTTTTTGAGCCCTTAGCAGCCGTTTCTCTAAATTGTCGAGTCCTTTTTTCTGTTTGAGTTCTTGTGCCTTTACAGCTCCTAAAAAAGAAGGATCGGTTTGCTCTGCAACTTCGTAAAGGGACTTAAAATGTTCTTCTAGCAATTGCTTTTGAGGAGAAAAGTCAATATCAATATTTGAAATACTACGTATCTTTTTATTGATAAAACTGTGTTGCTTTAGAAAAAGATCTTCAATAGCAACATTCATCTTATCTAACTTAGCGCCTTGTTTTTGGGTCATCGCTAAAACGGAGTTACGCAGCAACAACATAGGAAAAGGAATACTCATCGCTTCAAAATTCGCTTTGAGCTCTAACCAATATGCTAACTCTCCTCCGCCTCCGATATAACAAAGATTTGGTAAGATTACTTCTTGATATAAAGGTCTTGTGATGACATTCGGAGAAAATCGTTCTGGGAAATTGTCAATCTCTTTGGTTAACTCATTTTTAGTCCAAGTTATTTCAGAATCTACCACTCCAAAATTATCTCCGTCTGCAACAATACGTTCACGAACACCATCAATCAAATAAAAGTAGTTGATCTCACGCGGATTCACTTGAATTCCGTAAGAATCTGAAACTGCGGTTAGTTTTTCAATAGAAACTGAAACTTTCTCGAAAGATTTCTGCTCAAAAATATCTTGCTTCGCATACGGAATCAACAAACCTTTCAAATCGCGATCATCGCCATCAACGATAACAAGCCCTTGCTCTCCAAAAAGTTCATTCGCTAAAAACCGAGTGGCTTCTGTCAAGGTTTCATGTTCCAAATATGCTTTCTTGAAAAGTTCTTTTAGCGTTTCTGCGTTTTTGGAACTTCCCAATCCATTCGAAAAAGCTTTTAAAACATCATCAAGTCCATCCGTTTTTAAATGTCCGACCGCTCCCGATGCCTCGCGATTCCATTGTAATTTCTTTCCTTTAAAATTAAAATAATTGATCTCTTCAAAATCATGATCTTCGGTTGCCATCCAGTAGATGGGTACAAAATTATATTTCGGGTATTTTTTCTTGAGCTCGGTTGTCAAGTTTATCGTAGAAATAATCTTATACAAAAAGTACAGCGGACCGGTAAAAAGATTCAATTGATGTCCTGTAACCACTGTAAAAGTGATAGGTTCTTTAAGCTGCTTTAAATTTGCTGCCGTCTTCTTAGAAATTTTTGTGCTGGAATATTGCTTTTGTAAAGCCTCGTATAAGACTTCTCGATTAGCATCCGGAAAATTCTTGGCTTTCTCCTCGATTTGACCCTTAAAATTTTCCAGTGTGGTAAAACGATTGTAGAATGGTTTTAGGTCATTTTTTTGATCTAAATAATCACAAATCAATGCTGAAAAATAACCAGTATTCTTAAAGGGTAAACAGTCAATATCCATATAAAAACTAAAAATTCCGTGTAAATATAAAATTCCTTGATTTTAGAGTTCCTAAAAATACGTTAATTAGGTGGGTTAGTCATCCAAAAAATAACACCGATCAAAGATTTTAGGGTTGAAATACGATCTATATTCCTTACCTTTCTTTCTTCTCATAATCAAACTATAGTTCATGAAAAAATTACTACTCCTTAATGCCTTTCTATGCGCTTTTTTAAGCTTTGCCCAAGAACTAAAATCTCCTTCTGAGTTTTTAGGATACGAACTCGGCAGCCAATTTACCCGTCATCACGAAGTAGTCGATTACTACCAATACTTGGCATCAGTCGCTAGTGATCGCGTACAATTACAAGAGTATGGCAAAACCAATGAACGCAGACCACTTTTACTAGCTTATGTTAGCTCGGCTGAGAACATTCAGAATATAGAGCGCATTCGTGAGGAGCATATGAAAAATACCAAAGGCGAAGGCGAACCCTCAAAAGCCATTGTATGGTTAAGTTACAATGTGCATGGTAATGAAAGTGTCAGCACAGAAGCTTCGATGCAAACCATTTATGATTTATTGACCAGCAAATCGAGCTATTTAGAAAATACCGTCGTATTGATGGACCCCTGTATCAATCCTGATGGTCGTGATCGTTATGTGAATTGGTACAACCAGTTTAAAAATTCACCCTATAGTGTTGATCCCAATAGTAAGGAGCATCATGAGGGTTGGTTAAGTGGTCGTGCGAATCATTATATGTTTGATTTGAACAGAGATTGGGCTTGGCTGACGCAGGTGGAAAGTCAACAGCGTTTGCAATATTTCAACAAATGGCTGCCTCATGTACATGTCGATTTTCATGAGCAGGGAGTTGATAATCCGTATTATTTTGCGCCTGCGGCGGAACCGTATCACGAGGTAATCACAAATTTTCAAAGGGATTTTCAAGTTAAGATCGGAAAGAATCACGCCAAATATTTTGATGCCAACGGATGGTTTTATTTTACCAAGGAAGTTTTTGATTTGTTGTATCCTAGTTACGGAGATACCTACCCTACTATGAATGGTGGTATTGGAATGACCTACGAACAAGGGGGAAGCGGACGTGCCGGCTTGGCGATCAAAACTAGAATTGGAGACACGCTTACTTTAAAAGATCGTATTGCGCATCACCACACCACAGGACTTTCAACCGTTGAAGTAGCTTCAAAAAGCGCGAAGAAATTAAATGAGGAGTTTAAGAAATTCTATAAAAACAAGAATTTCAAGTACAAGAGTTATGTGCTCAATGGAGATCGCGATAAAATAGATGCACTGACCTCATTACTCAGCAAACACAATATTGAATATGGCTGGGGAAAACAAGGCAGCGCCAAAGGTTTTTCATATGATACTGGAAGAACACAAAGTCTAAAAACAACCGATAAGAGTCTTGTAATACATACAGATCAGCCTAAGGGGACATTGGTAAAAGTACTTTTTGAACCAAGAGCAAAACTTAGCGATTCAGTGACTTATGATATTACGGCTTGGTCCTTACCTTATGCCTACGGATTGAATTCCGTAGCATCTGAATCTAAAGTGAATTCAGCGGTAGCAGGTTCGTCTAGCAGCCCATCTGAAGGAGCAAATATTAATGACGACACCTACGCCTATGTAGGTGATTGGAACAGTTTGAAAGATGCGCGCTTTTTAGCAGATCTACTCAAAGAAAAGATAAGGGTGCGTGTTACGCACAAACCCTTTTCTTTAGATGGGAAAACGCATAAGCGTGGCAGTCTTATTATTACCAAATCGGATAACAAAAACAATGCGAGCTTTGTAAAAACCTTGAGTTCAATTGCTGCAAAACATTCTAAACCTTTGACTGCAGTACAAACAGGTTTTGTAGATAGCGGAAAAGATTTCGGCTCGGGTTACGTACAGATGATTGACGATGTAAAAGTGGCACTATTATCCGGTGAACCTGCATCTACCCTTCGTTTTGGGGAAGTTTGGCACTTTTTTGAACAACAATTAGAATATCCTTTAGCGGTAATTGATTCGGAATATATGAATCGTGTAGACTTTTCAGAATACGATGTTTTGATTTTACCTGGCGGATGGGGTTATAAAAGTTTTATGTCTAAGGATAAACTAAAAGAGCTCAAAGAATGGGTAAGTAATGGGGGGAAATTAATCGCCATGAACGGATCAATCAAGTCACTAACTGGGGAGGATGGATTCGGAATCAAAGTCAAAAAAACTGAAAAAGACAGCACCAAATCAGTTCAACCATTTGACGGTTCAGAACGCGAACGTATCAAAAGTGCAATTACTGGAGCTATTTTCAAAACCAAAGTAGACCCCACCCACCCTCTGGCATATGGCTACGACAACAGTTACTTCACACTAAAACTAGGTGACGATTCCTACGAGTACTTGACCAATGGCAATGTGGTATATCTAGAAGAAAATCAAAACAAACCTGTCTCCGGTTTTGCCGGTAGCAAGGCCCAAGAAAAGATAGCCAAAACCTTGATTTACGGTGTTGAAAGTCACGGGCGCGGAAGTGTCGTCTACATGGTAGACAACCCTTTATTTCGTGGTTTTTGGGAAAATGGTAAACTCTTCTTTGCCAATGCGCTCTTTATGGTGCACTAAATTTAAATGAATTGGAATAGTGCACTTAAATATAGGTATGTTTACGAATGCCATTAAGTTTTTGTAAGAATAGCTCAGGTTCTTATTTTTATTTAAATTTATTGATACACTGCGTTCGATTTGAAGTTCAAAAATACTGGTGAATTTATGCTGACAGCTATCAATCCGAAATTACCCATGCGAGACAAAAATGTTACCAAAGACTTTTATCTCAACAAGTTGGGGTTCAAAACTTTCGGAAGCACTGAGTATGACGATTATTTAATGCTCGAAAAAGACCAAATTCAAATTCACTTCTTTTCATTTAAAGAACTTGACCCCAAAGAGAATTATGGTCAAGTGTATATCAGAACAGATAATATTGACAACTATTACAAATTCTTATTGGACCATAAAACAAGCATCCACCCGAATGGAAAACTAGAGACCAAACCCTGGGGTCAAAGGGAGTTTTCCGTCCTTGATCCAGATAGTAATCTATTGACATTCGGACAAAGCATATAGAAAAACGAACCCTTAAAGACTAGCAAAATATGCTAGCTAATTAAAATTTTCTTGTGATATCCGCTAGTCAATAAATGCCATGTTTCTAGCACCGTCATTCAGATTTAATTGAAGAAATATGTTACATTGCAGTTAACAAAATTTCAAATAAAATCATTTTTTTCAATATGCAAGTTATCAAGTCCTTATCACTATCGGTCTCAATTTTATGCGCGCTTTCCATTCTATTGGTCAGCTGTGAAGAACAACAGAAATCTACAAATGAAGAAAAATCTACTGACCTAGTAAATCCCGAAGATTGGGCAAGCATAAAAGCACTTCCATTAGATCCTGCTATTGAGGCGCAAATAGATGATATTTTACCTAAACTAACCTTAGAACAAAAAGTTGGTCAAGTTATTCAAGCTGATAACGGTTCAATTACTCCTGAAGAGGTTAAAAAATATCGTTTAGGGTCAATTCTAAGTGGTGGTAATTCAGCACCTGGACCACTACCCTACGCGGATACCAAAACCTGGTTAGAAATGGCCGATCAATATTATAATGCATCTATTGATACTGAGGGTGTTGAAATTGCAATACCCACTATTTGGGGCATTGATGCAGTGCACGGTCACGCTAACTTGAGTGGCGCCATTATCTTTCCGCATAACGTAGGACTTGGTGCTGCCAACAACCCAGATTTAATTGAGAAAATTATGACAGTGACGGCGCATGAATTAACTGTTTCTGGGCATGATTGGACTTTTGCGCCAACTCTAGCAGTACCTCAAGATATACGCTGGGGCCGAAGTTATGAAGGGTTTTCAGAGAACCCTGATATAGTGAAATCATATGGAGAACGTATTGTGTATGGTCTACAAGGTCGTTTTGGTGAAGAAAGTTTTATGGGAGAAGGGCGTGTTATCTCTAGCGCAAAACATTTTCTTGCTGATGGTGCAACGGAAAAAGGGGTTGATCAAGGTGATGCGAAAATTAGCGAAGCAGAATTAAGAGACGTGCATGCTGCTGGTTACTATAGCGCCATTCCCGCTGGTGTGCAAACTGTTATGGCCTCCTTTTCAAGCTGGCAAGGCAGAAAACTCCATGGTGACAAAGAATTATTGACTGATGTTTTAAAAGGGCAACTCGGTTTTAACGGTTTCGTCGTAGGTGACTGGAATGGTCACGGTCAAGTTCCTGGTTGCACAAATATTGATTGTGCACAATCTTTAAACTCAGGTTTAGATATGTATATGGCTCCAGACAGCTGGAAAGGTTTATGGGAAAGTACACTCGCTCATGTAAAGAGTGGAGCAATTCCAATGACTAGATTGAATGATGCCGTTAGACGTATTCTACGTGTAAAAATTGCTTCGGGTATATTCACAAAAGGTGCACCAAGCACTCGCAAAAATGCTGGAGATAAAAACCTTTTAGGGCTTCCGAAAAACAAAGCAATCGGAAGACAAGCAGTTCGGGAGTCAATGGTACTACTAAAGAACAATGATGGTTTACTTCCATTGGATGCCATGAAAACGATACTTGTTGTTGGTGATGGTGCTAATAGTATTTCAAAAGCTTGCGGAGGCTGGACCCTTTCATGGCAAGGAACTGGCCATACAAATGAAGAGTTTCCGAATGGAGAATCAATACTCGCAGGTATTAGAGAAGCTGCTAAGGAAGCTGGTGGAAAAGTAATTTTTTCAGCCAACGGAGACTCAAATGAATCGGCAGATGTCGTAGTTGCGGTCTACGGTGAAGATCCATATGCAGAGTTTCAAGGAGATCTTGAAAATTTAGATTTTGTACCTAACGGATTTGATGTGGGCAAACTGACCAAATTCCGTGACAAAGGAATTCCAGTCGTATCTGTTTTCCTATCGGGACGGCCTTTATGGACTAACCCTGAAATCAACATGTCAGATGCATTTGTTGCCGCCTGGTTACCAGGAAGTGAAGGTGGCGGTATCTCAGACTTGTTATTCCAAAGAGATCCATCATATGATTTCACTGGTAGATTGTCTTTCTCTTGGCCAAATAGTGCCGTATTCTCCGAAGGTGACCTAAATTTATTTGATCTAGGTTATGGTCTAAATTATAAAAGCACATCTGACGTTGAGAAACTTTCAGAAGAATCAGGATTGGAAGACATTGTAGTTGCTTCTACTGGGAATTTTTATGGAAAAGGTGCGCCTATCGCCCCATGGTCGCTATGGCTAAAATCTGGCGACTTGAGCAAACAAATAGGTAGTTTTCCGACATCTGTGGGTGGTTTAATTATTAGTAAAACAGACCATGAAGCGCAAGAAGATGCTTTACGTATAAAATGGACCCAATCAGACGGAGATCAAGTAAGAGTTAGCACAGCTTCGCCGACTGATATGTCGCGTCAAAGCAATGGTGCGATGGAACTCACATTTTCCGCAAAATCATTTAAAGGGAATGACGCATTAGTTAAAATTAGTATGGGGTGCGATCAAGACGCACCATGTAATGAAACACTAGATATTACAATTTCCGGTAGTGATTGGCAAGAATATCGTATTAGCCTAAGTTGTTTTGACAAGCTAGGTATTGACATGACTAAAATCAGTACGGCTTTAATGATTACCGCTGATGGAGGTGTCGATATCGGACTCAGCCATATTCGCTTAGAATCAGATATTGATGCCAAACCAGGATGTACAGGCAAGTAAAGGTTTTTTGAAATAGAATAGATGAACCTATAGTAACCTAATTGAAAATTCATTATGAAAACACGAAAAAAACTAAGCTTCTTCTTTTCTATATTTATTGGAACCATATTCTTAGCAAACTCCCAAACCGCAGAGAAGTCCGTTCCTTTCTTCGAGAATGGAGAGGCTCAAATTATTGCCGGGTTTGAAGATCCTGAAAATTGGGTGAGACATGACCTCTGGGTTGAAGCTGAGTTTGATACTGACGGTGATGGTAAACTAGACCGTATGCATGTTTCTGTTACTAGACCGCAGCAAACGGATACAGAGGGACTTAAATTGCCAGTTGTGTATGTTTCTAGTCCTTACTTTGCAGGTGTTGCACCTAATGTTGAGGGAGCTTTTTGGGATGTCAAGCATGAGCTAGGCACCCTCCCCGAAGAACATGTACATCCAGAAGTTGTTCGTGTTGGTCAAAGACCTATCATTTCAAATTCTCATATTAAAACATGGGTGCCCAGGGGGTATATTGTGGTGCACTCTTCATCCCCCGGAACCGGGCTTTCACAAGGAGCGCCTACTGTTGGTGGAAACAATGAATCCTTAGCTCCCAAAGCAGTAATTGATTGGTTGTGCGGTCGCAAACCTGGTTACACTTCCATAGATGGTGATGAAAAAGTAGAAGCATTTTGGTCAACTGGTAAGGTAGGTATGACAGGAACCTCTTATAATGGGACTATTCCCCTAGCTGCTGCCACAACAGGAGTAGCAGGGCTAGAAGCAATTATACCCATTGCACCGAACACATCATATTACCACTATTATCGATCGAATGGTTTAGTGCGTTCTCCTGGCGGATATTTAGGTGAGGATATTACTGTACTCTATGATTTTATTCATAGTGGTGATGAATCAAAACGTGCTTATAATAATGCGACTGTTAGAGATCAAGAAATGAAGAATGGCATGGACCGGATTACGGGTGATTATAATGATTTCTGGGCTGGACGTGATTATCTAAACGAAATGGAACCCATGAAGGCCGCTTTGTTAATGTCTCACGGGTTTAATGACTGGAATGTGATGCCTGAACACAGCTATAGAATTTACGAGGCAGCAAAAGCCAAAGGTTTGCCCAGCCAAATTTACTATCACCAAAACGGACATGGAGGTCCACCACCCATGAAAATAATGAATCGATGGTTTACCCGGTATTTGCATGGTGTAGAAAACGGAGTAGAAAATGATTCCAAAGCATGGATTGTACGTGAAAATGATGAGAGAAAAAATCCAACTGCCTACGCAGACTACCCCAATCCTAAAGCATCAGATGTAACGCTTTATCTAAACTCAGGCGCTCCTGAAAAAGGAGGCTTGAGTATTGTAAAGTCCAAAAATCAAGGCATCGAAAAATTAGTGGACAATTATTCCTTTACCGGAGCTTCATTGGCACAAGCCGAAATTACAAATCATCGCTTGCTATATGTAACACCAACATTATCAGAAGATGTTCATATATCAGGAACAGCAAAGGTTACGATTACCTTATCAAGTAGCAAACCTGCGGCAAATCTTTCGGTGTGGCTAGTTTCCTTACCCTGGAATGAAGGAAGAAAAACAAAAATCACGGATAACATCATCACACGCGGATGGGCAGATCCTCAGAATCATAAATCGATTACTGAAAGTGAAGCTTTGACTCCAGGGAAATTCTATGAAGTATCATTTGATCTAATGCCTGATGATCAGATTATTGCTAAAGGTCAACAAATTGGTCTTATGATATTTTCAAGTGATAAAGAATTCACGCTATGGCCCGCTCCTGGAACTGAACTCACCATTGATTTAGATAAAACAATGCTTAACTTACCTATTGTAGGTGGTACTGAAGCATTGAACAAGGCTATAGACTAACTAAAAACCAACTAATATGAATCCAACCCTAAGAAATATTCTAGCCGTTGTTTTAGGATGGGTAGGCGGCAGTATTATTAATATAGGTCTTGTCAATATCGGAAGCAGTATAATGCCCATTCCGGGTGTTGACACTAATGATTTAACTGCACTGGCTGAAGCTATGCCCACTTTAGACTTCAAGTACTTTATTTTTCCTTTTTTAGCACATGCGCTTGGCACCCTTATGGGAGCAGCTATTGCCTATAGAATAGCAGTTTCGCACAAAATGAAATTTGCTTGGGCCATTGGAGTATTATTCCTTATCGGTGGAATAGCAGTCAATTATATGCTGCCGGGACCAACTTGGTTTGCAGTCGCGGACATAGCTTCGGCTTATCTTCCCATGGCATGGATAGGTGGAAAAATAGCCGAAAAATTGTAGGGTATTGAAAGACTATTACAGAATACTTACTGTTGAAAGGACAGACAGCTCTGCAACCATTAAAAGAGTTTTTCGAAAATTAGCACTTAAGCTCCATCCAGATATTAATGACGCACCTGATGCGCAACAACAATTCGTTGACCTAAATGAAGCCTATCAGGTTTTACGAAACCCCGTAAGGAGAAAACAATACAACAGACTTCTCGATGCCGAAAAAATCAAAAAAGAGGCCACCAAAAGAAACACTCGAAAACAAAAATCAAGAGAATCAAGCATAAACACATCTGCTAGAAAGGGAAAAAGAAAAGGTGAAAAATATGCCTCGGAGTCTGGCAAAAGATTTAAGCAAAGAACTAGCTGGTGGGAATCTAGCTTTTTGGCTGACGTTTTTTTAGAACTAACATTTAGAGCACTTGGGACTTTGATTAGCTCTATTTTTGATTTTTAAATAGTTCGGATATTTTCAATGCAGTATTTGCACAGCGCAAAAAATGATAATAAAGGCTGACACACCCAATATTAAAGTTCCGACCGTTTGTACTTGATTCCCTTGTTTGACATCCATTCCTGTGAGTTGGGTTAGCACCCAGAAGAAACTATCATTTGCATGAGAAACCACTGTTGAACCTGCGCCAATAGCCAGTACAGTCATTGTTTTCATGAAGGCATCTTCTAAGCCTAATGCAGGCATCATAGGAGCCACAATTGAGGCTGTAGTAATCAAAGCCACTGTTGACGACCCTTGAGCCGTTTTTAGGCAAGCTGCTAAAAGAAAGGGGAGGAAAAGTCCGATAGACATTCCCGTAAAATATTCTTTAATAAACTCTGACATTCCTGAGTTTTGAAGCATGGCTCCGAAGATTCCCCCAGCACCAGTAATTAAGATAATGGGCGCCGCAATTCGAACAGCATCTCCAAACCATCCAGTAGCGGAATATACTTTTTCATCTAATTTTTGCGGCAACAACAAAGACAATAAGACGCCAACCAAAAGTGCAATCACAGGACTCCCCAAAAACTGAACAACAGGATACATCGCTGAGTCTGTCATATTCATTTCTGGATAATCAAAAACTGACTTCACCACAATCAGTAGAATTGGCACTAGAATGGCGAGAAGCGACAAAGAAAGTTTTGGTTTATGAGTGGAGTCTCCCGAAGATTCTTGGAATATAGGCACCTCAACCTTTGAAGCAATTTTGGTTGCAAAAAAGTAACAGGGAACCAATGCCAACAAACTCACAAATAATCCCCAGACAATAACACTACCCAATTCAGCTCCTAAAATTCCTGCTGCGGCTATAGGTCCTGGTGTTGGCGGAACCATAACGTGCGTCGCCATTAACCCTAAGGCGAGTGCTGCGGTAGTTCCTGCATACGATACTTTGGCTTTATCGGAAAGAGCCTTGTTCAAAGAGTTCATAATGATAAAGGCGCTGTCCGCAAATACTGGAATAGATAACAAATAACCCGTAAGCATCATAGCTAAATGAATAGACTTTTCCCCTATCAGCTTGATCAACCTTGTTGCAATTACCATCGCTCCACCGGACTTTTCCAAAAGGGTTCCGATGACTACTCCGAAGAAAATAATGAGCCCGATCTTACCCATGATACTTCCGAAGCCATCATTTACAGCTGAGATAATTTGAGAAACTTCCATTCCAGTGATAAATCCGTAAAGAATAGCAGCTAGAAGTAGAACAAAAAACGGGTGGATTTTAAAACGGACAATACCCACTACAATCAAAACAATAGAGAGCAGTAAGCCGATGAGAAATATCATAGTGTTGGGTTTGACAGATTGGTCAGAACACTAAAAATACAGATAAATTTCCTTGGTAGTTTATGTCCTTTATTTCAAAGGTTCAGCATACAGATCGAAATCAGCTGCTTCAATAACTTTAAGGTCAACAAATTCACCTTGCTTTAAATAGTACTTTGTAGCATCTACCATGACTTCATTATCTACATCTGGGGAATCAAATTCAGTACGACCCACAAAATAATTACCTTCCTTGCGGTCAATAATACAGCGAAAAGTCTTTCCTATTTTTTGTTGGTTCAATTCCCATGAAATCTGAGATTGTATTTCCATGATTTCATTGGCACGGTCTTGTTTCACTTCTTCGGGAACATCATCTTCTAAATTATAGGCATGGGTATTCTCTTCATGACTATAGGTAAAGCAGCCTAAACGTTCAAAACGCATTTCTTCAACCCATTTCTTTAAGGTTTGGAAGTCTTCCTCTGTTTCTCCTGGATATCCAACAATCAAAGTAGTACGAATGGTCATTTCAGGAACAGCAGCACGAAAATCTTTCAAGAGTTTGGTAGTCTTGGCCTGCGTGGTTCCGCGACGCATACTTTTCAAAATTGAATCGGAAATATGTTGCAACGGAATATCTAAATAATTACAGATTTTAGGTTCTCGATTCATCACATCTAAAACATCTAGTGGAAAACCTGTTGGGAAGGCATAGTGCAGGCGAATCCATTCGATTCCTTCTACCTTCACTAAAGCTTCCAAAAGTTCCGCTAAGTTGCGTTTTTTGTATAAATCGAGTCCATAATAGGTTAAATCCTGAGCAATAAGAATTAATTCTTTCACACCTTTAGCGGCAAGCTTTTCTGATTCAGTAACTAAATCCTCGATTTTTTTACTGCGGTGCTTCCCACGCATAATAGGAATCGCACAAAATGAACAAGGGCGATCACAACCTTCCGCAATCTTTAAGTACGCATAGTTTTTAGGAGTAGTCGTCAACCTTTCTCCAATCAATTCATGCTTATAATCTGCTCCTAGTGCTTTTAATAAATTCGGTAATTCGCTAGTTCCAAAATATTCATCAACGTTGGGGATTTCTTTCTGCAAGTCAGGTTTATAACGCTCACTAAGACATCCCGTAACAAAGACCTTATCAACTGTTCCTGCTTCCTTTTTTTGAACGTATTCTAGAATGGTATTTACACTCTCTTCCTTAGCATTTGCAATAAATCCGCAGGTATTAATAACCACTACATTACCCTCCTCCTCATGAACTACTTCTTTATCGTTAGCTCGTAATTGCCCCATGAGCACCTCCGAATCATAAACGTTCTTTGAGCAACCTAGGGTAACTACGTTAATCTTATTCTTCTTAAGTGATTTTGTTCGCATACTTTTTTTCTGGAGTGCAAAAATACAACAAGCTCAATGAAACCAATGGTTTATACACGAATAATTCAAGTTTTTCGTTAAACCTTAGGAACCTATTTATGTCTAACTACCAAAATCGAAGCCATGAAAGCCCCAATCAAGTTTTTTGCATTCATCGTAATTGTATTATTTGTTTCCTGTTCTAAGGATAGTCAAGAAGATTCTCCAGAAATCATTCTAGAAACAGGTGAACTCTATTTTCCACCTATTGGTTCAAATGATTGGGAAGCAACTACCTTAAGTGAGCTTAATTGGAATACTAGCGCTGAGCAGGATTTATATGACTTTTTAGAGGAAAAAGAGACCGATGCTTTCTTAGTTTTAAAGGGTGGTAAAATTGTTATCGAGAAATATTTTGGGGATTTTACGCATACTAGTCCACATACCTGGAATTCCGCTGGTAAGACCATTACGGCAATGACTACTGGAATTGCTCAACAGGAAGGTTTTTTATCGCTTTCCGATAGTCCACTAGATTATTTAGGAAACACTTGGTCAATGCTTACACCAGAACAAGAACAGCAAATCACGGTGGAACATCATCTCACAATGACCACAGGCCTTGACTATACCCTTGGGGACGTAAATTGTACCGACAAAGAGTGTTTAACATATAAAAATAACCCGGGTGATTTTTGGTTTTATCATAACGCGCCGTACACTTTGTTAGATCAAATTATCACAAATGCAGTCGGTAAGGATTTCGAGGCTTATTTTACAGAAAAAATAAAAAACCCTATTGGAATGACCGGCTCTTGGATATCGGTAGGCTACAACAATGTATATTTCAGTACGGCAAGAAGTATGGCACGTTTTGGATTACTGAACCTCAATAACGGGGTTTGGGATGGACAAACCATTTTAGACGATCCAAATTTTAATGAAGCTATGAAAACTACCTCTCAAGAACATAACCGAGCATATGGCTACTTATGGTGGTTAAATGGCAAAGAAAGTTACAGGGTTCCGGGAGGGGAAATCTTGTTTCAGGGCAAACTAATAGAAAACGCCCCTGATGATCTTATCGCTGGACTAGGTAAAAACGATCAGAAACTTCATATTGTTCCGAGCCTAGGATTGGTTGTTGTTCGTATGGGAGGGGATGCAGGTGAGACCCTTCTTGGTCCGTCAAGTTTTGATAATGAACTTTGGGAGAGGATAAATGCTTTGATAAATTAGTTTATTCAGTTGGTTGAAGCAGAAGTACTTCTTCCAAAAATCGAACGGTTTCCATTTTTACAGATTCAAAATCTTTTGAAGTAATATGTGAGGTCATCACATGATCTTTTACTTCTGGGAAAGCAACTTTTCGTTTTCGCTTAGCATCTACTCCCAATTGATCATACATTTCCAACAAAGCAGGTACAGATACTACATTATCTTGCTCTTCTTCATTTTTATAGTAATACCCCATAAAAGTTGGTTGTTTCACCTCAGCGAACACTTCTGGTAGCATCATTTCATCCATAAGTACTTGTAGGTGTGTAAGCGCTTCTAAGCGATATTTCGTAGTCCAATAGTTTTGTTTTATGGAGTCCGCTTCAAACTCGTGATAATCTTTTCCGGTTACCACTTTTGCCAGTTGAATTCCCCATGGACCTGACAGTAATTTCGCAGATTCATCTTTCATAGCAACATTCGGCGAATACAAAAGTAAACTTTCAATTTCTGGATGCTGAGATGCAATATACAAAGCAAGTGTCCCACCAGTTGATGTTCCCATCACGATTACTTTTTCACCCAGTTGTTTTGCAACAGCAAGAGCTTCTTTAGCCGAATCGAATAATTCAGTAGCTGTCAAATCAAGCATCGCCTCCTTTTCTTGGAGTCCGTGGCCCGCCAAACGCGGTAGATATACATTAGCGCCATAACGCTTACCCAATTGCTCATGTAAAGGAGCGCCTTCTTCATGACTTGCAGACCAGCCATGTAAATACAAAAAGGCGTATTCTGTTTTCTTTGGAACGGAGTCAAACCAAACTATTTGAGAATGATTGTCAGGTTTGATATTTGAAATTGCATCTTCTTTCTGTTGGATATTTCTATCCAGAACCACTAGATCTTTAGTGATTTCAGGAAGTTTTGAGTTCAAATCTGGCTTTGCAACTCGAGGACCGGCAAAATACACTACAGCAAGCAAAAGCATAAGAGTCACTAGTACTACAAAAAATCTTTTCAAATAACTCATCCCTTATAATTCATTAATTTTTATAGGCTTTTGGAATCTTTCTGACCTTGATTGCTTTTTCAAAAGCACCACCCATACGCAACAAATTTGCTTCTTTAAACTGCTTTCCAATGAAAGTTAAACCTACAGGCTCTCCTGAATTCTTATATCCCATGGGAACAGTCAAAGCAGGGTATTTGGCAACCGCGGCGTAGCTCGCATGGTAATTGTTGATGGATAGAACAGCATCTAGATTATGCTCATCCAAAGCAGAATCGAAGAAGTGTCGTCCGTTGTTTTCTAATCTTGATATGATTTTTTCCAATTCTTCTGCAGAAGTACTATCAGCTAATATTCCCTCAAATCGTGCTTGACCATATGGAATTCTGACCTGAGAATCCGCTCTATTAAAAGCAATCGCATCGGCAACGAACTTAATTTTTACAGTATTTTCATTCTTTACTTGGGTTCTTAAATAGTCGGGAAGGTCATTCTTCATATCGATATTCAAAATGCTCAAGAAACCATCCATTTTAACCTCAGGAGCTGTAAATTCTATAATCTCCGCTCCCCATGCTTTCATTCTTTCAGTTGTAGCCTTATAAAGGCTATCGCTTTCGATCAAACTTTTCATTGCTCCGAAGCGCTTTCCCTTTAAAGTTTCTTGGGGCATGCTCGCAGATAAAATTCCCGGGTAACCTTCAACTGATTTCGCATCTAAAGTATCTTTACCCAACATGGCAGATAATAAAATGGCATTATCGCGAACGCTTTTGGTCATTGGACCGGGTGTATCAAGTGTACTAGAAATTGGAATAATTCCTGTTCGACTTAATAAGCCTATGGTTGGTTTTAATCCTACAACAGAATTTCGACTACTTGGCGATAGTATAGAACCCGAAGTTTCTGTACCTACCGCTGCAACGGCGTAATTCGCAGCTACTGAAGTTCCGCTGCCCGCGCTAGAACCGCCAGTATCAAAAACACGACGACCGTATGGATTTAAAGTCTGCCCTCCTATTGCACTTTGACCATTTGGACAATTACAAAGAAAATTGGCCCATTCACTCAAATTCACTTTACCTAAAATCAAGGCCCCGTTTTCCTTTAGCCTTTTCACAATAAATGCGTCTTCTACTTCATTGTTCATCAAAGCGATAGAGCCTGCCGTTGTTTTCATTCCCGAAGTATTAATATTGTCTTTCAACAAAATCGGCATACCATAGATAGGGTGTTTACCTTTTAAACCTACATTAGTCAATACTTTATCTGCTTGCCGCGCCTCTTCAAGAACATTTGAATTCAACGCAATAATCGTATTCAAGGTAGTTTCGTTCTTCAATTCATATTTGTAAATACGATACAGATAGAATAGCACTAATTTTTCGTAAGTGAAATAATCTTGTGCAACATAAGATTGAAGCGTATAGATATCTTGTTCTAAAATCAGGGGCTTGATCGCTTCATATTCTGCTTCAGAAAATTTTGAAACTTCATTATACAAAGGACGAAATACTGCATTCTTATCCAATACTTTTGATTGAATAAATTTATAACGCATTCTTTCGTTCTGATGATTCTGGTTTTTGGCTACCTCTGCGGAATCATTATAAGGTTTCCATAAGGTGATTTCTTCTTTTGCAAGATAAGGTTGTTCTTTACATGAAAAAGTGATGAGAAGTAGTAGAACAGGAATCAACTTTTTCATAAACCTAAAGTATTTTAATTTTGAGTTTTCCTTTCTATAAATCAATATTCTTTTGATTCATTAAAACGAACGCTTCTTTACCAAGTCCATCACCAATTTCAAAGAATTTTGAGCAGCCGCCTTAATAACAGACAAAACAAAACTTTATTGAAGATCGCATTAGTTCATATTAAAAAAGGAATCAACAAACTCATGTTTATTAAAGACTTGTAAATCTTCAATACCCTCACCTACTCCAATATATTTTACAGGAATTTGAAATTGATCTGAAATACCGATAACAACGCCTCCCTTAGCGGTTCCATCTAATTTGGTTACGGCTAAAGAAGTAACCTCGGTTGCTTTGGTAAATTGCTTTGCTTGCTCAAAAGCATTTTGCCCTGTTGAACCATCCAAAACTAAAAGTACGTCATGCGGCGTGTCATCTATTACCTTTTGCATAACTCTCTTGATCTTAGAAAGTTCATTCATCAAGTTAACTTTATTATGAAGTCTTCCGGCAGTATCTATAATTACCACATCAGCATCTTGCGTTACCGCCGAGCTCAGTGTATCAAAAGCTACTGACGCAGGGTCGCTACCCATTTTTTGTTTTACAATTGGCACATCAACACGATCTGCCCAAACTTGTAACTGATCAATAGCAGCGGCTCTAAAAGTATCACCTGCACCCAAAACAACTTTTAACCCTTGCTGTTTGAACTGATGTGCCAGTTTCCCAATAGTTGTGGTTTTCCCAACTCCGTTTACACCTACTACCATAATAACATAGGGTTTCTTATCTTTTGGAATGCTAAATTCGACATCCTCACCTACATGTGTTTCAGATAAAAGTCCTGCGATTTCTTCTCTTAAAATTGCGTTCAGCTCATCTGTACCAACATACTTATCTTTTGCCGCACGCGCTTCAATTCTTTCAATGATTTTTAAGGTAGTATCCACACCAACATCGGAGGAAACCAATACTTCCTCCAAATTATCTAAGACATCATCGTCAACCTTTGATTTTCCAGCAACAGCCTTAGTCATTTTGGAGAAAAAAGTAGTTTTTGTTTTCTCCAATCCTTTATCTAAAGTTTCCTTTTTCTTTGAGGAAAATATGTTTTTAAATATACCCATAGTGTTTTAATCGCCTTTTTTCAAAGATAGAGAACTTAGAGATATTTTATAGTTTGAACTTTGTTGAAAAATACCTTCAAAATAATGAGCAAAAAGATTCTCGCCTTTACTGAAACGAGTTCAGCACAGGCGCGGGAATGACAAAATAATTTATTCAAAAAAAGCCCCTTTCTTTCGAAAGAGGCTTTGAAACTATTCTTGGTAGTTTGTTATTTCTTAGCGATCCACTCGTTTACCTTTTCAGGTGCCATAACAGATTCAACGAAAGTATAGGCCCCAGATTTTGGAGATTTTACCATTTTTATGGCTTTCGTTAATCTTTTTGAACTTGTTTGTAAACTTGCTACGGTCTTCTTTGCCATGATTAATATGCTTTAGCTTCATTTCTGTAAAAACAGAAATCTATTTTATTTCTTTATGAACGGTCATTCTCTTTAAGATAGGATTGAATTTTTTGATTTCCATCCTTTCTGGAGTGTTCTTCTTATTCTTGGTAGTGATGTAACGAGAAGTTCCTGGCTGACCAGACTCTTTGTGCTCAGTACACTCTAATATAACCTGAATTCTATTTCCTTTTTTTGCCATTGTAATCTAAATTTTCTGGATTATTTTAAAATCCCTTGTGCTTTCGCCTCCTTCATTACAGCCGAAATACCTTTTTTGTTGATTGTCTTTAATGCCTTGGCAGAAACTTTTAAAGTTACCCAACGGTCTTCTTCAGGAATATAAAAACGTTTCTTAGAAAGATTTACGTTAAATCTTCTTCTCGTTTTATTGATAGAGAAGGAAACATTGTTTCCGAACATCGCCTTTTTCCCCGTAATTTCACAAACTTTTGACATTGCACTGATTTTTTTAAACCGGATGCAAATTTATATCTTTTTTATGGTACGGACAAAATTCTACTTCAGAATTTTAAAATTTCTTTTTGAAGCAACTCAAACGCCTTGTTTACAGACTTTTGCACGATTCTTTCTCGATGATTACCCATCATAAATTTATGTGCAAAAACACCTTTAGGAGAGGCAATACCAATATACACCGTACCAACATCTGCATCTGAGTCACCTTTGGTTGGTCCGGCATTTCCTGTAGTAGATATGGCGAAGTCAGTTTTTAGTAATTCTTTGACATTTTTAGCCATTGCTTTTGCTACTTCTTCACTGACTACCGAATGCTCATTTACAAGAGATTCCGGAACATGTAGTAACTCAATTTTTGTTTCTGTCGCATAGCTAACTACACTTCCTTTAAAATATGATGATGCACCAGGAACCGAAGTAATTCGCTGCGCAATCTTTCCGCCGGTAAAACTCTCTGCAGTTGCCAAAGTAAAATCTTTTGAAGTAATTAGTTTGGCCACAACTTCTTCAAGCGTTTCTTCATCTTCAAAACCGTAAATAATATCTCCAATTAGCGGATGAAGTTTTTGCATCTCCTCTTCAACAGATTTCGACAAGACTTCTTTATCAGGGCCTTTGGCCGTAAGTCTTAAACGAACTTTACCCAAATTGGGCAAATATGCTAGTTTAATAAAAGAAGGGAGGTTATTTTCCCAATCCTCAATTTTTTCGGCAATGGCACTTTCTCCTAATCCGTAGGTTACTAAAGTTTTGTGCAGAATATAGGGGCGCTCAAATTCTTTAACCAACTTTGGAATAACGGCATTTATGATTAAATTCTTCATTTCAAAGGGAACACCGGGTAGTGATACAAATACAGTATCATCTTCTTTGATCCACATGCCGGGAGCAGTACCATATGCATTGTGCAAAGCAGTTGCCTTAGTAAGCACCAAAGCCTGATCACGATTGACTTCAGAAATTTTGGTAGTAGTAATGTACTTTTTGAAAAGCTCTTCAATATGCGCCAAAACATTTTGATCTCTAACGAGCTCATCATCGAAATACTCACAAAATGTATGTTTGGTTATATCGTCTTTGGTTGGACCTAAGCCGCCAGTTACTATTATAATTTGAGCTCTACCTTTAGCTTCTGCTAGAGCTTGTAAAATATGTTCACGCTCATCTTGAACCGAAGTTATCTGATACACCGAAACTCCAATTTTATTAAGTTCTTTGGCTATAAAGGTGGAGTTGGTATCTACAATTTGACCAATGAGAATTTCATCGCCAATGGTAATGATTTCTGCAAGCATACTAAAGTTCTAGTGATTATAAACCGAAATCTTTTCGGAGTTCGGATACCACCTGTTCAACGTCTTTTTTTAGGCTTGGAAAAATCTTCTGAATCTCAGACATATTCGCTTCACTTTTGCCTAAAGTTTCAATTTCTAAAGCTGCCGCGCGGGTTTGTTCCATACCTAACAAATCGACATTAGGTTTGATCTTATGAGCTAACTGATAAACCTGCTCATAGTTACTCGTATTTAAAGCATGTTCAAGGCCCTCCAAATCTTGAGGTACTTCTTCTAAAAAAACAGAGATAACAGAATTGATAAAATCTTGATCTCCATCAGCCATCTCATTAATCTTATCTAAACTGTATATCATTATTTTATTTTAAGTGTAAATAATTCCTGACCTTCCAATACGCCCGAAAGATAGTCATTTGCCTGTATTTTACCAACACCAGCGGGGGTACCCGTAAATATTATATCGCCTTTTTTTAACATAAAAAACTGAGAAACATAGGAAATTAATTCGTCAATCTTCCATAACATCAGACTGGTATTGCCTTTCTGGACTTCCTCATTATTCTTTAAAAGAGAAAAACTCAAATTATTTAAATTTTCAAAATTTGAGGCATTGAGCCATTTTCCTACAACGGCGGCACCATCAAAACCTTTTGCTTTCTCCCAAGGGAGTCCCTTTTCCTTTAATTTCGACTGCAAATCACGTGCCGTGAAGTCAATTCCTAGTGAGACTTCGTCGTAGTATTTATGCGCAAATTTTTCATCAATATGTTTTCCAACCTTTTTGATCTTGATCAAAACCTCCACTTCATAGTGAATCTCATTCGAAAATTCAGGAATATAAAAATCTTGTTCTTTAGGGAGTATTGCAGAATCAGGTTTCATGAAGATAATAGGTTCTTCAGGACGCTCATTAGAAAGCTCCTTTATATGATCAGTATAATTTCGACCTATGCAGATTAGTTTCATAGAAGATTATTCTTTTTTTAATTTTAGACTAACGGCCGGAATGAAGTTTTTTGTATTATTTCTATCCCGTACTTGAAAATCTGTCCAATCGCCCATGCCATAAATCATTACTTTATAATTCTGATTTTGAGTGTAAATCCCTCTAAAAGTTGGTGCAAACCGATCTTCTACCACCTTTTTATTGGTCAATTGATCAATCTCTTTTTGCATGTACCAATTACTCGGCACAAAAAGCCATTCTAGACCGATGTAAATGCCTGCTTGGGGGACTTCAATATTGAAGGCAGCCAAATCAATTGACACATAATCTTTTTCTACATTGTGCTCTAAGACGATACTCTTGCGCAACAGATCTCCATTTGGTTTTTTTGTCACCTCATCTACATCATAAATTCGAATTCGGAATTTAGCAGATTCTCTTTTAAAATTCTGATTCTTCTTTAAAAAAACTGTCACCCTATCAACGTACTTTTTTTGTGCACCAATATTTGGAAAATAGAGTGCCAAAACCCATGGTGTAGAAGAGGAAGAAAAACCACTTGTTAAGCTATAACTACTTATTGGGTTTAACACATCTGAATTTCCAAAACTCTCCGTCACTACGACCTCATCTAACTCAAAAGACTCCTCAAGCATTTGAAATTGTTTAGACTCATAAATAGATTTTGCGTCAACAATCGTATCGTTATAGCCCAATGATGAAATATGAACCTTTCTTTCAAGAAAATGAGTAGGTATATCAACAAAAAAATGACCCTGCTCATCGGTTGATGTACCTTTAAGGGTATTTAAAAAGCTAAGATTCACGTAAGGAATGGGCTCTTTAGTTTTATGATCATACACATGACCTTCAAAGAGCACTTCTTGCGCTTGCATTTGAAGCACAACGAATAGGGAGAACAGAATGTATCGCATTTAACCTAACTTATTATTTAATTTACTAAGTTTGATTTGGGTTAATACCTTCTTTGTATATAGGGGAAAATCAGCATTTAAAATCCAACTAAAATAACCAGGCTCTTTTTCTAGAACATCATGTACCTTTCGTCCTTTATGCTTTCCGAAGGAAAACATCTCTTCATCATCCTCATCCCAAACGATAAATCCAGCAAAATCTACGGTTCGTTTATGGGAAGAAAATTCAGCCAGTTTTTTGATATTATTCTCCAATTCAGGATAGCGATCTAATTGCGAAAGTAAAACTTCATAGGTAGCAATCGTATCAGCCTCTGCACTATGCGCGTCTGTCAGATCTTTGTCACAATAAAACTTGTAAGCAGCAGTGAGCGTTCGTTTTTCCATCTTATGAAAAATAGTTTGTACATCTACCGAAACAGTATTTTTCATATCAAAATCAACCTCTGCGCGTAACATTTCCTCAGCTAACAAAGGAATATCGAAACGGTCGGAATTGAATCCTCCCAAATCACTCTCCTTTATCATTGCATATATTTCTTTCGACAATTCTTTAAATGTAGGTTCATTAGCAACTTTCGCATCAGAAATGCCATGTATCGCCGATGATTCAGCAGGAATAGGCATTTCAGGATTTACTAACCATGTCCTGCTTTCCTTATTTCCGTTTGGAAAAACCTTCAAAATTGATATTTCAACAATTCGATCTTTAGCCACATTGGTGCCAGTGGTTTCCAAATCAAAAAAACAAATTGGCCTAGTCAGCTTTAATTCCATCTTCAATAGTTGTTTGTACAAAGATAATTAGAAGGATGCTTGATTTTATTTTATGCGTATATTAATTCTTATTAATCTATAAGGTTTATGAAAAATGGTCTCTTATTAGCATTGCTTTTTCTTTTAGTATCCTGCGCTAGTGAAAGGAATTCAACTTTGAAATATAGCACTACTATAGAGGCACTAGAACACTATAAACGCGGATGGGTTCAAATTATGGATGAAGGGAGATATGGAGATGCAGAGATTTCTTATCGTAAAGTACTTGAACAAGATCCTGATTTTTTGGTGGGAAAAAGTGTTTTAGCACGGTTAACTCTAGATCTTGGAGAACGCTTAAAGTTATATGAAGAAATTCAAAAGAAAAAGAGCACTATAAAAGGGGATGAAAGTTTGATTCTTGAAGTATATACTTCGTTAGTGAAATATACCAATTTAAGAGATCAAGGCTCTTCGGAAGCAAAAAATGCTATCCAGGCAGCCCTACAACTGGCTGAAAAGAACTTTAAAAAAGTAGTTCACAAATATCCAGAAGAAGTTTACCTCAAGGCCGAATATATTGAGATTTTACATTCACTCTATGGCCCTGCCCAAGCTCTAGATTCACTTAATAAGTTAAGCACCACTTCTCAAAAGGATAATCCCTTTTTATTGGGATTTGCAGCCAGTATGCATGCTGAATTAGAAGAATATGACATCGCTATGAAGCGAGCAAATCGTTTGCTGGAAGTAGTAAATGACAGTACCCAACCAAAAACCTTTGCGGTTCTTGCCAACATATATTTTCAAATGGAAAATCTCGTAATCGCTAAAAAAAATGCGGATAGGGCAAATCAATTAGACCCTAACAACTTAGATGCTAGTCGGCTTAAAAAGAAGATTGATAAGGCTATAGAAGAACAAAACCTACCTACTTTATCTGATACAAAGTAAAAAAAGTATCGGCTTCAATATCAAAACTTCTCGAATGCAAATCAGGATCTATCTTTGTTACAATTGTATCATATAATTTTTGAGAGCCATATAAATTTGCCAAGAAAGAATATTGTTTTTTTACAGATAATACTAAATGTGCCAACTCTTTAGCAGTCATCTGAACTAACATGCTTTCACAGCCTCCGTTAAGTTTTTTTATCTCACTAGTATCCAAACCTGAAAAATTTTCTTGGTGGTTATACTCAGGGCTAGAATCTCCCTTTTTTTCAAAACCTAATTTTCCAAAAATGTCATCTAAAAGAACCTGAAAATCATAAATAAGTACCTTTGAATGCTTACCACCCACTCTTACAATCTCATCAAGCAATTGCTGTGACTTGGCATACCATAAAGAACCCGCTAAAGTGATAATATCAAAACTAGCATCGTTGAAACTAATCTGAGTCTTATCAAAAAATGAATAGACAACCTTAGAATTCTTAATGCCTTTAGAAATCATATCTCCACTAGGGTCGATACCAACAACGCGATCGCAAAAATCAGCAAGAGCAATAGAAGATTGACCCGTCCCACAGCCGATATCAAGTCCAGAACCATAAGATTCATTACCCAATAATCTTGTTAAAATTTTGCTATGTAAGGGAGGCCTATATGATGCGTAGTGAAAAGCTGTAATGTCATCATACTCTTTAGCCATACGTAAATGGAGTTATACTTCGCGATTGATATCCCAAGCTTCAAGGTAATCAGCAACGGCTTTTGCAAACATGCTACCTAAAGCCCCGTTTACAACCCGATGGTCATAACTATGCGAAATATACATTTTACTGCGAATTCCGATAAAATCACCCTCGCTTGTTTCGATTACAGATGGAATTTTTCGAATTGCTCCTAAGGCTAGTATACCTACTTGCGGTTGGTTTATGATCGGAGTACCAAAAACACTTCCAAAAGTTCCAACATTAGTAACCGTATAGGTGCCGTCTTGAATTTCATCAGGCTTCAATTGATTCTCTCGTGATCGGCGAGCAAGATCATTAACGACCTTAGCCATACCCACCAAATTGAGTTGATCGGCATTTTTAATAACAGGAACAATTAGATTTCCATCAGGTAAGGCAGCAGCCATTCCTATATTTATGTTCTTCTTTTTTATAACCGTATCACCAACCAAAGAAATGTTCATCATTGGGTACTTTTTCAAAGCTTTGGCGATAGCTTCCATAAAAATTGGAGTAAAGGTCAACTTCTCTCCCTCACTTTTTTCAAAAGCATCTTTCGTTTTATTCCGCCAGTTCACCACATTAGTAACATCAACTTCGATAAAGCTTTGCACATGTGCCGAGGTAGAAACACTATCTATCATGTGCTTGGCGATCAATTTACCCATTCGGGTCATTTCAATCACTTCATCTCCTCCAGTAGTTTGGACTCTAGTAACTTGATGTGAACTACTAGTTGGTTTTGCTATTTCTTCGGTGACCTTAGGTGCTTCTTGTTTTACTACAACCTCCTTAACAGCATCAGAAACATCAGCAACAGGAACAGTAGTGGTGTGCTTCCCATTAGCCACAAAAGCCAAAATATCATTTTTGGTTACCCTTCCTTCTTTACCTGTGCCTTTTATAGTATCTAAGGTCGCAACAGAAATACCCTCTTGCTTGGCAATATTCTTTACAAGCGGAGAGTAAAAACGTTCGGTAGCACTAAAATCTTGAACAGGAGGAGCAACAGCTTCTTTTGCCACCACCACAGATTCTTCAACCGCCGCCAATGCTTCAGTTGGTACTTCTTCAACTTCAGAAGCAGTTGTCACAGCAACCTCAGCATCCGTTTCGATAATAGCAACTGTTTGGCCCACTTTAATAACATCATCTATATCAAACAATCTTTCAACCAAAACTCCTTCTACCTCGCTTGGCACCTCAGAATCTACCTTGTCAGTAGCGATTTCAAAAATAGGCTCGTCCATCTCGATAGTATCGCCTATTTCCTTTAACCAAGTAGTCAATGTTGCTTCTGCAACACTCTCACCCATTCTCGGTAATTTCAGTTCAAACTTTGACATATTGTTATTTAGCCTGCTGTTTTACACATTTTTTTTGCAAAAATAATAAAATAATCAGCTGATCATTAAATTAAATTCATTTTTTAAAAAAACCTAATTTGCCTTTAAAGAGCCTTCAAATGGAATTCTATTTAAAATACTTCGGCCAAGAGTTACCTCATCAGCATACTCCAATTCATCACCGACAGCTATACCCCTTGCTATAGTAGAAGTGCTTATATCGAGTCCATCTAATTGCTTATAAATATAGAAATTGGTGGTATCACCCTCCATCGTAGAACTTAACGCAAAAATGAGCTCCTTTATTTTTCCTTCTTTGGCTTTATTGATCAATGATTGAATAGTAAGATCTTGCGGACCGACTCCTTCCATGGGAGAAATTTTACCTCCTAAAACATGGTACAATCCTTTAAACTGTCCTGTATTCTCAATAGCCATAACATCACGAATATCCTCAACAACACAAACAAGACTTTCATCTCGTTTTGGATTGGCGCAAATCTCACAAATTGCGACATCAGAAATATTATGACAACTCGAGCAAAACTTAACTGTAGATCGTAAGGTTATAAGAGCACTAGATAACCGCTGTGTTTGTTCATTGGGTTGCTTCAATAAATGTAAAACTAGACGTAGTGCTGTACGCTTACCGATGCCTGGTAATTGTGACATTTCGTAAACCGCATTTTCGAGTAGCTTTGATGAAAAATCCATAAGCACAAAGTTACACACTATTTTTAGTTTTTGTAATTTGCCTCCATAATGTTTTCTGTATGACACCCACCCATATTCTGCTTCTAATTGGCGGTTATTTTCTAATTCTTTTACTAATCTCATATTTTACAGGAAAAAACGATTCAAATCTCGATTTTTTCAAAGCAGGAAAGCAATCTCCTTGGTATTTAGTTGCTTTCGGAATGGTAGGCGCATCTCTTTCTGGAGTTACATTTATTTCCGTTCCAGGATGGGTCGAAGCTTCGGAGTTTAGTTATTTGCAAGTAGTTTTCGGATACTTTTTAGGATATCTAATTACAGCATATGTACTTCTACCTATTTACTATAAACAAAATGTAACCTCAATCTATGAATACCTCGATGAACGTTTTGGATGGATGAGTTACAAAGTGGGCGCTGTGTCATTTTTTATCTCTAGGGTACTGGGGGCTGCTTTCAGGTTGTTTCTTGTTGCTATTGTTTTACAACAATTTGTATTTGACGCCTGGAACGTTCCCTTTGAACTTACCGTTACCCTATCCATATTATTGATATGGGTATATACCTTCCGCGGCGGAATAAAAACTATTGTTTGGACAGATACACTGCAGACTCTTTTTATGTTGATTTCTGTGGGGTTATCAATCTATTTTATCCTAGGTAAATTAGACTGGAGTTTTAGCGAGTTTCTTGCTTCCGCTGAATTCAAAGAATACAATCGCGTAATTTTTGCTGATGATTTCTATGAGAAACAACACTTGCTTAAATCGTTCTTTGGCGGAATGTTTGTTACCATTTGCATGACGGGTCTTGATCAAGACATGATGCAAAAAAACCTCACCTGTAAGTCTTTAAAAGATGCCCAAAAAAATATGGTAAGTTTCAGTGTTGTTCTAGTTATCGTCACTTTCGTGTTTATGCTTTTAGGAGCACTATTGTATATCTATGCTGACCGTTTTGATATCGCAATGCCACTTATGGATGGTAAGCCAAAGTCAGATTTACTTTTCCCTGAAATTGCACTGAACAGTGGATTAGGCATGACAGTTGCCATAACCTTTATGTTAGGCCTTATAGCAGCCGCTTATAGCAGTGCAGATAGTGCACTCACTTCACTTACCACATCATTCTGTGTAGATTTTTTAGGCATTGAGAAAAAGCCTGAAGGTGCTCGAAAAAGAATACGAAAGATAACGCACGTTGGCATGAGTGTTATGCTTATCATCGTTGTGATAATTTTTAAATACGTCTTAAATAGCAATGTAATTGATGGTTTACTAACTGTTGCAGCCTATACTTATGGACCACTTTTAGGATTGTTTGCCTTCGGAATTTTTACCAAACACCAACTCAAAGACAAATATGTTTGGATTGTAGCTCTTGCTTCAGTTTTGATCATCATCTTTCTTGGGAAAATTCCTGCAGCAAGTTTAGGCGGGTACGTTTTCGGTTATGAGCTTTTACCCCTAAACGGACTTCTAACTTTCTTTGGTCTATGGATAATTCGTAAAAGGAATTCGAAAATAGCATAAAATAGCACATCGATAAACTGTCAAAAACCTTCGATAAAAGTTTTTTAAATATGTTAAAGTTGTATAAGAAAATTCGTCACTTTAACACCTTGTAAATCAGTACTGATTAGTGGCCAACATGACCAAAGTACATGCAACTTCGACTTCTATCTCATTGTCTCTAAGTAATTTATATAACTCTGAATTTTCCGTTCCCGGATTAAATATGATTCTTTTGGGCTTGATTTTAAGAAAATCCTCGTAATTTTCAGGCTGACGTGCTGCTCCTATATAAAGTGTAATAGTATGTATGTTTTGAAAATCGTTTAAATTAGTCTTAATTTGTATTCCCCTTATTTTGCCAGCTTTTAAACCAAAAGCTTCAGTTTCTATGTTATGGTCCATAAGCCGATTCACGGCCAAATTACTATAACGATTCGATTTTAGGGATACACCAAAAACAAGTGTTTTTTTCATTTGTTTTGAAGTTGTGTTAAAGTTTTAAAAAGACTGTAATTATTCTTGACCGCATGCGTCCTTGTTTTGACAGTATGTAGTTAAATATAGATTTTAGTTGTTGACGATGCTATATGTTTATAGTTAATGGTTAGTGTTTAGTATAGTTGACTCGATGACAGAAACCCCGGCCTTTGGTCGGGGTTTTGTCTTATTTAAAATCGATTCAATGGTATTTTTACCAACGTATGATAACGCTTCCCCAGGTGAATCCACTGCCGAATGCAGCCAAAACTACTAAATCACCTTCTTTCATCTTTTCCTGTTCCCAAGCTTCGGTTAAGGCAATAGGTATTGAAGCGGCTGTAGTATTTCCGTAGTTCATAATATTATTGAAAACTTGGTCATTTGAAAGACTAAATTTCTTCTGAATAAACTGCGAAATACGAAGATTAGCTTGATGAGGAATCAACATATCAATAGCTGTGGGCGGAAGGTTGTTAGCTGCTAAACCCTCCATAATTACTTCACTAAAGCGCACTACTGCATTCTTAAAAACGAATTGGCCGTTCATATGTGGCAAATATGATTCATCATCAGGATTGTTATCCGCTATAATCTCGTTCACCCAACGACTACCCATTCCTGGCGCAATCAAAGAAAGCTCTTCGGCATGTTCCCCTTCAGAGTGTAAATGTGTAGAAAGAATTCCTTTTGAATTATCTTCTTCCCTAGTAAGAACTGCAGCACCTGCTCCATCACCAAAAATAACTGAAACTCCGCGTCCACGAGTGGTCATATCCAATCCTTTTGAATGAATTTCAGAACCAATAACTAAAATATTCTTGTACATGCCACTCTTAATATATTGGTCCGCAACAGACACTGCATATACAAAGCCAGAGCATTGATTGCGCACATCTAGGGCTCCAACAGTCTTGATACCCAAATCGCGTTGAACCAAAACCCCAGGTCCAGGGAAGTAATAATCAGGACTTAAAGTTGCAAAAACGATAAAATCAATATCATCCTTATCAATACCTGCTCGCTCAATAGCTATTTTGGCAGCTTTGACACCCATAGAGGTTGTTGAGTTACCATCATCTTTGGTCACATGTCTGCGCTCTTTAATTCCTGTGCGTTCTTGGATCCATTCATCGCTGGTTTCCATCACTTTTGATAGATCATCGTTTGTAACTACGTTTTCAGGAACGTAATAGCCCAGTCCTACTATTTTTGAGTTGTACATTGTATTCTGAATTTAAGTTTTAATCAGTCCTTGTTTGGTATTTTCTCAATTTAAAATCAATTCTTTTGACATTAAATTTTCTTACTTTAGAATAATTTCTATTGAATATAGATATTTTAACTTTCTAACCAGAATTGAAAGATAATAAAAGACACCTTATATCATGAAAAAAATAGTCCTCATTGCATTCATTCTCGCTTCTACTTGTGTCCTCTCTCAGGAAAATACCAGTTATCAAAAGCCACCCGAAGCAATTTTAGATTTGGTAGATGCGCCATTAGCACCCTCAGTTCTAATTAATGATAGTGGAGAACAAATGGTACTTCGGTATAGAGATTACTACAAATCAATACAGGAGCTCTCGGAAACAGAATTACGTTTGGCAGGTTTGCGCATTAACCCTAAAACCAATATCGGTAGTAGAACCAATTACTGGAATAATGTTAAAATCAAAACACTCAAAGGAGCTGAAATAAAACAGGTAGAAGGTTTACCTGCAAATGCAAGGCTAGCTAATTTTAGCTGGTCTCCCGACCAGACTAAAATGGCAGCAACAAATACTACTTCAGAAGGTGCGGAAGTCTGGGTGATAGATTTAAAAGAAGCGACAGCTCAGAAACTTACCGATGCGACCTTAAATGCCAATATGCGTGACGTAATCAGTTGGTTTAAAGATGGGGGAAGTCTTTTGGTTAAAATGCTTCCCGAGGACAGAAAAGGACTAAAAAATGCGGCGCTAGCCGTGCCTGAAGGACCTACAATTTCATCAAATGATGGAAAAAAAGCCCAAAACAGGACCTACCAAGATTTACTTAAAAACCCAACTGACGAATTTAACTTTGAACAATTGGCACGTTCGGAATTATATAAAGTAAATATGGATGGGTCAAAATCAAAATGGATGGATGCAAATCTTTTTTCCTCCATAGACTTTTCACCTGATGGTGAATACGTAAAAATTGTTACCGTAAAAAGACCATTCTCTTATTTGGTTCCCTATTACAGATTTCCTTCTGAAACCAGTATATATGATAAAAATGGTGGTTTAGTTTCAGAGATTTTGGAAGTCCCCCTAATTGAAGACCTCCCAAAAGGTTTTATGGCAGTTCGAATGGGGATGCGTTCTATTAGCTGGCGAAATGACAAACCATCTTCCTTGATTTATGCGCAGGCATTGGATGGTGGAGACCCCGCAAACGAAGTGGAATTTAGGGATGAAGTATTTGAAATGGATGCCCCTTTTAATAAAGCAGGTAAAAGCATCCTAAAAACAATTAACCGTTATAGTGGCATCCAATGGGGAACTAAAAATATAGCAGTTGCCTATGACTATTGGTGGAACACTAGAAATACCAAAACTTATTTGTTTAACCCTTCAAAAAATACTCAGGAACCTAAAATTCTATCTGATAGAAATTATCAAGATGTTTATAGTGATCCTGGTGATTTGGTAACCGAACTGAATGCCTATGGTGAATCAGTGATTGCTTTAGATAAAAATAATGATGCCTATTTATTAGGAGATGGGTACACCGAAGATGGGCAGTTTCCTTTTGTTGACAAATTCAATCTAAAAACACAAAAAACCTCAAGATTATATACGTCAAAAATTGAGGGAAAGAAAGAAGGCTTAATAGAATACAAACCTCAGAAGGACCAACTACTGGTTCGCATAGAATCTCCGAATGAATACCCAAACTATTATTACAAGAGTTTAATTAAGCGAAAAGGAAAAGAACAACTCACTAATTTTGAAAACCCATTCAAAAGCATACAAGACGTTCACAAAGAGGTTATTACTTACAAAAGAGAAGACGGGCTAGAGCTAACCGGAACACTGTATTTACCAGTAGGTTATAACAAAGAGAATAAAGAAAAGAAGCCTATGATTCTTTGGGCGTATCCGCGAGAATTCAAAGATAAAAATAGTGCTTCTCAAAACACTCAAAACCCAAATGAATTCACTTATCCTTACTGGGGTTCTCCCATATATTGGGTAACTCAGGGCTATGTAGTTCTAGATGACGCTTCTTTTCCAATTATAGGAGAAAAAGATGAACAACCCAATGACACCTTTAGAGAACAGCTCGTTTCTAACGCAAAAGCGGCTATTGATGCAGTAGACAATTTAGGCTATATCGACAGAAAAAAAGTAGCTGTTGGAGGTCATTCTTATGGTGCATTTATGGTAGCAAACTTACTTTCCCATTCGAATTTATTTGCTGCAGGAATAGCTCGAAGTGGAGCTTATAATAGGACATTAACTCCCTTCGGTTTCCAAAGTGAAGAACGGAATTACTGGGAAGCGCCAGAGGTATATTACACGATGTCTCCGTTCATGCACGCAGAAAAAATGAAAACACCTTTATTATTAGTTCATGGTGAAGCAGATAATAATTCAGGTACCTATCCCATGCAAAGTGAACGCTATTTCAACGCCTTAAAAGGTTTAGGTGCGACTGTGAGATTGGTGATGCTACCAAAAGAAAGTCATGGGTACCGCGCAAAAGAAAGTATTCTTCATCTTTTATGGGAACAAGATGAATGGTTAAACAAATATGTAAAGCAAGAAGGATTACCATTGGATCTGAAGGAAAAACCAATTGATAAAGACTAATCCAAGTACTTTTTAAAATTGTTCACTTTTACATTAGCCTTCAAGTCATGAAGTAAGTTGAAGAGTCCGAAAAAGGTCCGGTTCATATACAGAAAGTGCTTTGAACCTCTATTACCATTCATTTTTCGTATTTCCGTGTCTTTGGAAAACTGCTCACTAAGTTCGGCTATGCTATTCCAGAAATCATCAGCACCGAAATCGAACTCTTCTTCGTTTAAAGGTGCAGTAAAAAGAGTTAGCATTTCCTTAAACATAGCTTTGAAAAAGACAATTTCTTTGGGAGTATCTGTTGGAGTCAAAATTTCCAACTCGTACATCTTCTCTGTGAAACTAGTATCGTTTTGAAGAATTTCTTTTTTAGATAATTCGAAATAAGGCACATAAAACTCGTCAGGAACTTCTTTGATACAACCAAAATCGATAGCGATTAAATTACCCTCTTCGCTCACCAAAAAGTTACCAGGATGGGGGTCTGCATGTACTTTTCGTAAGATGTGAATTTGATACATATAGAAATCCCATAAGGTTTGACCCAAATTATCGCCCAATTTTTGAGAGAAATCAGTTTTGGCAAATTCACTGAGATGAACGCCATTCATCCAATCCATTGTAATTATTCGCTCACTAGACAGGTTTTCATAATATTTAGGAAATTCAAGTCCCTCTATTAAAGAACACGATTCCGTGATTTCTTTACTTTGGGCTATTTCTAACAAATAGTCAGTCTCTTCAAATAATTTATCTTCAACTTCCTTAAAATATTTGTCTGAATCTTTTCCCTTAATGTTAAACATTTTTAGGGCAATCGGTTTTACCAGAGCCAAGTCGCTACTGATACTTTCAGCTACACCCGGATACTGAATTTTCACTGCCAATTCTTTCCCATCTTTGCT
This sequence comes from Maribacter taeanensis, assembly GCF_047345145.1. Taxonomy (NCBI): domain Bacteria; kingdom Pseudomonadati; phylum Bacteroidota; class Flavobacteriia; order Flavobacteriales; family Flavobacteriaceae; genus Maribacter; species Maribacter taeanensis. Next base: position 217,522 of record NZ_JBLFER010000004.1, read on the forward strand.
TGCTTTATGTACCTGACCAATACTAGCGGCATTGATAGAATCTCTATCAAACGTATCATATATTTCCTCAGGATATTTACCCAAGTACTTTTTAAAAGTTTTACGCACCAGTGGCGCAGAAAGTGGAGGAACAGAAAACTGGGAAAGTGAAAATTTATCTACGTAGGCCCTAGGAAGCATATTCTTCTCCATACTAAGCATCTGAGCCACTTTTAACGCACTTCCTTTGAGTGTTTTTAAGCCATCATAAATATCCTCAGCATTATCTTCGTTCAACTGCTCTTTCGTCAACTCGGGATTAACCAATTTTTTGCCGTAGTATTTGACATAATTCCCTCCGATTTTGACACCCGTTTTCATGAGCTTACTTGCCCTTTCAATCTTTCCGGTGGGAATTTTATCTAATGTCTTCATACACTTTCAGAGGTTTGGGAATTAAACGAACTTTTCCTTGAAAAGAAACTTTCCAAAGTCAATGATATTATCTAATGGAGTATTGTCGAAAACATCGAAAATTGTGTTGATGGACTTTTCGATAGCAACATCGGTTTTTTCAAACCCCGCAGAATCGTCATCCATCCAAAACTTCAATATGAATAGGAACTGAAGCCAAGCACCTTCTGAAAATAATTTTGGATTGTGTTTTGTTATTTTTAAGGATTTCGTTGCATTACCATCTTCAATTAGCTCAGCAGAAAATGCTTTCACATGCCTTCTTAGATCCTTTAGCTGTTCCATATTCTTTAGCACTGTTCTATCACTTGACAATGCAAAGAGAGCATAACTCCTATTAAGCGTCAATAGCTCAAAGAAGGAGTAAAAGAAGGTCAACATTTTGTCCTTATTGGTAAAAGAATCATATTCTTTATTCTTCTCAATTAGGCTCTTAGTATTTGTATAGAATTTGGACCAAATTGATTTTTGAATTCCTTCAACTGAACCAAAATTCTTATAGAAAACTGCCTCGTCAATATCATTAACTTTACAAAATTTATACACCGATTTTGGCACTACTTCATGCTCCAGAACATAATCCATGTACATAGAGATAATTACGTCATCTGTAATTTTTTTAGTTTTCGTTTTTGTAGCCATTTTTATCTTATTTAGTATATCAAATTTACGTATTGATAGCCTGATTTTGCGTTAAGCAAAAGCTAATCTTATTGCCTAAATGTATAAAAACGTGCTCCCGAGAAGAAAGCACGTTTTTCAAACAACCTAACCAATAAATAATCATCAATCAAAAAATAATCTTTTTCACAGCAACCTTTTCATTAATGACTTTGTAAATATAATTACTGTTTAATCTTTATACAAATTTATTAAACAATAATTTTGTTAAATCTTTCACAATAAGGTATTTGCAATTTTTAGTGTGTCAGTTTGTCATTTTAACCCATTGTGGTATTTTTTTTGACTAATGAAGTAAAGAAATAAAACAAATAGAAAGATTCTTGTCTTTTCAGGAATACTAATTAAAGAAATACTCATATAGGATTCCCGTCGTTACGGGAATGAAAATAAAGTTCACTATTTATGGCAAAAGGTAAAATAAACGTATCAGTAGAAAACATTTTTCCTCTGATTAAGAAATTTCTTTACAGTGATCACGAAATCTTTTTACGTGAATTAATATCAAATGCGACAGACGCAACGCTCAAGCTAAAACACCTTACCTCAATTGGAGAAGCCAAAGTAGAATATGGTAACCCCATGATTGAAATCAAAGTCGATAAAGAAGGAAAGAAGCTTCATATTATTGACCAAGGTATTGGTATGACCGAAGAAGAAGTAAAGAACTATATCAATCAGGTTGCTTTCTCAGGTGCTGAAGAGTTCTTGAACAAATACGAAGATGGCGCTAAAGACACTGGAATAATCGGACACTTCGGTTTAGGGTTCTACTCTGCCTTCATGGTAGCTGACAAAGTCGAAATTATAACAAAGAGTTATAAAGATGAACCAGCTGCGCACTGGTCATGTGATGGTTCTCCAAATTTCACTTTAAAGAAGGGAAAGAAAGAAGACCGAGGTTCTGAAATCATACTTCACATTGCGGATGATTCCACAGAGTTTTTAGAAGATAATCGTATTAATGAACTGCTAAATAAGTACAATAAGTTCATGCCTATTCCGATTAAGTTCGGAATGCGCACTGAAACTCTTCCTAAACCAGAAGATGCTAAAGAGGAAGATCCTGCTCCTACTGAGGAAGTTGATAATATTGTTAACAATCCAAACCCAGCTTGGACGAAGCAGCCTGCTGATTTAAAAGACGAAGATTATAAAGGGTTCTATCGCGAGTTGTACCCAATGCAATTTGAAGAACCTTTGTTTCATATTCATTTGAATGTAGATTATCCGTTTAACCTAACGGGAATTCTGTACTTTCCGAAGTTGACACAAGATTTGAATCAGCAGAAGGATCGGATTCAACTCTATCAAAATCAAGTTTTCGTAACGGATAATGTAGAGGGAATTGTTCCAGAATTCCTGACCATGCTACGCGGTGTTATTGATTCGCCGGACATTCCATTAAATGTATCTCGTTCATACTTACAGGCGGACGGAGCGGTAAAGAAGATTTCATCCTATATCACACGAAAAGTAGCTGATAAATTGAATTCTCTTTTCAAGAACAACCGTGAAGAGTTTGAAGCCAAATGGAATGATATCAAAATCGTCATCGAGTACGGAATGCTTTCAGAAGACAAGTTCTTTGAAAAAGCGGACAAATTTGCTTTGTATCCAACGGTAGACGGAAGCTTCTATACCTTTGAAGAACTTCAAGAAAAAATTAAAGATAGCCAGACGGACAAAGATGACAAGTTGGTTATCCTTTATGCATCTGACAAAGAGGCACAACACAGTTATATTGAGGCTGCCAAATCAAAAGGGTACGAAGTGCTATTAATGGATTCTCCAATCATTGGTCATTTAATGCAGAAGTTAGAAACTTCAAAAGAGAAGATTTCTTTTGCCCGTGTTGACGCTGACCATTTAGATAATCTGATTAAAAAGGAAGATACACAGATATCTAAATTATCAGACGAAGAAAAGGAAAAACTAAAAGCTGATTTAGAAGCAACTATTGAGAATAAAAGTTACACTGTTCAGTTAGAAGCTATGGACAGTGATGCTTCGCCATTCATTATTACGGAGCCCGAATTCATGCGTCGCATGAAAGAGATGCAACAAACGGGTGGCGGTGGAATGTTCGGTATGGGCAATATGCCTGAAATGTACAACCTCATCGTCAATACCAATCATGAACTAGTCGGAGAGATTCTAAACACCAAAACGGCCAAGAAGAAAGAACGTTTGATAAATCAATCGCTTGATTTAGCGCGTCTTTCAAAAGGTTTATTAAAAGGTGAAGAATTGACGGAGTTTATCAAACGAAGTTATGAGATGGTGAAATAGACGTTAGACGTTAGAAAATTATAAAAACCGCCTCATTTTTCTTTCAGGCGGTTTTTTAACATACTAATCTTCAAAATTTATAGGAAAAATCGTCTTTATTCCAAATAACTTTCACACCTTTGTACTAGACATTTTGCTTACTTATGCAGAACGTCTTTAGCCCCCCTCTTATTCGAACTCCCTATTTGTGTTTATCACTCTTAACACAAAGGCAATTCATCATGACGATAACTGAAATAAACCCTATAGGAAACTTTGACTCCTGGGATGAAGCCCGATTAAAAGAAATCAAGGATGAAAAGTTCAGCTTAGATATAGGAAAAATACTTTTTGAGAACAAGGAACTCAAACTATGGCAAATTGAACTAAAACCTTTTGAAAGACTTCCATTTAGACATCATAAGAACAATTATAGTTGCATAAGTTTTACAGACGGTCTTGCGCTATCTAGAAATATAAACGGTCAAATTATCTTATTAAGGCTTCAAAAAGGTGATCATTTTTATAGGGAGTGTGCAGAAATAGAAATGATTACTGACTTTGAAAATGTAGGTGAAGACCCAATAAAAATTGCCATTGTAGAAGAACTGGTGGAAGCAAAACACAAAGCAAAAAACAGACTTTAGTCAATCTTGAAAATACGCTGAAATTCGACGAATCATTACCAATAGATAGGTCCTTTACCTAAATACTTTTCAGCAATCGGTTGATAGTAATCCAACACCTCGTCCAAATCATATATTTTTTGGCTTTTGGTATATAGGTCGAATTTGTTGAAGTCTTTGATGATTTCTAAATATGCTTCATCTTTTTCATTCAACAATTCGGCATAGCCACCACCTGAATGCCAGGGGTAAAAAGAATGATATCGAATCATGACCATCGCCTCTTCTGGAAGTTTGTTATCCACGTGGTTGTTTAAAACTTGGTACAAATATTCATCATGCCCCCATGCTAAATCTAAATTATCTATACCACAGCCTTTTTCATAAATTCCGGTTGAGGTATTATAACGTTCGTCATGCATATCGGGATTCGTTTCATTGAATTCTGGATAAACACATGAATCAGGTAGGGCACAACCGACAACAAAAACATCGCCCACCATGCCCCATTGCTCAGCTTGGCTAGTGCCATCTTTATCGCTACCCCAAAGAAACATAACTTTTCCAAGGTCGTGAATTAATCCGGTCAGTTGCATCCAATCGGGTCGCCCTTCAGCTCGAATGGCTTCGGCGCTTTGAATCAAATGCTGTACGTTTGGAAGATCTAAATCAGGATCACTAACATCGATAAGACTGTTTAAGTGACGCATAGCCTCCCATAAATCCATGGGTTTATCAAACTTCAGGTATTTTCTATGCATGCTTTTCACATAATCCAAAGTCTGATTTTTCCGCATTTTTCGATAATGCTCCTTCACAGCAACTGATACATCAGGTGCGTCGTAATTTCTAAAAGTTTTCTCTTCCATTGCTAAACATTTCCTAGAACAAGGTACAAAATAACCGTAATAACTACTAAGAACAGACTAAAGGGTTTTGCGTACTTCCACGGGGTAAGGTTAAGTAAACCAGCATCTTGTATTTCAAATGGTTTGTCTTTCGGTAGTAAGAATGAGGCCAAATGCATTATCAATATATTTAAAACGAACTCGATGCCCCAAATATGAACAAAGTGCAAATTTACCTCTAACATGTAGTACATAATGACGTAGAAAAAGAGTCCGAACACTAAACCTACCTTTGCTCCATATGCTGAAATTTTTGGAAAAACAAAACCAGCAATAATAACACTTGCGATTGGAATGAAAAATATTCCGTTGAGTTGCTGCAGTAATTGATACAATCCGTCTGGTGCGTTTGCTACAAAGGGGGCGATACCAATTGCAAAAATGGCAAGAAGGGCAGATGTCCATTTTCCGACTCTAACCAATTTTCTTTCTGTTGCACCCTTAGAGATATATCTTTTAAAAACACCCAAGCTAAATACCGTCGCCGCGCTATTCAAAGCGCTATTAAATGTACTGAGAATAGCTCCCATCATAACCGCAACAAAGAAACCTGTCAACCAAAGTGGTAGTACCTTCTTTACTAAAAGCGGATAAACACTATCAGGATTATCATATAAACTTTCACCGAAATAATAGAAACCGATTAGTCCTGGAAGCACTATAACCAAAGGAACCAAAATCTTCAAAAATCCCGTAAAGAGTAATCCTTTCTGGGCTTCCTTTAGATTGACCGCTCCTAAAACCCTTTGAATGATAGACTGGTGCATCGTCCAGAAATAAATTTGATTGACCATCAAGCCTGTAAACAAAACCTCAAAAGGTAGAATCGCAGAACGAGCCCCTTCCCCTACTCCTGATTCTCTGCTGACCACATTAAATTTTTCAGGACTATTTTCAAAAACCATGCTCAGGCCCTCAAATGGGTTTCCATCACCTATGCTAAGTAGAGCCAAAATTGGAACAAGCAATCCTGCTACAAGTAATCCGAAGCCATTAATTGTATCGGTATAGGCTACCATTTTGAGCCCTCCGAAAATTGCATAAATCGCTCCAATTACACCAACTACTAAGATGGTAACCCAAATACCTTCGGTTTGAGTTACATTCAGTAAGTCCGAAATTTCAAAAATAGCCTCAATATTTAATGCCCCCGTATATAAAACGATGGGAAGTAAAGTAGCAACAAAAGAAATAATCAGCAGTAAAGCTACCATAGTACGTGTAAGTCCATCAAAGCGTTTTTCAAGAAATTCAGGAATTGTGGTCAATCCCATTTTTAAATACTTCGGAGCAAAATATAAGGCTCCTAATACCAAGGCTAAAGCCGAAGTAACTTCCCAAGCAACAATAATCGCACCATTACGATAGGCAGAGCCGTTCATACCTACCAAATGCTCTGTGGAAATATTAGTTAGCAAAAGAGAGCCTGCGATTATAACTCCCGTTAAAGATCTTCCCCCCAAAAAGTAGCCGTCTTTCGTATTTAGTTTATCACGACGCAGTTTCCAGGTAGCATAGAATGCCACAAATCCCGTAAACAAAAGAAAGGTTAGTAAGGCCATTTTTTAAAAATAAACATATTTTTCAAGTTTATGCCCAATGAAAAATACTGGAAATCAGGTATTTCATAGAATAGCAGTTAGCGATAATTTAGCATGACTACAAACAAACACTATTATGGAATATTCAAAAATCATTGTCATCGCTTTTCTCGGGATGTTTTTGTCTGCAAATGCCCAAAATGCTTCAGATCAAATTTTCTTGTCTAACGGAGAAACCATTGCCGCGAAGGTGAAAAAAATAGAACCTAATACGATTACTTATGTTTATTTAGGTGAAGATCTTGAAAATGTTGTGGAAAAGGATAATGTGGAAAAAATCATTTTCAAAAGTGGTCGAGAACAGAAATTTTCGGATGTATACACAACAAATTTAAGTCGTAAAAATGCTAATTATGAGTATCCGGAAATGAGGGGAAATCAAGGAGCGATTCTACCATTTGAATTCATATTTGATGGTTCGGTTAGCCCGGAAGAAGGTATAGAAGCACAGGAATATTACTACCGTGATTTGCAACGCAAACCAGAACGAAATACGATAAGTTATCAAGACCCCGAAGTAACCTGGAAACGATTACGAAAAGCTGGTATAACCGAAGCATCGCAAATAAAAAACTATGATATGGACGAAATAGCAAAAATCGTGGGAGTTGGAACTTTAGTAAATTCAAAAATTGTAGTGTCTTACCGATCAACTGTATCGAGTTCTTCAGAATCGAGTACTGTAAGAGTTGATAAGAAGAATAGAGTAAAAGGATACAGTAGTGAATATAGTTCGTCTCGAGATGAATTTGAAACTATGGTTTATTTCAAAATTTATGACAAAAACGGGAATAAAGTTATGGATGAAAAACGCCGCCCTTTCATGACCTCAGGTCGAACTGATTACATTTTAACATTAAGCTACTTTTTAAAACGTACGCCATTCTATCAGAAGAAACGCTAACTCTCCGCATACCTTTTATTAAGTCTTTGTTTTATTAAAATAACTTGAATCCACACGAAGAAAGCTACTCCTGAACAACCATAAATAAAAGTAGTTGAAAAAGGCAATTCAGACATATTTAAAGAAAGATTAAAAGAAGTGAGTTTATTTAACTTTATAGCTGCCATCCAAGTATTTTCTATGCTTGCTGAACTTCCCAAGATTACATAAGCAAAAATCCCTGTTACAGCGGAAATCAACATAAACCATGTAGTTTTAGAAAACAAAGGCTCGGAAGTTAAGACACTGCTTTTTTGAACTTCTAAACCTATCTTTTCGAAAACAGCATTGGTAAAACCATCTGAAGGCTGTTCTAGACCAGCTTCTTTGACTGACTTTCTAATGAAATCATCTAATTCTTTATTTTCTTTCATAGTTATCAAGTATTTCTGGTTCTAACTTATTTTTGAGCAATTGAGCCAAACGCTTCCTACTTCTAAATAAACGGACTTTTACCGTATTCGCCTCCAAATTCATAATATCTGCTATCTCTTTCAGTGACAACTCTTCAAAATAATGGAGGGTTATTACAACAGCATCATCTTCTGGTAATTCATCGATAGCATTTTTAATAGACTGTTTTCGCTCATTCGCTTCAAGATTATCAAGAGCATTTTCTGTACTAGCTAAATGAAACTCGGTATCAGAATCGATTGAACTGGTATTCAAACTCCGCTTCTGTTTCTTTAAATAATCTAGACTCCGATAGTACGCAATTTTATATAGCCAAGTCGAAAACTTTGAATCACCTTTGAAGGCAGTTAATGCTGAATACATTTTTACAAAAACATCTTGGGCGACCTCTTCTGCTTCTTGATGATTTTTCAGAATCTTAGCTGCCAAAGTAAAGACCATATGTTTATATCGTTCTACCAAAACAGAAAATGCTCTAGTATCTCCATTGATAACTTTATCAATATAGTGTTGGTCTTCTTTTTGGCTCATTCTGCTTCATATGACGTATAAATTACAATTCTGGTTACAGGAAATCTCATAAAATTTAAAATTCTTGTAACCTATCTCAAATAGTTGTCGTCATACTTAGCAAATGAGTTTATTAATCAATTAAAAAACAATCAAATGGCAGAAGCAATTTTAATCCCTATCAGCTTTTTTTTATTCATCTTCGCAATCGTATATCTTTATTTCACCACGCGTAATAAAGAGCGGATGGCACTTATAGAAAAAGGAGCTGAGGCGAGTATATTTTTTTCAGAAAAAAAGAGTAGAGGAACATCTACAGGTAAAATTCTTCTTCTCAATTTGGCCTTGTTGCTTATCAGTGTCGGGGTTGCCATATTCCTTGGGGCAGTTCTTGAAGAGATGAGAGTTGACCCAGATGTAGCATACCCAGGTACAATTTTCTTCATGGCAGGTATTGGACTATTGTCTGGCTTTTTCTTAACCAAAAAAATGGATAAAGAAAAATAGACTACAATTTCAAATTAATTCAAAGTAAAAGTCGTTGTCTTCAACGACTTTTGAATTTTAAATTCCCCTTCATTTTTCAGAAATTTAACTTACAAATAGTCTGATTTCCTAGTTAAATTCGTAGCTTCTATTGAATTTAAAGCAAAAATGGAGCTAGACTACAATATATTCTCGGTATTGCATTTGCTAGGCTGTTTGCAAGGTATAGTTTTGGGTATTTTGTTAATTTATTTAAACAAAAGAAAATATAGAAGTACCTTCTTCTTGGGCTTGCTCATAATGCTTTTCGCACTCATGAGACTGCACCCTACCCTAGAACAAATGGATTTTTACAAGTATTATCCAAATTTGTTCCGACTACCTTTTAACTTTTATTGGTTAATCTATCCTTTATTTTTTATTTATTCATATCGAGTTTCGATGCTTGCAGATCAAAAAATACCCTACTGGGTACTTTATCCTGGTTTGTTAGCTTTTATTATTAATATCGTAGTTTTCTTTCAACCCTATGAAACCAAATTGGCAATAGATCAAAGTCTTTGGTTTAAATCATATTTAATAGCGGGTATTGTTTATTCATTCTGTATTGGCACTTGGAATTTAGTCCTCGTAAATAAACACCAAGAAATGGTACGAGATCATTTCTCAAGAACTCAATTGAGAGAATTAAGATGGGTTCGCCTCTTTTTGATTTTTAGCTTTGTAGCCTATATCGTATATTTTCCCTTATATTATCTACTACCTGAAAATATATATTCAAAGCTATTTGTTCTAATAATAGATTATGTAACGATATACTGGATATTTTTCTTCGGATTAATTCAACGAAACGTATTATCTATTCTTTCTGAAAATGGTTATTATAGTCTTCAAAAGAAAGAAACAAAACAAACGACTATAAAGCCTCAAAATGAAAACCTCGCTGCACTTTTCACCAAAATAGATGAGCATTTAAAAAGTTCTGAAAGTTATGTCAAAAGTGAATTAACCATCGTAGATGTAGCTAAAGATTTGCAAATTCATACCAAACAAATTTCAGCGGCCATTAACAAAATACAGAATCAAAATTTCAATAGCTATATAAATCAATTTCGCATTGAAAAAGCGATCGATTTACTCAAATCACAAGATATTAATTTGAGTATCGAAGGCATTGGCTACGAAGTCGGTTTTCACAGTAAAAGTGCTTTTTACGCAGCGTTTAAAAAAATAACTGGTACTACTCCATCCAAATTCAAAGAAAAGAGCGCTGCCTGATTTTTACTGACTTTTCCATCTCATTTACAATCTTAATTCAGTCCTGATTCCTGATACGAGATACTATTACCCTAAAAAACTTAAAATCGGTTCTGAAGTCCGAAATCAGGACGTCTATCACCTTACTTTTTTAGGTTGGTCCATGCCATTGTTCAGATATTTGCAGGCCGAAAAAAAGGACGATGAAAGTTGGTGATAGATTTTTTTGGATTGTGTTCATAGGGGTTTGGTCCATTTTTATTTCATGGGAATACCAAATACAAAGAATGACCGAATCCCTTTTGTCTCATATCGTGAGATATGATCTTTTTGTACTACCAATTTTGATAGCATTTACAGGATATGTTTTACACAAAAAAAGAAAAAATAATTGAAATTATAGATTAAAGAAACATACATAGCTTAACCTTATATAATTGTCCCCCGATTTCAGCTAAGGCCAAAATTAAAATTGTTGAAATTCCCCCCGATAACTTTTCATACAATGAAAGGTTATTACCAAAACCACCGCATTAATTTGTGGTGGTTTTTTTATCTTTAGAAAATGCAAGTAATTTCGACCAACCTTGGAACTCCCACTACATTCATATGGAATGGAAAAGAAGAACAAACGGGCATTTTTAAAAAGCCTGTTTCACAAGCACTTTTTTTAAATACAAATGATGTTTCTAACGACACTGTTATTGACCGCGTTCATCATGCAGGTATCAACAAGGCTTGCTACTTGTTTGCTTCAGAAAACTACCCGTATTGGAAAGAATTGTATCCTAACTTAGATTGGGATTGGGGTATGTTTGGTGAAAATCTAACTATTGACGGACTAGATGAATCTAAAATGCGAGTAGGAGACATTTATAAACTCGGAACAGCGCTAGTTCAAGTATCACAGCCACGTGAACCTTGTTATAAATTGGGTATTCGTTTTGGTACACAAGAGGTATTACGACAATTCATAGATCATAATAGACCAGGCACCTACGTACGCATATTAGAAGAAGGGGAAGTCAAAACTGATGATCGTTTAGAATTACAAGAGCAATCAAAAAATACGCTTACTACGCAGCAATTCTATGAGTTGATGTTTATGCGTGAAAAACCAAAAGAACTGCTTGCATTATTTATGGATAATCCGTCCGTTCCTCAATACAAAAAAGAACGGTATAAAAAATTCCTCTAGACATGAACTATCCTTGGCATTTATATGTAATGGCCTTGATATATATCATCGCAGGAATTATGCATTTCGTTCGACCCAAAATGTATTTACGAATTTTACCAGGGTACCTCCCGGGTCATAAGCTATTGGTTATAATTAGTGGCATCGCAGAAATAGTTCTTGGTATTGCACTGTGCTTTTCTGAAACTAAAAACTTAGCCATTTATGCTATTATAGCCATGCTTGTTTTCTTTTTGCCTGCGCATTGTCATATGCTTTTTAACAAAAAAGCCTCTATGGGTATTTCTAGGTGGGTGCTCATTGCAAGAATACCACTTCAATTCTTATTAATGTTTTGGGCATATTGGTATTTGAGGTATTAACAAAAAAAAGTCCTCAAGCTAACTAAACTTGAGGACTCCAACTTTAAACTAACTTAATCAACTTTACTTTACAATAACATCTTTGGAATAGGTGTCATTTAAATTTTGAACCATTATGGTATAATTGTCTTTATAAGCATCCTCGAAATTAAATACCTTCTCTATCAACATCGCATCAGAAATGGTTTCTTGAAAGACAATACGACCTTCACTATCTAAAACCTTGATTTTCACAACCGCTTTTTCAAGGTTTAGAAGATTTAAGAAAACTTTTTTCTCTTTCCTTCTAAAAACTGGCTTGACGTTTTCCTTCTTTTCAGTGATAATTATTTCTGAATCTTTAATTGCGAATGCAAATACTGTCTCTTGCAACGAGTCTTCAATTTTCAATACATACGTTCCTGCAGGTAGGCTATTCAAATTAAACCTTTTGGAATAGGTATTACCTGCGGCCACTTCTTCTTTATATATAGTTACGGCATTCATATCAGAGATGCGTACGAATGTTTTTTCAGATGTAATGTCCATTTCAAAATTTAGACTTTTCTCCACATTGGGAGTCAAGCTAAGTTTTGGTTCTTTCGCCAAACCTGTTGCTACCGAAAACATTAAAGCTACTACTGCGATTGATCTTACTACCTTTTTCATGTTTTTTAAATTTTAGGGTTACTATTAATCAACACTACAAAACTACCGCAACATTCTAATGCGCACCACCACAGCATTTTCCGATTTATGCACTATTTTATCTATGAAACATTTAACAGAATTAAAATAGGGTAATATTGAACATATTTAAGGTAATTTTACATAGATAGGAGAAAAATCAACGGATTAACTTTGAAGTATGAAAAGGAACGAAACTGTTGTAAACAAGCCTACTTTTGAGTCTATCGAACCTTCCTTTGGAAACTCGTTCGCTTATCAAAAGTTTGACAAGAATCAACGTAACCAAAGTAATGTTTGGCATTACCATCCAGAAATCGAGTTGGTTTTTGTAAACGGGGGATCTGGCAAACGCCAAATTGGGAGCAATCTCTCTTATTACACCAATGGAACCTTGATTCTAATAGGGAGTAATCTACCGCATTGTGGTTTTACAGATGAACTCACCGGAAATCGAAGTGAAACGGTAGTGCAAATGAAGAAAGACTTTTTAGGAGAAAATTTCTTTACCCTTCCTGAAATGGAGGATATTGAAAACCTTTTTGAGATTGCCAAATCGGGTGTAGTTTTTTATGGAGAAACTAAAGCTATCTTAGGGCACAAATTGGAAACTTTAGAAAATAAAAATAGTTTTGAACGCCTTCACACAATTCTTGATGTTCTTTATGGTCTAAGCACTACTGATGAGTTTAGAATCTTAAATGCCGAAGGGTTTTCAATGCATACCGGGGTAAAAGATAATGACAGAATCAATATCGTTTTCAATTTCGTAAAGACTAATTTTAAGGAAGAAATCAAATTACAAGAAATTGCTGATGTTGTAAGTATGACAGTACCATCGTTTTGCAGGTATTTTAAAAAAATCACCAACAAGACGTTTACTCAATTTGTAAACGAATATAGATTGGTTCATGCTTCTAAACTATTATCAGAACAACAACTTAGTATAACCGAAGTATGTTTTGAATCTGGATTTAACAATTTTTCCTACTTTAACAAATCATTCAAAAAATTTACGGGGCAAAGTCCTTCTAAATATCGCAATGAGCTCAAGCAAGTAATTACCTAATGAATTTATTTTCTGAAAAGCAAAATCTCAACTTACCAGATAGTGATGTTATATATTATCCAAACTTCATTGATAATGAGAATGCCAATGCTTTTTTTAAAACTTTCAAGAATTCTATTCCTTGGCAACAAGATGATATTAAAGTATTTGGAAAAGTATATGCCCAACCTCGTTTAACCGCACTCTACGGTAATAATAGCAAACCGTATTCCTACTCCAATATTACTATGCAACCTCATGAGTTCACTAAAGAACTCATAGCAATAAAAGAGAAAATAGAAACTAAGGCAAATACTGTTTTCACCACTTGTTTATTGAATCTATATAGAGACGGCAATGACAGTAACGGATGGCACGCCGATAATGAAAAGGAATTGGGTAAGAATCCGGTGATTGCTTCGCTTACTTTAGGTCAAGAACGTTTTTTCCATTTAAAACATAGAACGAAGAAAGAGCTTAAGCATAAGTTATTACTAGAACATGGCAGTCTACTTTTAATGCAAGGTGAAACGCAGCACCATTGGCTACATCAAATACCCAAAACTGCAAAACCAATTAAAGAAAGAATTAATTTAACCTTTAGAGTTATCAAATAAAAAAGCTGTTCTTAACAGAACAGCTTTTTTAATACCCTTTTCTAGAGCTAGTAACTATCTTTAACATTTGGGTGAATATGCTAATTTCCTCGCGCCTAACTTCTCTAATATAACTTCAAATGTTGTGCCAAGGTATAGGCGCTCGTTGAAATTGTTATTTATTAGATAAAGTGTTATTCGTAGATTTCATTTAAGATTTTCGCAAGGCGCAATCCCCCTTTTTGCAATTGTTTCTCAACAGTACCCCACCAAACATATCTATAGCGATAAAATAGCTTCTCGCCTACTTCAACGGAATCATATAATTTATTCGCTATATCTTGCGACTCTTCCACCCAATCGTAAATTGTGCCTTGTTGAATAAATTTCTTTTGTGCCTTTGAAAGCCGAGGTAGTGACTCAGCAAGTTCGGTATAACTCATACCGTAATCATCAATCATATTAGAGTCCCAAACCCGATGCAGGTTACTACCTTTGTTGAACCATTGTACTTGAATATCATTTCCGCCTTTGTCTTCCAATCGACCAACGTGCATCGGTTGATGTAAATCTCCAACTAAGTGCACTAGAAGTTTTAAGTAGAATGCCTTATCCTCTTGAGAGCTATTTTCGTCCTTTATAATTTCGATACACTTTTCAATTCCCGTGATTAAATCACCAAACTCACTAGGGGTTTCATCACCATATTTTTTATCCGCTGCATAGTTGACATAATGCCAAGCACTAAATTTCTTATACTTACGGTCAGCCTTGATATCATCTCCAAATGTTGAAACCAAAGCCAAGCTTTGTCCATCTAACAGTTTATCAATTGCTTTCCGCGCTTTTCTCGATAAGTGCTGCTGTGCGACCTCCCCTGTAGTTCTGTGGCCAGTCTTTGACCAAACCATATCATTAGCGAATGTAAATTGTAGTGATAGAAAAAGAACTAAAACAAAACTGCTTTTCATGGAATGTGATTTTTTTCAAATGTAGCTAATGAACTTTAATCTACTGTTAACTCGTATCTTATTTTATATTTAAAGTTGGATATTGCACCGCCAAATAGAGTTTTCATGCTTAAAAAGATAAAATCGAAATATCTAAAATACGCACTAGTTGCAATTGTAGCCTTTTCCGTCGGAGTGCTTCTTTTCGTTCTAAGTGTTTATTTTGGTGCATGGGGAAAGCTTCCAAATAAAACCGAACTAGCTAATTTCCAATACCAACAAGCTTCTGAAGTATATACCGCGGACAGCGTGCTTATTGGCAAGTACTACCTGTACGATAGGCAGCCTATTGCTTATACAGAATTTCCAAAACATCTCATAGAAGGCTTAATTGCGATTGAAGACGAACGGTACTATGAACATTCAGGAATAGACTACCCTAGTGTTGTACGAGTTGGTTTCAAAACCATTTTAATGCAAGACCAATCCTCGGGTGGCGGAAGTACACTTACGCAGCAGTTGGCTAAAAACTTATATCCCCGAAGGGAAAGAAAAAAAACTAACATCACAGTCAATAAGGTGAAGGAAATGATAATTGCTTCCCGTTTAGAGGATATTTTTTCTAAGGATGAAATCTTGACACATTATCTGAATACAGTATCCTTCGGAGATAATACCTTCGGAATAGAAAGTGCATCTCTTAAATTTTTCAACAAGAAAACCAAACAACTCACCATTGAAGAGGCTTCTGTTCTGGTGGGAATGTTGAAAGCAACCCACGGATACAATCCTAGAGTGTATCCTGAAAAGAGTAGAGCCAGAAGGAACTTGGTTTTGCAAAGCATGGTGAAAAATGATTTTCTCTCGGAAGCCAAAAAAGATAGTTTAACCACCATCCCATTAAAATTAAATTATAGAAAATACGATTATACCGATGGAGTAGCGCCCTATTTCAGAGAAGAAGTCCGCAAGAAGCTCATCAAATGGGCTAAATCAGAAAACGAAAAAGGAAACGAATACAACATTTACACTTCAGGACTCAAAATTTACACCACCCTAAATTATAAAATGCAGGTGATGGCCGAAGAAGCCATGAAAAAGCATATGAGCAAACTCCAAAAAAGCTTTGAAGACAGCTACGGAAAAAAAGCCCCATGGATACGAAACAAAGAACTCGTTGAAAAAGCGGTAAAGGCAACACCTCATTATAAGAAACTACTCAAAAACGAATTATCAACTTCTGAAATTTGGGATTCCCTAAGCCAAAAACGGAGTATGGTATTGACCGATTGGTCAGGTGATAAGACGGTAAATGCAAGTACTATTGATAGTGTGCAGCACTATATGAAATTCTTGAACACGGGTTCGTTGGGTATGAATCCGAAAACGGGTGCGGTGCATACTTGGATTGGCGGTATCGATTTCAAACGTTTCAAATTTGACCATGTAGCACAAGCCCAAAGACAAGTAGGGTCTACTTTTAAACCCATTGTTTATACCGCTGCTTTAGAAACTGGAATTCCCCCATGCGCTTATTTTTCGGCGCGCGAGGTGGAATATGAAAATCTAAAAGGTTGGTCACCCAGCAATTCTAGTAAGAAAGACGAAGCTTATTTGAATTATTCTATGGAACAAGCACTTAGCAATTCTGTAAATACAGTTGCCGTAAAGGTCTTAGAAGCTACAGGAATTGAAAATGTATTGGCCCAGGCAAAAAAGATGGGGGTATTTTCAAAACTTCCGAATCAACCTTCAGTTGCCTTAGGAACTGGTCAAATTTACCTCAACGAGTTGGCAGGAGTGTACGCCAGCTATGTTAATAATGGAAGAGCGGTACTCCCCTATCTTATTGAAACAATTACAGACCAAAAAGATTCCATTTTAGCCCAAAACGAACCCAAAAGAGCAAAAAATAGAGCATTTTCAAAGCAAACAGAGCAAATTATGCTCGAAATGATGAAATCCACTATTAACAGCGGAACGGCAAAACGCATCCGTTCCACCTACAAATTGAATAACGATATCGCTGGAAAAACAGGAACTACACAGAACAACAAAGACGCTTGGTTTGTAGCGCTTACTCCAAAACTCGTTCACATCACCTGGGTAGGTTTAGACAATCACGAAATCGGATTCAAAAGCACAAGCCTCGGTCAGGGCGCAAATGCAGCACTGCCGATATTTGCAAGTTGGTATCAACAACTGAACAAGCAGAAAGAATTCAACCATATTACAAAAGCGCGATTTGAAAAGCCGAATCCTTTTGTGCTAGACCAATTGAACTGTGAACCTATAAAAAGAGATGGTTTTTTTAAACGCTTGTTTACGAATCCGAAGAAGAAAAAGTCTAAACGGTTTAGAAATAAGTAAATACTTGATTATAAGCTAGGAAATATAATTTATTATTATATCTTTATGATATCATTTTAATATCAATTAAATTATTTTATCATGAAGAACGAAAAAAATGTATCGGCTTTAAATGGTTATCTCTTCTTATTTATAATTCTTCTCATTCTTGCAGGAAGTTTTATCATGTTTATACGAACCGACATCTTTGTTTGGTTATTGCTTATTCCGATAGCTGTTTTCATGATTCGTGGTTTGATTTTGGTAAATCCAAATAGTTCAAAGGTCTTGTTACTTTTTGGAAAATATGTTGGCACTGTTAAGAAGAATGGACTCTTTTGGGTCAATCCTCTATATTTGAGGAGAACTATATCTTTGAGAGCGAGTAACTTCGATAGTGAAAGACTTAAGGTAAATGACAAACTGGGCAACCCGGTAATGATCAGTACCATCTTAGTTTGGAGAGTGACTGACACTTATAAAGCTGCTTTTGACGTTGATGATTACCAAAACTTTGTGAGAGTTCAGACGGATGCAGCGGTAAGAAAATTAGCTAGTATGTATCCATATGACAACTTTGCGGATGAAGGTTTGGATGAAGATATCACGCTACGTTCAAGTGTAAATGAAGTCAGCGAAGCACTTGAAAAAGAATTACAAGAACGCCTATCAATGGCCGGTATCGAAGTTCTGGAAGCAAGAATCGGCTATTTGGCTTATGCACAAGAAATAGCGAACGCCATGTTAAAGCGTCAACAAGCAACAGCGATTGTCGCTGCCCGTCATAAAATTGTTGAAGGTGCGGTAAGTATGGTAGAAATGGCTCTAGAAAAACTAGGCAAAAAAGACATAATAGAGTTAGACGAGGAGAGAAAAGCGGCAATGGTTAGCAATTTAATGGTCGTACTTTGCTCTGACAAAGATGTCTCACCAATTGTAAATACTGGCACATTAAATCACTAATCTTTATTTTAGAGATAAGTAAATGGCAAAAAAGAAAGCGTTTGCACTACGTTTGAATGAAGAAATGCTGAAGGCTGTTGAGAAATGGGCTGCGGATGAATTTCGCAGCACCAATGGTCAAATTGAATGGATGTTAATGAAATCGCTAAAAGAACACAAACGAGAGCCAAAGAAAAAAGAATAGTTGGTTTCATCTAACTTTGGCATTTTCTTAACGTTTTAAACATTTAAATTTGCACTGCTAATTCAAAAACTAAATGTCGAAAGTACGCTGTACCCTCGCCGCCCTTCTTTTTACAGTCGCTTTACTCGCACAAGAAACTGAAAAGTCATTCACTGTTGGCTTAGTATCTGATGTTATAAAACTTGATGGTGTTCTTGATGAAGCCGTTTGGAAAGATGCTGATGGTCCGAATGATTTTCAACAGTATTTTCCCTCTGACAGTATTTTGGCAAAGAATAAGACCGATATTAAAATGGTCTATGACAATACCACGCTTTATATCGGCATCACCGTACATTCGGTAGGTGATGATTGGGTCATACCTTCCTTACGAAGAGATTTTAGAGCAAGTGGTAACGATAATGTCAACTTGGTATTCGATACTTTTAATGATGGCACGAATGCTTTCATGTTCGGAATAAACCCCTACGGCGTTCAGCGTGAAGTATTAATATCTGGGGGTGGCCTCGACTTGAGAGGTTTCAATACGGCGTGGGACGTCAAGTGGAAAGGCGAATCAAAACGCTATAAAAACTATTACACGGCAGAACTTGCTATCCCCTTAACCTCCTTTAAATTTAAAGAAGGAGAAACCAAATGGCGCTTTCAATGCTACCGCTTTGACATGCAAAGCAACGAACGAAGTGTCTGGTACAAAGTACCCCAAAATCAATTGGTCATTAGTTTGGCTTTTATGGGCGATATGTATTTTGAGAAACCACTTGGAAAATCACGAACTCCCTTAGCTCTAATTCCATACATCAATACCATTTCTGAAAAAAACTTTGAAACCGAAGTTGGAAATACTAAGCTAAAAGCTGGGGGCGATGCTAAAATCTCCATTGGAAATGGAATGAATCTAGATCTTACTTTTAATCCTGATTTTTCGAATGTAGAGGTAGATGCTATCATTACCAACCTCACGCGCTTCGAAATCGGACTACCCGAAAGACGACAGTTTTTTGTAGATAATAGTGACCTTTTCGGAAGTTTTGGCGGAAGCCGTGATGCCAATCCATTTTTCTCAAGACGTATCGGAATTGCCAGTGATAGCATAGGAAACTCAATCGAAAATCGTATTATCGGTGGCGTCCGTTTAAGTGGAAAACTGAATGAAGATTGGAGGCTTGGCTTTCTAAACATTCAAACCGATGAGGATGTTGATAATGAAATTGCTTCGAACAACAACATGATGTTTGCACTTCAGAAAAAGGTCTTCGCACGCTCTAATGTAAGTATGTTTTTCATCAACAAACAGTCTTTCAAAGACTATGATTTTATTGAAAGAGATGATGAATACAATCGCTTAGTAGGAATGGATTATAACCTAGCTAGTAAAGACAACTCTTGGTTCGGAAAGTTTTACTTGCACAAATCTTTTCAACCTGATGACAATAAAGGAAATTTCTCTTCTGGGGCCTTCCTTGGCCGGAATTCTCGCCATTTCAATTTCTTTCAAGATATTGCTTATATCGACGAAGAGTTTCGCTCTGATTTAGGTTTTGTGCCGCGAACAGATATATTTAAGACAGCAACTTCGGCGGAAGTGGTTTTTTGGCCGAAGAGTAAACTTTTGAACAATTACAGCTTCCAACTGTTTCCTATATTGACTTGGCGACCTGGGTTAGATTTTAAGAATACTGACCGTGATATTCGTACAAGTATGGGTTTCAATTTTACAGACCAATCACAAGGTCAACTTGGTTTCAGCAATTCTTTTGTGTATTTGACAGACCCTTTTGACCCTACACGTTCTGAAGATGGTATTAAATTACCCGCAAATCAAGAATATCATTTTAACCAATTCTCTTTATCCTATCAGTCAAATCGTGGTAATGTATTTTTCTTCCAAACAGATGCGTCTCTTGGAAGGTTCTTTAATGGAAATAGCTTCTCTTTTGGTTCTGAAATCAACCTAAGGCTTCAACCGAAAGCATTGATTAGCCTTGCCCTGAATTATGATAAAATTTCTTTGCCTGATCCCTACCCATCGGCAGGTTTATGGTTGGTAAGTCCACGTTTTGAATTCACTTTTAGCAAATCCGTATTTTGGACCACCATCTTGCAATACAGCAACCAACGTGATAACCTAGGTATAAATTCACGTTTACAATGGCGTTTTGCTCCCCTTTCTGATTTGTTCATTGTATATAATGATAACTACTTTGTAAATCAGTTTTCTCCGCGCTACCGCTCAATCAATTTGAAGTTAACCTATTGGTTGAATATCTAGTCAAATTTGCATTGAACTCGTATATATTAACAGATTAAGCCTTAAAGTTTAGGGTTTTCTTAACGTTCAAATGAAGTAAATTTGTAGCACCAGCTAATTCAAAACTCAATGACAAGAACTTTACTAGTTCTCCCCTTTCTATTTTTTGCTTTTGTTTCTTTTGGACAAAGTGCTTCTAAAAGCTTCACCGTAAAATATATCACAGATTCTAATATCATTCCGGATGGTATTCTTGACGAGGCTATTTGGGAAAAAGCAGAGAGCGCCAATGAATTTTGGGAGTACTTTCCGCTAGATTCTATTCAGGCGCGCCAGCAGTCAGATATAAAAATGTTTTACGACGACAAAAATTTATATGTTGGTATTACTATTAATTCTGCTGGAAGGGACTATGCCATACAATCACTCAAACGTGACTTTAGGGCTGGTGGCAGCGATAATATCTCTCTTATGTTTGACACTTTTAGTGACGGACAGAATGCCTTTTTGTTCGGAACAAACCCATATGGTGTTCGTAGAGAAGCACTAATATCAGGTGGCGGAACACAACGAAGTGGTTTCACCACTTCGTGGGATGTAAAATGGAGGGGCGATGCTAAAATTTATGATGACTATTACACGGCGGAAATGATAATCCCCTTAAGCTCTTTTAAGTTTAAGGAAGGTACCAAAAAATGGCGCTTTAACAGTTACCGATTTGACACTCAATCAAATGAAACCAGTACATGGATTCAGATACCTCAAAATCAACTGGTTTTTGGAACAGCATTCATGGGCGATATGATTTTCGAAAAACCATTGGGCAAGTCGAAAACTCCACTAGCCCTTATTCCTTACGTAAATGCTCTCTCACAAAAAGATTTTGAAACTGATGAGGGCTTAAATAATATCAAGTTTGGTGGAGATGCCAAAATTGCTATCGGTACAGGTCTGAATTTAGACCTTACGTTCAATCCTGATTTTTCAAATGTAGAAGTTGATGACATCGTTACAAATTTGACACGTTTCGAAGTTGGGCTTCCTGAAAAACGCCAATTCTTTATTGACAATAGTGATCTTTTTTCAAGCTTTGGTGATTCGCGCGATGCAAATCCTTTCTTCTCTAGACGTATTGGAATTGCACGAGATACTGCCGGAAATTCTATAGAAAATAGAATAATCGGTGGTGTACGTTTGAGTGGTAAACTATCGAATAATCTACGTGTGGGTCTTTTGAATATTCAAACTGATGAAGACCTAGAAAACGAAATTGCTTCAAATAACAATACCATGATTGCCTTGCAACAAAAAGTGTTTTCAAGGTCAAATATTGGTATGTTCTTTATCAATAAACAATCATTTAAAGACTATGATTTTGTAGAGAGGGAAGATGAATACAATAGGTTGCTTGGCTTAGACTACAACTTGGCCTCAGAGGATAATACCTGGACGGGTAACTTCTATATGCACAAATCATTTCAGCCCGACGATAACCAAGGAAATCTATCGGGTGGAGCGCGTCTTTCCTACAATTCAAGAAACTGGAACTTTTCTGGAAAAGGTATTTTTATTGATGAAGATTTTTCATCAGACTTAGGTTTTGTACGTAGAACGGGTATTGCAAAAAGTTTTGTCAACGTAGAACGTGCTTTTTGGCCAACGAAGGGGAAAATACAAACCCATTCTTTTCAATTTTTCCCTTTATTTATTTGGAGCTTAGAGGATGATTTTAAAAATACTGATTTCACTTATCGAGGTTCTTGGGAAGCCAAATTCAATGACACTAGCGAGTTTGGCGTAAGCGCCACCAACCGATTTACTTTTTTGTTCGATGAATTTGATCCTACAGGTACTGACGGAGGCATTCCTCTTCCAGGAAATCAAGGTTATCATTATAACACTGTTGAAGCAGGGTATCAGTCTGACCAAAGAAAAATTTTTGGCTATGGTTTAGGTGCAGAAGTAGGTCGATTTTTTAATGGAAAAAGATTTTCCCTTGAAGGAGGTATGACACTTCGCTTTCAACCAAAAGTCTTTATTTCATTACTATTTAATTATGATAAAATAACCCTACCAGACCCGTACCCTAGTGCAGACATTTGGCTAGTTAGTCCAAAAATTGATGTCACTTTTAGTAAATCGGTATTTTGGTCAACTTTAATACAATACAGCAATCAGCGGGATAATCTCGGAATCAACTCTAGACTTCAATGGCGTTTTGCACCACTTTCCGATTTATTCTTGGTGTATAATGACAACTACTTTGTAAACAGTTTTGAACCCAAAAATCGGTCTATCAATTTAAAACTTACGTATTGGTTGAATATTTAGGGTTGAGATAGCATTCAATAATTCTTTTCCTAGCTTTGCGTTTTTAATTGAAAAGGCTTCCCATTTTTTGATGAATTATAAAATACTCTGCTCCGATTTAGACGGCACGCTGCTTTCAACAAAAAGTGATGTTTCAGAATTCACAATTTCGCAAATAGAACGCATTCGAGAAACCACTCGTGTAATCCTAGTTTCAGCTCGTATGCCCCAGTCTATGACCTATTTACAAGAACGTTTGGGTATTAGCCGTCAACCTATGATTTGTTACAATGGCGCATTAATATTAGATGGTGAAAAAGAAACCTTTTCAGAGGTGATTGACCTCAAGGTACTCGAAGAAGTGTATCGTCTTGCAGAAATACATGATATCAAGTTAGGATTATACCACGGTGGCGAATGGTATGTTGAAGAAACTTCAGAGCGTGTAGAAAAAGAAATCAACTACACCAAAACAGTACCTCAATTAAAAAAAACAGCAGAGACATTAGAAGTTTGGAAAGCAAGTAATGTAAGTGCGCATAAAGTTATGCTAATGTGTACCAGAGCTTCTGCTGATGCTCTATTTCCAATTCTCGCCAGTCAATTGAGAAATCAAATACATAGCTATCGCTCCAATGACACCTTAATAGAGATAGCTCCAAAATCTGTTTCAAAATTATCAGCGATTCAAACGTTACTTTCTTCAGATGAAAGCTTAGCTGATGTGATTTCTTTCGGAGATAACTATAATGATATCGAGATGCTAAAACATTCAGGATGTGGCGTCGCAGTTGCAAACGCGCGAGAAGAAGTCAAAGCTATTGCCAACTATACCACTTTAAAAAACACAGAGCATGGTGTTGCCCACTTTATCAAGCAACACTTATAAATGTTTATATTTGGAAGAAGTAATAATCTACTTCTAAATGACCGAAACGAGCGTACCCCAACCATTAATTGCTGATGATACTATAGTCTTCGGACTTCTAGCTTTATGTCTCGGCTTTGTTTTCTATACTTCCTCTATAAAAACGGGTTTTTGGAAAAAGTTCTACGGAATCGTTCCAACGGTATTGATGTGCTATTTGCTACCCGGAATCTTGACCAGTTTAGGCGTTATTTCCGACGAAACTAGCAATCTGTATTATGTAGCAAGTCGCTATTTATTGCCGGCGGCTTTGGTTTTAATGACCCTAAGCATTGACCTAAAAGCTATTGCCAATTTGGGTTCAAAAGCGCTTATCATGTTTTTTACCGGAACCGCAGGTATCATAATCGGTGGTCCCTTGGCAATTTTGATTGTTTCCATTTTTTCTCCTGAAACTGTTGGTGGTGTTGGCCCAGATGCCGTTTGGCGCGGACTTTCCACTATAGCAGGTAGTTGGATTGGCGGTGGTGCTAATCAAGCAGCCATGTTTGAGATTTTTGAATACAATCCCGATAAATTTGGAGGTATGGTACTCGTCGATATTGTAGTTGCTAATATTTGGATGGCCATATTGCTCCTCGGTGTTGGTAAAACGAAACGAATTGACAAATGGTTAAAAGCAGATACTTCATCTATTGAAATTCTAAAAGAAAAGGTTACTGCTCACACCGCAAAAATCGCACGGATTGCAAGCTTACATGATTATATTATAATGCTAGCTCTCGCATTTACCGCCGTTGGTGTTTCTCATTTATTTGGGAATAATTTCGCTGAATTCCTAAAGAACACCTTCGAAGTCATTAGCGATAAAACCAAAATACTATCTTCTTTAGGTTCAACATTTTTATGGATGGTAGTTTGCGCGACTGTAATAGGAATAGCCTTATCATTTACAAAAGCAAAGAACTACGAAGGCGCAGGTGCTAGTAAAATCGGAGGAATGTTTATTTACATTCTTGTAGCCACTATAGGTATGCAAATGGATTTAAGCAAAGTACTTGAAAATCCCGGACTCATTTTAATAGGACTTATTTGGATTTCCGTTCATGCAGGACTACTAATACTAGTTGCCAAATTAATTAAGGCTCCATTTTTCTTTTTAGCAGTGGGAAGTCAAGCCAATGTTGGTGGTG
The DNA here is from genome assembly GCF_047345145.1 of Maribacter taeanensis. Taxonomy (NCBI): domain Bacteria; kingdom Pseudomonadati; phylum Bacteroidota; class Flavobacteriia; order Flavobacteriales; family Flavobacteriaceae; genus Maribacter; species Maribacter taeanensis. Next base: position 242,610 of record NZ_JBLFER010000004.1, read on the forward strand.
CTGCTTCAGCTCCTGTAGTTGCCGCAGAGTTTCACCCCTCATTAACTTCCGTAGGAATTTTGTTAGCTGTTTTCGGATATGTGGTAGGTACCGGAGGTGCCTATCTTTGTGCTATATTGATGGAAGTCGCCTCAAAATTATAAAGACTAAGGCGGAAAACTTTTTTAGTCTATTCAAAAAATTTACTGATATTTGCCCCACTAAATTGAGAATATGAAAAAGGCGCTTTATGCTTTCGCATTACTGATATTCATTTCTGCTTGTGGCGATGGAATTACCGAAAATACAATGACTGTTTCTGGTACGGTCAAGGGCCTTAAAAAAGGTACCTTATATCTACAACATATACCTGATTCAGCTTTAATTGTTGTGGACTCATTACAGGTTAATGGAGATGGTAGTTTTAGCTTTCAAACAGAACTGGAAAGTCCTGAAATATTTTATCTCTATTTAAACAAGAAAGATAACAATGATTTAAATGATCGCATTACTTTCTTTGGCGAACCAGGCAACATCACTATTAATACTTCTTGGAATACCTTTGATACGAATGCTAAAATATCAGGTTCAGAATCTGATAAAAAGTTAAAAGAGTATCGTCGACAAATGTCGAATGTGAATAAGCGCAATCTCGAAATTTTACAGCAAAGTATACAAACTGAGGCTCCTCTAGATTCGTTACAACTCGATTCGTTACAACGTCAAAGTGATAAAAACTTGAAACGTGGTTATCTCTTCGCTATAAATTTTGCCATTAATAACAAAGACTCTTATGTGGCTCCTTACATTGCTGTTAGCGAAATCGCTAATGCCAATGTGAAGTATTTAGATTCTATAAACAATTCACTTACCCCCGAGGTTGCAGCTTCGAAGTATGGTCGTGCTTTACAAGAACACATTGCCAGCATAAAAAACTAGACATAAAAAAAACCGCTCAAGGCGGATTTTTTTATCTATCGGTTTTGAGACCTAACTCAACTTATTCAATTTTTCAATTAATGCAGCACCTTTTTTCTCAAGTTCTTCGCGAACACTTTTCAAATGAGCTGGTCTATTCTCAACACTTCTTTGATTCACCTTAGCAATCAAATCGTCAAAGGTCTCAATAGCACTATCGATAATCTTAGCGCCATCTTTTGAATCTGGTTTATTATTGGCCGCATCAACAATATATACTGCTTCGATAATATCACCCAATACATAATTGATATCTTTCTTTAAATCTCTAATATTCGCCATTTGTAGTATTTTTTTACAAAAATAGGGTTATTTGGATTCTCTTCTTCAAGGGAATTAAAAAAAGTATGATTTAGATTGTGATTTCAAGCAGTTTTGCGGCAATAGTTTTAAGATGAATTCTACTTGAACTTGCCGGCACAAGAACGGTTTCCCCTTTTTGAATGGTTGCGGAGCCTAAATCATTATAAACTTCAACAGAGCCACCAACACACACATAGATAGTAAAGGAATCTCTTTCTATTACATTCTGCTCAAGCTCTTCGGAAAGTTCTATAAAATTGGTTTTAAAATAAGGGCAATCCACCATGGTATTCACCGTATCTAATTCTTGTTCATACGAGACCTTAAAGTCATCTTTCTTTTCATAATCAATAGCATCTAATGCCTGATCTGTATGTAACTCTCTCAAATTTCCATTTTTGTCTTTTCGGTTGAAATCAAAAACCCGATAGGTTACATCAGAGGTCTGTTGTATTTCCGCTAGCAAAACCCCCGCTCCAATCGCATGAATCTTTCCAGTATTTATGAAAAAAGTATCTCCCTCCTTAACAGATTCGTAGTTTAATAAATCTAACAACGAATCATTTTCAAGACTTTGCGCATATTCCTCTTTGGTAACATCTTTATTAAAACCTACAATCAAGTTGGCATCATCATCTGCATCCATGATGTACCACATTTCTGTTTTTCCGAAGGAATCATGACGCTCTTTCGCCAATTCATCATTAGGATGCAATTGTATTGAAAGGTCTTTCTTAGCATCTATGAATTTGATAAGAATAGGAAAATCAGTTCCAAAACGTTGAACGACACTTTTACCTAAAACCACTTCAGGGTTATCATTTATAAGCTCTTGTAGAGAAGTGCCCGATAAATCTCCATTAGCAACAACCGAAATATCGCCTTTTACAGTTGACAGCTCCCAGCTTTCACCAGTAATATCATTATCAATGGGTTTGCCCAAAACATCTTTTAATTTGGTTCCTCCCCAAAGACGTTCTTTTAAAATCGGATGAAATTTAAGTGGATACATAAATCTTAGGTGTTTGGTGTCAGATTCCAGATATTCAAAACCCGAAAAATACGGTTTCTGAAAACTTACTACAACTTCTTACTAATTACTACTGTTATACTCAACCAACCAGCTTCTAACCTGAAAAGGTTACAAAATTACGAGGAGTTTCATACAGAGTAACCTCAAGGTTTTTCCCTGAATCAATATGTGGACGGAGTTTGTTCCAAATAACAACAGCGATGTTCTCCGCAGTAGGATTCAAGTCTTTAAATTCAGGAACCTCAACATTTAAATTCTTATGATCAAAGGCGTTTTCAATTTCTGATTTTATCAGGTCTTTGAGAATCTTCACATCAATTACAAAACCTGTCTCCTGATCTATCTCACCGTATACACTAACAATCAATTCGTAATTATGTCCGTGAAAATTCGGATTGTTACATTTTCCGAAAATTTCATCATTCTTTTCAAAACTCCAATCAGGTCGGTATAACCGATGCGCGGCATTGAAATGTGCTCTTCTACTTACTTTTACTTTCATTTCAGGAAATGTTTTTTGTCAAGTGTTCGTAAAACTTCTCGAAAATTATCTTAAACCAAGCTGTGTACTTCTCAGGGTTCTTCGCAATGTCATCTTTAATGTCTATTGGTTTCATCCATTTCCAATCGGCAACTTCATCAGTGTTAATTCTGGGGGCGTCATTATAATCGCCAATCATAACATGGTCCAATTCGTGTTCTGTGAGTCCGTTATCGAAAGGTGCCTTGTAAATGAAAGAACATAGTTCTGAAAGTTCGGTGACAAAGCCCATTTCTTCTTCCAATCTGCGTTTGCCAGCACTAATATTTGACTCACCATCACGCTGATGACTGCAGCAAGTGTTTGTCCAAAGTAAAGGGGAATGATATTTGTGTGCTGCTCGTTGTTGCAACATAGTTTCCCCTTTATCATTAATTACAAAAACTGAAAATGCCCTATGCAAAACCGCCTTTTCATGGGCTTCCATTTTAGGCATCAACCCAATTTGCTCATCATTTTCATTTACTAAAATTACATTCTCTTCTTTCAAATTGTTTTCTTTTTTTGACAAATGCCCATAGCAAAGCATTTTTAACAAAAATAACACCTTTAGTGTAGTTAAAATGGATGAAGGAATAAAATATTATGATGATTTTATCACTTGATGCGATACCCTTCAGATGACGCCTATCAATTTTGGTTTTAGAACATATATTTCTTGATTAAAAAAATGACTGCTGTTTATATTGGAAATGGGATTCATAAATTCTTTATATTTATTTAAAATCAATTTTATGAATAAATTTTCAGTTGTTCTGCTATTGTTTTTCACCTCTTTTGTTGTTACCGGTCAAGAAAAGCAATCTAAAAAAGAATTACGTGCACTACGGAAAGCTGCCAAACAAGATGAACAGCATCAAAGACTAATTAAATCGGTCAAGGATTCTACCTGGGGATTTTTTCCTTATAAGATAGTATCATCAGTAAAATCAGGAGATGATGGCGGAATGTTTACATTTTCAAATATGCAAATGACTTTGTTCAATGTTCTTATCCCAAATGCTAAAAACGTAGATAAACTCAACAGAATACCGGCCTACGACGCCAAAGTTTCTAGCTACAACTATGAAATAGACGACACAGAAAATATTCAGGTTACCTTGGTTTTTGAACGCGAGGAAAAAGAATATTTATTTTTACTCGAAAAACCAAAAAGTGAAAAATGGGCTTCCCTAAAAATTTTAGCAAATAGTAAAGTTTTGGGAACTTATGAAGGTCCTCTCAAACAATAATTTATAATAAAAAACCCAATGCGAACATTGGGTTTTTTTGTGCCATAACATACCGCGGTTAAGCGTCTATTATATTTTAATAGGCTTCTGGATGATAATACCCAAAATTCTGAGGAGTTGAAGCTAAAAGGGTAGTAACCTCATCTGAATTTATATTTACTTTTTTAATTTGAAACGGATGTTGCGTGAGATTGAGACTATGAAAATAGACTTCTTTGCCATCCAAAGACCAACACATACTGCCTCCATTAGAACCCGAATCATCAACTAATTTGCTTTCCTCATTACTTTCGGTATCGTAAAGCGCAATATCTACGTTCGTGTAAGCTACATTACCCGCAGAAAAAACAATTTGTTTTCCGTTAGGGGAAAAAGCCGGGTCGTGGTCTCGCGTAAAGTTAGTTGTTAGCCTGATTATGTCAGAAATACTTCCACTTGTCTCATCATAATTAGCCCTATGCAATTCTAATTCAGCTAGATCGAAGGACAATGCGTTATCAGGAAAAGCCATGAAAACTACTTGCGAATTATCAATTGAAAAGTTCGGGTCAATAATCCACCAATCTGATAAGTTCTTTGGGTTGTTTCCTTGCGCATCGGTAGTTACCATTCGCCACTGCTTACCTGTTGGGACAATTTGTTCACTTATCATTAGGATTTTGGTACCGTCTTTATTCCATCGAGAAACCCCTTGACCCGTCCAACCATGCTTTCCTTTCTCTATAATTACTTGCTCATTTTTTCCTTCTATATCAACTAATAGCAATTCAGCTTCCTGATAATTATCATGGTTCTTGGCAGGGTTCGCAGCCGAACGATACACCAAAATCTTTGATTTATCTGGTGAAACTTTAGGCCACCAATAATCATAATTGGAATCGCTTAAAAGTAAAGTTTCTTCATCATTTTGAAGCCTGTACAGCTCGTTATGACCGTTTTTATCCGAAGAAAAAAGTAGGCCTGAAGCAACCTGCTCTTCAGGTAGTGGGTTTTCACTAATTGGATTTTCTGAAACTTTATCCTTTTCACATGAATTAAAAAACAAAACTAAAAGAACCAAGGCAAGCATACACACTGCCTGAAATAGGAAATTTTGTTGTGCTGATTTTACTTTGTTCTGCTTCTTCATAAGTTTTGTAGGCCTAGAGAACCTTTTAGTTCAAATAAAGATGTCCAGACAATGTTTTATTTGAACCATCTAAATCTTCGTAATTCAAAATATAAAAATAGGTTCCAACAGGTAGTTTTTCACTTGAATTATACGTTGCTCTAGCCTTAGAAGTACCATCAAAAGCGTTTCCATTTGAGTTGTATGACGTAGTTGAGTATATCAGTATACCCCATCTATTGTAAATTTCAAGCGTATTATTTGAGCGTAGATCAAGACCTGTTATGATCAGGTAGTCGTGAGCACCGTCACCATTTGGAGTGACCACGTTAAATACCTCAACATCTTCAAGCGCCAGTGGTGGGTCAGGGTCTAAATAATCTGGAGTCCCGTCAAAGTCGGTATCATCATTAGCGTAATCTCCGTCTCCATTAATATCTTCATCTATGGTATTAATTTCATCATCGTCATCATCGATATCACGATAATCTGGTTCATTATCACCATCTGTATTTGGCAAATCGTTTAAGGGGTCATCGATTTCGTCATTGACATCGATATCGATTTGGTCAGTACCTTCAAAACTATCATCGAGTCCATCATTATCTTTATCTGAACCGATAAAGACTACATCTGGAATACCGTCATGGTTGGCATCATTTCCTTCAATACTATCAGGGACGTTATCATTGTCTGAATCTGTATCTAAGTAATCGGGGAGGTCTTCGCCATCTGTATTTACAGGAATTATTCCGATATTTCCTCCAGTTTCGTAAGCGTCATCAACACCATTGTTATTTGTGTCATCTAAACTTGGCGAAATATATCCAGGTGTGGTTTGGGCCTCTACATTATCGGGAATACCATCATCATCACTATCAATATCCAAATAATCAGGATTCGCGTCGCCGTCTGAGTTTGTAGGGTTCGTTGATGGGTCATTATCTCCATCTTCATTTAAATCTTCAAAGCTATCCAGGATACCATCATCATCACTGTCCAAATCAATTACCCTGTCATCCGCAGAATCTCTGAAGTCTACATCTCCGCCCGTATTTGCATCGTTATCCAAATCTGGTAAGATTACCGGTGCCGTTAAAGGGTCATCGATTGTACCGCCAACATCGGTATAATCGGGAGTAGCATCGGTAGCATCATCCAAACCATCATTATCCGCGTCATTACCTGTCAAGGTTATGCCTGCCTCTTCGGTGTCGTTTCCACTTTCATTATCAGAATCAGTATCAATATAATCAGGAGTATCCATTCCATCGGTGTTCGTTGGAATGATTCCCGTTGGATAGGCCGTGTCAAATCCGTTGGCGTTCACCACTCCATTTGGAGCGATATAACCAACCGTAGTCTGAGCTTCAACATTATCAGGAATTCCATCATTATCAGCGTCCAAATCAATATAATCCCAAACACCATCATTGTCAGTATCGGTCGGATCTGTTGAAGGGTCATTGTCACCGTCGTTGTCTATATCTTCTACATCATCTGGAATACCATCGTTATCATCATCCATATCAACATCATCGGGTATACCGTCATTGTCATTGTCGGGCGCATCCCTAAAGTCAACATCACCACCTGTTGTAGCATCATCATCATTGTCTGGAGCGATTATAGGAGCTGTCAACAAGTTGTCAATTGTTCCTCCGGCATCTGAATAATCGACAGTCGTATCAGTCGCATCGTCTAAACCATCATTATCTACATCATTTCCACTTAGTGTAAGTGCCATCTCTACGGTATCATCACCGCCTTCATTATCAGAATTTATGTCTAGGTAATCAGGATTATCTTGTGAATCCGTATTTGTTGGTGTTAGTCCATTTGGATATGCTGTATCAACTCCATTGCTATCAACCGTTCCATCTGGAGGAAGATAACCAATGGTTGTCTGCGCTTCAACATTATCTGGAATACCATCGCCGTCAGCATCTAAGTCAACATAATTAGGAATTATGTCTATATCATCAATACTCTCTCCAATAGCGTAATTCACCATTCCAGTATCTGGATCTGATTGCACACTATCCGGAATACCATCGGCACCAACGGATCCGAGTATTCTCCCGAGACTATGAGTTTGACCATGACCCGCTTCAACCACGTCCAATACGCCGTCATTATCACTATCTAAATCAATAGGGTTAGGATAACCGTCTTCATCGCTATCCAAAACATAAATCTCTGGATTTATATAATTCGTCGTACACCTGAAATCGAGATTATGCTCTCTACCTGAAGCTGCAACTGCGGGGACAATAGTGGTAATACCCGCTCTAAATCGAATTTCAGAACGGTTTTCATAATTTATGCCAAAATTGGCCTGCGGATTGGTATTTCCTGCACCGGGGTATTCGTTTGTTCCGCCCGTAGCAACAATCCAAGGAAATTCATACGAAACTGATAAATCACTAGGATTTGATATGATATAGTTGGTTGGGTTTTCAACATAAATCTCCTCACTATAATCCACATTTCCGTCAGTATCGTTGACATTGATGAAGAACTTTGAAACTATAACCGGCGTTGTTCCTCCTGAGTTAACAAACTGTATTCTGTATTCTATATATCCCTCTTTACCAACATTTGATATATCAAAGGCGGTTCTAGGACGAAACGCCTGAGCTTCTGCGGAGTTATTGTCAATATCAGCAACAGATGCGTTAAAGGTTTCAACAATAGTTACCAAGGCATCGGAGCCTGCTGTAACATTTGGAAAACGATACACTGCCCCTTGCATCAAGGCTGTGCCTGACTCCAAGATAGGTGCAGTACTAAAATCAAGAATGGTCTCGCCCGTACAATCCGGTTGCGTATTACCTATTATCACATTCAATTCTTCCGAATCGAGTATGCCGTCATTATCGTCATCTAAGTCAATAGCATCAGCAATGCCATCGGTATCGGTGTCTAAGCGATCATCTTGGGCATCTCTAAAATCGACATCTCCGCCCGAATTGGCATCCTTATCGGTATCCAATAAAATGATAGCGCCAGCAAGTGGATCGTCTATAGTTCCGCCGACATCCGAATAATTAGGTGTTGCATCGGTGGCATCATCGAGTCCATCATTGTCAGAATCAATATTCAAAAGCGTTATTTGCGCTTCTAAAGTATCTGTTCCCCCTTCGTTATCAGAATCAACATCTAAATAATCTGGATCATCGGTAGTATCAGTATTTGTCGGATTGAGGCCTCCTAAATAGGAAGAATTTACACCATCATTTGCCAAATAAGTAGCAACATCATCGGCGGTTGGAGCAACATAACCCAAGGTTGTTTGGGCCTCAACATTGTCGGGAATACCATCCCCATCACTATCTAAATCCAAGAAATCGGGTATCGTATCAATATCATCAGAGCTTTCTGATATTGAATACGTCACTGTTGCTCCCTGAGAATCATCAGATTCTATACTGTTAAACAAACCATTGGCACCAAAATCCGCGGATGATCCATCGATTTGTCCATCGTTATCAGCATCCACCTCTGAATGACCTGCTTCAATAATATCTAAAATTCCATCATTATCGGTATCTAAATCTGTTGAATTTGGAACTCCATCACCATCTGCATCACATTCGACAATTGCTATACCGTAATCGATGTTTGCTAGATTATCCCCTAAAATGCTATCGTTATAATAAAAATATAAGTCTCCTGTGGCTGTAGAAATTGGCAAACTTCCTATTACAAGAGGGTCTACAGGCCCTACTAGTTCATCAATTCCGTTTTCATAAGTGCCGTTTGAATTCGTATCTACAATAGCATAAAAAACATAGAATCCTCCATTGGTCAGACCACCGCTTCCGGCAGACGAACCAGCATTGTAGGTAAAATCAGAATTATATACCGCCGTAAGACCATTAAACACAACTCCCCCTTCAGTAGTATTGGTCAAATAAATATTAATATTTTCTCCTGCAAATGGACCATCTATCGCAACTCCTGATAAAATACCTGAAGATGATACATTTTCTATATTGAAGTTATATTTGATTCCGGCCTCCAAAACCGTATTGGCATTTTGTAAAGCATTCGTATTAGAGAGAAGGTTCTGACCTGCACTAATGGGAGGGCAAGTGTTTTCGCTACTATCTAAAATACCATCATTGTCATCGTCTAAATCTACAGAATCAGAAACACCGTCATTATCAGTATCCAAGCTATCGTCTAAAGCGTCTCTAAAATCAACATCACCAGCCGATGTAGCATCGCTATCAGAATCTGGTAGTGCGATTGGTGCGTTTAAAGGATTGTCTATGGTTCCGCCTACATCAGAATAATCAGATGTTGCATCAGTGGCATCATCGAGCCCGTCATTATCAGAATCGGTATTTAGCAAAGTTATTTGCGCTTCCGTAGTATCAGTACCTCCCTCATTATCTGAATCAATATCTAAGTAATCTGGATTATCTTGTGTATCGGTATTGGTAGGTGTTAATCCACCCAAATAGGCTGAATTCACACCATTGTTTGCTAAATAGGTTGCTGCATCATCTGAATTTGGTGGAACATAACCAATTGTAGTTTGTGCCTCAACATTGTCAGGTAATCCATCATTATCACTATCTAAATCGCGATGATCTGTTAAACCATCATTATCACTATCAGAGATACAATAAATAGGTTGAGTAAACCGTGTTGATGAATCTGATGGATATTCAAAGTTCAGTTCAATTCTACTGACTTGTCTTTCAAAATAGAAAACTATTGATCCTAGCATATCTTCGGCTGGATTGTTACCATCTACGTCAATTGCATCTGCTACAAAAAGATTTCCGGTTTGTGTAATGATTGATCCTAAAGATGCAACTCCTTCAAAAGTAAGATCGTACAACACATTATTTTCATCGAACACGTTAATTGTACACCGCGTATTATTATCAAAATCGGCCATCTTGAAAAAAACATGCGATATTGGGGTACTATATTCGGAAGTAAGGGTACCGGACTGTCCGGAGTCACCTCTTAATCGAATACTATGACCGTTGAGACCCGCATCATAACCAAATATTTCAACATTGTCAGGGTTATTTAAGGTATAGGTCAAATCAGTACCAACAAGATTATATGTTGAGTTTACAACATTATTTCCTATACCCACGGTATTGTCAATATCAGTATTTTCACATCCCTCAACAACATCTAAAATACCATCATTATCATCATCTAAATCATCAATATCAGACACCCCATCCCCATCTAAATCTGGACCCAAAGGTTGCATGGACAACGTGAAACTTCCTGCGGAGCTAATAGCAAATGCATCTACAGAGATGTAGTAGGTATTTCCTGCCACAAGATTCGAAGCAGCAAGCGTAATATCATCATCTGGAAGGTTCCATCTTGCGCTAGCTATCTCGGTAGTACCGTCGGATTGCCAAAGTGCCAATTGCGAAAATTGTTGTGTTCCTTTTGCCCCTCCGATGTCTAGTGTAATTTCCATTCGTTCGCCACCAACTGGAGCGGTGAAGCTGAACCAGCGATTTATTGTCGGGCCACCGTTCCAATTAGATCCGGCACTTCGATCCGGGGAAGCTCCGTAAGTGCTATAAATTGCATCTGGCGTACTACTATGTAAATACCCCGTAATGTCTTCAGCGCCTTCATAGAAATCATAATCGACCCTGTCTTGAAGACACAAGTTGAAGGTTCCAGCCGAACTAGTCGCTACGCCATCCACCGAAATATAATACGTATTGCCCGGTACCAGATTTGGCCAACCCATATCAATATTGTCATTTTGGGACCAAAAACGCTCGCTAGTTACCTCGGTAACTCCGTCAGCTTCCCATAGTGCCATCAGAGCATATCGCTGGGCAGTACCACCACTTCTATTTACTACAATATGAATTTCCCCTGTTGTCGGAGCGACAAATTGAAACCATCTATTTGATACAGGTCCACTGCCCCATTCGGTGCCCGGATTTAAATCTGCTGAGGCACCTCGTGTATCGTATCCTCCTGAAGGAGAACAATTATTTATAAAACTAGTGATGTTCCTGGCACCCTCATAAAAATCGTAATCAACTTGATCTTGAATGCACATGGTAAAGGTACCAGCAGAACTTGAGGCTTGGGCATCAACCGAAATAAAGTATTCGTTACCAGGTACTAAACCTATATGACCAATATCAATATCACCATTCTGTAGATGCCAACGTTCACTTCGAATTTCAGTTAGGCCGTCGGCTTCCCAAAGTGCCATTTTAGAATACCTTTGCGTGCCTTTGACGCCTTGTACGTCAACTACTATATGAATTTGCCCGGTTGTAGGGGCTGTGAATTTAAACCATCTGTTGTAACCTGGTCCTCCACCCCAATCGCTTCCTGCGTTTCTATCTGGTGTTGCACCACGCGTATCGTATTGGGCATCGGGTGAACAAGAGTTCATAAATGACGTTATGTCTATGGCACCTTCATAAAAATCATAATCCACCTCATCTTGCAGACAGAGGGTAAATGTGCCAACAGAACTCGCCCCCAAGACATCAACTGAAATGTAGTAGGTATTGCCTGGGGTCAACCCGACATAACCCAAATCGGTATCTTCATTTTGATAAGCATACTGTTCACTCTTTATTTCGGTTGTGCCATCTGACTCCCATAAAGCAATCTGGGTATAGCGTTGTGCGCCCTTAGTACCACCTCGATCTACAACAACATTGATTTCACCAGAAGGAGGGGCAGTGAATCTAAACCAACGATTATGAAGAGGGCCGCTATTGTTCCAATTGCTTCCTGCATTTCTGTCAGGAGTAGCACCTACAGTACTGAATTGTTCATCAGCAGAACAACTGTTGATTAAGGAGGTCACATCATGAGCCCCTTCATAAAAATCATAATCATACAGCGCATCTAAGCAAAGTGCAAAAGTTTCGGTTGTAGTGACGTATCTGTTATCAACTGAAACGTAATAGGTATTTCCTGCTGTAAGACTTAAATACTGCATTGAGAGGTCATCATCAGGATCCACATAAGATGTACAGGCTAATTCGGTTGTACCATCGGTATCCCATAAAGCCATATAAGCATGTCTCAATGTTCCTTGTGCTCCTCCACTATCAAGATTAACTTCGATTCTTCCGGTAGAAGGTGCTGTGAACTGGAACCAAGTATTATGTTCCACAGGAGCGGGCCAGCATGACCCGGTGTTCCTGTCAAAAGTATTACCTAAAGTGGTAAATGCTTCATCCGCGGAACAACTCCCAATCAAAGAAGTTATATTGGTAGCCCCCTCATAATAATCATTTGTAGGCTGATCACTTAAACATAAGGTGAAATCATCAGGCTCATTTATATAAGTATTGTCAACGGATATATAGTATATATTTCCAGTAATTAGACCAGTCGCCAACATAGAAATGTCATCATAATCGCTACCTATACGGTAGCTATTACAGGATACTTCCGTGATGCCGTCAGCTTCCCAAAGTGCCATATATGCCGTTCTCAACATTCCTTTTACACCTCCCCGATCCAACTTCACTTCAATAGTTCCAGTTGATGGGGCAGTAACTGCAAACCAAACATTTCGATAAGGTCCAGGACCTACAACATTTGGCCAACAAGAAGCAGCGTTGCGATCACGTGTCGCTGCCAAAGTACTGAATTCGGCATCTGCTGAACAACCGTTCATGTGCGCATCGATATTCGTCGCGCCTTCCAAATAGTCATTTGTTGCCTGATCACTTAGACATAAGGTAAAGTCATCGTTAACAGTGGTATATCTTCTATCTACAGAAATATGATAGGTTCCACCCGAAGTTAATCCCGAATATAATAGAGATATATCATCATGTGCATCAACAAAGGTACTACAGGCAAGTTCAGTTACGCAATCGGCATCCCATAAAGTCATGTAGGCAAATCGTAAATCCCCCTTGGTATTTCCCCGATCCATGTTAACCTGAATAGTGCCCGTTGCCGTTGCCACAAAACTAAACCAAACATTTGCATTCGGACCATCTGCCCAACAAGAACCTGCGTTCAAATCAGGGGTTGCGTTCAAAGTTGTATATGCCGCATCTGAAGAACAGTTGTTTATAAGGCCAGTAAGGTCAATAGGGTTTGAAAAATCATCATTTGAAGGTACCTGAGAAAAAGAGAAATTAACAAAACACAAAAGAACCGCAAAAGCAAACAAGCTTAAGCGTTTATAAAACGAGGGATATTGGTTAGTGTTTGGCAGAAACATTGTTCTTTTTAACTACTCATACTTTTATTCATTTAGCGTTCTTAAACCTCAATATGTTCTCATTAAACTTTTTTAGAAAAATCTAGGTGATTTCATTTGACCTTTGGTTTTGATAAAATCATAGCGTAAAATTACCTCAAAAGAGCCATCATTAAACGCGGCATTACCTAACTCGGTAACTTCTCTATCATAGCCAAGGCCAATTAAGAAACCTTCAGAAATATTGAATCCAAGCATCCCACTAACTGCGGCATCCCAGCGATATGCAGCTCCTAATATGAACTTATCATTAAGCATAAAATTTGCAGATAAATCAACCTGTAAGGGAGCTCCTTGTACAACTTTTGTTAGTAAGGTTGGTTTGAACTTTAGAAAGTCATTCAAATCCCAAACATAACCAGTAATGAAATAAAAATTCATTTGTTCTTTGGCAGTTGATAAAGAGGATTCGTCAAAATGTGCTGTTTGTAAAAACCGAGGCACGGAAAGTCCGGCATAAAAATGCTCATTATGATAATATACTCCTGCACCGAAATTTGGTGAAAATCTGTTATCAATATCAACCGCTAGTGAAGGGTCTGTAGTAAATTGATTAAGCTCAGAGAACTTAACATCTAAAAGATTACCTCCTGCTTTTAGTCCAAAGCTTAATCTTGCTTCTTTAGAGAGGTACAAAGTATATGAAAAATCAATATCAAAATTAGTTTCAGATGTAGGGCCTATTCTATCATTTACAACGGAGAGACCTAGCCCAACACCCCTATAACCCACCGGAGAATGAATATTAAATGTTTGCGTTGTAGGTGCCCCATCTAGACCAACCCATTGAGAACGGTGTAATGCACCTACACTTAAATGACCTCTAGAACCTGCATAACCAGGATTTACACTTACTGTATTGTACATATACTGGGTATACTGGGCATCTTGTTGTGCATACAATGAAGTACCTGAGATCAATAGTAGCAAGAGAATTTTCACTAATCTCGCACTAGAAGGTATGTCTTTTTTTATTTTAAATCTCATAACTTATCTATTTAGGTATAAGTACCCTGATAATGATTTGGTATTGCCATTCACATCTTCGTAATCTAAAATATAGAAGTACGTACCCACTGGTAACTTGTTATCTACTTGAACTGTCACTCTACCTAGGGACGTTCCATCAAAGACATTCCCTTGAGTGTTGTAGGCATTTGTTGTATAGACTAAAACTCCCCAGCGGTTGTATATTCGAATTGTGTTAACTGGATAATTCTCTAATCCTGAAATTGTTAAGGTATCGTGGATACCATCCCCATTAGGTGTTATCACATTAAAAATCTCAATTTCTTCAGGGTCCGGACGATCTAAATAATCAGGTATGCCGTCACCGTCCTCATCATCATTTGCATAGTTACCATCACCATTTATATCTTCATTAATGGTATCAATTTCATCATCATCATCATCGGTATCCCTATAATCTGATTCATTGTCACCATCAGTATTAGGCAAGTCATTATAAGGGTCGTCTATTTCATCATTAACATCTAAATCAATTTGGGTATCACCTTCGTAGGCATCATCCAATCCATCTAAATCTTTATCAGACCCTATAATTACCACATCGGGAATTCCATCTTGATTGTGATCATGACCCTCAATGTAATCCGGTACATTATCATTGTCACTATCTTCATCAAGGTAGTCTGCAATTAGGTCATTATCTGTATCAACTGGGAATACTCCTAAATTGCCATTTTCTTCATAGGCATCATCAAGACCATTGGTATTTCGGTCTTCACCACTAGGCGGAATATATCCATCTGTTGTTTGCGCTTCTACGTTGTCAGGAATACCATCATTATCACTATCAATATCTAAGTAATCTGGAATACCATCACTATCGGTATCGGTTGGGTTTGTTGTTGGGTCACCATCATTGTCTGCGTCTAAATCTTCAATATTATCAAGGATTCCATCATCATCAGAATCTAAGTCTATGACATCAGTAACAACAACAGTAACCGTAGCTGTCTCACAGTTGCCAGCAGTATCGCAAATAGTATATGTGAAAGTATCAACACCTAAGAAACCAGTATTCGGTGTATAGATAACAGAATCGTCGGTAAAGTTGGTAGGAGTTCCTCCATCATTTATTGTAATTGTTCCATCTGAAGGATTTGTTGTTGTTAATGTTATTGTAGAAGGTATATCATTATCATTATCGAGAATAGGAATATCAATTGGTGTATCTTCAGGAGTTGCCACAAAATCATCAATGGCATCAAGAATAGGAAGCACATCAATATTTACAGTGGCTGTACTACAATCGCCAAAGATGTTACAAACGGTATAGTCAAAAGAATCAGGGCCATTATAATCTGGATTAGGAATATAGGTCACGATATCATCTATAGGATTATTTGGGGTCCCATTATTATCAACGATTACGGTACCATTTGTAGGGTTTGTAGTCATTAATGAACCTTCGTCAGGCAAGTCTGAATCGTTATCATAAATATCGATTGTAACAGAAACATCCTCATCCGTAGTGACTACGTCATCAACTAAAGTTGCTGCTTCATAAATACATACTACAGTAAAACTGGGTAAATCAAAACTGTTTCCCACCTTGGTAATTGTAGCTTGATATTTAATTGGCATTTCAGTAGCAATTACTGTTGGGCGCGTTTGATCTCCAGTAACAGAAGGATTCCAAGTCAATGTAGCACTTGGAGATACATTATTTGTATTATCAGTAATATCTAGTGTTACTTCATTAAAGGGAGAATTACAGTTGGTAAGTATAAAGTAACTTGATGCATTTCTTCCGCAAATAGTACCATCGTACAAGGCAAAATAAACCCCGCGATCAGTTACTTCCAAAAAAGAGTCTGTACTGAGAACCGTACTTGTATCTGACGCCTCATACCATCGAAAATTGGTCCTAGTTTCAGTAGGAGTGTCCGCTGGTACCCGCAAAACATGTTGGGCATTGGATACAACAATCCCCAGCAAGATAAAAACAAAGCTGAGGAATAGTTTTTTATATGTAGGGGTTACTTTCAATTCGATTTGGGATCGTTTTGTTTTTTGTTATTTATTTTACTACAAATACAACATTAATTAAGGTGTTATAATCTGTTGGCTGAGCAATTACGGTATACGTTAATTCACCTGCAGCATTGATTAACATAGTAGCTGTATTAAATACTGTAGGATCAGCGTAGGTCACATGATAGTCCAATTCCGCAGGCAAGTAAGTTGGAATAGTTCCAGCACTACTTACAACCGGAGAGCCAAACTGTGCGATATACTGCGCATATAAGTCAATCATAAACGTACCGTTTGCAGATGCATCTATCTCAATCGACGGTGGATAGAAAACTTTTGAAGCTTTCAAAGAGTTTACCTTCCTAAGGTTACCATCTACATCTGCCGAAACAAGTTGATCGGTGTCGGCAGCAGCAGGTAACGTACGTACCCGCGCATTACCATTTACATCTAACTTGGCTTCAGGGTTATTTAAGCCAATACCAACTTGGTCTGTTGAAGCGTCAGTAAACAAAAGATTAATATCATTTTGACCTTCTACTCGCATATCATTATTATTACCACTTTCATTAACCGTCATACGATCATCTACTCTTAAATAATTATTTATAAATGTGCCAGAACCAAAATTACCGTTAGGATTCAACCTTAGATATCCATCGTTCCCCCTAAGTGCAAGATCTCCATTCATATATAGGAAATCATTCATTTCAATGTTACCTTCTACATCAAGTGCACGATTAGCTGTAACTGTAGTTCTACCAATGGCAACTGTTCCTTGTGTGAAAATATTGTCTCCTATTGCATCTGGTGCAGATGTACCTCCTACTTCGTACCAGTCGTGGTCTGAAAAGGACGCCAATGGCACATCTCGGTCACCACCACCATCTGTTAATCGAAGGTTGCTGCCAACAATTCCGAATGCTGTGTTGTACTCGTTACCAATATTTGAATCAGCATCGTTTACGTTTAGTGTAATGTTATTTCCTCCTGAAATAGCTATATGGCCAGGATTCGAATTAGTTGATAATGTCTGGTCATCAGTAGCTGGGTCGCCTGCTGGACCTTGAGGGCCTGTGGCTCCGGCTGGACCTTGTGCACCCGTTGCTCCCGTCGGACCGGCTGGACCCGCTGGGCCTGCAGGACCAACATTACCTTGTGGACCTTGAGCTCCGGTTGGACCCGTAGGACCGGCTGGACCTTGTGGGCCTATTGCACCATCAACACCGTTAGTTCCATCTGCACCATCAGCTCCTGCTGGACCCGCAGGACCGGCTGGACCTTGTGGGCCTATTGCACCATCAACACCGTTAGTTCCATCTGCACCATCAGCTCCCGCTGGACCCGTAGGACCGGCTGGACCTTGTGGGCCTATTGCTCCGTCTACACCATCTGCGCCATCAGCTCCTGCTGGACCCGTAGGACCGGCTGGGCCTTGTGGGCCTATTGCACCATCTGCTCCTGCTGGACCTTGAGGACCTATTGCTCCGTCTACACCATCTGCGCCATCAGCTCCTGCTGGACCCGTAGGACCGGCTGGGCCTTGTGGGCCTATTGCACCATCAACACCGTTAGTTCCATCTGCACCATCAGCTCCCGCTGGACCCGTAGGACCGGCTGGACCTTGTGGGCCTACTGATCCGTCTGATCCTGCTGGTCCTTGAGGACCTGCAGGGCCTTGAGGACCTGTATCGGGATCTACCCAAGAATAGGTACTACTGCCATCGGTAGATAATACTTGTCCGTTTGTACCTCCTGTGGGAAGTTCAATCTCATTTGTTGGGTCGGAATCTGCATCTCGTATATCAATCGTGGTATTCGAACCACCTGTTATTTGTATTTCCACACTTTCATTTGCGGTAACTACCGAACTACTTAAATCTTGTTCATCAGTATTTGCTAAAGATGATAAATTCACTACAGGATTGTTCCCTAATTCATTGGTATACGTCAATTCATTGGTTGCACCATTGAAACCTAATGCTGTATTAGTCTCTGAAATGGTCACGGAGGCAACATTTAAATATAAAGCTCCATCAGTTCCAGCAGAAATATCATTATTAGCATCTGCACTAATCAAGTTTACTGATTCGGTACCACCGCCATCAGTTATTTCAACACTACCAGCAGTAATGCCACTACCTGTATTGTACTCGTTACCAATATTTGAATCAGCATCGTTCACATTCAACGTGATTGAGTTCCCATCTTCAATGGAAATATTTCCGGCCGTACCATCAGTACTAATATCCTGGTCGTCAGTACTTCCTGCTGCTAAATCTTCGATGGCTTCTTGAACCGTTGTTTCATTGTTTCCATCACCATCAACATCGATTGCCGCATTTAAGTTTACTTCGGTAGCATCTTGATCATCATTGTCTAATGCACTTAGATCTGCTGTGGCTGTACCACCATCTTCCAATGCAATGGTCAAGGTATTCGTACCTGAGTTGAAAGCAGTATTTGGGTCGTCCAATTGTTGGTCGTCCGTACTTCCAGCTGCTAAGTCTTCGATAGCTTCTTGAACTGTTGTTTCATTGTTTCCATCACCATCAACATCGACTGCAGTATTCAAGTTCACTTCGGTAGCGTCTTGGTCGTCATTGTCTAATGCACTTAGATCTGCTGTGGCTGTACCACCATCTTCTAAGGCAATGGTCAAGGTATTCGTACCTGAGTTGAAAGCAGTATTCGGGTCGTCCAATTGTTGGTCGTCCGTACTTCCAGCTGCTAAATCTTCGATAGCTTCTTGAACTGTTGTTTCATTGTTTCCATCACCATCAACATCGACTGCAGTATTCAAGTTCACTTCGGTAGCGTCTTGGTCGTCATTGTCCAATGCACTTAAGTCAGCAGTGGCTGTACCACCATCTTCCAATGCAATGGTCAAGGTATTCGTACCTGAGTTGAAAGCAGTATTTGGGTCGTCCAACTGTTGGTCGTCCGTACTTCCAGCAGCTAAGTCTTCGATGGCTTCTTGAACCGTTGTTTCATTGTTTCCATCACCATCAACATCGATTGCCGCATTTAAGTTTACTTCGGTAGCATCTTGGTCGTCTGTGCCTAAAGAAGTTATTGGAACTGATAATGTTCCTCCACTATCCGTAATATTCAAATTACCTGCGTTTACATTGAAAGCAGTATTTCTTTCATTGGTTGGGTCACCATCTAAATCTGGACTGGCGTTACCACCCACTGCTTCCCAGGCTAAACCATTGAAGACATATAACTGTCCCGCCGTTTGGTCAACATAAGTAACACCAGCGTTGCTTGGAGTTACCGTTGGA
Source organism: Maribacter taeanensis (assembly GCF_047345145.1). Taxonomy (NCBI): domain Bacteria; kingdom Pseudomonadati; phylum Bacteroidota; class Flavobacteriia; order Flavobacteriales; family Flavobacteriaceae; genus Maribacter; species Maribacter taeanensis. The sequence goes on from NZ_JBLFER010000004.1 coordinate 262,325, forward strand.
GCACCTGTACCTAATAAAGAAAGTTCATTTGTTACGTCTGAATCAGCATCTCGAATATCGATTGTTGTATTGTTACCATTAGTAATTTCAATTGCAACACTTTCATTTGCTGTAACAACTGAATTGCTTAAATCTTGCTCATCAGTATTCTGATTCTGTAAACTACTTAAATCTGCTGTTGCAGTTCCACCATCTTCAAGGGCTACTGTTAATTCACCATTTGTAGTATTAAAAGCCGTATTCGGGTCATCCAATTGTTGGTCGTCACTGCTTCCAGCAGCTAAATCTTCGATTGCCTCTTGAACAGTTGTTTCATTGTTTCCATCGCCGTCGACATCGACTGCCGCATTCAGGTTTACTTCTGTAGCATCTTGGTCATCATTGTCCAATGCGCTCAAGTCGGCAGTTGCTGTTCCACCATCTTCCAAAGCGATTGTCAGTTCGTTCGTTCCTGCATTGAAAGCTGTATTGGGATCGTCCAACTGTTGGTCATCCGAACTTCCCGCAGCTAAATCTTCGATGGCTTCTTGTACCGTTGTTTCATTGTTTCCATCACCATCAACATCTACCGCGGCATTTAAATTTACTTCTGTAGCATCTTGGTCATCATTGTCCAATGCGCTCAAGTCAGCAGTCGCTGTTCCTCCATCTTCCAAGGCAATAGTCAAGGTATTCGTACCTGAGTTGAAAGCCGTGTTCGGGTCATCCAATTGTTGGTCGTCACTGCTTCCAGCGGCCAAGTCTTCGATGGCTTCTTGAACAGTTGTTTCATTGTTTCCGTCACCATCTACATCTACTGCTGCGTTCAGGTTTACCTCGGTTGCATCTTGGTCCAAAGCGCTTAAGTCAGCAGTGGCTGTTCCACCATCTTCCAAAGCGATTGTCAGTTCGTTCGTTCCTGCATTGAACACCGTGTTCGGGTCATCCAATTGTTGGTCGTCACTGCTTCCAGCAGCTAAATCTTCGATGGCTTCTTGAACTGTTGTTTCGTTATTTCCATCACCATCAACATCTACTGCAGCATTCAAGTTTACTTCCGTAGCATCTTGATCGTCTGTTCCTAAAGAAGTTATTGGAACTGATAATGTTCCTCCACTATCCGTAATATTCAAATTACCTGCGTTTACATTGAAAGCAGTATTTCTTTCATTGGTTGGGTCTGGATCTAAATCGGGACTGGCATTACCACCAACTACTTGCCATGAAGTTCCATCCCAAACATATAATTGTCCTGCCGCATCATCAACATAAGTAACACCAGTGTTAGTTGGTGTTACGGTTGGAGCACCAGTACCAACAAGGGTAAGCTCGTTTGTTAAATCTTCATCAGGATCAGTAGAATTTACAGTATAATTACCATTGCCATCATCAACTACGGTAACAGCACCTGTTCCAGCAGCTACAGTTTCACTTAGTGATGAAAGATCAACGCTTGTTGAATTTCCGTTTTCAATATCAATTTGTAATTCATTTAGGGCATCTAAAGTCGCTCCCGTAAGGTTTTGATCATCACTACTATTTGTGGCTAAATCCTCAATTGCCTCTTGGACAGTTGTTTCATCAACCAAATCACCATCTACATCTACATTTGTACTTAATGGTACCTGCATTGCATTTTGGTCATCAGTACCATCAAATGAAGTTGTTGTGGTATCCTCGGAAGTATACGTATATGTTATATTATCGGCTGTTGAAAGTGTAGTAACTGTTTCTAGGTTCTGTACCGCGGCAGTCAAGTTTATCTGAGTTGTATTTCCATCCTCATCTTCATAATCTAAATTCGTATTGTCTCCATTTAAAACAAGACTCGTCAAGGTCTCTAAATTTGTAACATCGATAATCGTGGGATTTCCATCCTCATCAGTATAAGTGAATGTCCCGTTGGCACTCTCTACTATTGTGGTAACTGTTTCAAGGTTCTGTACCGCAGCAGTCAAGTTTATCTGAGCCGTATTTCCATCTTCATCTTCATAATCTAAATTCGTATTGTCTCCATTTAAAACAAGACTTGTCAAGGTCTCTAAATTTGTAACATCGATAATCGTGGGATTTCCATCCTCATCAGTATAAGTGAACGTTCCGTTGGCACTCTCTACTATTGTAGTAACTGTTTCAAGGTTCTGTACCGCAGCAGTCAAGTTTATCTGAGTCGTATTTCCATCTTCATCTTCATAATCTAAATTCGTATTGTCTCCATTTAAAACAAGACTTGTCAAGGTCTCTAAATTTGTAACATCGATAATGGTGGGATTTCCATCCTCATCAGTATAAGTGAACGTTCCATTGGCACTCTCTACTATTGTAGTAACTGTTTCAAGGTTTTGTACCGCAGCAGTCAAGTTTATCTGAGTCGTATTTCCATCCTCATCTTCATAATCTAAATTCGTATTGTCTCCATTTAAAACAAGACTTGTCAAGGTCTCTAAATTTGTAACATCGATAATGGTGGGATTTCCATCCTCATCAGTATATGTGAACGTTCCATTGGCACTCTCTACTATTGTAGTAACAGTTTCAAGGTTTTGTACCGCGGCAGTCAAGTTTATCTGAGTTGTATTTCCATCCTCATCTTCATAATCTAAATTCGTGTTGTCTCCATTTAAAACAAGACTCGTCAAGGTCTCTAAATTTGTAACATCGATAATGGTGGGGTTTCCATCCTCATCAGTATAAGTGAACGTTCCATTGGCACTCTCTACTATTGTAGTAACTGTTTCAAGGTTTTGTACCGCGGCAGTCAAGTTTATCTGAGTTGTATTTCCATCTTCATCCTCATAATCTAAATTCGTGTTGTCTCCATTTAAAACAAGACTCGTCAAGGTCTCTAAATTTGTAACATCGATAATGGTGGGATTTCCATCCTCATCAGTATATGTGAATGTTCCGTTGGCACTCTCTACTATTGTGGTAACTGTTTCATTAATCTCAGTAAAAGTACCATTGGGGTTAGCTATGGTAGCAATCAAATTTCCTGTTATAGTATCAAAAATTGTTACACCGTTGGTGTCGATAATTACATTAGCACCATTATTATTGGAGAATTCATAAGTACCATTCCCACGGTCAGTAATATTTGATTTAGCAACAGTCAAAGTTGCACCTGTTTCATTAATTAAAGTGATGTTACCATCAGCGTTATCTTCGATTCTTATAATTGTTTCATTAATTGTAACCAAATCTCCATTTTCATTTTCATAAACACCTACTGCGTTTCCAGTTGCAGCAGCTCCAGTAATGGTCGTTATAGTTTCTGCTGGGAGTGTTACCGTTATCGGAGCACCTCCATTTTCTAGTTCTAGTGTAAGTCCTCTGGTGGCAGCATCGTAGCTAAAGTTCAAAACCTGTTGATCATCGGAAGAGGTCAGCTCCCAAGAATCACCATCCCAAAAATAGATTGTTCCTGTATTGGTATTCACATAGATATCGCCGGTATCTGCGCCTGCTGGGGTTACCGTACCAGGAGTAGTTACGGCTGTTCCACTGAGAACCTCGCAATTGCATTGATCTTCTAATGTGACCGTGGTTTGGGCAAATGCCAAACCTGATATTAGAAAAGTTAGTACTACAATTATTTTCTTCATGACCATTACTTTACTTAGAAATTGTATTGTCTACTTATTTTTATTCATTGTTATAATTCAATAGACGATTAAATACGCTACTGAAAAATTTACTAAGCTGAATAGTTAACAGAAGTCATGTTCAGTAAAGAACATTTACCATGGAGAAGAGAATGTCTTTGCATTCTGAATGCCATTTTGTTTTCTAGACGAAAACCGTGGTTGAGTTCGGTTAAGTTATTCATACTTTGGGTTGCAGTTAAACCACATTTGGTGAAATGGTTTAATTACACTTTACAAAATTAACCTTAAGATGCCCATAGGAAAATAAATGTTGTGTAACTGTTAAAATGCATTGTATAGGTATTAAAAGTTGAGGTTTTTATATGTTTCATTGGTCGATTAGCCATTGTATATCAGTAAGTTCGGAACGATTTTATGTAGGAAAAATCGGTTGTATGAACAATTTAAAAAGGAATTCTAAATGACTAAAAACTAGTTCTTTTTAACCCGATAGGTAATTCTTCTATTGGTAATTACCGATGTCACATTTACGGTCAAAATTGCCGTATTCGATATAACTGTTTGGCATACAAATAAAGTATTCGAGACTATAACCCGATACTGATTTCCATTATCTGAGGGTGTGGCATTCATAATATTTAGTGTAGCCGCAGTGACACCTGAATGGATACCGGAATCAGTCAAATCAACCCAAGTTGTTCCATTGAAAATTTGCCATTGATAACCATCTGCATTATTGGCGGTAACAGTAAGGGAACCATTACAACCAGGACAAAGAGTTAAGTTCACAGGCTGCAATGTTATCGAAGGGGGAGTTCCAGCTTCCTGAAAATCATAAATTGAATTGGAATCAAGGTCTGCGGGTGTTTGATAGCTGGCTGCCACAACAGTTCCATCGGCATTTACGGGCGGTGGATTTCCTGTACCATAATAATCGTTACTGTCAGGATCTGCCGACAAACTTGAATATGCCTCAATGGCGTCATTACAGCCGTCATCATCACTATCGGCATCTAAATGATCTGCTATTCCATCCTTATCCGTATCGATATTTCCTGTCCAAATAATAGCATTCACCAAAAGATCTTCACCATTTGTATTAAAACCTCCATTACTATTCGTCAACGGTAGCACGGCTCTTCTCCCCGGGGCTGTACCCGTATCCATAGCATCTCCTTCTTCCCAAGCAATTAAAACCGCTTGTCCATTTGGATGATTACCTAATTTTTGACCAGAAACAACATTATTCACATAAAAAGCTGCATCACCAACGTCATAATTGCCAATCGCCAAATCTTCTGTTATAGGATGAGTATTGTCAGTAATGTCTATGATATTAGTATTGCTATTTCCAGTGGTGCCTGTCGTACCTAAAATTTCGTCAAAAAGGGCATTCTCACTTGTAATTACCCCATTTGTAGTAGTTGATAGATTGGCGACGTTGGCATAAGCGGTACCACTATTAACATCTTCGTACAAAAAGGTGACCGAATAGTCATTTGCATTACCTCCCACGTTGTCATCCACCACAGTTACCGTATAACCTAGTGCTATCAGTTTGTCAATAGTATTTTGTTCTTCGGTTTCAGGTGTTCCTTGTGTAACCCACAATACTGTTTTCGCTCGTTCAACAATATCCAGAATACCATCGTTATCATCATCTAAATCGACTACATCAGGAACACAATCATTATCGGTATCAAGCAATAAAGTATAAATTTCTGTCAATTCAATATCACATCCATAGGTAACCTCAACCTGATATTGGCCAGGTAAATCAGGATCGAGAGTCAAATTCGTTTCTCCTGGAATTGCAACACCATCTAACAGCCATTGGTAGGAATCCGCTCCATAAGCCTCTAATTGCAACTGGATATTACTAAAACAGGTTTGTGTAACATCAACAGGAGTAATAATTGGTTTTGACCTTAATTGATACGCTGGAATATTGGGTAAACCTGAACGAGATAAAGCTCCGTCCGTAAATGTTATTTGGTCTGCGACAGCGTTGGACGAAAGCCCCTGATTATTAGGTTCATTAATTACCGCCAATCCGTTTCTCGGGTTATTTCCTGTGAACGAGGTTGCCATATATATTTTTCCATCTGGGCCAATTTGTAATTGGGCGAACATATAATTTCCGGATAGCAATACAACACCGCTTGCTCCAATACTTGCACCTGTGCTATTATTACCGATATCATATTGCCATAGGCGACCTACAGGTCCACCCCAACCCATTTCGGTAACATATAAATAATTACCATTTGGAGAAAATTCAACGCCATAAGGTTGATTTAGCGGCCACTCTTGAAGGTTTGAAAACTGTCCTGTGCTATTATCAAAATCAACTAACTGAACCATAAAGCCTGAAGATGCATTTGGGTAACTGCCAATTGCCAATTTTTGACCATCTGGTGAGAACTTCATTTGACCGAACCTTCTACCAAAAGAATTTGCATTGCTAGTTATCGCTGGACCTAAACCCACAGCCGTCAAAAGACGGGCATATATATTATTTGTATCGACTAGAACCACCCAAATATCAGTACCATTTGAATGAGGCCATGCGGCTATTTTTTCACCATTTACGTTTTGTATAAATGTATTTTTATTTCCCACAATAACATCTCCTAATCCTCCATCTAAGGTCATATCGACCACAGAAAAATAGGCCAGATTACCAGCTCCTCCAATAGAAAAGACATAATACCTATCTGGATTTCCCGGGTCTTCAACCACAACACCAGATTGCGTCGAACTTGGGTTTCCTAATAGGCCGGAACCATTTGGCATTACCTGATGATTTCTGTTATATACATTTATTCCATTGGTATAAAATAGTAAGTTACCTTGGTCATCAGACCATATCGAGGAGCCTTCCTCGGCGTTCAACAAAGGAGAAGGTATTTGTACTGGGCCTGCGGCGTTTTCAAAATTAAGACCAGCGTTTAATCCAAAATACCAATCATATCCATTACCATTAAGATTACACTCAGGGTCATCACAATCAATTAGCCCATCGCCATCATCATCAATTCCATTGCTACAATCTTCAGGAACCTTTGCATTTATTGTTACGGTAGCCGTATCTCTTTTACCCAAGGCTGGACAAACAAAGATGGGAGAGTCAGAAATCGTATAATCAAACGTAGTTCCTGAAAACGGGACACCTAAATTATAAGTATATGTGACCAATCCCGCATCGGCATCATCAATCACCACCGAACCCGTGGCAGGTTGAACAATACTTGAAATGAAAAAATTTTCTGAATCTGGTTCGGAATCATTGATGAATAGATTAAGTTGAACAGATATATTATAATTGTCATTTACAGTAGTACCATCATCAACCGCATCTGGTGCATTTATATTCTCACTTGCCTCGGCCGCTGATGTACTTAAAGTATAGTGATTGGTACCTGGAATTGTGCTGGGGTTCGTAATAATAGTACCAATGAGTCGCTTGACTCCGTCTACTGGGTCATAATAATTCGGATAGCGTACTTCAATAACATAGGTTTCATTTTCACCTAAGGGTAGTCCAAAATGTACTTCTTCTGGCGATTGCGTTCCGTGACCATATACTCCGTTTACTTGCCTAAGGCCACTGATAATATTTCCATTACAGTCTTTTATTATGATATTAGTTCCAATCGCTACACGTTCTGGTACACCACCAGTAGCACCATTTGCTCCTCTATCTTCTGTTACATCAATTAATAAATGATTGTTTCGATTTGCGGCAGGAAGGTTATTAATGTAAAGTCGGTTTCTACCACTTATGCTCATATAGATGTCCAAATCACCATCATCATCAATATCAATCATGGTAGTACCTTCTCCATTTTGACCAGAATTAAAAAGAGCTGGATCTAGCGTAAAAGTCATCGCGGTGCCACTGCCTATTACCCCTGGTGCTGGAGTAGGACTATTCAATTGGTTGATATAAAGGTAACTTCTACCATCACCAACTAACAAAACATCTATATCACCATCATTATCAATATCACCACCAGCTAAAGCCTCAATTTCCGCTGAAGAATTACTGCCATTGTTATCTGGAGGCTGTGGTAACCCTGGGAAAACAGCTGCTCCTAAAGCGACCCAAATACCTGGACCATCGTTTCTAAATATTTGAGTTGTACCGTTCTCTGTCCATACCGCATCTAAATCTCCATCGTTATCTAAATCCCATAGTCCATTTCCTCCTTTGTTGTCATTATCTGCCTGAGCTAGGTCAGAACCATTTGTAAAAATTCCTCCTTGATTCAAGAAAAAATCGTTCTCATTTCTTTTACGCATGAAAATATCTACCCAGCCATCATCGTTAACGTCAGCTGCAGAACCGTAATCACCATCTGTCGCAAATTGATTGAGTCCGTATTCAACAACTCCCGCCCCATTACCTGGAGTAATATGGGTAAATAAACCAGATGCTGGTGGGTTTACCACCAAATGTGTTGTATGATCTACATAATTATTTCGTAGGAGTTCAATACCAAATGCGTGGCTATCGAAAAAAATATCTAAATCGCCATCTCCTTCAAAATCAAAAAAACCAGCACCCTCAGAATTAATGGGGTTTACATTAATCGTATGACCAGACCTACCAACCGTAATTGGGGCTGTTCCACCAGCGCCATCACCAAAGGTACCTGAGACATTTTGAAGATAGATTTGAAGTGCAGCAGGGTTACTACTACTATTACCATGGGCACCAATCATAAAATCAGGTCGACCATCGCTGTTCAAATCTCCCCAGGCCGCTTGCCTTTCGGCAGGATCATTTAGCATTCCAGGCACTAAAGTCGCTCTAACGTCTGTAAAGGTATTATTACCATTATTGCGCATAAGGAAACTTTTATTGCTTCCTCCTGAATTTTCTAATATTAGAACATCTACATCACCATCATTGTCGTAATCAGACCAGGCATGCCCACCATCTTTGTTTCCTGTAATATCTAAATTATATGAAGCTCCACTTTCGGTAAAAGTAGTTTGAGAAGATAGAATTGAAGTTGCTATTAAGGCAAAACCAAAGACTATCTTATGTAGGAGGTTATCAGAGAAGTTCAACAATTGAAACACCTTCATTTTTTGGGACTATCGCCAAGAGAGGAGTATCAATTGTTCGCCCCCCAGCTTAATTGAAAGCTCAATTTATTCCTAATACTATACATGTTAAAAAAAATGTTGTGAAGACCTCCGCAAACGACATTTAGTAAGAGAAAGTTGAGGTTTACCATTATAAGAAAAGAGGTTTATAACTATAATAACCTCTTCTAAAACAGTGATTTACAATTATTTTTTGTCAGAAAATGCTACTCTTTCTTTACGCGATAGGTGATTCTACGATTTGTAATAACCGTAAAAGCCTTTAATTTGCTGAAAGGCGAAAACTCAGAAGTGGAGTTTGCTATTGTAGCGGTTGCTGTAAGATCATCTCCTAATATTATCCCTGGGGGTACTGCAAAAGTGAAGGTAAATTTGTTCGTATTGTCCGTATTACTATCATCGTCAAGATAAAAAGAAGTACTAGAATTGGTATCAGAGCCACCGCCCTCTACAACTGAAGCCAAAAAAACTTGTCCTTCGCCGTAATCAGCGGAAAGACCTAACTGATTATCACCCAAGGTGGCCGTACCTTGATTGATATCTGTAAGGAAGAATTCAATAGTTGCTCCAGGTCTTGACCAACCAGAAACCACAACGTTTGAGCCAGATTTATACGCTGTTTCGATAATTGGAAAATTAATCGCACTATTTGGACCATTGTCGACATCTCCCGTGTCGTTGAGGGTAACACCGTCACCCGCATCATCTGATAAATCAAGATCAATACCTAAAGCATCTGCAGCCGTTCCATTTGCATAAATCGAATTTTGTGAGATAAGATTACCTGAAGTATTTCCGCCTGCTAAAACAATTCCGGGGCCTCCATTGGAAGCTATTATATTGTTAGATATTGAGGAGTTATTTCCATCTAATAGTATCCCTGCATTTTCATTGTTTCCGCTACAGGTGCCCGTGTCTTGACCGGAATTTGTGATTGTATTCTCTGAAATAGCCACATTTCCTGTAATACCATCACCATCTATTCCTAGGGAAGCGGCTCTATCAATTAGGTTTCGTCGAATGACGACTCCTGTTCCATTGTTTATTCGGATATTTTCGTAACAAGGACCCCTTCTACCATTATCTGTAATATGATTTTCTTGAATAAGCGTAGATGTCCCTCCATTTACATAAATACCTTCATCTGTATTTTGAGCGATATAATTGCCTTCAATTCTACTTGCACCATTTGTTATCTCAACCCCATAATCTACATTTCCAGAAGCAACACCTGTTGCATTAACCCCTAAAAGATTACCTACTAGAGTTGCTGAACCACCTTGTATTCTCACACTAGCATTATTACCGCCGTAAACGGATATATTTCGCATTTCAAATAAATCTCCTTGCGTTCGAAATACATCACCTCCATCTCTATGAACCTGTATTTCAGGTCTTTCATAATCTGGAAGCGTATTTGCCGATGTACCAACAGTGGTTCCCCCAGAACCTACATTGCCTGTATTTGTATCGCCAGAATATGCCGTTTGGGTTCTGCCATCTATTTTTGTACTTGCACCAGATATGACTGTCAATTGATTGCTTGAAGTGTCAATATCAAAGTAGCCACTTGCATAGTTAGCGTCCGCCGTTCTTCCTTGTATATCACCTGTTGGCGGAATCATAAATATTGAAGTGTCATCACCAGCTAAGGGATCAAAAATACTATTTGCCACAATATCTAAACCAGAGGCATCTAAAGCATTTGAATTGATTATAAACTGTTCTAATGATCCCTGTTCATCATCATTTGTATTCACAATGGTATTGAAATTGTAACCAAAATCCATTCCCACGACACCTTCACTAGAAATAGTCATAGAAGATATAGATTGAGCACCTGTCAACGTATTTGCAGAAGGGTCTACACCTGAAGGGTTTTCACCGCCAACGGCGTTAATATCAGGTATTAAAGCACTTGCTACATAGTCTGTTTTAAAGGTCTGTACTGGCATACAGCTAGTACATGCTGCTCCTCCAGTTCTGGTTGACCTTACTGTACTGTTTACTGCGCGTATGGTATAGGTTCCATTTGCCATTCCGCCAAATACATATTCGCCTGAAGTGTCTGTTGTAGTGGTTTGAATTCTCGAGTTTGTATTATCATAGAGTTCCATGTCAACTCCTTCAATTGGAATTCCCGAAGAACTTATTAAATCTCTACCTGCGCCACCGCCGTAATTAATATCTTCAAAAACGTTACCTGTCACCAAGTTTGACGGTACTTTCAAAACGACCGCGTTCAGTATTACAAAATCTTGACCAGATTCAACTCTAGTAGTTGCGGTAGATTCTCCCGCCGAAATATAAGAAGATACGTCATATGTATCTAGATCTACTCCATAAGATGTGGTAATATTAACCGTGGTTCCACCAGTATTATCATATATTGTGGAATTAAATGGGTTCGGACTGCCAATAGTATTGTCACCATCGCCTACCAAGTCATTTGTGCCCGCTCCGGTGGTAAATTCAAGTGCTTCATTATTGTTTAAGGTCTGATCACCTTCCCAAGACAAAACCGTAGTTTTCGATCCTGAGGCTCCTATCGCAAAAAAGCCATCTAAAGTATATGTAGAAGTAGTATTACTTTCACCATGAAAACCTTGATATACATTAACAGTTGACGCGGGTAGGTTAAGATCAGTATAAAATACTATTAAACTCCAGCCTCCTAAAACTGTAGCTGAACTACAATACGTCGGTGAGTTGTCAATAGTAAGTCCAGAAAAATCAAAAGAATTCGAATTGGGGTTCGCAATGCCTGCCACAATACTGGTAACATCACTTACACCCCCATAAAATATCCTGCCACCTGTTAAGGTTGTAGTATACATCAAATCCGCGTCTACCGTATTGCCTTCAAAAGTAACCTGTGAATCAGGTGTAGCATTTGAATGCGCCCAATATAGAAATGCCTTATCGATTGTAGCTCCGACTGGTACCGCAGAAGTTAATGTATTATTAGAAGTTGTGGTTATGGAGCAGGCATTCGTATTATTATCCTGTGTTCGAAGAGAACCGCCTGTAGAGGTATACCCTATATACCCATCTAGTTCTTCTACTAAAACTAGGTCTGTATTATTTAGAATGACCTCATCGTCATCAATAGTTCCTATAGCTGTATCTGTAATATCAACAGACGCATCTGTTGTCGTTGCAAATTCAAGAGTGAAGTCTTCCGATGTTTCATAGAGTGAATCATCTGTAATGGAGATTGTTATTGTTTCTGAATCACCCAATGTGCCATCAAAATTTAAAGTTCCACCCGTTACTGGTGTATAATCAGTTGGTCCAGCTGTGCCATCAACTGTGTTATAAGTCACGGTGTATGGACCAGAAGAAGCTAATCCTGTATGGTCTACAGTAAATGCTAATGTTCCAGCATCTTCATCAACTGAGACGTTCCCAACAGTCAATTGAGGGCCTGGAATGATTCCTGAATATTGAACCTGAGAAGTGTTGGCTGAGGCAGCACAATTATACTGGTTTAGTATCACTCGAACCTGTCCTGTAAATGTTGCGGTGAAAGAAGTTTCAGATCGAAAATTTGCGCACGCATCATCATTATATGCAACAAAAGCAGAAGTCGTTTGATTGTAGAGAGACAATTGTGTATCCCATGTTCCCAAATTACAGGTACTTATAGTGTATGTTCCTCCATTAACTACATTTATAAGGAAATACTCGCCGGCTTGAATATTAGGGGTAAGTTGAGCACCTGCTGTAGGCGTTACAACGACCCCAGAATCATTCCAACCAAAACCACATTGCGCATTCATGTTCGTTGTAAAAAACAACAAACATGTAAAAAATGTAAGCGATAAAAATTTATTAAAATTTGGTTTAGTAGGTTTCATTTGGGGTACTTCAATCTTGTATTAACCAAAAATAAGCCGATAGTATACCTCTACCTAAGATTTGTTGTGTATGGTCTTTTTATCGTTATGAATCAATAAAAAAAAGGTGTGTGTAATTATTCAGTGTTGTCAAATAACAATAAAACGCAGTAATCAGATGAATTTTAGGGATAATAAAAAAGCAGCTGTTTATAGCAGCTGCTTTTTGTTTTTTTAAAATTTCTAAGGAATTATTCCAAAATAATAAACTCTGATCTACGATTCAATTCGTGATCTGCAGCAGAACATTTTACACCATTCGAACAGGTATTCATTAACTTGGTTTCACCAAAACCTTCGCCTTGAAGACGTTCTTTTGCAATGCCTTTTGATATCATATAATTCACGGTAGATTCTGCCCTTTTTTGTGACAACCATAAATTATAAGCGTCCTTACCTCTACTATCAGTATGCGAGTTCACTTTTATTTTAAGACTTGGATATTTTTCCATCGCAGCTATGACTTTTTCAACTTCAAGTTCTGAGTCTTTTCGAATGTTGTATTTATCAAAATCAAAATAAATCGTGCTTAATTGTAATAGTTTCGCCAAATCATCACCAAATCCAGCAGTTACCTTATCTCTTTCTAGATAAAAATCAATAATCTTTGGTTTTGCGTCTGACTTTTCTAAATATTCTTCAGATGGCACATACCCCTGAGTAAGTGCTCTAACAAAATTACCCTTATAGCAATCGATAACCAAACTATAATTACCAGCAGCATCAGTAATGGTAGATAATATCTCTTCATTATTTTCGTCAATTACCTTTACCGTTGCTCCAACCAAAACTTCATTTGATATTCTATCGCGAACTGTACCTGTAATTTCTTGTTCACATTCTAGCTTAAGAGGAATAGTTTCAACTAAAGCATAAATATCATCTGCTCCCTGACCATCTGCTCTATTGGAGGCAAAATACCCTTTTCTAGTTTCTTCATTGAAAATGAAGGTAAAGTCATCCATTTGGCTATTTACTGGCTCTCCCACATTTACAATAGCATTGTCAAATTTATTATTCTCTATCTTAGTTGCAAAAACATCAAGCCCACCTAAACCTGGGTGACCGTCAGAAGACATATAAAGCACGTCTTCGCTTGTCACATATGGGAATGTTTCTCTAGCTTCGGTGTTAATATTACTCCCTAAATTTTCAGGGGTTCCAAAAGTACCATCATCATTAATCGAAACTTTGAAAATATCAGATTCTCCCAAAGTACCTTTCATATCTGACGCAAAATAAAGGGTCTTCTCATCTTTGCTTAAAGCTGGATGAGCCACTGAATACGAATCGCTATTAAATGGTAGTTCTTGAATATCTGCCCAAATACCACCATTCAAAGTTGCCTTGAATATCTTCAGTCTTATTACACCTTCCTCATCTTTTACATATTTACCTTCAACAATATTATTTCGAGTAAAATAAAGGGTATTACCATCAGCAGTTGTTATTGAAGTAGATTCGTGTAATCTTGTATTTAGTTTATCTCCGAATTTTGTTACGGTGTTCATTGAAACACTGTCAACATTCACTTTGTATAGGTCTAAAAAGTCTTTAGAATTCCAAGTATGCCGATATCGTGCTAAGTTTCCTGTATCCCTATCTGAAGAAAAAATGACACCTTGTTTGTAGAAAGAAGGTGCAAAATCAGAATATGAAGAATTATATTTAAACGGAGTTAACTCATATCTTCCTGAATTCTTTTTGATGTCACTCAAATAATCTTTTTCACTTTTATAAGTTTCAGCTCTCACATCACCTGAAGTCATCTCAATGAACTTAGACATCGCCGTATTTGCATCATCATAATCTCCCAAAGACTTGAGTGTTTGAGAATACCTAAAATAATACTCAGGAGTTATTTCAGAAGGATACTCAACAACCAATCTTTTATAAGTTTTAGCAGCATCGTTGTAGTCAGCATTGAAATAATAAGAGTTTCCTAATTTTTTAAGTAGGTCTGCGGAGGTATAGCCTTTATCTAAAATTCTTTTGTAAATATCAATCGCCGGACTAAAAGAATAATTCTGATATTGTTCATTTGCCTTGGTGACCAAACGCTCTTCTTTAGAAGCCCCTTTGTCTTCTTGAGCATTTACAGCAAACTTGAGGAAAAGAATAAATATAATCAGTAATGGTAGTGTTCTTTTTGTCATGGTTAGCAGTTTTTAAAAGAAACGAGGTGAGACCAGTTTCTGAAAGGATTTTACAAGTTCGAATCTTAGAAATACCTCAAAAGATCCATCATTAAATTGTCTACCTCCTAATTCTGTAGTTTCTCGATCATAAGCTAGGCCAAGCATGAGTTGATCGGATATCTGAAATCCGACAAGTCCGCTAACCGCTGCATCCCATCTATATGCTGCTCCAAAAGAGAATTTGTCATTAAAGAGAAAACTTGCCGAGGCATCTATCTGCAATGGCGCGCCACCCACTACTTTGGTTAATAAAGCCGGTTTAAATTTCAAATTGCCACTTAAATCAAATACATAGCCCGTAATCAAATAAAAGTTGATTCTTTCTTTAGACAAAAACTGAGTTGCAGTCGCTTCAGTTCTGGTATTATCGAAATGCTCGGTCTGTAATAAATTAGGAGCCGATAAACCTGCATAAAACTTATTTGTATGGTAATAAATTCCCAAGCCCACATTCGGAGAGAATTTGTTCTCAATATTATCAACACTTACTGGTTCAAGATCAAAATTTCGCAAGGCATTAAAATCTAGATTCAAAAGATTTCCGCCTGCTTTTAGTCCAAAAGATAACTTACCCTCTAAAGAGACATCGATAGTATACGAAACAACAGCATCCAAATAGGTTTCAGAAACTACACCATCGCCAATATTATCCTGAACTACCGATAAACCATAACCTAACCTACTATTTCGTATTGGAGAATGCAAGTTCAATGTAAAAGTCTCAGGTGCTCCAGCCAAGCCCACCCATTGCGAACGATATAAAGCTGCCGCACTAAATTGACCTCGCGAACCTGCATATGCAGGATTGACACTTAAGGTATTAAACATATACTGCGTATACTGAGCGTCTTGTTGGGCTGTTAAATCGCCTGTAGAAGAAATAAAAGCGAGGAGAGCAACTAGTATTAAGTTCTTTTTTAAAATCATGGTAGTGTTTCCGTTATTTGCTTATGTAAAGGTACTCGCTATCAGTCTTGCTTTCCCCATCTAAAGTCGTATAATCAAAGATATAAAAATAAATACCTGCCGGTAAATAGTTATCAACAGTAAGCGTATTTCTTCCTCTTGATCTTCCGTCAAATACATTATTCTGATTGTTATAGTTTTCACCTTCGTAAACTGCTATACCCCATCTATTAAAAATTCTTAACGTACTGCTTCTTATCTGATCTACCCCACGAATGAACAAAAAGTCGTTCATACCATCTCCATTCGGCGTTAACATTTGATTTACCTCAATATTAACATCTAAATAATCAGGAGTTCCATCACCATCTGTATCATCATTAGTTGGATCTCCATCGCCATTAGCATCCTCATTGGTTGTATGAATACCGTCTCCATCATCATCGATATCTCTATAATTTACATCTTCTGTACCATCAGTATCTGGTAAATCGTTCGCAGGATCGTCTATTTCATCATTCACATCAAAACCATCATTCAAATCACTTCCTTCGTAGCCATCATCTAAACCATCACCATCGGTATCAATTCCTGTGAAAACTTGATCAGGAATACCATCAAAATTGAAATCGTTTCCTTCGTTATTATCAGGTACAGTATCATTATCACTATCTAAATCGATATAATCAGGAGTGTCTTCTCCATCTGTATTAACAGGCTCAAGGCTTTTAATATAAGCTGAATTTACTCCTTCATTTTCAGCATAAGTGGCTTCATCATCATCATTTGGCGGAATATAACCGGCAGTAGTTTGAGCTTCTACATTATCAGGAATGCCATCATTGTCTGCATCGATATCTAAATGATTTGGAAATCCATCTCCATCGGTATCTAAGGGATTAGTCAATGGGTCATCATCACCATCAAGGTTTGGATCTTCAGTAGAATCTCTTATTCCATCATTATCGTCGTCTAAATCAACCAAATCAGGAACTCCGTCACCATCAGTATCAGGCCCTAAATCTGGATCTAAGTAATCAGGAATTCCATCACCATCCGTATCATCGTTTGTTGGATCACCGTCACCATCTGCATCTTCATCAATAGTATTAATGTCATCACCATCATCATCAATGTCTCGATAGTTTACATCTTCTGTACCATCAGTATCTGGCAAATCATTCGCAGGATCGTCTATTTCATCATTCACATCAAAACCATCATTAACATCACTTCCTTCATAGCCATCATCTAAACCATCACCATCGGTATCAATTCCAGTGAAAACTTGATCAGGAATACCATCAAAATTGAAGTCATTTCCTTCGTTATTATCAGGTACTGTATCATTATCACTATCTAAATCGATGTAATCAGGTGTATCTTCCCCATCGTGATTATTAGGGGTTAGTCCGTCAGGATAAGCCGTGTTCAAGCCATCGTTTGCTATATAAGTTTCTCGATCATCATCATTTGGCGGAATATAACCTGCCGTAGTTTGAGCTTCTACATTATCAGGAATGCCATCATTATCTGCATCGATATCTAAATGATTTGGGAATCCATCTCCATCGGTATCCAAGGGGTCGGTCAACGGGTCATCGTCCCCATCAAAATTTGGATCTTCTTCAGTATCTAAAATACCATCATTGTCATCATCCAAATCAGTTGAATCTAAAACTCCATCATCATCGGTATCAACATCGGGATCATCCACGTCGGGATCTAAATAATCGGGAGTACCATCACCGTCGGTATCATCATTGGTTGGGTCGCCATCACCATCTACATCTTCATCTACAGTATTTATTGCATCACCATCATCATCAATGTCTCGATAGTTTACATCTTCTGTACCATCAGTATCTGGCAAATCATTCGCAGGATCGTCTATTTCATCATTCACATCAAAACCATCATTAACATCACTGCCTTCGTAGCCATCATCTAAACCATCACCATCGGTATCAATTCCAGTGAAAACTTGATCAGGAATACCATCAAAATTGAAATCGTTTCCTTCGTTATTGTCAGGTACAGTATCATTATCACTATCTAAATCGATGTAATCAGGTGTATCTTCCCCATCGTGATTATTAGGGGTTAATCCATCTGGGTAAGCAGAGTTCAATCCACTATTAGCCAAAATTGTAGCATCATCATCATCATTTGGCGGAATATAACCCGCAGTAGTTTGAGCTTCTACATTATCAGGAATGCCGTCATTATCAGCATCGATGTCTAAATGGTTTGGAATGCCATCATCATCAGTGTCTAGAGGATCCGTTAAAGGATTATCATCTTTATCGATATTCGGATCTTCTACAGTATCTAAAATTCCATCATTATCATCATCTAAATCAGAAAAATCAGGTACGCCATCTCCGTCTGTATCTAAACAGTCTAGTGGCTGTAACCTTAATCGGATTCCGTTAATAAGTCTCTCAGAAGTAGTATAAAATTGAACTTGCGTTACCGTGCCTTGAGATTTCCAAACATATCTTACTGATCCTGAAATCGTTTTTTCTGTTGTGTTTTCTACAAAATAATTATTACCTGTTGAGTCTGAAACCAAACCTATAGGCAAAGAGGTGTTTTGAAAAACATACTCCACATTGTCAAGGGCAATAATACCATCTCTATGCAAGGCATCCACCGCTGGAGAATGCTCAACAACTGACATTACCGGTACAGTACCAGAGAAAGTAAAAGTGACTGGAACTCCATTATTAACTTCAAAAAGTCCACCAAAGCTTTTTGTACTTCCACCACTAACGCTTACCAAAACACTTCCAGCTGGCAAACCCCATTTTGAACTCAAATCGACATCGGTAGCAGATAAACTTCCATCTAGAACATTATTTGGAAACCCAAAATCAGAAGCAAGTATTTCAACCAATTCTAGCTTTTCACATCCGTCCTCAAAATAAATCGGAGTAACATCATCAAGTGAATTATTAGCCTCGTTAGATAACAATGCAAAAGTTGACACAAAAAATGCCAAAACTAAGGCTAATGCTAATTTGTGGGTTTGTTTCGCATTTATTCCTTGCAAAACTCGGGTAGTATTATCTTCCATAAGTGTCAGTAATTAAGGTTTACTAATCACCATGGCAATCAAAGGTTTAATAGGTAAGACAAAGAGGGACAAAAGTTTGCTTAATGTGCAAGGTATACCTAATATTTCAATCTTCAAATTCTTTTCAAAGTAGATAGTATCAAATGTCTTTCAAAAACAGAATAATTCGTTAAAATGCTAAATACCCTAATAAGAAACGCTTTTTTAAATACGTTATTTGTTAAAAAAAAGATCATTTGGGGTTTAGCCTGTCGACAACTATCCGATTTAATCGGTCTATGACAAACATGCACTTACTAAAGAACAACATATTTCTTAAAGATCTCATTTCTAGATTTATATCAGATCTATTTTCAAAGATGTTGGGATACATTATTTAGCTTATTTTTGCACAAATTTTTTTATGGATTTTCAGACAGAAATAGAAAGACGAAGAACTTTTGGTATCATTTCTCACCCCGATGCAGGTAAAACAACCTTGACTGAAAAGTTGCTCTTATTTGGCGGTGCCATACAAGAAGCTGGTGCGGTTAAGAACAATAAAATAAAAAAATCAGCTACCAGTGATTTTATGGAGATTGAAAGACAAAGGGGTATTTCAGTAGCTACTTCTGTTTTGGCTTTTATATATAAGGATAAGAAAATCAATATTTTAGACACTCCAGGACACAAAGATTTTGCTGAAGATACTTTTCGAACCTTGACTGCGGTTGACAGCGTAATTGTTGTTATAGATGTTGCCAAAGGAGTTGAGGAACAAACTGAGAAATTAGTTGAAGTCTGTCGTATGCGAAACATCCCCATAATCGTGTTTATCAATAAATTAGATAGGGAAGGTAAAGATGCCTTTGATCTATTGGATGAAGTTGAGCAAAAATTAGGGCTTTCCGTTTCTCCTTTAAGTTTTCCTATCGGGATGGGGTATGATTTCAAAGGTATCTATAACATCTATGAAAAGAATATTAATCTTTTTAGTGGTGAGAGCAAAAAGAATATTGAAGAGACCATAGCTTTTGATAATATAGAAAATACCGAGTTAGAAGACATTATAGGAAGTTCCGCAGCAGAAACACTAAGGAGTGATTTAGAATTGGTAAGTGGTGTGTATCCAGCACTTGATAAAGAAGCATATCTAAATGGTACTCAGCATCCCGTATTTTTCGGATCTGCCTTGAATAATTTTGGAGTTCGTGAGCTGCTGGATTGTTTTATTGAGATAGCACCTTCTCCAAGGCCCAAAATGGCAGAAGAACGTTTGGTAGATGCCAATGAAAAGGCACTAACCGGATTTGTTTTTAAGATTCATGCCAATATGGACCCGAAACATCGCGATAGGCTGGCATTTGTCAAAATCGTTTCTGGTACTTTTGAACGAAACAAACCCTATTTACATGTTCGACAAGACAAAAAACTAAAATTTTCGAGCCCAAATGCTTTCTTTGCTGAAAAGAAGGAAATTGTAGATATTTCTTATCCTGGGGATATCGTTGGGCTTCATGATACGGGCAATTTCAAGATAGGTGATACTTTGACTGAAGGAGAGAAACTTAACTATAAAGGAATACCTAGCTTCTCACCAGAACATTTCAGATACATTAACAATGCCGACCCTATGAAGTCTAAGCAACTTTATAAAGGTATTGATCAATTGATGGACGAAGGGGTAGCGCAACTTTTTACATTGGAGTTAAATGGAAGAAAAGTAGTTGGAACCGTCGGCGCCTTGCAATTTGAAGTAATTCAATATCGTCTAGAACATGAATATGGTGCCAAATGTTCTTATGAAAATTTTCCTGTATTTAAGGCTTGCTGGGTAGATCCTGATGATTCGAAAAACGACGAGTTTAAAGAATTTCAAAGAGTCAAGTCTAAGTTCTTAGCAAAGGATAAAAGAGGACAATTAGTATTTCTAGCAGATTCTCAGTTTTCGTTGCAAATGACGCAATCTAAATATTCATCTGTGAAGTTACATTTTGTTTCGGAGTTTGATTAAAGATTGCAACTACACTTTATATTAGAAGGCAAAAGCACAATTTTAACTGCATTGACATAAATGCAATGGTAAAAATATAGAATGGAAAACTGAGTTTCTGCCCTACGATTCATCTATATTTCGCTCCAATTCCGATTTAAGGTATTCACTATGACTTAGTAATTCGCGATAATAAAATAAAATTTGTTCCTTAGCAATGTGAACCGTGATAAGATTATTAAGGTATCTAACGGCATCTCTTTGCGGATTCAAAAATTCTTTTTCGTGTCGGTTATACGAGATCAGGGCATGAGGAATAACTTCAGAATTAATAAAATTCCAAAGATAATTCTCAGCATACTCAACTTTTACAACACTACCATTATAGTACTTTACAATTTCCTTTTTAAGATTAAAATCAGAAAGCAAATTTAGTTGTCCGCTAGCTTCCATACTATGGTAAGTCGCTTTTTGGGGATTAACGCGATGGGCGTATCTGGTTCTGTCAAAAATAATCTGCAGAGAATCTACAACTGCACTCTGGTGTTCATCCAAATAATCCAGAAGATTGCCAGTAGATTTTATCCATAAACTATCGTTCTTCACGGCTCTTTTCAGTTCATTGATATTGGTGGAAACATCTTCCAGCAGGGCCTGTTTGTATAATTTTACCAATTTCTTCTCGTGTCGATTGGAAGCCCAATTGTTCAATAAAAACGCCACTG
Organism: Maribacter taeanensis; assembly: GCF_047345145.1. Lineage (NCBI taxonomy): Bacteria > Pseudomonadati > Bacteroidota > Flavobacteriia > Flavobacteriales > Flavobacteriaceae > Maribacter > Maribacter taeanensis. Next base: position 283,806 of record NZ_JBLFER010000004.1, read on the forward strand.
TAACCCCAAGAAACACCACAATTGCCTGTAGAAAAAGGTGATGCCAGCTAATTTTTGTTTTTAATTTCTCCATATAACTTCAGGGCGTCTTGATAAATTGTTCTGTACACCTAGAATTAATTTTTAAAGAAGGTATTGTTAAGTCCTCTTTAGTTTAAAATTAGCATAAATTTTTTATGTAATAATATACTTACAAATATAAAAGAAAATAAGTATCTTTATTTTGTTCGAAATTAATGTAAACCCAACAACAATATGAAAAGACATCTACTATCTTTAGTGGTGTGGTGTTTCGCTATTGCGTTTTGCTACGCCCAAGATTCAAATTATGACATAATTCTCAAAACAAATGGGGAAGAAATGGAGGGCAACGTCAAAGAAATTGGAGATGATGCCTTAAAATTCGTTTACAAAAACGAGTCTATTGAATACAATGTGGCCGAAAGCGATATTGTAAAAATCACCTTCGGATCGGGCAGGGTTCAGTTCTTCAATAAATTTGATACAGGTGGAGGTTCTAAACAATCGGAAGGTTCTTCAAATAAAGCAAGAGGCGAAAAGAAATATGCAAATCTTGAAGACCACCATAATAAAGTTGCCATATTGCCCTTCGCTTATTTACGGGATGATCAAGATGGCTCAAAAACAAAATCGAATAAAATTCAAAATGAAGCCTTTTCATTATATAATAAGAACAAGGCTTCGCTAAGTTTTCTACCCCCACAAACTACAAATGCCCTTCTAATCAAGGCTGGTATAAGTAATAATAATATCGAAGGGTTTACTATGGGCGAAATATGTAATGTATTGGGTGTTGAATACGTAATACAAGGAATGATATCGATAGAAAAAACCAATCAAACCAATATTAGTAATAGTAGTTCGACCACACGAAAGACTTCAAACAAACCCTATGTTGACAGGCGGGGACGAATAATAGGAGATATTTGGGGCAATGGCAAGAGAAAAACAAGCTCGAGCAGCGTTTCGACAAATATTCAGAATTATTCAACATCGATGACCATTAACATTTACAACGATAGAGGTGACAGTATTTTCAGCCAAGATCATTCTTCATTTTGGCAAACCCAAGATGCTTATAAAATAACCCTTAAGTATTTAACTAAACGTTCTCCTTTATTCAAAAGATAACGATTATGAAAAATAAATCATTAGTTGGTTTTTTGTCACTGTTATTGACATGCTCATGCGCAGAAAAGAAAAAAAAGGAAATAGTTAACTCAGATAAAGGAACGGTAACCGTTTCTGAAACAGATCATATTTCTGCAAGTGGCAAGATTTTTAAACTTTCGGAATCGCACCCTAAGGGCGAAAGTCTTAGCAATCTTAAAATTGAAACAAAGGGTTTTGAGACCGAGTTTAATGTAACCCTGTCGGACATAGACCCAATAAAGAAGGTGTTTTTTGCCGATTTAGATGAAAACGGATTTGAAGAACTCTATGTAACCACTCAAGCAGCGGGATCAGGTGCCTATTCATCAATTTATGGTTTTGCCTCAAATGGTGATAAAAGTGTTTCTGGCATTTATGCGCCTCAAATAAGTGAGGCCGATATGGCTGAAGAGGGTCTTTTTGCAGGTTTTATGGGAAAAGATGATTTTCTCATGCAAAACAATGTTCTTATGAGACAGTTTTATCAATTTAAAGAAGGGGATACTGCAAACAAACCAACGGGCGATAAAGTCACTATTGCCTATACTTTAAATGCAGGTGAGGCCTCATGGAACCTTCAAGCAAAACCCACCTTTTTGGCCGAAGGTACTTTGGTTAAAAACTGTTTGGGAGCTTTTCTCGCAACTGAAAAAGGAAACTTACAAATTTGCAACAAGGAAATCGAGGCAATAAGCGCTTTTCTAGATGGTGCTTTGCTTAATATAACATATGTTGATGTGCCTGCGTGCATTATAAAGGAGGAGGCCATATGCGGAATGGCATTTCCTACAACGGGCACAATTAAAGCAGTAATACTCTAGTTAGAATTTAGGTTTTTAAATATTGGCATGTTTTCCATTCTATGGGCGGTCAATTATAAAAATGACTTTAATGATTAGACGCAATAGACTAATGATTTTAGAGCACAGGATTCCGCTACCCATAAATCAAATCAATTTTATTTTATATCCCGTAAAAAAGAGTGGAGGCCATAAACAGCCTATGCCAATATAAGATGTACTACATATAGCTCCTTAATATATAGAGCACAGCTGTAGTTTTTGTTTATTTGCTTTGTATTGGTTTTGCTTGCAATGACTATCAAAGGGAAATTGTTTGCCCTGCAGTACCGCTTAATATAATTTTTAATAACTTAAGCCAATTTTGAAAAACAAAAAAAGAATTTAGAAAACAATTAAAAATCGCTCTTATTGAATAAAAATTTAAAAAAACAATTTATAAACGTTCTTCTACAGACCCTTCCAGTAATCTTTGGTATTTTCTTGGCCTTGTACGTAAACCAAAATGAACAAATTAAAAAAGACAGGTCCTATGTCAATAGTTTACTTCAAAAGTCACAAGAACAAATTGTTCAAGATTCAACGCAACTTAGTGCTGATATTAAAGCGCATTTAGAATTATCGAAATTATTTTCTGAACATCTAACCAACCCCGAAATGAGCGTTCTTGAAATAATTCAGCAAAATGGCGGACTCAATATTACTCCAAATAGTGAAAATTATCTTAATATGTTTGTCAATTCGAAAATTGAACATCTGCAGATTAGTAAATCGTCACAAGCATTTGAGATTTTAGAATTATTAAAAGGAAAAGAACGATATGAAGAATTAATTCAACAAACCATATACGAAGAAATCAATTCTAATTCGGAGAAAGTCAAAATGAAATTAATGATGATCATGAATGACTATGGCCAATTGGAAAAGAGGCTTCTTAACTCTCAAATAAAATTTTTGAACCCGTAAACTATCACTAGAATAGACCAAAAGCCAACTACACTAGGGCAAGTTCACTAGGCATACGTAAAGAAAAATAGCGTTGCGAGTCACGTCTAGTAGCATATAAATCTCTGTTATAAACTAAAAAACGTCCTTTTCCATTTTCACTTCAAGGCAACTATGAAGTTGTTCAAACAACTAATCAGATTACACGTTTAGCAAAACAACTTGTTCGTTTTTAACTTTATGAGTTATGGATGTTCTTTCTAAAATGCTTTTTATAAAACCGGGGACTTCAACTCATGGAACAGCTTAAGTCGACCGTACTCTAATTAACATATCAATTGCGTTTTTTAAGAATATCCCATCTGTATAACATCTTAAAATTACCAGAGGTGTTGACTTCGACAACAATGGAATCTTTTTCTTTCTTTAACCGATACGCCTTATTTAATATTTTATGCGAAATAGGGGTTGTTTTCAAATCAAGATCATTTAGAGAAAGAATCACATCATCGATTTTTATCCCCTGTTCAAAGGCACTCGAATTATTCCATACAAAAGCAACGGCTAGTTTTTTTTGTCTGTTAACCTTGGTTTTGAAACCAAAAGTGCGATAGGTGCTATCAATTTTATTATGGTATGGTTTAAAATATATTCGCTTGTTTATAAAGTCGATTACGGTGCGGTAATGTTCAAAGAACTTTACCCCTATTTTACTTTGGGGGTTATGATCTACCTTTACTGGTATATCTTTTATAGTTAGATTTCCTAGACCGAGGTTAATCATCGATAGGTGAAATTTGCCGCTTGAAGCGCCAAAAGCTGTTTGGGCAAAATTACCATACCCTACAACCTCATTTTTTAGTAGGGCTTGTTTTTCAAGTTTTTTAAAGTAGTCTCCGTTTAAAGAAAACAAGTCGTCAAAACCAATATCAATCCAAACGTTCTCTTTTACCTTATTAAAATATTTTGCTTTTATTACAGGTGTACCGTTTGCTTGAAGCGTTATTTTGGAGACATACGGAAAGTCTTGAAAGGCATTGTTTTTATGAATGATGATACGCTCGTTCCTCAAATCAAAATCCCAAATACCTTTTGCCATGATATTCGCTCCCAATAAACCGTCGATACCATGGTGCTTTAGTAGTTTAATGTCGAATTGCATTGCCGCAATGTTTAAAAACGTGGTTTTACCTAGGGTCAATTTCGGTATGCTTACATAATTCACCATCTCGGCATGGTTAGAAGCATCAATAATTCGCCGGCTGGTGATATTCTCAAAATGACCGCTAACGGAGGTGGTTAATGTGGTAGGGCCAGCACTGTCGAGCAAGAAGGTATAGGTCTTATCATTGATTACCACATCTGTGAGCAGCCAACCGTTTGCCAGCACCTTAACTTTTAAAGTGTCTGTTTGCCCTGCCATGTTCATTGAACCATTTGCGTAAAAACCCTCTTGCCCAGAAACAGTTGCTCCAAGAAGTGTAAAGACTAGCAAATAAACTAAGCGCTTTGTACTAAATTGCATTGATTGTATAAGCACATGAAACGTATTTTTTTTATTAATATACATCAGGTTACCTTTAAAAATGCCCAAAGATTAAAAATAATGCGACGGCAATTACATGAATCAAAAGATAGGCCTTGTCATTGGCAGAACCACCTCAAAAAGCAGTACATCTTTAGTTCAAAGTCCAAGTTTTTCGTTCATCCAATCGAAAGGTTTTTGAACTACCTTCGGGGCATCGAACCTATAGCCAAAATATATCTTGGCATAGACTACATCATTTTCAACTCTGGTCATTACATCTTCTCTGTACCAGGTCGATTCAAAATTGAGGTTTGCTCCGAAGATCCATCTTTCAGCACTATACCCTAACTGTATTCCTCCGTCGAGAGAAACGGGCCAGTACACATTTCGCGATCCGTTCGAGGTTCCGTTCTCGCCTTCCCTAGCAAATCGAACTCCAAAGCTTGGTGATATATAAGTGGATAAAAACCAGTTTTCAGCGATTACGTATGTGTAGTAATAATTAGGGGACAAAGAAATCTCAAAACTTTTTTCAAAGATATTTTCACCTTCCAAATCATTTGATAGTTTGGAATAACCGTAATTAATAGTAGGTACAAAGCTTCCGGCACTCTTGAGCTGCCATTCGGTGTTGTAGACCACATTTCTTAGTGAGAATTTTGGGTTTAGAACATATGAGGTCGATCCCCCGAAGAATAACGTTCTTAACCCTGGTAATTGCAGGTACTCGTCCCTACCCTTGACCCAATCTTCAATAAATTCATTTGTGTTTTCAATATAAAAGCCCTGTACTTTTTGGTATTGTATTTGCGAAGTCCAGCCGCCCAAGAAAAATCGAAAATTATAATCTGAAAATGCCGTCTTTCCCTTTAGATTATCATCATTATTAATGGGTAGAATTTTTGGTGCAAACCCAACACTGACACCTATAAACTCATAGTCTAATGAGAGAAACATTCTATATTCATTATTGGCTACAAGACGAAGATCCGATCCATCTGATGATCCAATGACGTATGAATCGAACTTTGAGTCAATATTAGTTTTGACTATTACCTTATCAATATAAGATTTTATGGTTGTTGAGTCTTTCTTTTCATCAGACTGCGCGATGACATCCATCGAGATAATACTAATAAACAATATCAAATTAAACTCAGTCAACAAATGCAGTTTACCTACGAAATAAGCAATAAAAATTCGATTAAAATTCACACAGGATACCTTTAATGAGACCATTGGAAATAACTAGTACATCTCCAAACCCTTTCTAAATTTGATTATTTCGGGCAACAATGAAATTTACGAAAATTTTGCCCTTGACAAATTATTTTACGCCCGTATAGCGGTCTTCACGAGAAGTTATCAAACCTTGACCTGTCCGCGAATGGCCTTACTAATCAGTGGAAAATCTCACCATTCGTTTTACGGTATACTAGCTATTAAAATAAGCCAAGCTTCCACCAAAGATCCCAATAATTAAAAATAAAGCGATGGCGATGATGTGAAACAAGAGAAAGGCCTTTGCCAAATTAGCCTTGTTAGGGTTGGTGCGTTCACCAAAGGCCCAAACAAAAAGCATGATGATACCTACTACTGGAATCACGGTTATAATCAATGAAATAAGCCATTCTTTGACGCTTACCACTTTACTTTCATTATCCATTTGAATTTAATTTTGTGTTGTACCAACATGCTACGGAAAACACTATATGATTATTGTTGTTCATAAAAAGACCTATACAAGCCAAGCAAACCTGTAACGAAAATAGAAAGACCCATTTGCAAATAGGCACACAGTTACATTTATCGCCCGTATTTCAAAAACCTCAGAGACCAATTCAATATAAAAGAACTAATCAAAGAAAGCCCTATTCCCAAACTTAAGGCAACATAGAAGTTTTACATTCTTTAAACCAAAAGCAAGATGATGCAGAATCTCAAATTTTACATATTTTATTAAACGAATTAACAGAGGTTTGACACAATTATGTCAAACCTCTGTTTTATTTATCATAAGTTCCGCTACAGTTTAGTTTTACTGACTTATGTATAGGATATATCTTATCGCTGAGCTACCTGTTTCAGTAACATCAATAGGTTGCTGACCAGGGTCTGCTATAAATCTAATACCTATGTCCACTGGATCACCTGTCGTCGGCAAATTGGTGGTCATTGTAAAGGTGTCATCACTCGTATTGTTATATGTTTGCGGACTGGTTATTTCAACATCTGCGGCAAAATCATATGCATTGATAGTTCCTGTAATAATGTCACCAAAAGCATCGACTATAGCTAATGACGGTACAACCTGCACAGAATCTATAGTTCCTGTAAGATAATCAGTTCGCCAGCCAGGGGCCGATAAATCGGCGCCATTTGTAGTTATTGTCACACCGGAGCTTCCAATATCACTGTTAATTGTCACTACCCCGTAACCAGAGCCATCAGCACCATCAGCACCATCAGCACCATCGGCACCATCGGCACCGGCAGGGCCAGCAGCGCCAGCAGCACCTGCAGGTCCGGTTGCACCTGTCATTCCGTCTTCGCCATCAGAGCAGGCCATTATAGCCAAACCGATGAATAATATTGTAAAAAGTTTGTAAGTACTTGTCAATCGTTTCATTTGTTAAAATTTTAATTTTATTTATTAATGGGTTAAACTTTGGCCAACAACCCAAAGTATATTGAGTGTTAGGAAATCATTGAAAATTCTAATTCATATATTATATTTAAATAGTTAATACTGGTCTTATACAAACACCCACAATGGGTAGAAAATACTAGACTTTTTAATTAACGTGTTATTTCCTGCTTTATTGTATTTATTTTCTTACTTTTTATTTACTAAGAAATTAGAAATCTGTCAATACCAATTTTGGCTGCTGATGCCATAATGAAGTTTTTGGATAATTTCAAGAAGACCAATGCCAATAGAAATGAAAGAGTGCGTGTGACTTAAATACTATTGACTTGGTGTTAGGTTCCAGAATTCACAATTAAATAATAAAAACAATGCTTGCAGTATATAAGGTCTCTCCAAAATGGACTGCAAACACTTCTCATTTGTCTGAGTTCTAAGTTCTTCGAATTTTGGGTATCATGAGTTTTCTCACAGTAGTTTAACTACCCAAAAAAAGCCTATCGCAAACTATATCAGTTATTTTAATGAATCCCCGTTATAAACGTGAAGGCCATTTTCTTGTATATTTTGAGGTATTATTCATCACTTTTTTAGAATATGGCCATCCGCAAATTTTGGCAAATTAAATGCTATGCCTTCTTCGACCCTAAATAAACCAGAAAATTAAAATGAATAGGCAGCACCGACACCAAGCGAGATAGTTTTCATATTCTGCTTGAAACCATAATCTTCAAACTCTGGTTTCGTATGAAGAAAGTCTAGTGCTAATAGTAGTGTAAATGATTTTATGAATGAGTATCTACCTACAATTCCCGCATTATAGGCAATGGCCGTGGAAGTATCTTTACCCAAACTAAGGTCGGGAAGAGTTGCTACTGCATAACCCATTTGAAAACGACCATCAATTGTAAGTTCTTGATTAATCGGAAAAGAAACCAATGGCCCAATCAGAAGTGAGCCATAAGACCAGGGCTCAATGCCTGCTCGAATATTCGGATTGTTGGCTATCATCAGCGTTGTGGCGATACCTAAATGCTTGGAAAACAGGTATCCAAAATTAAGACCGTTAACTTGAATTCCTATGTCAGCAAGTCCATTTGAACTACTCCCAAAATCTCCCAAAGGGATTGATACCCCCACAGAGAAACCTAAATATCCCTTCACATTTTTATCTCTGCGATTATTTTCACCAATTAAACTAGATCCTTGTGCTTTGGAGACTTTTTCTATTTCATTTAAAGGGTATACGAGTACGTTGTCACCTACTATCTTAATTTTTACAGCTACGTCAGGTATCTGCTCTAAGATAATACCACGGATGATACCACCGTCTTTTAGGTAAATAATATCTTGAGGTGAATCTTGCGCACTGGCAAACACCAAAAATAACTGAAGAAAAACAATAGGTAATACTTTCATAATAATTTATATTTTCCGTATAATATTGTAGGAAATATAACAAAATTATGATTAGTTCATACTAAAAACTATTTTAGAATTCAAACAATTTTTAGTACTATGCCTCTCCGGTCGGTCCGAAATTTAATGGAATAGGAGGTTGCTCATAGTCTTTTATATTACCATGTGCCTTTTCAAACCTATTCACATTGTCGCTTAAAGCTTTTAAGAACTTCTTAGCGTGCTGCGGCGTCAATACAATTCTGCTCTTCACCTTCGCCTTTGGAGCTCCTGGCATCATACTTATGAAGTCCACAACGAATTCCGAAACTGAATGGTTGATAATGGCAAGGTTGGAATATATACCTTCCGCCATTTTCTCATCGAGCTCTATATTGATTTGCTTTTGTTTTTGGTCTTTGTCCGCCATATGATTTAAAAAATAAACCCTGATAATTGCTTATCAGGGTTTGTTATAATTTAGAATTTTAAAGCTTCTTTACGCGCCATGATTTCGTCGTATTCCTCTTTTGAGCCAACGATTATAGAATCATAATCTCGCATTCCTGTACCTGCTGGTATTTTATGACCAACAATTACATTTTCTTTCAAGCCTTCTAATGTATCTACTTTACCACTTACAGCGGCTTCGTTTAAGACTTTAGTAGTTTCCTGGAAAGATGCTGCCGAAATAAATGATTTCGTCTGTAACGACGCTCGCGTAATACCTTGAAGTATTGGAGTTGCAGTTGCAGCAACTGCATCCTTAGCGGTAACCAAGTTTTTATCAGAACGCTTCAAAATAGAATTTTCATCTCTTAATTCACGCGCTGTTATAATTTGCCCAGCTTTAAGATTTTCAGATTCTCCCGCGTCTTCAACTACTTTCTTTCCGTAGATTCCATCATTTTCTCTAATGAAATCATCTTTATGAATCAATTGATTCTCTAAGAAGATAGTATCACCTGGATCTTGAACACGTACCTTACGCATCATCTGTCTTACTACTACTTCAAAGTGCTTATCATTAATTTTCACACCTTGTAGACGATATACTTCCTGTACTTCGTTCACCAAATACTGTTGCACAGCAGATGGGCCTTTGATAGAAAGAATATCTTCTGGAGTAATTGATCCATCAGAAAGTGGCATACCTGCACGAACGTAATCATTCTCCTGAACTAAGATTTGATTGGAAAGTTTCACCAAGTATTTCTTCACCTCGCCTAATTTTGACTCGATGATAATTTCACGGTTACCTCTTTTAATTTTTCCAAAAGAAACAACTCCATCAATCTCAGAAACAACAGCTGGGTTAGACGGGTTACGTGCTTCAAACAGTTCAGTAACTCTTGGAAGACCACCTGTAATGTCACCCGCTTTCGCAGATTTACGAGGTATTTTAACCAAAATCTTACCTTCTTTAATCTTATCACCGTCATCCACCATAATATGTGAACCCACTGGTAAGTTATATGAACGTAGGGTTTCTCCTTTACTATCTTGAATTAATAGTGTTGGAATTAACTTCTTATTTCTAGATTCAGAGATTACCTTCTCTTGGAAACCAGTTTGCTCATCTATCTCAACCTGATAAGTTACCCCTTGATCAATATTTTCATAAGCAATCTTTCCAGGGAATTCTGAAACAATAACACCGTTATATGGATCCCAAGAACAAATCACATCTCCTTTAGCAACTTTAGCTCCATTCTTAATAAAGATTTGCGAACCGTAAGGAATATTATTTGTACTTAATGTAATACCTGTTTTCGGATCAACTACTTTTAATTCAGAAGTTCTTGAAATAACGATTTCAGCTTTTTTGCCATCACCATCTTCTCCACTTACAGTTCTAAGGTCTTCTATTTCAGCAATTCCACCAAATTTCGCTTCTAGCTTGTTCTCTTCAGAAATGTTACCTGCAATACCACCAACGTGGAAAGTACGCAGTGTAAGTTGTGTGCCCGGTTCTCCAATTGACTGTGCAGCAACAACCCCAACAGCTTCACCTCTTTGAACCATTTTATTAGTAGAAAGGTTTCTACCATAACATTGCGCGCAAATTCCTTTTGGAGCTTCACATGTTAATGCAGAACGCACTTCAACTTTTTCAACAGGCGATTCTTCTATACGTTTCGCATCAGCTTCCATTATTTCCTGACCGGCAGAAAGTAATTGTTCTTCTGTTAATGGATTGTAAACATCATGCAAGGAAACTCTACCTAAAATACGAGCCCCTAAAGACTCAACAATCTCTTCATTCTTCTTCAGGGCAGAAACTTCAACTCCTCTTAAGGTCTCACAATCTGTAATATTTACAATAACATCTTGAGAAACATCAACCAAACGACGTGTTAAATATCCTGCATCTGCCGTTTTTAAAGCGGTATCTGCCAAACCTTTACGAGCACCGTGTGTTGATATAAAGTATTCCAAAATCGAAAGACCTTCCTTAAAGTTGGAAAGAATAGGGTTTTCGATAATTTCACCACCTCCTGCAGTAGATTTTTTCGGCTTAGCCATCAACCCACGCATACCTGTCAACTGACGAATTTGTTCTTTAGAACCCCTCGCACCAGAATCAAGCATCATATAAACAGAGTTGAATCCCTGTTGATCTTCACGAATACGCTTCATCGCCAACTCAGTAAGTTGAGCATTCGTTGATGTCCAAACATCAATTACCTGATTGTAACGTTCGTTGTTGGTAATAAGACCCATGTTATAGTTGGCCATAATTCCATCAACTTGTCCGTTGGCGTCAGCAATCATCTCATGCTTCTCCTGTGGAATAATAATATCCCCTAAACTAAAGGATAATCCGCCTTTGAATGCGAATTCATAGCCCATAGTTTTAATCTTATCCAAGAACGCAGCAGTAGTTGGCACATCAGTAACTGCCAATATTCCACCAATAATATCTCTTAAAGATTTCTTGTTCAATACATCATTGATATATCCCGCAGCTTCCGGTACCTCAGTGTTAAACAAAACTCTACCAACTGTAGTTGGTATCACTTTATATACTAATTCACCTTCCTCGTTAAAGTCTTTTGCTCTAACTTTTATACCGGCATTAAGACTTACCATTCCCTCATTTAGAGCGATGATAACCTCTTCAGCAGAATAGAATGTCAATCCTTCACCCTTAATAGGCACTTCGGGAGTCGACTTTCTTTCTTTCGTCATATAATATAGACCCAAGACCATATCCTGAGAAGGTACAGTAATAGGAGAACCATTTGCAGGGTTCAAAATATTATGTGATGCCAACATTAAAAGTTGTGCTTCTAAAATAGCCTCTGGGCCTAATGGAAGGTGCACTGCCATCTGGTCACCATCAAAATCTGCATTAAATGCGGTACAAACTAAGGGGTGTAAGCGAATCGCCTTACCTTCAATAAGTTTTGGCTGGAAAGCTTGTATACCCAAACGGTGTAACGTAGGAGCACGGTTTAGTAATACCGGATGCCCTTTTAGTACATTTTCAAGAATATCCCATACTACAGGCTCTTTCTTGTCTATAATTTTCTTTGCAGATTTAACCGTCTTAACGATACCTCTTTCGATCAACTTACGAATAACGAAAGGCTTATAAAGTTCAGCAGCCATATCTTTTGGAAGTCCACATTCGAATAATTTCAATTCAGGACCAACAACAATTACTGAACGAGCAGAATAATCTACACGTTTACCTAGTAAGTTCTGACGGAAACGACCTTGCTTACCTTTCAATGAATCTGAAAGTGATTTCAACGGACGGTTTGATTCCGTTTTAACTGCAGATGCTTTACGGGTGTTATCAAAAAGTGAATCAACAGCTTCCTGAAGCATACGTTTCTCATTTCTAAGAATAACTTCTGGTGCCTTGATTTCAACCAATCTCTTCAAACGGTTGTTACGAATAATTACTCTTCTGTAAAGGTCATTCAAATCTGAAGTTGCGAAACGACCACCATCAAGTGGAACTAATGGACGTAATTCTGGTGGAATAACCGGAACTACCTTCATAATCATCCACTCTGGATTGTTTTCACGATTCTCCTGAGATTCGCGTAATGCCTCAACAACTTGAAGACGTTTTAAAGCCTCTGTTTTACGTTGCTTAGACGTTTCTGTATTTGCCTTGTGACGTAAGCTGAATGATAAATCTTTAAGGTCTATTCTAGCCAAAAGATCTATCAAACACTCCGCACCCATTTTAGCGATAAACTTATTTGGGTCGGTGTCATCCAAGTACTGATTTTCCTGAGGAATTTCCTCGATAATGTTCAAGTACTCTTCTTCAGTTAGGAAATCCATCTTATTGATTTCTTCTCCTTCAGGACCTTTAGCGATACCTGGTTGAATTACTACATAACGTTCGTAGTAAATAATCATATCTAATTTCTTAGACGGAAGACCCAATAAGTATCCTATTTTGTTTGGTAACGAACGGAAATACCAGATATGAGCAACAGGAACCACCAAGTTGATATGCCCTACTCTATCTCTACGTACTTTTTTTTCAGTCACCTCCACACCACAACGGTCACAAACAATACCACGGTAACGGATACGCTTGTATTTTCCACAAGCACATTCATAATCCTTTACAGGACCAAAAATACGCTCACAGAAAAGTCCGTCACGTTCTGGCTTGTGTGTTCTGTAGTTAATAGTTTCAGGTTTCAAAACCTCACCTCTTGACTCAGCCAAAATTGCTTCTGGAGATGCCAATCCGATGGAAATCTTATCAAACCTTTTTTGCGGTGTATTATCGTTTATTCTTGCCATAATTCTATGGTGATAATTTTAATGTGTTATTCTAAATAGTGTTCAAAACCGGTATTACCTACTCCTCTAGTCTGATATCCAAACCTAAACCTTTAAGTTCGTGCATCAATACATTGAAAGATTCTGGTAAACCAGGTTCTGGCATGGTCTCTCCTTTGACAATTGATTCGTAAGTTTTAGCTCTACCAATAACGTCATCAGATTTTACAGTCAATATTTCCCTTAGGGTTGCAGAAGCACCGTATGCCTCTAGTGCCCAAACTTCCATCTCTCCAAAACGCTGACCACCAAACTGTGCTTTACCACCTAATGGTTGTTGTGTAATTAAAGAGTAAGGACCTATTGAACGTGCGTGCATCTTATCGTCTACCATGTGACCTAATTTCAACATGTAAATCACACCTACAGTTGCAGGTTGATCAAAACGTTGACCCGTTCCACCATCGTAAAGATAGGTATGTCCAAATCTTGGGATACCTGCCTCATCAGTATAGGCGTTGATTTCATCTAAGGTAGCACCATCAAAAATTGGCGTTCCGAACTTCTTACCTAATTTCAAACCTGCCCAACCAAGGACAGTTTCATAAATTTGACCGATGTTCATACGAGATGGTACACCAAGTGGATTCAATACGATATCTACCGGAGTTCCGTCTTCTAAGAAAGGCATATCTTCTTGACGTACAATTCTAGAAACAATACCTTTATTTCCGTGACGACCTGCCATCTTATCACCAACTTTAAGTTTACGTTTTTTAGCAACGTAGACCTTCGCCAGCTTTATAATTCCTGCTGGTAATTCATCACCTACAGAGATTGTAAATTTGTCTCTTCTCAAGTTTCCTTGAAGATCATTCAACTTAATCTTGTAGTTGTGAAGCAAATCAGCAACGGAAGCATTAGTATCTTTATCAGTTGTCCAACTTCCACCTACTAAGTGAGCGAAATCATCAACTGCATTTAACATTTTCATGGTGTATTTCTTTCCTTTTGGAAGTACTTCTTCTCCCAAATCATTTAAGACACCTTGTGATGTTTTTCCGTTAATAATAGAGAACAACTTCTCAACCAAAATATCTTTCAGCTGCTCAAACTTCACTTCGTATTCTAACTCAAGTGTTGTAATTGCCTCTTTGTCTTCAGAACGCTTGCGCTTATCTTTTATAGAACGTGAGAACAATTTCTTTTCAATAACAACACCTCTAAGAGAAGGTGAAGCTTTTAACGATGCATCTTTTACATCACCAGCTTTATCACCGAAAATAGCACGTAGAAGTTTTTCTTCAGGAGTAGGATCAGATTCTCCTTTTGGAGTAATTTTTCCTATTAATATATCTCCAGGTTTCACTTCTGCACCGATACGAATCATACCGTTTTCGTCAAGGTCTTTTGTAGCCTCTTCAGAAACATTTGGAATATCATGTGTTAATTCTTCAGCTCCTAATTTCGTATCACGAACATCCAAAGAATATTCATCAACATGAATCGAAGTAAAGATATCTTCACGCACTACTTTTTCAGAAATTACAATAGCATCCTCAAAGTTATATCCTTTCCAAGGCATGAAGGCAACAGTAAGGTTTCTACCTAATGCCAATTCACCTTTTTCAGTTGCATAACCTTCACAAAGAACCTGTCCTTTCTTCACCTTATCACCCTTTTTAACAATAGGCTTTAAGTTGATGCTAGTACCTTGGTTCGTTTTTCTAAATTTCACCAATTTGTAAGATTTTGAATCTTCTTCAAAACTTACTAATCTCTCAGCATCAGTTCTCTTATACTTTACGGTTATCTTCTGAGAATCAACATACTCAATAACTCCATCACCCTCTGCATTAATCAATACACGAGAGTCAGAAGCAACTTGACGCTCCAAACCAGTACCAACAATCGGAGACTGTGGTTTTAATAATGGAACCGCCTGACGCATCATGTTTGATCCCATCAAAGCACGGTTGGCATCATCATGTTCTAAGAAAGGAATCAATGAGGCGGAAATCGATGCAATTTGATTTGGCGCAACATCAGTATAGTTAATTTCTGATGGATCAACTACTGGGAAATCTCCTTCCTCACGAGCAATAACTTTTTCGCTATCAATTTGCCCGTTATCTTTCATAGGAATATTTGCCTGGGCAATTTTCATTCCTTCTTCCTCTTCAGCACTTAAGTAGATAAATTCTTTCGTATTTACTTTGGACTTATCTACTTTTCTATACGGCGTTTCTAAGAAGCCCATTGGATTCACTTTAGCAAATACAGCCAAAGAAGAAATCAAACCAATGTTCGGTCCCTCTGGTGTTTCAATCGGGCAAAGTCTTCCGTAGTGCGTATAGTGAACATCACGCACCTCAAAACCTGCTCTTTCTCTTGAAAGTCCACCAGGTCCTAAGGCTGATAATCTTCTCTTATGCGTAATCTCCGCTAATGGATTTGTTTGATCCATAAACTGAGACAATTGGTTTGTACCAAAGAAAGAGTTAATAACAGAAGACAAGGTCTTTGCATTAATCAAATCAATAGGAGTAAATACCTCATTATCACGAACATTCATGCGCTCACGAATTGTTCTCGCCATACGAGCCAGACCAACACCAAACTGAGATGATAACTGCTCCCCTACTGTACGTACACGACGGTTTGAAAGGTGGTCAATATCATCAATCTCTGCTTTAGAGTTAATCAACTCAATCAAATACTTGATAATCGTAATGATATCTTCTTTGGTCAATACCTGCTTGTCCATTCCGATATCTAACTGTAATTTTTTGTTCATTCTATAACGACCAACTTCACCTAAGTTGTACCGTTGATCTGAGAAGAACAATTTGTCAATAATACCACGTGCCGTTTCTTCATCAGGCGGCTCAGCATTACGTAATTGACGGTATATGTGTTCTACGGCCTCTTTTTCAGAGTTCGTAGGATCCTTTTGTAAGGTATTATGAATAATAGCGTAATCAGATTGCGCATTATTTTCTTTATGAAGAAGAATGGTTTTCACATCAGCTTCCATAATCTCCGTGATGTGCTCCTTCTCTAAAATAGTATCACGATCTAATACGATTTCGTTTCTTTCGATAGATACTACTTCACCAGTATCTTCATCTACAAAATCTTCGTGCCATGTGTTCAATACTCTAGCCGCTAACTTACGACCTAAAACTTTTTTCAAACCTGCGTTAGAAACTTTTACTTCTTCAGAAAGATCAAAGATTTCTAATATATCTTTATCACGCTCAAAACCAATAGCTCTGAACAATGTTGTAACAGGTAATTTTTTCTTTCTATCAATGTAAGCGTACATAACACCATTGATATCAGTAGCAAATTCAATCCAAGAACCTTTAAATGGTATAACTCTTGCTGAATATAGCTTAGTTCCATTTGCATGGAAAGATTGTCCGAAGAAAACCCCAGGAGAACGGTGCAATTGAGATACTACTACTCGTTCAGCACCATTGATAACAAAAGTACCAGATGGAGTCATGTAAGGAATAGTTCCTAAATACACATCTTGAACAATAGTCTCAAAATCCTCATGTTCAGGATCTGTACAGTACAGTTTCAAACGAGCCTTCAGTGGAACACTGTAGGTCAACCCACGCTCAATACATTCTTGGATAGAATATCTTGGCGGATCGATAAAGTAATCCAAAAACTCTAATACGAACTGGTTTCTGGTATCTGTAATTGGAAAGTTTTCCATGAAGGTATTGTACAATCCTTCATTGCCCCTTTCATCGGATTTTGTTTCAAGCTGGAAAAAGTCTTGAAATGATTTAATCTGGATGTCCAAGAAATCCGGGTATTCCGGTGTGTTCTTAGCGGATGCAAAATTTATTCTTTCAGTAGTGTTTGTGAACATCTATGGACAGTATTATGATAGTGAATACTAAAACTTTTTGGGTTGTATATGACTTTATATACTTCGCTAAGTGTATAAAATAGGTTTAGGTCTAACCCCGCTGAAGCGTGGAAAGACCTAAACCATAAGTGCTATATGTTGACGCTATTATTTAAGCTCAACTTCCGCTCCTGCTTCTTCTAAAGATTTTTTGATTCCTTCAGCTTCGTCTTTAGCAACACCTTCCTTAACGGCTTTTGGTGCACTATCAACGATGTCTTTAGCATCTTTCAATCCTAAACCAGTCAATTCCTTAACCAATTTAACAACTGCTAATTTTGAACCACCAGCAGCAGTTAAAATTACATCAAATTCTGATTTTTCTTCAGCGGCTTCACCACCACCAGCAGCACCGCCACCAGCAGCAACAGCAACTGCAGCAGCTGCAGGCTCTATACCGTATTCATCTTTTAATATATCAGCTAGTTCATTAACCTCTTTTACGGTTAAGTTAACCAATTGTTCTGCGAAATCTTTTAAATCTGCCATTTTTACTATCGTTTAATAATTTTTAAAATATAATTGTTTTTAGTGCGTACTATTCTTTTTCTGATAATGTTTTTAGGATTCCTGAAAGCTTGCTACCGCCAGACTTTAATCCGGAAATAACATTCTTAGCAGGAGATTGAAGTAATCCTATGATTTCACCAATCATTTCCTCTTTAGACTTAATGCTAACTAAAGCGTCTAAGTTCTCATCACCAATATAAATTGCTTCTTCAACAAAGGCACCTTTCAAAAGAGGCTTATCTGCTTTCTTTCTAAAGCTCTTTATCAATTTTGCTGGAGCATTTCCTACTTCAGAGAACATTAAAGAAGTATTTCCTTTTAACACCTCAGGGAGTTCACCGAATTCTTTATCAGAAGCTTCCATTGCTTTTGCAAGCAAGGTATTTTTAACTACGGCCAATTTAACATTTGCTTTGAAACAAGCTCTTCTCAAATCTGAAGTGTTTGTAGCGTTCAAGCCTGAGATATCCGCCAAATAAATCGTAGAACTCTCTGCTAATTGTGCAGTTAAATCTTCTATAACCGTTGCTTTTTCTTCTCTTGTCATATTTATAACTTTTAACTTCCGGTTATTTAAATTGTCTTTGGGTCTAACTGAACACTTGGACTCATAGTACTAGACATAAAAATAGTTTTCATGTAAACACCTTTTGATGAAGTAGGCTTCAACTTATTTAAAGTCTCCAATAATTCCTTGGCATTTCCTGCGATTTTATCAGCTGAGAAAGATGCCTTACCTATTGCAGCATGTACAATACCAGTCTTATCTACTTTGAAATCTATTTTTCCTGACTTTACATCATTTACAGCTTTAGCTACGTCCATCGTAACCGTACCTGTTTTTGGGTTGGGCATTAATCCTCTTGGTCCTAAAACACGACCTAATGGTCCTAATTTACCCATTACACTTGGCATGGTGATGATAACATCAACATCGGTCCAGCCTCCTTTAATTTTATCCAAATATTCTTGTAATCCTACAAAATCAGCACCAGCTTCTTTAGCCTCTGCCTCTTTATCTGGGGTCACCAAAGCCAAAACCTTAACATCTTTTCCTGTTCCATGCGGAAGTGTTACTACCCCACGAACCATTTGATTTGCTTTTTTTGGATCTACACCCAAACGAACCGCTAAATCAACAGAAGCGTCAAATTTTGTATTGGTTATTTCTTTTATCAAAGCAGAAGCCTCATCTAAAGAATAGAGCTTATCTTTCTCTATTTTAGCGTATGCTTCTTTTTGATTCTTAGTTAACTTTGCCATTTAAATTGCTTTATTAAGATTTTAAAAAGGTCGTTTTCCGGCTACCTTCATACCCATTGAACGTGCTGTACCTGCAACCATACTCATAGCAGATTCAACAGTAAACGCATTCAGGTCTACCATTTTATCTTCAGCTATTGTCTTGATTTGATCCCAAGATACACTACCTAATTTCACTCGGTTAGGTTCGCCAGATCCTTTTTTAATCTTAGCTGCTTCCATCAATTGAACTGCCGCTGGCGGTGTTTTTACGACAAAGTCAAACGACTTGTCTTTATAGACGGTGATAACAACTGGTAAAACCTTACCCGGTTTATCCTGCGTACGAGCATTAAACTGCTTACAGAATTCCATGATGTTAACGCCGGCAGCACCTAAGGCGGGTCCAACCGGTGGCGATGGATTCGCTGCACCTCCCCTAACTTGTAGTTTAACTACTTTACCTACTTCTTTTGCCATTGTTTAAAATTAAATTGAAAGTGTGTTAATTGGAAGCAACACAACTTTTAAATATGTAACAATTGTTTTAAATCTTTTCTACCTGCATATAACTTAATTCTAATGGGGTTTTTCTGCCGAAAATCTTCACCATTACCTCAAGCTTACGCTTTTCTTCATTGATTTTTTCAACAGTTCCATTAAAACCATTGAAAGGCCCATCAATTACCTTTACCGTCTCACCAAAAACAAATGGGATAGCAACACTATCTGTATTCACTGCCAATTCATCTACTTTACCGAGCATTCTATTTACTTCAGACTTACGCAATGGAACAGGATCGCCTCCCTTGGTTTCACCTAAAAATCCAATTACGTTGGTAATTGAGCGTATAATGTGAATCATTTCACCACCCAAATTTGCCTTTATCATTATATAACCAGGAAAATAAACTCTTTCCTTGTTAATTTTTTTTCCATTTCTAATTTGCACCACCTTTTCAGTAGGCACCAAAACGTCTTCTAAATAGTCAGAAAAACCAAGACGAGATACTTCACTTTCGATGTATCCTTTGATTTTATTTTCTTGGCCGCTAACTGCTCTTACCACGTACCATTTTTTCTCCAATACTTCCGACATAAGACTTTGGCTTAGTTTAATACGTTATTGAAATATACTTTTATCAATTCGCTGAATACAGTATCAACACCCCATGTGGCTAAAGCAAACAGGATAGAGAAAACAGCTACAACCACCATCAAGTTGGTAGATTCTGCTCTAGGAGGTAACGTAACATTATTACGAAGCTCCTCTATTGATTCTCTTATATATGTCAACATATTACTCTATTTTTTTGGCACGGGAGGAGAGACTCGAACTCCCGACACCTGGTTTTGGAGACCAGTGCTCTACCAACTGAGCTACACCCGTATCTATTTACATTGAAAGGTATCCGCCATTTGGCGGACACCCTTTAATATATCACTTTAAAAATCTTAATCTAAAATCTTAGTAACCTGACCAGCACCTACTGTT
Source organism: Maribacter taeanensis (assembly GCF_047345145.1). Classification (NCBI taxonomy): domain Bacteria; kingdom Pseudomonadati; phylum Bacteroidota; class Flavobacteriia; order Flavobacteriales; family Flavobacteriaceae; genus Maribacter; species Maribacter taeanensis. Next base: position 304,230 of record NZ_JBLFER010000004.1, read on the forward strand.
CTACCACCTTCACGAATTGCAAAACGAAGTCCTTCGCTCAATGCAATTGGAGACAATAAATCAACAGTAATCGTAAGGTTATCACCAGGCATAACCATCTCAACTCCAGAAGGAAGGTTGATTGTACCTGTAACGTCAGTTGTTCTTACATAGAACTGTGGACGGTAGTTATTATGAAATGGTGTATGACGACCACCTTCTTCTTTCTTAAGAATATAAACCTCAGCTTCAAACTTGGCATGTGGCTTAACAGAACCTGGCTTACAAATTACCATTCCTCTTTTGATGTCAGATTTTTCTATACCTCTTAATAAGATACCTACATTATCTCCAGCCTCACCTCTATCCAAGATCTTACGGAACATCTCAACACCAGTTACAGTAGAAGCTAATTTCTCAGCACCCATACCAATAATATCAACAGCATCACCCGTGTTGGCAACACCTGTCTCGATACGACCAGTTGCAACAGTACCACGACCAGTAATCGTAAATACATCCTCAACAGGCATTAAGAAATCTTTTTCAACATCTCTTTTTGGAAGCTCTATCCATGCATCAACTTCTTCCATCAACTTCATTACAGTATCAACCCACTTTTGCTCACCATTAAGTGCACCTAAAGCAGAACCAGCAACAACAGGTCCGTTGTCACCATCATACTCATAGAAAGAAAGTAATTCTCTGATTTCCATTTCAACAAGCTCTAAAAGCTCTTCATCATCAACCATATCAACCTTGTTCATGAAAACAACAATTCTAGGAATACCAACCTGGCGACCTAAAAGAATGTGTTCACGAGTTTGTGGCATAGGACCATCAGTAGCGGCAACAACAAGAATAGCACCGTCCATTTGGGCAGCACCAGTAACCATGTTCTTAACGTAATCCGCGTGACCAGGACAATCAACGTGTGCATAGTGACGATTAGCAGTAGAGTACTCTACGTGTGAAGTATTAATTGTTATACCTCTTTCTTTCTCCTCAGGAGCGTTGTCAATAGATTCAAAACTTCTAAGTTCTGATAACCCTGCGTTTGCCAATACCGTAGTAATAGCTGCAGTCAATGTAGTTTTTCCGTGATCGACGTGTCCAATTGTACCAATATTTAAGTGCGGTTTGGAACGATCAAAAGTTTCCTTTGCCATTTTTAATGAATTTTAATCTTATGTTTATATTAGTGTGTGTACAAATTTGTCAACTAATAGAGCCAACGACGGGAATTGAACCCGTGACCTCTTCCTTACCAAGGAAACGCTCTACCCCTGAGCTACGTCGGCTTATTGAGTTCGAGGTCAAAAAAATATCAAACCTCTAGACCACAAACGCAAACTCATTTAGAGCGAGAGACCGGGTTCGAACCGGCGACATTCAGCTTGGAAGGCTGACGCTCTACCAACTGAGCTACTCTCGCATTTTTTTGAATCTCAAAAAAAATTGAAATTCTTGGTTTACCTTAAAGATGTGGGGAGAGCAGGATTCGAACCTGCGAAGACGTAGTCAGCAGATTTACAGTCTGCCCTCGTTGGCCGCTTGAGTATCTCCCCCTCTTTAAAATATATCAATATTGTAATGAACTTTCTCTTCAAAAGAGCCGATAGAGGGACTCGAACCCACGACCTGCTGATTACAAATCAGCTGCTCTAGCCAGCTGAGCTACATCGGCTTTTTAACTTTTTTACGCATAAAAAAGTCCGCTATTTCTAACGGACTGCAAATGTATATATTTATTTGTTTAAACAAAACAAAATATTGAAAATTTTCATCAACTATTTACACGTAATTTTTCCTTTCTTTTTTTAAGCTTTCTTTCCAAAGAATTACAGGCTGAATCAACAGCTTCTTCGAAGGATTTACATTGTTTTTTAATTACAAATTTATCCCTTGGGATATTCAATTTTATTTCTGCAATTTTATTTTCTTTAGAACTCGTATTTTCAACTTTAAGATACACGTCTGAACTAATGACTTTATCATAAAATGTTTCCAATTTATCTAAACGATTCTGGACGAATTCAATAAGTTTAATATCTGCGTTAAAATTTACTGATTGAGCGTTTACTTTCATACTTTGGGTTTTAAAAGTTAAACAAATAGAATAAAGAAGAAAATTTATTTTTTACTTCTTGGATGAGCTGCCAAATGAACCTTCTTTAGTTCAGCTATACTATTATGAGTATAAACTTGCGTAGATGCTAAACTAGAATGACCCAACAATTCTTTAACCGAATTCAAATCCGCACCTTTGTTAAGCAGATGTGTGGCAAAGGTGTGCCTCAAAATATGGGGGCTCTTTTTTACTTTAGATGACACTTCACTAAGGTACTTATTTATTACTCTGTAGACAAGCGTTTCGTAGATTTTAACCCCAGCTTTTGACAAGAAAATAAACGGTTCATCGAATATCTTCTCCAAGTTATTCCGTTCATCGAAATACCCATAAAACAATTCTTTTGTTGAAGGCAAAAGTGGAACAATACGTTCTTTGTTTCTTTTACCTAAAACTAGAATTGTATTTCTACTCAAATCTATATCTGTCTGCTTAAGATTGATTAACTCTGCTCTACGGATTCCTGTTGTATACAGAAGCTCAATCATCAACTTGTCGCGACGTCCTTCAAAATCATCTTCAAAAACAATTTGCTGTAATACATTTTCCATCTCCAATTCAGAAAAAGGAACCTCGATCTTCTTAGAAGTTTTTAATGCCTTATGCTTTGCTAAGGGATTCGAAACAATCTTTTCTATTCTTTGTAAAAAACGATAGAAGGCTTTTAAAGAAGCAACCTTGCGATTTATGGTTCGATTTGAAATGGATGCATTAACTAATGAAACTATCCAACTACGAATTATAGAGTAATCAATAGCATCTATTTTACTGACATCATACTCTACCTCACAAAAAGAAGTAAACTCCTCAATATCCCTTTGATATGCCTTTACCGTATGAGCCGAGTAATTCTTTTCTAAAGATAAATAGGAAATGAAAGATTCGAGTGATGACATATATCAAAGTTAGGAAAGTTTGGCTTAAAAACTTTGTAATCACTTAAACAGATTCCCGCCTTCCCGGGAATGGCGCAAAAAATGATATAACAAAAAAAATCCCGCTATTCGCGGGATTTAAATATCTTGAATTAAGAATGTCAGAAGGTTATATTTCTTCTTGATCTCTTAAACCTTGAATGTATTGTGCTTTTTGAATCTGAGCTCTGCGAGCTACTGAAGGTTTTGTGAATGCTTGTCGCTTACGCAATTGACGCATTGTACCTGTTTTATCGAACTTTCGCTTGAAGCGCTTTAAAGCTCTATCGATGTTTTCTCCTTCTTTAATTGGTATTATTAACATGGGCTACAACCTCCTTTCTTTAGTGATTAAATTAAGGCTGCAAATATAGAAACTATATTTCAACTCGCAACCATATATGTATAAATATCTTAAAAACTATTTCTGAATTTACTAAAACTAATTTTTAGGAGCTTTATACTCCTTTTTATCAATTACAATTTTAGCTATGATTTCGCGAAGTATTTCTGAAGTACCTCCTCCTATTGGCCCTAAGCGGCTGTCTCGAAATAATCGAGCCATCGGGTAATCTTCTATATAACCATAACCGCCTAAGAATTGTAAACATTCATAAGCCACCTCATCTGCCATTTTTGTGGAACGAAGTTTTGAAATAGTAGCTTCTTTAACGACATATTCTCCTTTATCTAGAGCGCTCGTTACGGCATAATTGTATTGACGACACATATCCATATCCGCATATAAATCAACTATACGATGACGTAACGCCTGATATTGATTTATAGTCTTTCCAAAAGTTTCTCGCTCTGACATATACTGCAAAGCATATTCTATAGCGTATTCTGCACGAGCATGAGCATTAATACCCATAATCAAACGTTCTAATGAAAATGCCTCCATAATATAGGTAAAACCCTTATGTTCTTCTCCAAGCATATTTGCTGCTGGAACCTCAACATTATCAAATGCCAACTCAGCAGTGTCAGAAGCTCTCCAACCTAACTTATTCAACTTATTCGCAGAAACGCCCTTGCTTTTTCTGTCTACTACAAAAATACTTATGCCTTTATTTCCTGCGGACGGTTCTGTCTTTGCCGCGACAATCATGTAGTCACAGTAAACTCCGTTCGTGATGAAAGTTTTAGAACCGTTAAGAATGTATGAATTACCCTTTTTAACTGCAGTGGTTCGCATTCCAGCAACATCACTTCCACCAAAAGGTTCGCTTACGCCTAGACAACCAATTTTTTCACCTGCAACGCTAGGCTCAAGATATTCTTTGCGTAACTTCTCGCCAGCGTTTTTATTTAAATGGGTCATTGCCAAATAGACATGTGCCCAAATAGCAGCAGCAAAACCACCGGAATTTATTTTTTGTAGTTCTTCCAAGAGAATTACCGTATAAAACAAATCCAACTCCAATCCACCATCGGCTTCTGGAGTTGCTAAGCCAAAATACCCCATCTCGCCAAATTTCTCCCAAATGAAGCGCTCAATGGTACCAGTCTCTTCCCATTTTTCGATATGTGGGGAAACTTCTTTTTTTAAAAATTCTTTAAGGCTTTCTCTAAATAATTGATGTTCTTCGGTGAAGTACATACTCTGCATAGCAATCTTTTTATAGAGACAAATATAAAGCTATTCTATCAATCTTTTCTGTGGGAAAATCTTCAATTTTTGACAATTCCGCAAAAGAATCTATACTTCCCTCAGAATCCCGATAGCTTACTATATTATTGGCAACTTTTCTTTGCAGATATATCAATTTCGTTAACATTTCAACAGAAGCAGTATTAATGTTAATTTTTTCTATTTGTGGAGGATTTAACACTTTAAATCGTTTTAAGGTGCGCTCAACTACCTCCGGTTCAAGTCCATACACATCATACAATTGTTCATCTACTAAAAACCCTCCTAATCTATCTCGAAATTTGATTATTCTTGCAGATAGCTTTTCGCCAATTCCGTTGATTGCTTTTAGTTCCTCTGCGGATACAACATTTAAATCTTTAATTTCGAATGCCTGTTTCTTAGACTTGGCCTGGTTATTATTTTTTGTCGCGTACTGCCTCCGCTTTTTTGTCCAATCAGGAAATTTAAAATATGGAGCAATTGTCTTTAATAAAGAATCTGAAACTTGAGTTACTTTCTGAAAATCTTCCGGTGTATTTACATATTCATCTCTTGCGCGAAAAGCATGTAGCCTATCGATTTCTTCTACAGACATTCCCAAAGTATATCCTTTGTAATCTGTTATAAAATTTGGATTGAAGGGATATATTTTAATTGAATCCTTCCGTAAAGCATTCTCCTTTAAAACATCTATTTGAGCTTGCAGTTGCATATCCGCAGAAAAAGAAGCTACAGATTTTTCCATAGGAAAAGAACGGAAAACAAAATATCCTATTTGAAGAAGTATTATAATAAGGAGCAAAAAGAAAATCCCACTTCGTTCTTGTTTATTGAACTTGAAGTGGGATTTGTAACTCATTTAAAAAAATTTATGACTGCGTCATTTTTATAGCTTCTAAATATCTTGTCAGTTGCTTTTTAACTACTGGAAATAGGAAGAACAAGCCTACCATGTTTGGGAAGACCATGGCGAAAATCATTGCATCTGAAAAAGCCCAAATGGAATTCATACTTGCTGCTGCCCCAATTACGATAAAGGTGCAAAACAATAATTTATAGACCATATCCATTACTTTACCTCTTCCGAATAAATACTTCCAAGATTGCAATCCGTAGTATGACCACGAAATCATTGTTGAAACTGCAAATAAGACCACCGCAATGGTTAAAAAGACATCTGAATAAGGAATATATTCTGCGAATGCTACAGAGGTTATTCCCGCGCCTTCGTAAGCAACCCCATCAATTAAAACAGAACCACTGCCATCTCCACCATATTCGAAAGCTCCTCCGAAGTTAAAAATGATTATTACTAAGGCAGTCATTGTACATATAACTACGGTATCAATAAAAGGCTCTAACAAAGCTACCATACCTTCAGAGGCGGAATATTTTGTTTTAACTGCAGAGTGCGCAATCGAAGCGGAACCCGCACCTGCTTCATTCGAAAATGCAGCACGCTTAAACCCAACTAACAAAACACCTATTACACTACCTACGCCCATCGCGGTTGGATTAAATGCTTCTGAAATAATCAAACCGAATGCATCATCAATGAAAGAGAAGTTACTGAAGATGATATACAAACACGCTATCAAATACATCAAAGCCATAAAGGGAACTACCTTTTCGGTTACCGATGCAATTCTTTTTATACCTCCAATGATAATAATTCCTACTAAGATAGCTAAAACTAGGCCTATAATTGCACCAGCACTTGTGCTATCTAAGCCCATCAAATCTTTTATTACAATAGTAGCTTGATTCGACTGTGCAGCATTACCACCACCAAAAGAACCTCCGATACAGAAAATTGCAAAAATTACAGCAGCGATTTTACCAACCATGGTAAATCCTCTTTCTTTTAATCCTTTACTTATGTAGTACATCGGACCACCGTAAACCGTACCATCTTCTCCTACATCTCTATATTGAACACCAAGCGTACATTCCACAAATTTTGTTGACATACCCAGTAATCCACAGATTATCATCCAAAAAGTGGCACCAGGTCCACCAAGAGCAATTGCTAATGCAACACCTGCGATATTTCCGTTACCTACGGTTCCTGAAACTGCAGTAGCCAAAGCTTGAAAATGGGTAACCTCCCCTTCTTCGCTTTCATCTCGTATTGTATCAGGGATATCTCCATCGATTGCCAAATCAGTTTTCTCTATTCCATGACCGTCGGGAGCTTCAACAGCATCATACTTTCCTCTTACTGTATTAATTGCTTTCCCAAAATATCTAATATTTGGAAATCCAAAATAAATTGTAAAAAACAGCGCACTGGCCACCAATAATATTAAAACAAAGGGAACATCGTATCCCGCTATCGGGATTGTAAAAAATATTACGGCTGAAAAGAAATCTGAAATTGGCTGAAAAGCCTGGTCTATTTTTTGGTCTAAACCGACTTCTTGCTCCTGAGCAAACGTTAATAACGGCAAAAACAAGGTGAAAATGGTAAGAAGTTTAGACTTCATAATTAGAATTTTGGTTTTAGTTTAAAGTTTGTTGGCAAGCAATATCTTAAAAATAAGCAACACAATCAAGCATTGAGGTTAAATTAACTTAGTCGATGTGAAACATCTCGTTCAGTTTCTTAATCTGCTCGGGTCTTCCGAGAACAATTACTTTGCTCTTGGGTTGAAGCTCTAAATCGGCTTCCGGATTAATAATATAATCTCCGTCAGGAGCAATGTAGCCGATGATTGTACATCCAGTTTTTTGTCTGAGGTCTAAATCGCGAATTGAATTACAATCCATCTGGTCTGCAAAATCTTCAATGGCCACTTCTTCTAGGTTCGTAGTATGCTCACCTTCTATAGAAAGCTTGTCCATAAAAGTGATTAAATCAGGCATTACCACTAAAGAAGCCATATGGTCTCCCCCTATTTTATCGGGCATGATAACTTTATTTGCACCTGCCAAGAGAAGCTTCTTTTGTGATGTAGCTAAGGAAGCTCGACTTATAATAAAAAGCTTTTGATTCAATTGTCTCGCAGAAAGCACCACAAACAAATTGGCAGCGTCATCTGGCATTGCTGCAATAAGATATTGCGCTTTGTCAATGCCCGCTTCTTTCAAAACGTCGTCATCACTGGCATCCCCTTCTATAAACCAAACTTCATTTTCATACTTCTCAACAACTTCTCTATTCTTTTCAATTACCACAAAAGGTCTGTTGTAAGCATTTAAACGTTCTGCAGCCTGCATTCCGTTTCGACCGTATCCACAGACTACAATGTGATTGGATAAACTTTTGATTTTGTTTTTCACTCTTTTCTTTTTTAAAAGTTGAAGGGAATTTCTTCCTAAAAGGTATTCGGTTAATACTGTAATTGCAAAACCAAGGATAAAAACGCTGGCTAAAATTAAAAATACGGTAAAAATTTTAGCTGTGTCGTCTAAGGGTTGGACTTCCTTAAAACCAACGGTAGCCATAGTGATGACCGTCATATAAAGCGCATCGGTCCATGTATAATCTGCCAAAAATCGATACCCTAAAACACCAATTAACACAACTGCATGAAGCAAAATTATGGCGAGGTAAATTTTAGACCGAGAAAGTTTAATCATTTTTATAGGTCAAAAACAGAAGTTCTTTTGGTATAAATAAGGTCTTTGATTTTTAACCAAAAAGCTAAAAACAAATAAAGCGCAAAACCAAAACCAATGGTTACAAACGTAAGATAAATAAATGATGTTCTGACCACTCGTGCACGAATACCTAAACGCTCGGCAATTCGGCGACAAACTTCAAAACCGCGCTTTTGAAAGTAATATAATAGCGTATAGAACAAATTCACAAGCTAAAATTAATCATTTCCTTGTAATAAGGTATTACCGACGACGCATTCCAAGCACTTATTCTTGGTACAGTATTCATTGTATAGTTGAAGAATGGCCTGAGTATCCTTAGCATTTTTGGTGGTAACTCCTTGGTTTTTGAAGTTGGAAATGATGGAATTATCTTCCTTTTTAATCTCGGAGATAATACTGATAATAGATTCATTAGTGTCTTTACCCAGTTGCTTTGCATGGCAAAATTTCATGGGAAGAACGGAATTAATTATAAGTAAATCAATAAACTTCTTCGTTAGTTTTTTTGTGCTTTTTTTGGAAGGTTTCGCAAAGGTAAAATGGTTATCCCAATAGGTACTTGCAAAAACATCAAAGAGCGAATACAACTCTCCCAGTGAGTTTGCATGAATAACTTTATCAAATAAATTTTGATGGGAAGCGTATAGATTCGCCAATTGAGAAAGACGGATTGTTGGAAAATTAAGTGGACGAAGTTTAAAAAATTCTGGCTTGATAACACCATCATCCGCTAAATCAAATTTGCTTTTTAAATATTGATACTCCTTCATCAATTGAATGTAGTAGGCATCTAAAACTGTTTCATCTTTCAGTAAATGCGTCATTCCGAAGAAAACACTTTCCAATTGTAGAACATCAGATTGTAATTTTCGAACTATAGAAAAATCTAAAGCACCGGCTAGACTTAAAAATGCATCCCCATTAATTTTGAGTCCGAAATTCTTTAATAAAAGTGAAAATAAAACCTGTTCCCAATCATTTTTTGAATCCTTTAAAAGAGATAAAACGAATTCAGATTTTCGTTCTAGCCTTTCAAAATATAAGCGCTCCAGCCAATTTTGGAATATGAAGCTACCTACTTGAGCAATATCCTTTTCACAGTTGATAAAAGTCTTTTGCTTTTTGTCAAAGAGGTTTTGGTAAGCGGATAATAATTTTGAAGGAATGTAATTCTTCAGTTCTAAGGTTGGTATTTCCGAACCATCCTTTCGAAAAACGGAAGCATCATCCTCCCAAACTACATGTAAAATGACGTTGTCATAATTGGAATCTTCTTCATGTCGATGCAAATACCAGTCTGATGACTTTATATGAATTTCCACATTACCAGCCCAAAGTTGGCTGTCGATATTAACTTTTGCATTAAAAAAATCAGGACCAGCCAAATGGTTATGTAAACCCACATCAATTATAACGACAGACTGGTTATTAGTAGTCAGCAAATCTGTAAGTTGCAGTTTTTTGTATTTCCAGATAAAGTGAAGAAGGTCTTCGCGCATTGCATTTATAGTTAAAATATAAATGTAAGAAAAAGTCTACTTTTTAAATTAAGCTGTTTAGATGAAATCCCTCGAAAGTGTTTTACGGTCCTTATTTATCTCTGTTTTTCCATTTACTGGGTTATTAGTTCTTACTTATGGAATAGTTGAATTTTTCAAGCAGGATTTTTCCTTGGGAACTCTTGGAATGGTATTCATATCAGCAACTATTGTCACATTTTTTGCCGGTTTGTTTCTTAAACCAAGGGCAAGAACCGATAAGAACTTGTTTCCATATTCCGTGGGAATCGTTCTAGGCGTTTTCATCAGCCTATTTTATTCCTTTATCTCAGGAGTGCATATTTATACCATAGTTCCAAGCCTAGTTTTAGCTCTCGGATGGATAGTATATCTAAAATGGTATTCCGTATTTAAGGATAGAACAAATGATATTCTACAAATAGGAAATCAACTACCAGAATTCCAGCTAGAAAATTATGATAAGAAATCTGTTTCAGCTTCTTCATTTCATGGAGACCCAAGCATTTTTCTTTTTTACAGAGGAAACTGGTGCCCTTTATGCATGGCGCAGATAAAAGAAATCGCTGCACAATATGAAGAATTGGAAAAACTAGGTGTGAATACGGTTTTGATTAGTCCGCAACCTCATACCCAAACCAAGAAGCTAGTTAACAAGTTCAAACTGAACTTCAATTTTCTAGTAGACCGTAAAAACAAAGTCGCTAAACAACTTGGTATTTTGGCGGAGAACGGAATACCAGCCGGATTTCAGGTTTTAGGCTACGACAGTGATACCGTAATGCCAACAGTTGTTATTACGAACAAAGAAGGAGAAATCATTTTCGCAGATTTAACCGATAACTATCGGGTGCGGCCAGAACCAGAAACCTTCTTGAAGGTTATAAAAGAATTAATTTCTATTTAAGTACTACAACGGAATACTACTCAGCTACTTCACCTTCCCAATTCATAAAACCACCCTCGAGGTTATAAGCATTTTCAAAGCCAACGCTGTTCATAATAGCACAAGCCTGACCACTTCTACCGCCTGAACGACAATACACATAATAGTTTTTTGACTTATCCAATTTTTCTAGTTCGTCTAAAAAACCTTGCCCTAGGTGTATATCTATATTGGTCATCTGCGGTATATGACCTTCGGCCACCTCATCCTCAGTGCGCACGTCTAATATAACCGCGTTGTCATCGTTCTGCAATTGTGCTACCCATTCCTCTTGTGATAAATCTGCCATAGCTGAATACTGTTTAATTTCTTTCCCGCCCTTCGTCATCGCTCAGATAAACTCCGGCTGGAATATTATTGTTATTTTCTATTTCAAAAATACAATTTCCATACCAATTTAATCTCATCTTTTTTTAACAAAAAATTGTGTGTTTCCTATTTGGTGAGAATGAAAAATCAACATACATTTGTATATACAATTGTTGTAATGACATGAATGTTGAACAAACCATAAAGACAGATAAAGAAATTCCGCTTGAGAGCAGAACAATTATTCATTTTATGTTAGTTAACAACAAAATAAATGAAGCTATTTCAGGTGTTTTAAAACCTTTTGACGTTTCGTTGCAACAATTCAATGTGCTTCGCATTTTGAGAGGACAAAATGGAAAACCTGCCAATCTTTCAACATTGAATGGAAGAATGGTTACAAAGATGAGTAATACAACGCGGTTGGTTGACAAATTGATTTTAAAAGGGTTCGTGAATAGAATAGTCTGTCCGTCAAATCGAAGAAAGGTTGAAATCAATATAACATCCCGGGGAAAAAAAGAATTAGAAAAAATGGATGCTTCAATGAAAGAGGTACAAACGAAAATTCTAAAAAATCTCTCTAAAAAAGAACTGGAACAACTGAACATATTGTTCAACAAATTTTAAAATAAGAACATTAATTATTAACAGATTCCTGCTCAAGCAGGAAAGAATTTAAATTACATTTATCATGAAAAAAGGAGTATTAAGTTTAGCATTTGCATTGGTATTTGGCTTTACAGCAACAGCAACAGAGCCTATAGCAGAAGAAAAGAAAGAAGTAAACACAGAAACTAGTAAAGTGACTTGGAAAGCCTATAAAGTAACAGGCTCTCACTACGGAAGTATCGCTTTGAAATCTGGTGCCTTGATGTTCGATGAGGGAAAATTAACCGGTGGAGAATTCACTGTTGATATGGGAACGATTAACACCGAAGATTTGGAAGGCGATTCAAAAGGAAAATTAGACGGACATTTAAATTCAGCTGATTTCTTTGACACAGCTAATCACACCTCTTCTACCTTAAAATTTACCTCGGTAAAAGCAACGGGTAAAAACTCTTATGATGTTACCGGAGATTTGACAATTAAAGGTATCACAAAGTCTATTACCTTTAACGTATCGGTTTACGGAAGCAAGGCAACTGCAACTTTAAAAGTAGACAGAACAAATTACGATGTAAAATACGGCTCTACCCTATTTGGTGCCGCTGCTGATAAAGCAATATATGACGAGTTCGACTTGGTAGTAGATTTAGAATTTTAAGATATTTAGTAGACTTAACCTCACAGTTAAGCGGCCTGCACTTTTTAACGAGTGCAGGTTTTTTTGTTTTTATTCTAAACCATATTGGTGTTTATAAAAATGATTTCTATATTTGAACCAATGAAAATAAATAATACAAATACTTGGTGGTGGTCTAACTCTCGACAGATATCGTGAGCTAAGCATCATTGTAGTAAAACTATATAAGGCTTGTCATCACGACAAGCCTTACTCATTTTATAGAATCAGATGAAATACCAATTACAATCACATTACAGGAAAATCTTAGCGGATACCATTACTCCGGTTAGCGTTTACCTCAAAATCAGAGACCGTTTTCCAAATAGTATTCTTCTTGAAAGTAGCGACTACCATGCGAATGATAATAGTTTTTCCTATATCTGTTGCAACCCTATTGCTTCAATAAAAGTGGAAAATGAAATCATAACGCAGCAATTTCCTGATGGTTCTTCAAATGAAATTCAGGTTGAGGAGCAAACCAATGTAGTTGATATCATTCACAATTTCAGTCAACGATTTGATAGCGGAAAAAGTGATTTTAAATTCATTGACAACGGACTCTTCGGCTATATGTCTTACAACGCAGTCCGGTATTATGAAGACGTAAAGCTTTCTAAGAAAGAGAATTCCGTTGAGATTCCAGATATCTATTATGCGGTTTACCAGAATATCATTGCCATCAATCATTTTAAGAATGAGGCCTACATTTTTGCTAACTGCTTTGAAACCGAAAACAATGTTCCCGAAATCGAGCAGATTCTGAATGTCAAGAATTTTGCTTCCTATAATTTTTCTTTAGATGGAAATGCTACTTCCAATTTAAAAGATGAAGAATTCAAAGAACATGTAGCCCTTGCTAAGAAACATTGCCAACGTGGGGATGTTTTTCAACTTGTTCTTTCCCGCAGGTTTTCACAAGGCTTTAAGGGGGATGAATTTAACGTATATCGGGCATTGCGTTCTGTAAATCCGTCGCCGTATTTATTTTATTTTGATTACGGAGATTTTAAAATCTTCGGAAGTTCTCCAGAAGCACAACTCATCGTGAAAGAGGGAATAGCAGAAATCCACCCTATCGCCGGGACTTTCAAGCGAACTGGAAACGATGAACAAGATGCCATCCTAGCCAAACAATTGACAGAAGATGACAAAGAAAATAGCGAGCATGTTATGCTGGTAGACTTAGCCAGAAACGATTTAAGTCGAAACGGAAGTATGGTCGAAGTAACCAATTACCGAGAAGTACAATTCTTTTCTCACGTAATCCACTTGGTTTCGAAAGTTACTGGAAAAAAGAAAAAAGACATTCCCACCATGAAAGTGGTCGCAGATACTTTCCCTGCTGGAACTTTAAGCGGTGCACCAAAACATATGGCGATGCAGCTCATTGAAAAATATGAAAAAACAAGTCGCGGCTATTATGGCGGAGCTATAGGTTTTATGGATTTCAAAGGAAATTTCAATCACGCGATTATGATTCGAACCTTCCTCAGCAAAAACCATGAATTGCATTACCAAGCTGGCGCAGGTTTGGTTGCCGCTTCAGATGCCGAAGACGAATTACAAGAAACCTATAACAAACTGGGCGCTTTGACAAAAGCCTTAGAAATTGCTGAAACGATTTAAGATGAAGAAGATATTAGTTATAGATAACTACGATAGTTTCACTTATAATCTAGTCCATTATTTAGAGGATTTAGATTGTGAGGTAATTGTAAAACGAAACGACCAATTGACTTTAGATGAAGTTGATGCTTTCGACAAAATAGTACTCTCCCCCGGACCCGGAATTCCTGATGAAGCAGGACTTCTAAAAGAGATTATCACAAGATATGCACCAACCAAAAGTATTTTTGGTGTCTGCTTAGGACAACAAGCTATCGGAGAAGTATTTGGTGGTTCATTGATAAATTTAGATGAAGTATATCACGGTATTGCAACGAAAATAAACATTGTAAAAGATGATATTTTGTTTGAAGGAATGCCAAAAGAAATCGAAGTAGGCAGATATCATTCATGGGTTGTAAATCCGGAACTTCCAGAAGTTTTGGAAGCCACTTCATTTGACGAAAACGGACAGGTTATGTCGCTAAGGCACAAAGAATATGATGTTTGCGCGGTGCAATTTCACCCAGAGTCGGTTTTGACTCCTGAAGGGAAAAAGATTTTAGAAAATTGGTTGAAACACTAATTTAAGAAAGTCCTCCCCTAACTCCTCCAGGGGAGGGAGACTAAAAAATATAATTTTGAAAAAGTAATACTAACAAAAAAAGCCTACTCCCTCCCCTCTGGGGAGGGCTGGGGTGGGGACATATGAAACAGACTTTAAACAAACTAATCAACCACGACATACTCTCAAAAGAAGATGCCAAACAGATATTGGTCAATATTGCAAAAGGTGATTACAATACCAGTCAAATTGCCGCCTTTTTGACGGTTTATATGATGCGTAGCATTACCATCGAAGAGTTGGAAGGCTTTCGTGATGCGCTTTTAGAATTGTGTTTGGCAATCGATTTATCGGCATACAATCCTATTGATTTGTGCGGTACGGGCGGTGATGGAAAAGACACTTTTAATATTTCGACTTTGGCTTCATTTGTAACTGCCGGTGCGGGAGTGAAAGTAACCAAACATGGGAATTACGGAGTTTCTTCAAAATGCGGAAGTAGTAATGTGATGGAGTTTTTGGGTATTAAATTCAGCAACGAAGCCGGCTTTTTAGAGAAGTCTATTGATGAAGCGGGAATCTGCGTTTTGCACGCTCCCCTATTCCACCCAGCGATGAAAAATGTGGCCCCCATCCGACGAGAGTTAGGGGTAAAAACCTTTTTCAATATGTTGGGGCCGATGGTTAATCCGGCTTTTCCGAAGAACCAGATGGTTGGTGTTTTTAACCTAGAATTGGCTCGTATGTACGGCTATCTTTACCAAAACACAGATAAGAATTTTACAGTACTGCACGCCTTAGATGGTTATGATGAAATATCCTTGACGGGAAATACAAAAACAATTTCCAACAATTCCGAAGGAATGATTACACCTTCTGATTTTGGAGTTCCGTCCATCAAGCAATCTGAAATTGTAGGTGGAGATAGCATTGAAGAATCTGCTCAAATTTTTATGAACGTCTTGCAAGGAAAAGGAACTGAGGCACAGAATAATGTAGTCTGCGCTAATGCAGGAGTTGCAATTTCAACAGTTAAAAACAGCAGTTTGAAAAACGGATTTGAAAAGGCGAAGGAGTCTTTGTTAAGTGGAAATGGATTGAAAGCTTTAAAAAAATTACAGGAACTAAGTAGAAACTAATTCGTCTTTACGAGGAGCCTTTTCGCGACGAAGTAATCCGCTTGTTTTGTGTTTCTAAGTAACAGATTGTTTCGTGCCTTGCAAAGACGAATAGATTAAAGAAAGTAGAGATTATTACATATGGATATACTCGCTAAAATAATAGCAGACAAATACAAGGAGGTAGATTTGAAAAAATCGCTTATTCCAATAAAACAATTGGAGGCTTCCGTGTTGTTTAATAGAGAAACCTTCTCTTTGGCCAGTGCATTGCGAAATAGTCAAACAGGAATCATCGCAGAACACAAAAGACGGTCTCCATCTAAAGGAACTATCAATCAAGACACCAATGTTGGCTTGGTAGCAAAAGGCTATCAAAAAGCAGGAGTCTGCGGTATGAGTGTTTTGACGGACATTAAGTATTTTGGGGGCTCATTGGAAGATTTACAGTTGGCAAGAGCGTCGGTTGCTATGCCTTTACTGCGCAAAGAATTTATCATTGATGAATATCAAATCCTAGAAGCGAAAGCTCATGGAGCGGATGTGATTTTACTTATCGCCGCGGTTTTATCCAGAGAAGAAATCGAGACCTTTTCCGAATTGGCAAAAAGTCTAGGTCTAGATGTGTTGCTTGAAGTCCACAATGAAGAAGAGTTGCATAAATCTATAATGCCTAGTTTAGACATGTTGGGTGTGAATAATCGAAACCTAAAGACTTTCGAAGTGAGTTTGGAAACGAGCAAAACATTGTCAAAATTGATTCCTGATGATTTTGTAAAAGTCTCTGAAAGCGGCATCAGTTCAATTGAGGCGATACAAGATTTGAAGCAGTATGGCTATCAAGGGTTTTTAATCGGAGAGAATTTTATGAAGACAGATAATCCTGGGAAAAGTGCATCCGAATTCATTCAGAAATTAGCATAGCAAATGGACTATTATTATACCAATAAAGACGAAATGCCTATCACCAAAAATTTGGCTGAGCTAAAACTCAAAGTCTGTGGTATGAATAGAAATACCACGGAGGTTGCCGCTTTACGACCTGATTTTTTGGGGTTTATTTTTTGGGAACCTTCGAAGCGTTTTTTTGAAGGAGATTTGCCTTCTATTCCACATGGGGTTAAAAAAGTTGGTGTATTTGTTGACGAGCGAATTGTGATTATCGCGGAGAAAGTAAAAAAATATGATTTGTTAATGGTGCAATTGCATGGTCAGGAAAGTCCAGCTTTTTGCGACCAGTTAAAAACTCAAATTCCCCATATCAAAATCATTAAAGTATTTTCAATGAAAGATGATTTCGATTTTGGTCAATTGAAGCACTTCGAAGATGTTTGCGATTTCTATTTATTTGATACTAAAGGGAAACTACCCGGTGGCAATGGCTATGCCTTTAATTGGGAAGTATTGAAAGATTACCCTTCTACCAAACCCTATTTTCTAAGTGGTGGCATTGGTTTAGAAGAAATCGAGTCTATCAAAGAATTTATGAAAAGACCTGAAGCTCAGTACTGTCATGTCATCGATGTGAACAGTAAATTTGAGAAAGAACCCGGGTTAAAGAATATTGAAAAATTGAAGAAATTTAAAAAAGTATTGAGTAAAAAATAATTAGTATTAAGTACAAATACTTTAAACTAATTACTGGCTACTAACAACTATTAACTATGAAATACCACGCAGACGAAAAAGGATATTACGGAGAATTTGGGGGAGCATTTATTCCTGAAATGCTCTATCCGAATGTAGAAGAATTACGCCAAAAGTATTTGGAAATCATGTATGAAGAATCCTTTCAACAGGAATTTCATCAGCTTCTGAAAGATTATGTAGGTCGTCCTTCGCCACTTTACTTTGCGAAACGACTTTCCGAAAAACACGGATGTAAAATTTATCTCAAGCGAGAAGATTTAAATCATACCGGAGCGCATAAAGTCAACAATACCATTGGTCAAATTCTAATGGCTCAAAAATTGGGTAAAACCAGAATCATTGCGGAAACAGGGGCGGGTCAACACGGTGTGGCCACAGCAACCGTTTGTGCTTTGATGGGTATGGACTGTATCGTATATATGGGCGAAATCGATATTGCTCGGCAAGCACCCAATGTAGCGCGAATGAAGATGTTAGGCGCTGAAGTGCGACCAGCTTTATCTGGAAGTAGAACCCTAAAAGATGCCACCAACGAAGCGATTCGTGATTGGATAAATAATCCAGTAGATACGCATTACATTATTGGTTCCGCAATTGGGCCACACCCCTACCCGGATATGGTGACTCGTTTTCAATCAGTTATTTCCGAAGAAATCAAATGGCAATTGAAAGAAAAAGAAGGGCGTGAGAATCCTGATTATGTGGTTGCCTGTATAGGTGGAGGAAGTAACGCCGCAGGAACGTATTATCATTTCTTAGATGAAGAAGAAGTGGGCATTATTGCCGTTGAAGCCGCTGGAAAAGGAGTAGACACGGGCGAAAGCGCAGCAACTTCTGCTTTGGGAAAAGTTGGAATTATTCACGGTTGCAAAACCATGTTAATGCAAACTAAAGACGGACAAATTACAGAACCCTATTCTATCTCCGCAGGATTGGATTATCCCGGTGTGGGGCCAATGCACTCGCACTTACATAAATCTGGAAGAGCGGAATTCTATTCCGCCACTGATGACGAAGCCATGACTGCAGGGCTAGAACTTTCGCAATTGGAAGGAATCATTCCAGCCATAGAAACCGGACATGCATTTGCCATATTTGACCATAAGAAATTCAAAGCAGATGATGTCGTGGTGATTAGTTTGTCTGGACGTGGGGATAAGGATTTACAAACCTATATTGATTATTTTGGGTTAAAATAATTTGTCATTCCCGCGAAGCAAGTAGAATGCTTATGAAATGAAACAGTATTACATCTACATAGTAACCAACAAAAACCATACGGTGTTGTATGTAGGAATGACAAATAATCTGAAATTAAGACTAGAACAACATCAATCAAAAAATAATAAAGGGTTCACAAAAAAGTATAGTACCTACAAACTAGTCTATTTTGAAAAAACTCAATATGTGAATAACGCTATTAAAAGAGAAAAACTAATAAAAGGTTGGAGGCGACAATGGAAAGAGAACCTAATAAACGATATGAATCCAGATTGGGAAGACCTTTCTTGGATGTTAGGAGATTAAAAAACATTTAGAATATATTAAACAGATTCCCGCCTTCGCGGGAATGACAAGGCATTATGAACAGAATAAACCAAAAATTGCAAGAGGATAAAAAACTCCTCTCCATATACTTCACCGCTGGATATCCAGCCTTAAATGATACCGTTCAAATCATTCAAGACCTAGAAAAAAATGGAGTCGATATGATTGAAATCGGTTTGCCCTTTAGTGACCCCTTGGCTGACGGACCAACCATTCAAGATAGCTCTACTGCCGCATTGAAAAATGGAATGACCACTGAAAAGCTTTTTGAACAATTAAAAGACATTCGAAAAACAGTTTCTATCCCGTTAATTGTCATGGGATATTTCAATCCGATGCTGCAATATGGAGTTGAGGATTTCTGTAAAAAATGTCATGAAATTGGCATCGATGGAATTATCATGCCTGATTTACCTTTAGATGTCTATCAAGTAGAGTATGAAGCCATTTTCAAAAAATACGGACTTATCAATGTGTTCTTGATTACGCCACAGACTAGTGATGAACGCATTCACCAAATCGATGCTGCCTCGGACGGATTTATCTATATGGTAAGCTCTGCAAGCGTTACAGGTTCTAAATCTGGATTTGGAGATACACAAACGGAGTACTTCGAACGTATCGCCAACATGAATTTAAAAAAAACACAAATCGTCGGTTTCGGAATTAAAGATGCTGAAACCTTCCAAGCAGCTACAAAAAATGCAAAAGGAGCTATTATTGGTTCTGCTTTTATTAAGCATTTGACTGCTAAGGGAGTAGCAGGGATTAGCAGCTTTGTAAAGAGTATCAAAAGTTAATACTTATATAATTTTATCACTAAAAAGAAGGGATTTATAGGTTTGAGCTGTTCTATCTATAATTCTTAAAAATTGACAATGAAAAAAAATTCTCTGTTTATTTTACTCGTTCTTTTATCAGTAGACACGTTCTCTCAAAATAATTCGGTTGTTGAAGCTCCAAAAAATGTAATTCATGGTTCCCTGGGAACTGCAATTGCTCTAAATTCAGGTCATATTTCCTATGACCGACTTTTAAAACAATCGGAAAATGGATTTTTCAAATCGTATTACTTGACCGCCAAAGCAGGTGGGAATTTTGGAATTGATTTTAGTGGCTCGAACGGGGCAACTGGTAATCTTTTCGGCGTTGGCGTAACAGCACTTACAGGACAAGGTAAAAATCACTTTGAAGTTGGTTTGGGCCTAGGCTATTTTATGGATACCAAAAATATAGTTAGTGCTTCTAACCCTTTCGGTTCTTCCGATGAGAGTACATTCTACCCATCTGTATCAATTGGATATCGAAAGCAAACAGAAAAAGGCTTTGTATTTAGAACCGGTGTTGGGATCGCCGAATGGGCCTACTTTGGATTTGGGTATAGTTTTTAATTGAATTCTTTCCAAAAAACAAAAAAGGCTTTAAATGACTTTTTTTGATAACAAACTCTTCAAATATATGATCTAAATTTATTGACTTTAAGACTCTGTAGGAATATTCATTATCAGAGACTTAGCTTCCGCCATACATCTATTAATAAAGCTACTTACCGAAAATTTCCACTTATTTAGAGGCTTACAACAAAGGTTTGACGATATTGCTGTATAAATTGACCATTAAATCAAATAGTATAAGAAAATAATACCCTTTCCTAGCTTTACCAGCTTTACATTCTAAAAACAGAATTTGACATTTAGTCAAAACCCCAAGTCTGCTTTTGTAATTCAACCTTGCTTATCATTAATACCAAACCAAAATGATAAACAAGCAGTACCTTGTTGCCCTTTTTCTAGCGATTACAACTATAGGGGTTCTATATTTTAATACAACTCAAAATTCGCCAAGCTCTGATTACCAACTTTTAGCAGTATCAGATCATGAAAAATTAGCTTCTGGAGCATTTTTAATCAATGATACTGATCATAAATTAAATAAGATTGGAACCTTCGACGCCAATGCTAATGTTCCAAAAAAGAATCGAAGCTCAGCAAGAAATATTTTTATGCCGGCTATAGATGCAGTAACTATTGCAAAATTTTTAAATGGAAATTTACCGACTACTACACCAAACGGTAATAACAATGTTCCCTCTTTATTGTCGCAAACCGGGGCTTTCTCAAACCTCGGTTCTTTAACTCCAAGTCCAGGTCTTATTCCATATGACATGATCGAACCATTTTGGTCTGATGGTGCCACAAAAAAGCGATGGATGGTCATACCAAATGATGGTACTCATAATACGCCTGACGAGCAAATTACTTTAACCGATGAAGCTTGGGATTTTCCAAGAGGAACTGTTCTTATTAAACATTTTGAATTCCCAGGTAAACGTCTTGAAACACGCTTTGAAGTAAAAGGTGATGACGATGTTTACTACTATCTTACTTATAAATGGAACGCTGAACAGACGGACGCGACTCTTCTAAACGATTCTGTTGATGAAGATGTTGTTGTCAATGGAGTAACCCAGTCTTGGCACTATCCTAGTAGAAATGAATGTGCCTCTTGTCACTTTCCTCAAAATGGAAGTGTTCTCGGTCCGAAAACTAGAAACCTAAATAAATCAATAGTTTATCCTAGTTCTGGCATCGAAATGAATCAACTGGTAAACCTTAGTGAGCTGGGCATTCTTACCCAAAACATAACCAATAGTAATGTTAGCAACTATCCGGCTGTAGCGGCAAAAAATGATTTAACGGCATCCATTGAAGATAGGGCCCGAACGTATCTTGATGTGAATTGTGCAAGTTGTCATAATCCGCAAGTGAGCAATATTGCTATGTTTGATGCGCGCTATTCTACTCCTATAGAAAACCAAAATATTATTTATGGAGATGTTATTTATGACGAAGGCTTGAATAATCCTAAGGTTATTATTCCACAGGATGTTTCAAATTCTATGGGACATTTTAGGATGAATTCTACCCAGACAGGAATTGAAATGCCTCCGATTTCCAAAGATGTAGTAGATGCAGAGGGTGTTCAATTAATAGCGGATTGGATAAATAGCCTTACTCCGGCAACAACATCACCCCCATTAGCAGCCTTTTCAGCTTCAATCGATAATGGACCTGCGCCATTAATTGTCAATTTTGATGCCTCTGCCTCAACTGATGCTGACGGAGATACCTTAACCTATTCTTGGAACTTCGGTGACAATTCAACTGCTCAAGGAGAAACAGCAAGTCATGTGTATACGAATCCAGGTTCGTATACAGCAACCTTAACTGTTAATGACGGACAATTCTCAGATCAAGAAATTACAACCATTATTGTAAACAATAGTAGCCCAGGAACCAATACAGTTGCTTTTACCGATGGCACTGATCTTTTAGCCCAAAATAACTACAGCGGTTTGCCCATGGGGGTAATTGATATGAACGGAGATGGAAAAGACGATATCGTTCAATTTAACTCCGCAAAAAATCTTCGTATTCAATATCAAAATGACCCAGACCAACAGTTTACCAGTTATAATCATGGTCAAGTTAGCTCTAACAATCAATGGGGTACGGCCATCGCAGATTATGACCAAAATGGATATAATGATATCATGTCAGGTGGTGCTTATGACAATTTGAAAATCATAAGTAATAACAACGGAACTAATTCGTACTCGCAATCAATTCTTCCTTACTCAAATATTTTTTTACAGGGTGCCAATTTTGCAGATATCAATAATGACGGTTGGGCCGACATTTTTGCTTGCCATGATGATGGCCAATCAAGGGCCTATCAAAATAATCAAAATGGCTCCTTTTCATTCAATGCAGGCCTAATTGGAACTGCAACAACTCCATCTAGTGATAATTCAGGAAATTACGCCAGTATGTGGATGGATTATGATAACGATGGTGATCTTGACCTTTACATCTCTAAGTGTCGTGGCGGAGTAACTAGTAGCTCTGATCCTCGTCGAATAAATATGTTGTGGCAGAATGATGGTGATAATAATTTTACTGAAGTAGCAGAGCAAGCCAACTTAAAAATTGGAGATCAAACCTGGCTCTCTGATTTTGGGGATATTGATAACGATGGTGACCTAGATGCTATCATAATTAATCACGGTACAGGACCTAATTTAATGCGAAATAATGGTAATGGAACCTTTACTGAAGTTACTTCAGGTAGTGGACTTTTGCCTACCCTCCAACCACAAGATTTTTATGGTATACAAGGATTCTTCAAGGACTTTAATAATGACGGATATATCGATTTAATGGTTTCTGGAGACAATCATTACATCTTTTATAATAATGGTGATGGCACATTTCAGAATGCGTCAAATCCGTTTAACTCGAATCAGATTCAATCGTTTTCCGTTGGTGATATTAATCATGATGGTTTCTTAGATATTTATGCAGGATATGCGAACGGATTAAATTCGCCTAGTTCTACTAGAGATCGTATTTGGTTAAACGAAGGAAATTCAAATAACTACTTGAACATTCAATTAAAGGGAACGCAAAGCAATATAAATGGTATTGGTGCTAGAGTAGAAGTTTATGGCGCTTGGGGAATACAAATAAGAGATGTTCGTTCAGGGGAGGGTTATGGTCTTGTCAATTCATTTACACAGCACTTCGGTATTGGAGTAAACACACAAATTGATAAAATCATAGTTCGTTGGCCTTCGGGAATTGTTGATGAAATTCTGAACCCCTCAGCAAATCAATTCTTGGTTATCATAGAAAATGTATCGATTCCTGTAACAAACGTGAGTGTTTCTCCTAATTCAGCAACTATAATTGAAGAAGATACTCAACAACTTATTGCAACAATAACTCCCAGCAATGCAACTGACGATTCAGTAACCTGGTCATCTAGTGATGATTCAATTGCAGCTGTAGATACAAATGGATTGGTAACAGCTGTTACAGAGGGCACAGCCACTATAACAGTAACTACGACTGATGGTAATTTCACGGCTACTTCGCTTATTTCCGTAAATGCGCTTCCTGTTCCTGTAACAGGGGTGAATGTGAATCCTAATTCGGCAACGCTGATTGAAGGCAACTCTGAGCAGCTTACTGCTGTGGTCAGTCCTACCAATGCAGATGATGCTTCGGTAACTTGGTCTTCTAGTGATACTTCTATTGCTACCGTAACTACAGGTGGTTTAGTAACAGGAATTTCTCAAGGAACAGCCACAATTACTGCGAGCACTGCGGATGGAAACTTTACAGCAACCTCGCTTATTACCGTGGAGGCAAGTACAATTTCAGTTGCGGGAATAAATATTGACCCTACTACGGCAGATTTAACTGTTGGAGATAATCAACAATTAACTTTTGTAGTATCACCCTCTGATGCCACTGACCTATCAGTAACCTGGTCATCAAGTGATGCTACTATTGCAACAGTTAATTCTAGTGGGTTGGTAACCGGTATTGCTTCAGGTACAGCTACAATAACAGTGACTACCAATGATGGTAATTTCGCTTCTACCGCTACTATTGAAGTCATTCCGGACAATACTAGTACATGCACAGCAAGTGGAACAATTCTAATGCAGCGCTATGATGACATATCAGGCATTGAAGTGTCTAACTTAACAAGTGCAGCCAATTACCCTGGCAATCCTTCTTTTACTTCAGAGCTTTCTAGTTTTGAGATTCAAAGAAACCAAGGTGATAACTACGGAGTTCGAGTCAGTGGTTATTTGTGTGCTCCTGAGACAGGCACCTACTATTTCTTTGTGGCTGGTAATAATGGTTCAGAGCTTAGCCTTAGTACAAGCTCAGATGCCGCAGCAAAGGTTCGAATTGCTTACCATAGTAATTGGGCAGGTAATAGAGAATGGGACAAGTTCACAACACAGAAATCTCAAGGTATTTCTCTAACCCAAGGTGATAGTTATTATGTAGAGGCCCTGATGAAAGAAGGTACTTTTGGTGATAATCTAGCGATAGGTTGGCGCAGACCTAGTGATGGAGATGGTGCTTTGGCTAGTCAGGTTATACCAGGAAATGTATTATCACCCTTCATACCCGACATGGTTGCAGTGAGTGGCGTTTCTTTATCGCCAACTACACTAACTCTTAGTGAGAGCCAAACGGTTATGCTTAATCCTACCATAGCTCCCTCTGGAGCTAGCGATCAATCTGTAAGTTGGTCTTCTAGTGATGCTGCTATTGCAAGTGTTGATACAAACGGATTGGTAACAGGCATCTCTGAAGGTACAGCTACCATAACGGTAACTACCAATGATGGTGGTTTTACTTCTCAGGCTACCATTGAGGTAACTTCAACGGTTCCTAACACCTGCACGGCTAGTGGTAGTATTTTGATGGAGCGTTATGATGATATATCAGGAATTGCGATTTCGGATTTAACAAGCGCTGCTAATTATCCAGAGAATCCATCATCGACTTCAGAATTGTCTCTTTTTGAGATTCCCAAGAATATGGGTAACAACTATGGGGTAAGAGTTAGCGGTTATTTGTGTGCTCCTGAAACAGGCGTCTACTACTTCTGGGTGGCAGGTAACAATCATTCTGAGATTAGCTTAAGTACTAGCTCAAATGCAGCAGACAAGGTTCGAATAGCCAGTCATGAGGCTTATGCAAGTAATAGGCAATGGGATAAGTTCCCCTCACAGAAATCAGAAGGTATTGTTCTAACCCAAGGAGATACCTATTACATAGAAGCACTAATGAAAGAAGGTACTTTTGGTGATAATCTAGCGGTAGCATGGCGTAGACCAAGTGATGGAAATGGTTCATTACCTACTGAAGTTATTCCGGGAATTGTTTTATCGCCTTTACTGGCAAATACTGCACCAAGTTTAGGATCTTTTGTTGAGCCTGATTTACAATTGATTTTGAGCCCCGTACCAACTAGAAACATTTTGAACATTCAATGCTCCTTCAACAATGAATCTGAAAGTCTTATTCAGTTGAGCATTTTTGATCATGTCGGTAGACAAGTAATTGGCAAGGTGATTAATCCGGATACTTTCAACGAGCAAATTAATGTTTCACAACTACCTTCTGGCGTATATCTATTGCAATTGATAAAAGATGAAGAGGTATTAACGAAAAAGTTTAGTAAAAGATAAGATGTTGTTGCCTGACACCCACTATTGAACCATGTGGGTTCTTTTTTCAAACTTTAAGAGAAGTTATTTTCAAAAAACTTTCAAGGTAATAGCTATTGACTTACTTTTAGTTCTTGAATTTTATATAGAAAATCGAATGAAAAAAGCACTTTTTATCTTTTCTTTTCTTCTTGTTTTAAGTCTTAAAGGTCAAGAACCAGCGCAATTGAAGTCACAAGTAAGACAGGCTATAAATGAGCTCCGCAGTTTTGTGAAAATTCCTAATGACGCGCTAGAACATTCAGATATAAATAGAAATTTGACTTGGCTTGAAAAAAACTTTAACGCCAGAGGATTTAACTCTTCAATACTTCCTACTGAAGGTGAATCATTATTCTTTGCCTCACTTCCTATGGAAGACAATAAGCCTACTATTCTGTTTTATATGCACTTCGATGGACAATCTGTGGATCCTTCAAAATGGGATCAGCCTAATCCGTATGAAGTTGTCTTAAAGTCTCCAGATGGTGATGGTTGGAAAAACCAAGTCTTTGAAGATTTAAATGAAGATATAGATTACGAATGGCGCTTGTTTGGGCGTTCTACTTCAGATGATAAGGGACCCATAGTAATGTTTTTAAGTGCCATCGATTTGTTAAAAGAAAATGGTCAAGAAATTCCTTTTAACATTAAAATTATTTTAGACAGCGAAGAGGAAAAAGGTAGCAAACCATTGCCCAAAGCGGTAAAAGAATATCGTGAACTTTTAGCAGCTGATTTTCTTGTTATCAATGACGGTCCTGTTCATGTTTCGGGTAAACCTACTATGGTTTACGGATGTAGAGGAATTACAACACTTTCATTGACCACTCATGGTCCTATAAAACCACAACATAGTGGTCACTATGGCAACTACGCCCCCAACCCCGGATTTCAGCTAGCGCAAGTTCTTGCAAGTATGAAAGATACCGAAGGAAGGGTTACAATTGATGGTTACTACGACGGTATTACAATTGATGAAACTGCCATGAACGTTATCAAAAGTGTACCTGATAACGCATCAGCTATTAATTCGAATTTAGCAATTAAGACTCCAGAAAAAGTGGGCAGCTTTTATCAAGAAGCTTTGCAATACCCTTCATTGAATATTCGTGGTTTAGGTTCTGGGTGGATAGGATATAAAGCACGGACTATAATTCCAGAATCAGCAACTGCCGAACTTGATTTGCGTTTAGTTCCTGAAAGTGATGGAAAACGATTAAAAGATTTGGTAAAAAAGCATATCGAGAAGCAAGGTTTTTACATTATTGATACCATTCCTACCAAAGAACAACGGATGGCGCATGATAAAATCATGACGATTACCGAAAGAGGTGTTACCGACGCTTTTCGAACTGATCTGAGCAATCCATATGGTGAATTTTTATTGAATATCATAAAGAATAACTTTGAAGAAGATGTAGTACAAATAAGGATTATGGGAGG
The DNA here is from genome assembly GCF_047345145.1 of Maribacter taeanensis. Classification (NCBI taxonomy): domain Bacteria; kingdom Pseudomonadati; phylum Bacteroidota; class Flavobacteriia; order Flavobacteriales; family Flavobacteriaceae; genus Maribacter; species Maribacter taeanensis. Next base: position 331,569 of record NZ_JBLFER010000004.1, read on the forward strand.
CACCGTACCTATCTCACCTTTTATCAACGAGTTAAAGATTCCAGCTTTCATTGTTCCTATGGTGAATCCTGATAACAATCAGCATAGCCCAAATGAGAATTTAAAAATTGGTCAGATCGCCTATGGCATCGAGGTTTTCTACGGATTGTTGAGTACGAAAATGTGAATTTTCAAAAAAGAGAGTATCCCAAAATAATAGAATACCCACTGAAATTTGATTCCTCATTCTTGAAAATACCACGAGGCCTTCTTAGTCTGGCTTCCAATGTGAAGTTTTTATATCCATACCCGATACCAAAAGCCAAGTTTGAAGAATTACTTAGTTCGAGATCAGTTCTATCCCTAATCACAGCTTCAGAATTTAGGTTAAAACCCACCACCATATTTGCGTTAATGAAGAATCTAGAGTTTTCATTTAAGTACATATAGTGCCTAATACCCACTGCAAAATCAATAGAAGAGTATTTTATACTATACAATCTTTCAACTCCTGAGAATTCACCGGTTAGGGTTTCTTCATTCTTATAACTTTGATATGCAGATTCAAGTAGCACACTCCACTTATTTTTGTTGAAATTAAGAAGGAATTCTCCCTGTAAACCGAGCCTAAAACTTGTCATGTAGGGAAAATTCGCTTCAACAGGGTTAAATAGGGAGTTATCCACAAACGTTAAATTCGAAAAATCAATACCCGGTCTAATATGTAAATTGAAAAAATCTTTCTTTTTAACTTTATCCAACACAGAGAAGTCTGAGCCAACACAAGCACTATATTTTTTAAAAAAATTGATTAGTTCTTTTCTTTTGTATCCAAGTTCAGAAACATCTTTAGTCGATATTTCATCGCATTTCAATTCATTTAGTAGTTGTTGTCTGAACTCATTATTTTCAGAAACACCATTATCGGTCTTAAAACCTTTATATATCAATTGCTTGGGAACGTCGTTACCCTTGGAATAGAAATATCTTGTCAAGTTGTTATCCTCATAAAAATAAAGATCAACCTCACCATCAAATAAGAGTTTCAAATAAAGCTCTTCATTCTTAAAAATAGGGCTTCGCTGCTGGCTCATATCTCCTATACTCTGAACCTTAAAGCTAGGAGACCTATCAATGTCAACTTTAAACCTTTTAAATACAGCACCATCATTTAAACCGAACTCAGGGTAATCACTTATTTTAGTAGAAATGATTTCGGAATTTTCCGTTATCTTATATTTAAACCCTGTGGGGCTATTTTTCCATTCAATATTCTTGATAAGACATTCTGTACGTCGACCATCGTTACTTATAAAATACCCAGGGTCATATGTCAACTGACCGTAAGCCCAGCTAGTAAATAAGAAAACAAGAAAAAGAAGACTATTTTTAAAACTCATAAGGGCTATCATTTTTGAAAAAACGTAATTACCAGTTTATTAGTATTATATTATTGTCTTTAATCGTTGTTTTCCCTTTCAAAGATATTATTCATTTGTAACACCATTTGTTTTTTCAAGTCTTTAATACCAGAAATGCTTCTGAAAACGGCATAATTATTGATTCTTAATTGAACATATGAAAGCAAAAAACTACTTTACCATAATTCTTCTATCACTTTTTACTATATCTTTCGCATCGGCATTTGTGCCTATAGATTCAAGAAAGGCATTTTTTGATGCACAGGAACCCATAGCTACTATTATAGAATCACTTGAAAATGGTGAAAGTTACTCCATAGAAATTACTTCTGTTGGTTGTTTTGGTGGGTCACGACAAACGATCCGAATTTCAAAAGAAAGAGAGATCTTAACCGCAAGTTTTCCAGACTTTTCAAAAACTCTTAGTACAGCTGATATAGAAGCATTTAGAACCTTCGAGTTACAATTGCATCAGCTACAAATGGGAGGTTGTTCAACAGTAGACACCTATGTAATTCGTTACAAGGGTCATGAATTTCGTACCAGCGATGGTACCTGCAGCTGGAATGGTGGTAAAAAATTGCTTAAAGCAATCAGCTAGCAATTTTCTATTTACAAAATACAGAATAGGTACTTAACCCGCTTTCTTTTCGTTTCATAAGTATGAAACAGATTTTCATAAAATATTCATTGCAATTTCTAATGTTATTGTTTGTCAATTTGACCATTGCACAAACTATTTCTATAGCTGACTCTTTGAATCAAGAACCCATCCCCTACGCTACTGTTTCCTTTGGTAATGGTTTGGGTAATTTTGCCGATGAAGAAGGAAAATTCTCTTTTTCTAAAGAAAAGTACAGCGACGTAGACACGCTTTTTATCTCGGCTATGGGATACGCCGAAAAAGCAGTCTTAACCACCTCTTTACCAGAAACCATTTTACTAAAACCTGAGGTTTCTCAATTGAGCGAAGTAGTAGTTTCAGCTCCAAAAAATGGAAAGTTCAAGCTGCGCAAACGCAAACCTATTTCACATACAGATATTTTTACCTCTTGGCTCCCTACAGTGGAAAGCGAGGTTGCCATCTTATTTAAGCGTTATGAAGGTAAACCATCTCAAATTTCAAAAATATTGCTGCCCATTAACGCAGAATCGAAATACAAATCAAAAGGGAAAGGAAAGTTTGCGACTATATTTCGTATAAATTTTTATGAAAATCAGAAAGGACTTCCAGGAGATCCGACGGGTTATGAAAATGTAGTTTTCTCTATCAACGAAAAAGAAGACAAGGTTTTTGAGTTAGATCTTTCTTCAAAAACAATCTATATTCCTGAAAACGGAATTTTTATTTCACTCCAAGTTTTAGGTTATGCCAATTCAAAAGGTAAATTAGCTCAAACCAAGCAATATCGTGAAATTAAAACAGCTCGAGGGGTGCAAAAAATATCAACTTCGTTTAGACCGCTACTCCCTTTTACAAACCAACTAGTAAGTCAAAAAACTTACGTTCGCCGCATCTTTTTAAATAATAAAAAATGGCAGATTTTTGATAAGTCATACAACGAAAAATCAAAACTCATTCAAACGGGTCATCGCAATTATGGAATGGGTGCTGAGTTTAAGGTTTATGAAAATTAAGCTGAATTACGACTTGCATTAATATTTCCGTAAAGTGAGCGTGTTACGATTTTTTCGTAAAGTTCTTTATGTTTAGAACTACTTCCTATTTTCTGCAAGGCATACTGTTGAATTACCAATAAAGGTAATACAATGTTCTCTCGAATCTTAATAGACTCTCTTGAAACAGCTTCCTTCTCCATAAGAATATCCATATCAGAAATTTCTAGAAGCATTTCTTTTGACAACAGATATTCCGCTTGAAGAATCATCCAAAAATCTCCGTATTCAGTATCCTCTTTCATATAGCTTGTCAATTCGAAATAACATTTTGAAAGTGACATCATACTGTTCAACATCAAAGCCTTAAAGAAAGGTACTTCTTTGAAAAGTGTTTTCACCTCATCTATTCGACCTTGATCTTTCATGGTTTTTAAAGCAGAACCGATACCAAAATAACCTGGAACATTCTGTTTCAATTGACTCCATGAGCCTACAAATGATATGGCACGAAGATCACTCAATTCAAGTTTAGCTTTATTTCCACGCTTTCCAGGTCGGCTACCAATATTTGCTTTGGTGTAGTACTTAAGCGTACTTCGATTTTCCAAATATGACATGAAATTCTCGTGATGTTTCAAGGCATCATATTTCTCAAAACTCAATTCGGAAAGTTCCTCGATTAATTTTCGCTGCTCCGACGAAATTACATTTTCCTTTCCAAAAATATTATTTGACAAACCAGCAGTTAGTAATTGCTCACAGTTGTATTTGAATTGTTCTTTGGTTCCATAAGTACTGGTAATGGTTTGCCCTTGAATGGTCAATTGAATTTCGTTATTGGCCACATCTTTTGTTTGGGCAGCGTAAAAACGATGTGTTTTACCACCTCCACGTGCTGGTGGACCTCCACGACCATCAAAGAAAATGGCTTTGATATCATTCTTTCCACAAACAGAGGATAGGGTTTCCTTAGTCTTTAAGATAGACCAATTCGCTTTTAAATAGCCGCCATCTTTTGTGCCGTCAGAGAAGCCGAGCATAATAGTTTGAGTATCCTTTCTTCGTTTCAAATGACTTTTATACTCCGATAAACTAAAGAGGTGCTGCATGGTTGCTTCCGCTCCGTCCATACCAATCATGGTTTCAAAAAGAGGAATGATATCAAAAGTTATTTCCTCAGAATTCCATCCACACCAACGGAATAATCCATAAACAAAGAGAATAGAAAATATATCTTCCGAATTACTAATGATATATCTATTACAACCTTCCTCCCCATTCTTTTGTTGAATACTTTTTAATTGAGAAATATTGTTCAGAGTATCTTTTACAATGCCTTCATCGAAATCATCAGCTGAGACTTTGAAATTCTTATGTAATAGTAGGTCTTGTAACTCGTCTTGCGAAAGCTCATCTAGACTTTCTGATATCACTCCGTTTTTCTTTAGAATAGTTTCAACAGTCAAATAATGCTGACTATGATCTTGTCGAATATCTAAAGTTGCAAAATGTGTTTTGAATATTTTAACCTTGTCAATGAGTTGATCTAAATCTTTTAGATACAATCCGTGATATTTTGATATCAATCCTTCTCTAATATCTAACAACGGACCTATTATATCTTCATACCCAACTGTCTTTTTGGGGTTGAACATAGCTGTATACAAGTTATTTCTTAGTTGCGTTATTGAACCTTGTAGGCCTTTGAAAGTTAGTTTTTGTTGCAATACTTTCAGATCATTATAATAGCACTTCATTAAGTTCACCCGAAGCTCATCGGCAACATCGTTGGTGATATCTGCAGTTACAAATGGATTTCCGTCACGATCACCCCCAGGCCAGAAGCCCAACTTCATAATATTATGATTTTCAAAATTATGGGCTCCAACATTACTTTTAATATAAGCGTACAAATCTCCTACCGCTTCGTAGTATACGTTTCTAAGTATGTAAATAATGTTCTTAGCCTCGTCTAAGGGAGTCGGCTTTTTGGCATTAATTAAAGAGGTTAGTCCCAATTGCTGTAAGGCGACATCAATTTCATCAATCTTATCCTCCAGTATCAAAGACCTTAGGTTCGCGATAATATCAAGGATGGCAGGTGTATAAAATTGAGTCGGGTGTGCCGTAAGAACAATACGTGCACTGAAATTTGAAAGTTGGTCTGCAATTTTATCCCAACTTTTATTCTTGTCTACCAATTGAAAATAATCTTTAATAGACAAAGAACTTGTATGCTCGTGTAATTTAGGAAAGGCCGCATCTTCTACGCTATCGTAGAGTACTACCTGTCTTTCGACGTATTGAATGATACGAAACATAAAATCAATACGATCTTTTTCGTCCTCAATATTTACGAAGTTCTGGAAAAAGGCTTCCAATATTTCTTTCGGGTTTTTTCCAGATTGCAATCCCTTCTGACACTGGTCTAACATCAAAGGAATTAACATTCCCACATTTTCAATATTCCGATACGGTAAATTCAGAAATAAGCTATTGTAAACATTGAACTTATTGTTGACCGATTTTTTAAACTCTACTAAACGTTCTGACTGCTGCATATTTGTAATTGAAATTGGGGAAATCCAAACAATTAGGATTCACTAAGTGAACCTCAAATATCGCTATTATTAGGGAATTGCCAGCTTGAAAAGATTCGAAATCACAAAAAAACTAACCTACACCACAAAACCAACATGCTTCACAACAATTATTATATAATTAAGTAACATGAAAGTACTTTTACTATGTAATAAAAACGAAATAAAATTTTTCATTTTCATATAGTGTTCTCATAAAAGAGCTTGGTCTTAATTGATCGAGCTCTTTTTAGTTGAATAATTTTTTTTTCATTCCTTCGAATGAGATGAACTCGTTTCAGTAAAGGCAAGGATCTCCTCCTAATATGATTACCTCTCAAAGAAAGGTCTGTATTGCATCACCCGAAAATCAAAAGTCGTAAAATCAGGGTTCTCATCTTTAAGTTTTTTATAAAGATCCATACTACCAACTGCTCTATTAGCTGCTCCTGAAGGTGCGGTTAGGGAAATTGTTTTAATTGTTCTTGGCTTAGTCTTTCTAGTATTTTGGACTTCACAAAGACTTACCGGTAGATCAAATTCGTGAATTCTTGGCACTATATCGGAAACTACTTTTAACTTTAGTTGATATTCCTTTAAATGTTTTCTGAAAAAATACTCTGGTCCGTTTTTGCTGTTTCCTCCTGTGAATAAAATTGTATGCACAGCTTTATATTTCTGTAAATAGCCAACTAGATTTCGTAATTGAATATTCTGCATTCCCAAATCGGAGGCGTCAATTTTATCTCGCTCCGCACTTGCTACGATATCACAGACTCCGATTTTATACTTTAGAAGAAAGTCTTTTCGTTGCTTCGCCGCAAATTCTGTGGTTTCATATTTTAAATCAAGATTGAAAATTCGATCTAGAATCGGCCATAATTGTCCGTTTCTACTGCCGTAACAAAAATCAACATCATCATCTTTAAGTTCCCCTTTAGTAAATCGAGGAGGTGGAAGCGTACCCACAATAAGCTTTGTTGCCTCTGGAAAAAGAAAAGGTTCGTATGGATGGGTGTGAAGAAACAAGATTATTGGATTATTGGATTATTGGAAAGCCATAACTATCCATTTAAAAAATCAAACTTAAGGCAAATTAACTAGTGTGACATTTCTACAAATTTGAAATCATTTCAATGACTTACAGAAAATCAATATCTTAATACGCCAGGTTTCTATTTTCAAGAGTAAAATACTAAAAAACTAATTATGGGAAGAGGTGATATTAAATCAAAAAGAGTGAAAATCGCAAACAAATCGTATGGTGTGAGAAGGCGGAAAAATAGAAAGGTAGTCGCTTCTACACTTAAAAAGAAAACAACCAAAAAGGAAAAGTAATTTAATCCTTTAAAATCTCAATCGTTGTACTATCACCTTCGGGAAGGTCCTTGATTTTATAGGTAAAAAGGTTCAAAGTGGTAGAATCGATTTCGAAAGTGTTATCGACGGCGATACTTACGGATAAAGAATCTGTAGTGAGAATTACGTTACTCGGAAGAACATTACCATTATAGGCTTGGTAAAATACCGTTCGACCGGATTGAACATCCAAAAAAAACAATGAATCAATACCGACCTCTGTGAATGAACTAATTGATGTATTTTGAACTCGTATTTGTACCCCTTCAAGCTTATCATCACGGTCAGTACATGAAAATAAGACAACAGTAAAACAAATTAGAATAGATACTAAAAACTTCATAAGTACAACTTTTAGATAAGTTCGATACTTATAAAACGGACACTTTCTGAAATTATTCTATCTAATAAATACTGGTTGATTCTCTTTCAGAGTATGCTCTTTACTAAACATATAATCATCTAAATCAAAACCTTTAATATCATCTATAGTCTTCGCATTTGAATCGATAATATAACGTACCATTGAACCTCGAGCTTTTTTTGCAAAAAAACTGATTACCTTTAGTTTATCATTCTTCCAGTCTTTGAAAACAGGAGTAATTACAGGAACTTTTAAAGCTTTTTCGTCTACCGCTCCGAAGTACTCGTTGCTGGCCAAATTAACAAAAAGCTCTCCGTCTTCTAATTCAGAATTCAAATAATCTGTAAGGTCTTTTTTCCAGAATTCATATAGGTTCTTTTTACGACCTACTTTTAGTTGCGTGCCCATCTCCAAGCGATATGGTTGCATTAAGTCTAAGGGCTTTAAGATACCGTAAAGACCAGACAAGATACGGAGTGTATCTTGTAGTTTCTCTAATTTTTTTTCAGAAATAGTATATGCATCTAAACCCTGATAAACATCTCCATTAAAGGCAAATACTGCAGGCCTTGCATTTTCAGTAGTAAACGGAGTAGAAAATTCTTGGTTTCTCTGCCAATTTAACTGTGCCAAATTATCAGATATGTGCATTAATTGAGCAAGGGCTTTTGGTTTTTTCTTTACCAAAACCTTATTCAATTTTTCTGCTTGTTCTAAAAAATCAGGCTTACTATATTTTTCTGTTGGAAGTTTACTTTCGAAGTTCAAGGATTTTGCAGGTGAAATAACAATCTTCATATGCTATTAGTTTTATGATAAAAATAATACCAATTTTTGGGATTGCCTATTCTGGCAAAATGGACTTTTCAATAGCTCTATTGCTAAAATTGATATTACTCAATTTTTGTCGCAGTAGTATCGATTGCATTACGTAATTCTCGATGTGATTTGATAAAGGCCGTCGGATTCACATAGCCAGTTGTATCCGCCGAATATCCATTACCGATTGGCATACCTATCTCCTCACGTATTTCAAGATGTAAATGCGCATAGTATTGCCCATGGGCGGTACCAATCGTGCCGATAGGTTCGCCTTTCAGCACCCATGCATCCTTTTTTGTCAATAAGGTGTCACAATGAGCATATACCGACTCATAAAATTTCCCCTCTGGTAGTTCATGGGTAATACGGACGGTATTTCCCCAACCTCCACCAAAATCCTCAGCGTATGTTGTCTGTCCATTACCTATGGCATAAATGGTATCTCCTAAATCACTATTTCCACCTCCACGTCCGTTCCAATCTTCTCCCAAATGATTATTTTTCGCAAAACCCTGGTAGTCGTAATACCCTTTCCCGTCAGGCTTCCCCACTGGAAAATCAAATCCGTAGGCAATTTTTGACGAATCAATTTCAATCACTTTCGCTATGATTTTTTCTTCTTTTTTCGGAGACAGCTGCTTTTCTTTTGCAGATAATCCACAGCTGCCTACAATCGCAACTGAGATAAATAAGATCACAACAGGTATTATTTTGAGGAGGAATTTGGGCTTACAATTCATTATTGACTATGCTTTGAATAATGACGCCACTTTTCTATACAACTTGAAATATCATCTGGTATTTCAGAATCAAATCGCATTATTTTTTTAGTAACAGGATGAACGAATCCTAAAGTTTTGGCATGAAGCGCCTGGCGTGGTAAAACTTTAAAAGCATTTTCGACAAACTGCTTGTACTTTGTAAATGTGGTTCCTTTCAGTATTCTTTCTCCACCATATCGTTCGTCATTAAACAAAGTGTGACCTATATATTTCATGTGCACGCGAATTTGGTGTGTTCGCCCTGTTTCTAATTTACAGGAAACAAGGGTAACATAACCTAAACGCTCGATTACCTTATAATGGGTAACGGCCTCTTTTCCTTGGTCTCCCTCAGGAAAAACATGCATTTGCAATCTATTTTTCGGATGCCGTGCAATATTCCCTTCAATCGTTCCTTCATTATCTTCAACATTTCCCCAAACCAATGCCACGTACTCTCTTTCTGAGGTCTTGTCAAAAAATTGTTTTGACAAATGCGTCATGGCAGCCTCAGTCTTAGCTACCAGCAGAAGCCCAGAAGTATCTTTGTCGATACGATGTACCAAACCAGGCCTTTCATTACTATTTACTGGTAAGTTTTCTATATGGTGTAATAAGGCATTTATTAAAGTTCCGGAATAATTACCATGACCAGGGTGGACTACCATACCTGCTGGTTTATTAACCACCAAAAGAGAATCATCTTCGTAAACAATATCAATTGGAATGTCTTCTGGTACCAATAAAAACTCATGCGGAGGATGTTCAAACATCACCTTTACCTCATCCTCAGCCTTTACTTTGTAATTCTGCTTAACCACAGCATCATTCACCAAAACATGACCATCTTTTGCGGCTTGCTGTATTTTATTTCGAGTCGCATTTTCAATGAAATTCATCAAAAATTTATCTACACGGAGTGGTTTTTGACCTTTGGGTGCTAAAATTCTATGGTGTTCAAAAAGTTCGTCTTCTTGAAATTCAGGACTATTTTCTGGACCCATCTTATTCCGAATCAGCATTGCTTTGGGCACGCGCTCCTACTCTACCATTTCCACAAACCAATTCTACCTTTGAAGTCTTTGGTAGCTTATCACCTGGTTTTACCTGTTTGCTCTTGTACTTAATGTAATAGACCATGTCTTTACCAATTTGATCAATATAGGTGACACGCTGTACGTCAAGACCCACCGCACGTAACATTGAAGCAGCATTTCGTTGGGTTACTTGAATCACATTGGGAATGGTGACTTTCTTATACCCTGAAGGATTCACTGTAAAATATATCTTGCGATTCTCCTTTACCCTATTACCTGCAGGAGGATCTTGTTCAATAATAGAAAAGCGCGGGTAATCGGGGTTAAAATTTGCCGAGTCTAATACCTCATACCTCAAATCCGCTTCTTCAACTGCTTCACGCATCTCCATAACTGACATTTTTGAAAAATCAGGTACTTCAACAAATTCTCCGTGATTCGTGGTACTATTAAGCCATCGCAATAGTAAGAAAACCAGAACTACAACTGCTAGAACTGCAAGTCCTATTTGTATAAAAAAGGTTTTACTTTTTAAAAAACTAAGAAAATTTCGCATGAAATCGATTTATCTTCGCAAAGATAGGAAATGAAGTTATATCTATACAAAACCTTTTCTTTCTTGAAAAAAATATTGACGAACTAAATGAATACCATGTCTTTTTCTTTACTTTGAAAGATAGTATTCTTAATACTCGATCAAGAAATATAACTGAATATGAAAAAAAAGATCGCCATTATAATGGGTGGTTATTCCAGCGAATATGAAATTTCGTTGAAAAGTGGAAATGTTGTATACCAGTATTTGGATACAGACAAATATGAGGCATATCGCATACATATTTTAAAAGACAAGTGGGTTTATGTAGATGATCATAATATGGAGCACCCTATAAATCGTAATGATTTTTCAGTAAAAATTGATGCAAAATACATTCAATTCGATTGTGTTTTTAATGCCATACACGGCTCTCCTGGCGAAGACGGGTTAATGCAAGCATATTTTGAATTATTAGATATTCCGCAAACATCTTGCGACTATTATCAATCTGCGCTAACGTTTAACAAGCGTGATCTTTTAAGTGTATTAAAGCCTTACGGAATACCTTGCGCGGAGTCTTATTACTTAAATTTTGGAGACCTTATTGATGAAGATGCCATTGCTAAAAAAGTAGGATTACCCTGCTTTGTAAAAGCAAATAAAGCCGGAAGCAGCTTCGGAATCACAAAAGTTTACGAGAAAAAAGATTTGAAGCCTGCAATAGCAAATGCCTACAAAGAGGATGATGAAATTATTATCGAAGCCTTCTTAGATGGCACTGAAGTTTCCGTAGGTGTTATAAAGTATCAAGGAGAAACCAAAGTGCTTCCGATTACAGAGATCATTACTGAAAATGATTTCTTCGATTATGAGGCCAAATACGAAGGCAAGTCGAAAGAGATTACACCGGCCAGAATATCAGAAGAACAAGAAAGAAAAGTTTCTGAAATGGCGCGGCGGGCCTATGACATTTTGAAAATGACAGGGTATTCAAGAAGTGAATTCATTTTTGTTAGTGATACCCCTTACATGCTGGAGATGAACACTACTCCTGGTCTTACCGAACAAAGTATTTTACCCCAACAGGCGGGTGTGGCAGGCATATCACTTTCACAACTGTTTGAAAGTGCAATTGATGAAGCTTTAGCTAAAAAAGGCTAACTTTAGAAACCATAAGTAATATAGAATGAGACGTGCAATTTTTCCAGGTTCTTTCGACCCTTTGACTTTAGGTCATCATGATATTATTAAGAGAGGCATTACACTTTTTGATGAATTGATAATAGCGATAGGGGTTAATGCGGATAAAAAATATATGTTTTCTTTGGAGGAAAGAATGGGGTTTATTGAAGCTGCATTTGTTAATGAGTCGAAAATCAAAGTCCAGACCTATGAAGGGTTGACCGTAGATTTTTGTAAAAAAGTTGATGCCGATTTTATTCTACGTGGTTTGAGAAATCCTGGGGATTTTGAGTTCGAAAAAGCTATAGCCCATACAAATCGATCTTTAACTGAAATTGAAACCGTATTTCTTCTTACCGCATCTGGAAAATCATTTATAAGTTCTTCGATCGTTCGAGACGTTATTCGTAACGGCGGTGATTATACAGGTTTAGTTCCAACAACAGTCATAGTGAAATAGCACTTGAATTAACCTATCCATTGTTTTGTAGGAATTTATTCAAGGAAAACCTCCGAATTAAAGTACGTTTTCCATATAAAAATGGAATAACACCACTACATTCGTGCGATTCACAACATAAATTAATTTTCATTCTCAATTCAACTTATTATTGTAAGAAAATACAACAATATGTTGAAAGGAAGTCAGAAATCCACCAACAATTATCTAATAAAACAGCTGCCTAAAGCAACAGTTTTCGTTGACAAACGAAAAACAGTAGTTTATGTATCAGATAAATGGTTAAATGACTTCGAACTTAACAATTCAAAGGTAATTGGCGCAAACATTATTTCTCTTTTTAAGCATTCAAATCTTGAATGGCAGAAGAGTATTTCGGCTTGTCTAAAGGGGTTACCTAACTTAACCTTAACTGAAAGCCACCAAACCAAAAATGAAAATAAAAAATGGTTTGAGCTACAAAGCACACCGTGGTATAGCGAAAACGAAAACATACTTGGAACAATTTTACAAGCGGAAGACATTACCCGTCGAGTTTCAACTGAAACCAAGCTCGAAAAACTGGAAATCATATCTGAAGATATTTCCGATATGGCTGAAATAGGCTTTTGGGATTATAATCTGGCAGAAGATAAAATGTTTTGGGATGGTCGCACAAAGGCAATTCACGAAGTACCTGAAGATTATATCCCCAATTTTATAGAAACTTCGAATTTTTACAAGCTTGGTCATAGTCGAAATACCATTTCAATGACCGTTAATAGAGCGATAACAAAGGAAGTTCCCTTTAGTGAAAAATTACAATTAATCACCGCAAAAGGAAATGAGATATGGGTAATAGTATCTGGAAAACCTCTATACAAAAAAGGCAAGTTCTCAGGTATGGTAGGTACTATTCAAAATATAAATGAACGTCATTTAACAGAAGTCAGGACAAAAGAGAATCAACGTCTTTTACGAACGCTAATTGATAACTTACCCTTAAGCGTAAGCATTAAAGATCTTGAATCTCGAAGAATACTTGTTAACAAATCAGAAATGGATTTCTGCAAAGTAGCTTCTACAGCTGAAATTATTGGAAAAGATGATTTTAGCTTCTTCGAAAAGACTAGGGCAGAAATTACTAGGAAGGACGATTTGTCAGTAATGCGAGATCTTAAACCAATTTTAAGAAAAGAGGTTACTCATAAGGAGGACAACGGCGAGTCCAGCACCTATTTGATTTCCAAAATTCCCCTTATCGACACTGATGAACATGCTTATGGTTTGGTCAGTATTCGCATGAACATTACCGATATCAAAAAAACGGAACTCGAACTAAGAAAATTAATAGATGTAACCTCATCACAGAATGAAAAACTGATCAATTTTGCGCATATCGTTTCTCACAACTTACGTTCGCATAGTGCCAATTTCTCGATGTTGCTAGACTTTTTAGCCAACGAAAAGTCCGAAGTAGAGAAAGAGAGAATAATGAAAATGCTCCTTGATTCTTCTGATAATCTTTTGGAGACCCTTGATAATTTAAATGAGGTAGTCCACATAACGACAAATACAAGTTTACATAAAAAATACCTTCAATTAAACAAAAAAATAGCTAAGGTTCAACAGAATTTAAGTGCAGAATTAGAGCAGAACAAAATCGAAATTATTAATACTATTAAAAATCATGTGAAAATTAGAGTGGTGCCGGCATATATCGACAGTATTCTTACCAATTTCATGACCAATAGCATTAAGTACAGGTCACTAGAACGTGATTCATTTATTCGATTGAGTACTTCAGTAGAAGGTGACTACACGGTTTTGCATATTGAAGACAACGGACTTGGAATTGACCTAGATAAGTACGGCGAAAAGCTATTCGGAATGTACAAAACATTTCATGACAATAAAGACGCAAAGGGCATTGGTCTCTATATCACAAAAAATCAAATAGAGGCTATGCGAGGAAAAGTGACAGTTGACAGTAAAGTTGGCAAGGGCACTACATTTAAAATATATTTCAATGACAAAGATTAACTCTATTTGTATAATAGATGACGACCCAATAACCGTATTTGGAATGCGGAAAATGCTCGATTCACTGGTTTCTTACGACACCATAAACACCTTCGAAAATGGAAAACTTGCCATAGATGGCATTAAAGACATGATATTTGATGGCCAACAAATTCCCGAAGTGATTTTCCTAGATATCAACATGCCTATTATGGATGGGTGGCAATTTCTAGAGGAATTCATTGCCCTTCCTATTACAAACAAAGTGCGCATCAATATTATAACATCATCAATTGATAGCACAGACGAACAAAACTGGAAGTTGTACAAAGGCAAAACGCATCATACCGTGACTTACAATCACAAACCTATCAGAAAACAAGAAATTGCTGAAATAACGAAGGTTGCTTAAGATTCTCAGTCGCTATATTTTCCTTAGTTTTACGTTGCTTAATTATTTATGTAACGTATCTAGATGAAAGCTACAAAATTTGTTTTAGCAATACTATCTCTTTTCTTTTTGGTCGCATGTGAGACAGAAATGGAAGATGAAAATATAAGTTTTCCCACCCATTTCGAGACAAGCAATGGATCAGAAACTGCTACTTATTTACAGGTTATCAATTTCTACATCCAACTTGCAAAAGAATTCCCTGAAATTAATATTCAAACCATTGGAGATACCGATAGTGGAAATCCTTTACACATGGTTACTTTTAATATTGATGGTGATTTCAATCTTAAAAAAATAGCAGAGGAAAAGACCATTATTTTAATAAATAATGGTATACACCCGGGCGAAAGCGATGGTATCGATGCAACAATGCTTCTTTATAGAGATTTAGCCATAGGCAAGATTAAGCCACCTAAGAATACTGTTTTGGTTACCATTCCTATTTATAATGTTGGAGGCGCTTTGAATCGGAATAGTACCACTCGAGCAAATCAAAACGGACCTAAATCATATGGCTTTCGTGGGAATACTCAGAATTATGATTTGAACCGCGATTTTATAAAAGCTGACACCAAAAATGCGAAAACCTTTTCCCAGATTTTTCATTTGACAAATCCTGATATATTCATTGACAACCATGTTAGCAATGGGGCTGACTATCAATATACCTTGACCCATCTTTTTACTCAACATAATAAGTTAGGTGGAGAACTAGGTGAATATTTAAATGCAGAAATGATGCCTCAACTGGAAAAAAGTCTTGCAGATATGGAATGGGATATCACTCCGTATGTAAATGTATTCAACTCAGTGCCTGAAAAAGGTTTTTCCCAATTTATGGATTACCCAAGATATTCTACGGGATATACCACCCTATGGAACACCCTTGGCATGATGGTAGAAACTCATATGCTGAAACCATACAAACAAAGAGTTGAGGGTACCTATCACCTAATGAACAAAATGATTGCCATTGCCGAAAAAGATGGACGCAAAATAAAAGAACTTCGTAAAAATGCTAGTACTCGCCATCTAGACTGGAAGCACTATCCCGTTACATGGGCAATTGATACCACAAAGTCCTCTACTCTAAATTTCAAAGGCTTTGAAGCTGATACTTTAATAAGTGAAGTGACAGGCTTAAATCGATTAAAATATGATAGAACGCGACCTTTCACAAAAGAGGTAGCCTATCAAAATTATTTCAAGCCAACAGATTCGGTTGAAATTCCAGAAGCTTACATCATCAAAAAAGGGTGGGACAAAATTATCTCCCGACTCGATCTAAATGAAATCGAATATTCAGTTCTAGATGAAGATAGTACTGTAACGGTCGAATCGTATCGCATTGGCAATTATAAAACACAACAAAGGCCTTATGAAGGGCATTACCCGCATTATAACACCAAGGTGGAAAGGACTGTTAAAATGATTACTTTTTCGGAAGGAGATATTCTAATTCCCACGGACCAAATTGGTATTCGGTATTTATTGGAGACCTTAGAGCCCGAAGCCAAAGACTCTTTTTTTAATTGGAATTTCTTCGATGCTATTTTACAACAAAAAGAAGGTTTTTCTCCGTATGTATTTGAAGATGAAGCCCTACAAATGCTTAATGAAGACGATGAGTTAAAAGAATATTTCGAGCTCAAAAAACAAACAGATGAAGCCTTTGCTCAAAATTGGTATGCTCAATTAAACTGGCTTTTTAAACGTTCAAAACATTATGAAGAAGCTCATTTGCAGTATCCTGTATATCGGGTTTTGAAGAAATGATGACCTGTAAGAAAGGAATCAATGCCCAAACAAAATTTTAATATTAATATAAGAATTCTTTAGGGCCTTCTCAATTTTTTTTGGGCCTTTCCATTTTACTCTTTCAATACCTTCACTTTTCTGTCCTTTAAGCTTACCCTTGTATGAAGTTTTCATGGCATACCAATGTACTTCTTTAAGCTTGTAGGTTCCATTTCTTTTGAAAACGTGATATGTAGTTTGAAGAAAGTTTTCGATTTTAAGTTTCTTTACGCCTGTTTCTTCTTCCACTTCACGCAACGCACATTCTTCAATAGATTCTCCTTTGTCCAATTTTCCCTTCGGAAGATCCCATTTATCATTCCTGTAAATAAAAAGCACTTTGCCTTTTTTATTTGTGACCACTCCCCCAGCAGCAACTTCCAAGGGAATTTTATTAGTAAACTTTTTAAGGATTTCTTCGTGGTTCGGATGGTAGATGTACGCTTCCTTTAGTTTCTTCTTTCGTAAGGCATCTATTGCTTCTTGAATTGCATCTCCGTTTAATAAAAAATATTTGCCGTTTGCCGTTTCAGACACTTTATTTGTTAAAATGAGAGGGCGCTCATTGACAAAAACTTTATACATTTGCGGTATGATTTTGAACAAAGACACGGCAAAAAAAACTGCCGAACTTCTCTTACAAATTAATGCAATTAAATTGGAACCTGAAAACCCTTTTACTTGGGCCTCTGGATGGAAATCACCGATTTACTGCGATAATAGAATTATACTCTCTTATCCTACTATAAGAAATTATGTTCGAGAAGAAATGGGCAAGCAAGTCGAGGCTCTTTATGGCAAGCCTGACGTTATTGCAGGTGTTGCCACAGGCGCTATTGGCATTGGAATATTGGTAGCAGAATATTTAGGATTGCCCTTTATTTATGTGAGACCAGAAGCAAAATCTCATGGGAGACAGAATCAGATAGAAGGCCGTTTAGAAGAAAACCAAAGTGTTGTTGTCATCGAAGATTTAATAAGCACCGGTAAAAGTAGTCTTAATGCGGTAGATGCTTTAGAAAAGCAGGGTGCCAATATCAAGGGGATGATTGCCATATTTACGTATGGTTTTGATGCCGCTGTAAAGAATTTTGAAGATAGAAATTTAGATTTACACACGCTTAGCGATTATAGTAATTTGGCGGATAGAGCTGCTGAATCTGGATATATTAAAGAAGAACAATTGAATACTTTAATGGAATGGAGAGCAAATCCATCCGAATGGAAAAAATAATATGTTTATAGAATCTCCCACCACCTCAGTTAATAAAAGTGAAAAAGAAGTTTTTGAGTTCTTAACGGACCTCAAAAACTTTGAGCAATTGATGCCTGAGAATATTGATAAATTTGAAGTCTTAAATGAAAATCGTTTCCTTTTTGCATTAAAAGGTATGCCTGAAATCGTTTTAGAACGAAAAAATCAGACCGAATTCAGTCAATTGGTTTTAGGGGCTGCAAGTGAAAAGTTGCCCTTTACCTTAACCGCTGATATTAAATCTGTTGAAGAGGTGAAGTCTGAGATCACATTAAGCTTTAATGGAGAATTCAATGCAATGATGGCTATGATGATTAAATCGCCAATCACCAATTTCATAAGTACACTTTCTGATAATTTAGGCAAGATTTAAATTTTCCTTACTCCATACGCTAAAGGGAGTGAAAATTTATTCAACTCAGGTTTTAGAAAAAGTCTACCCTTTAGTGTTGGGGCAAGACCTTATCAATACAGCAATCGTATTTCCTTTAAATCATACTCCTTGAAAACGGAGTCTTCCAACTCAACCACAAGTCTACCTTGAGAAGAAATTTTTCTTATAAACCCCATAAATAAATCTCCTTGATTATTTTTAAAAGTAGAAGGTTTGTCTTTTCTAAACAAGTTGCTTTCATACGCTTCCCATAGCCCCTTGAAATTCTTCTTCTCTAATTCAGCAAAACTCCATTTTAAATTCTCGATAATTTTAGGCAGTAACTCCTCAAGATTAAGCGTTCTACCTAACAACAATTTTAACGATGACACGTTAGAGAGGGTATCGAATGTTAGCTGGTTCACATTAAGGCCGATACCTAGTATTGAGGCTTGAATATGATTCCCAGAAAGTACATTCTCAATAAGAATACCGCAAATTTTCAAATTGCCTGACAGAATGTCGTTTGGCCATTTAACAGTTAAATCGGTAATAGACAAACCTTTTAAGGTTTCGATGAGGGCTAATGAAGTACAAATATTAAGTAGAAACTGATCTGAAATGTCAAGATTTTTGTTTTTCTTTAAAACACTCAAAGTGAGGTTTTTACCGGGTTCAGCTTCCCATTTGGCTCCCATTTGGCCTCTGCCATTCAACTGTTTATCAGTAATGACAATTGTGAAATCTTCCAATTCTCGAGAGAACATTAACTCTTTTAAGTATTGGTTTGTTGAGTCCGTGGCATCAAGTTTGACTATATGCATTTATACCCCTAATAATAATGTATAATGTATTCTTAAAAACTAGGGTTAAAAGAACAAAAAAATAATAACTTTGTATAATCTAATAATTTTGAATGCAGAAAGGAAAAGCTAGCGCAGACGAGTTGATAGCATTAATTTTACAGGGAATTGAAGATGTAAAAGGACATGACATTATTTTACTTGATTTAAGGGAAATTGAAAACACCGTTTGTGACTACTTTATTATTTGTAATGGTACTTCGAATACGCAAGTGAACGCCATCGTCGGATCAATCCAAAAAACAGTTAGCAAAGCTATAAAAGATAAACCTTGGCATATAGAAGGTCAAGACAATTCCGAATGGGTTTTAATGGATTACGTTAATGTAGTAGTTCATGTCTTCCAAAAACAAATAAGAGAATTCTATGACATTGAAGGTCTTTGGGGAGATGCAAAGTTCACCGAAATAGAAAGTAGCATAAATCAGTAAAAAAATATAATGGCAAAAGATAATAATACAAATCCAAAGAAACCTAAATTCAACTCATGGTGGATTTATGGATTAATTGCAATCTTATTGATTGGTTTTCAATTTGTAGGAAGCAGCAGTTTTAGTAATACCTCTGAAACTACAACCTCAGAATTGCACGAGTTTTTAAGAAATGGTGATGTTGATAAAATTTTAGTAATCAATAATGCGAGACAAGCGAAAATCTTCCTTACTCAGGAAGCACTTGCCAAAGAAGTACACAAAGATGTATCAGGAAAACCTGCTTTTTTAAACTCAAACGCTCCTCAGTATAATGTCAAGTTTGGAGATCAGAAAAACTTTGAGGACGATATCAAAAAAATAAAGAGCGAAAATAACCTTGATACCATTGTAAAATTTGACACAGATGACAACGTCCTTGTCAATATTTTAATAAATATTTTACCCTTTGTTCTAATAATCGGTATTTGGATTTTCTTAATGCGCAGAATGTCAGGCGGTGGCGGTGGCGGCGCTGGAGGACAGATTTTCAAT
Organism: Maribacter taeanensis; assembly: GCF_047345145.1. NCBI lineage: Bacteria > Pseudomonadati > Bacteroidota > Flavobacteriia > Flavobacteriales > Flavobacteriaceae > Maribacter > Maribacter taeanensis. The sequence goes on from NZ_JBLFER010000004.1 coordinate 351,399, forward strand.
ATTGGAAAATCAAAAGCTAAACTCTTTGACGAAAAAACCGATACAAGAACTTCATTCAAAGATGTAGCCGGATTAGAAGGTGCTAAAGAAGAAGTTGAAGAGATTGTTGAGTTCTTAAGAAATCCAGATAAATACACTTCTCTGGGCGGTAAAATACCGAAAGGGGCCCTTTTAGTAGGACCTCCTGGAACAGGTAAAACTCTTTTGGCTAAGGCAGTTGCCGGAGAAGCTAAAGTACCCTTCTTTTCATTATCAGGTTCTGATTTTGTTGAGATGTTTGTTGGTGTTGGTGCTTCAAGAGTTCGCGACTTGTTCAAACAAGCAAAAGACAAATCTCCCGCAATAATCTTTATCGATGAAATTGATGCTATTGGTCGCGCAAGAGGTAAAAACAACTTTACAGGTTCAAACGATGAACGTGAAAACACGTTAAACCAGCTCTTAACAGAGATGGATGGTTTCGGAACAAACACCAATGTAATTGTATTGGCGGCTACCAACCGTGCAGATGTTTTAGATAAAGCTCTTATGCGTGCTGGTCGATTTGACAGACAAATTTATGTTGACCTTCCAGATATTAGAGAACGAAAGGAAATTTTTGAAGTCCATTTAAGACCTATTAAGACTGCTGAAACATTAGATTTAGATTTCTTAGCCAGACAAACTCCTGGATTCTCTGGAGCTGATATCGCCAACGTCTGTAATGAAGCTGCACTTATTGCTGCTAGGAAAGAAAAGAAGGCTGTTACCAAACAAGATTTTCTTGATGCAGTAGATAGAATTGTTGGTGGATTAGAAAAGAAAAACAAAATTATCACTCCAGGTGAGAAAAAAACTATCGCTTACCATGAAGCAGGTCACGCTACCACAAGTTGGATGTTAGAGCATGCAGCGCCATTAGTAAAAGTAACCATTGTACCTAGAGGACAGTCCTTAGGAGCAGCATGGTATCTTCCAGAAGAAAGGCTAATTGTTCGTCCGGAGCAAATGTTAGATGAAATGTGTGCCACTCTTGGAGGTAGAGCTGCCGAAAAAGTGATTTTCAATAAAATTTCTACGGGTGCTTTAAGTGATTTAGAAAAGGTAACGAAACAAGCCAGAGCTATGGTTACCGTTTACGGACTCAATGATGAAATAGGTAATCTTACCTATTATGATTCTTCAGGTCAAGATTCTTATGGTTTTTCAAAACCATACAGTGAAGAAACTGCTCAAAAAATTGATCAAGAAATCTCAAAAATTATTGAAGCCCAATATCAAAGAGCTATTCAAGTATTAACTGAACACAAAGATAAGCTTACTACTTTAGCAGAAAGGTTACTTGAGAAGGAGGTCATATTTAAAGAGGATCTTGAAAAAATATTCGGAAAAAGACCTTTTGCCGGTGAAGAAGAATTTAGTGAGAATGGTGAAGCAATCACCGAAAGAACAGCAGCTGATATGGATGAGGACATTACCTCTCAAGAGATATAAAGGAAAATAAATAATTACCTTTAACGTTTTTCAAGTAAGTATCGAAAAATAATATTAGCCTTAGTAATACCATTAATGGGATTATTTGATAAATTATTTGGGGGTGGTAAAAAGAAAGTTTCCAAAGAAACAGCGGAAACTCGTGGGCAACATATGCCTGATTTGAATATTCCCATCGATGAAAAATTTACCATTCACTTCAGGAAAAATGGAGGTAAATTTTTATACTGTGATTCCTCAACAGAAATTTCTCAAGCCATTAAAAATATACTTGATGAGAATAGCTGGCAAAAACACCCCTTCTTCATTATGAATAATGCCCTTGAGGAAAAATTTTCAAAAGAAGGCGTAATCTTCACAAAAAATGCCAAAGAGAGCGAGGTATTTTTTACCACTTGCGAACATCTAATTGCTCAAAATGGTTCCATTTTAGTATGTTCAAATCAGTTAAATGAGAAGAAATTACATGAAATTCCCTCTAATGTTATCGTTTTTGCCACCACTAGTCAATTAGTAGAATCTATTGGTGAAGGTCTCAAAAAGATTAAGAAGAAGTATGGACATAGCATTCCTGCCAACATTACCACTCTAAAACATTTTCAGGCAAATGAGGAGAATTCAGATGATTTCTTAACGTACGGAAGCAGTTCAAAAAACCTTTATCTTTTACTTTTGGAAGATTTATAGGATGAAAGAAGTTCTAAGGCGTGCGATAACTGGAGCAGTATACATTATTCTACTATTATCGGCTGTTTTCCTTAATTCAGATGCTTTTGATTTTCTATTTATGACCTTCGGATTGGCTTGCCTTTATGAGTACAAGCGCCTAGTTCAACTCAAAGGATATCACATTTTCATAGCTTACCTTGCATTATGGTGGGTTTTCATCTACTTGGTACCTGATCAGGTCTTTGTTAACGACAAGGTGCTCATTAACATTTTGATGTTCCTAACACTTACCATCAACTTTGCGCTGATAACATATTTGTTTTCAAAAAAAGAAAAACTCTTTAACACACTTCAAAAATTTATCATAGGTCTCTTTTATATCGGAGGAGGGTGCATTTTTCTTACTATGATTCCATATAAAGACAATGAGTTTGCGAAACTCTTGATTATGGGTATTTTTATACTGATCTGGGTTAATGATACTTTTGCTTATTTAGTAGGAACTGCAATAGGGCGAACTAAATTATATTCTGCCGTTTCTCCAAAAAAAACCATTGAAGGTACCTTAGGAGGATTTATCTTTGCCTTAGGTGCTGCTTATATTATGGGGCAATACGAATCAATTATCAATCCCATACAATGGATGATTTTAGCTGGTGTAATAGTTATAGCAGGAAGCATTGGTGATTTGGTTGAGTCAAAATTTAAAAGAACTGCTGGGGTAAAGGATAGCGGTGCAATTCTGCCAGGTCACGGTGGGATGTTGGATCGTCTAGACAGCCTTGTTTTTGCAGCACCATTTGCATATTTAACCTTAAATATTTTTTCATATGTTTCATAGGGAGGGTCAAAAAATAATTTTAACCACCTTTTTTATAGTCTGCGCTATAGTATTGATTGCTCAATATTACATTGACATCTTATGGCTAAAATGGACTTTGCAAATAGGAAGCATAGTAATTCTTGTTCTTATTCTTCAATTTTTCAGAAACCCAAAGCGCACTGTTAAGCTTGATTTTGACGAGTTATTAGCGCCTGTAGATGGTAAAGTGGTGGTTATTGAAGAAGTAGAAGAGACAGAATACTTTAAAGATAGACGTCGACAAGTTTCTATTTTTATGTCCCCAATTAATGTGCATGTAACGCGTTATCCCGCGAGCGGAACCATTAAATATTCAAAATACCATCCAGGTAAATATTTGGTAGCTTGGCATCCAAAATCAAGCACAGATAACGAAAGAACCACAGTAGTTATCAATACTCCGAAATTTGGTGAGATATTATATCGCCAAATAGCAGGAGCAATGGCTCGAAGAATAGTAAATTATGCCGAAGAAGGTGAGAGCGTTCAACAGGGGGAGGATGCAGGGTTTATTAAATTTGGCTCTAGAGTAGACTTATTCTTACCTTTAGATTGTGCTATCGCAGTAAAACTAGATCAAAAAGTAGTCGGTGCAAAAACTTGTATCGCAGCCTGCGTGACTAAAAAAGAGAATGAAGAGTGAAAAAATAAATACGGATTTCAAAGCAGCTGTCGAATATGTGAATAGCTATAGGAAACCCTTACCTGCAGATTTACTCTTAAAGCTGTACGCCTACTATAAAATAGCAAATAAAAATCAGAATCATCCTGGCAGCACGACTCCTTTAATTAATGCTTTCAAAGCAAATGCGCTTATTCAAGCAAAGAATATTGGTCGTGAAAAAGCTATGAAGGAGTATGTGAAATTGGTGAAAAAGGAGATCAAAACTGGTCAATAGCTTTCAGAGTTCAATCGTTACCCTTAGCTATTCATAAAGGTCATCAACATCTGCATTGCAGATTTCATAAAATAATCCTCCCATTTTTTGCGTCAGATCTCTAAAAAAATGTTCTCCTTTCTCAGCAGTAGATTTATGTGGATTTCCGACCCCAGTATCTTTGCTAATTTCTGACCATTTACGCTCGGCCCACATCCAACCTTCAGAGAAGGCTTTGATTTTATATTTTTTGTCTTTTCCATCACCCCATTTATCCTTTGGTAAAACCAAATCGGGTCTTAAATATAACATGAGGCTCGTCTCCATCTCGTCTGCGTGATCACCTTTTTCCTCAAAATAAGAATACTTATCAAGAGCTCCAGGGAAAAAAGATAGGCTGATAAACATCTTTGGAAACTTTAGTCCCAACTCTCGAATTAAAGGCTTAAAATTATTTCCACCGTGCCCGTTATGTATTAGCAGTTTGTATATACCTTGGCGATTCAAAACTTCAACGATATCTGTTAACATTGCCAATTGGGTACTTGGATTCAGATTTATATCTAAATAAATATCCGATTGACCTGTGTTCACCCCAAATGGAATTGTTGGCAGCACGATAACCTTTCCTCCTTTTTCCCAAGCCACTTTTGCAGATTCAGCGACCATATGATCTGCCTGTATATTATCGGTGGCATAAGGTAAATGATAGTTATGGGCTTCGGTTGCACCCCAAGGTAAAATGGCTAAATCGAATTTAGCATCTTTAAGAGTTTCCCAATTTGTTTCTGCAAGAATGTACGGTCTCATAGGTTTTATGTTTGATACACAAACTTAAGAAGTCGTTAGGAGATTTGAAGGTTTATTCGAAAATATCCAGATAATAGGCGCAGGTATATTGACTACAAAGATCTTCGCGTTCTTTTAATCGCCAGTACTTGCGGCTTCCAGTTTTTCGGAAGGTGTATGAGACATCTCTATCTAAAAGTCCGCAGCAGCCTTCCGTGAAAAGTTTTAAATGTCCTGTAATCTTGAAATTCTTTTCATCCAGTATAGTAACCTTTCCATCCAACAAAACATATTCTTCTTTGTTGCTAGAATACTGTTCTCCTTTTATGATAAGTTCCCCCTGCTCGTTTCTTGATATTTCTGCCGAACCGTAGCCATCCCATATAAACTGGACTCCGAACATATGTTCTCCGACTAATGAACTCTCTATGGCAATATTGGCACTATCTTGAGCAGATAATCCGAAAAAAGACAAAATTAGAAATGAAATAAGGGCATACTTTTTCATGTAACGGAGTTTCGATGTATGTATTTCGAAGAAATCAAGGTTCATATTAATAATTAGCTAGACCGCCACTTGGGTATTCACTTCATCCTTTTCAAAGTATGTGAAGTATATTCCTGCACAAATGGTAATTACAAAATAGGCAATGACAAAAAGACTTCCGGAAGCGATATAGTCGTTTATACCAAACCAATCTTTGGTTACAAAAATTAAAGCCAGTCCGGCCAATCCTCTACATACTTCTATCCAAACGGCATAATTCGTTCGGTCCATTAAGGTCGTATATCCATAGATACCAATAAAAACAAAAGCTCCAAAAATCAACAAACCGTCAAACCCAATATTCGAATAGTTGTAAAACATAAATAACAAGAATCCCAAAGTTGCGAACAGCTGAAAAATCGAATAACCATTCAAAGCTTTCGAACTTGGTGTTTTATACCGCTCAAATTGATACACATCTTCAATAATGGAAATTGGGTATTTCTCTTTTACATCGGCAGGGCGCCAACCCGTGGGCATAAACCAAATGCGTATTTTATCCCAAAAACTATTGGTGCGCCAGGCGTCTTTGATAAGTCGCCAAATATGCTGAAAATTGATGAGTACGGGGTTCCAAGTTGCGGCGGGTTTTAAAACACCATATTGCGGCGAAACTTCATCGAGTTCTTCTTGGAAGGTGCCAAATATTCTATCCCAAACGGAAAGGATCTGTCCTAAATTCTTATCGATGTATTCTGGGTTAATTGCATGATGCACCCGATGTTGAGAGGGAGTAATAATAAAATATTCTAACCATCCCAACTTTCCAATATGCTGTGTATGGTACCAAAATTGGGCAAACAAATGAATAGGAGCCAAAATAGCAATCACTTCATTGGGCACGCCTACTAAGGCAGCAGGAATGAGCAAAAAAGGGAAATAACCTAACAAATTAGAAACCGATTGTCTTAGCGCACAGGCCAAATTAAATTCTTCACTACTATGATGAATTACATGTTGATTCCAAAAAAAATTGATTTTATGACTTAAACGGTGATTCCAATATCCGGCAAAATCAATAGCGATAAAAGCTACCAACCAAACTAACCAGTTCGCTTCAATTTCCATCAAAGCCAAATTATCAACCAAATACGGATAGGTTACCAAAATTATTCCCAATCCCAAAGAATCTTTTAAAATGTTGGTAAAGCCAGAGCTAATGCTCGAGACCGTATCCATCACCTTGTATTTCTGATTTTTAACAAAATATCCATACAAGATTTCCGCCGCCAAAAGGAGCATAAAAAAAGGAATGGCGTATAATAGAGCTTTCGCGTAGGTTTCCATAAAGTAAAATTAATTCGGCCCCACCATAATATGAGCGCGATGTGTTCCAGGGTCCATCAACCATGGCATTCCCTTAGCGTGAGGTTTCAAAGGTAATCCTGTAGATTCTGCAGTGGCAAAGGGAGTATAAATTACATATCTAAACTGGCCATCTCCTAAAGTCGCTTTGGTTTTATCATAGGTTTCTTCGCTTCCGTAGAAAATGTACATCATACTCGGTGTTTCGGGCATTTTAAGGGTTCCTGCTGCAACTTCTTCGCCTCGTATTTTTCTAACTTCCATGGTTTCCTTTCCTTCCTTTTGAAGTTGACGGCCTCTTTTCATAAAAGGTTCTAATTCCTTAAAATAACAAGAAGCCTGAATACCTTTATTATAAGGATTGTCGGCAACACATACCAGATCATTTGTTCCCTCTCGTAAAACTATAACCTCTCCATCTTCATTATAACCGTAAACCATTGCGCCCTCTTTTTTCTCTTCAGGAGCGGGTAATACCGCAGTCTTTATCTGGATTTCTTTTGACATAATTTCAGGCTTTTCCTCTTGAGCACAAGCTGAAAATATGGATAAGACTAAACTGACTAAAAGTAGATTTTTCATGACATCTTAATTTTCCTAAAGATAGCAAATTCCCTGAAAAAAGGGATTCAACAATCAAATACACTCCTTAATTTTGACAATATTACTTATTGATTATTAGTTAATTATATTTAGACTTTAAAACCAACCTTATGATTTTCTTTTTTGGCAGCCGAGCTTCAAAAATAAAAGAACGCAAACTAAAGAGAACTACATGCCCGCACTGTGAAACAAAAGATTCGTTTACCGTTTCAACATTCTCTAAATATTTTCACTTTTTCTTTATCCCAATTATTCCTTTATTCAAGACGCATGTAGCGGAATGCTCTCATTGCAGAAAGAGTTATTCGAAGCATGAATTCACAAAGGATATGAATGCTGCTTTAGATAGAGAAAACGAAACCAATCCTGCAAAAAGACCCATATGGCAGGGTTGCGGCTGCATGCTTATTACCGGATTTTTCTTAATAGTATTTAGTATTTCGATCTACGGTGTCTATTTTGGAGATGATTTAAGAAACGAATCCGCATTAGAAAAAGATGCGCGAAAAGACTACTTAGATGCCGATTTTAAGAAAACCACAGCTATAATGACTGGTGAAAAAGCTTCCCTCACCTTAGCATTAAAAGAATGTGTTGACTATGATATTGAAAGCGGATTGAACACAGACAAAATTCAATACTTTACCAGAATAAATGAGCAGAAATTACTGGTACTTTTACGCATTCGAAATATCAAAGAAGTCGAACCTTCAGATAGAAAAATAGTTATCAATGTGGTCGAGGATTGTCTTGCAGCTATGCCTGCTTTAGATAGTATTAGCGAATACTATATTGGTGTTGAGGGGAAATGGAACACCGTTCTTGTAAAAACACCCACCGACTCCGATTTAGGGGGTAGATTTGCCGATAAATATAAACTTTTGCCGTTTTACGGTGAAAAGGAAATAGCAAGAGATTCTACAGAAATAAAAGAAATCATCGAAGCAAAATCAGACTCCATACCCATAGATTAGCCTATCGATTTTGAAAACCTAACTTTTCTACTTTTGCCAGCCACTTTTGCCGGAATTCATCTTTTGAAAGTCGCAAAGGACCAATCGAAGTAATACTTACTTTTTTAATTCCGATAAAGTTCATCGTCAACTTTTTCATTGCAATATGGCTCGGTCTGGCATTAATCCAGCGGTAATACCAGGTCGGTTGATCCATGGTGCATATGATGCGAGATGTTTTTCCGATTAAGTATTTATCCCACCAAACTGACCCTTTTCGTTTCTGAAAGGCAAAACCGGGAAGCAATACACGATCTAAAAACCCTTTCATTAATGCTGGTACCGAGCCCCACCAAACAGGATATACCCAAACAATATGGTCGGCCCATTTGATGCTTTCTTGTGCTTTTACTAGATCAGGTTCCAATTCAGTACGCTTGCGATAGCCGAATTCTAGATTGGGATTAAAGTCCAACTCCCCAATATTAATTTCCTGAACCTCAGCACCCGAATTTTTAGCACCTTTCATGTACGCAGCCGCTAAAGCATAGTTATAGCTTTCTTTATCTGGATGGCCGTTGATAAGCAATATCTTCATAAATCTTACTTTTTAATTTCTTTGAGATTATGTAATCATGAATTACCCCAGTAAATGAGTCCAGCAATAACTAACATTAGTAACCACTGCCACATCTTGAAATAAATATTCGAAAACTTTTTGGAGATAATCAATGTAAGTAAAAAAGCAATTCCATAGCCCAGAAAATAAAGTGCTAGCAGATTTAATAAAAGCTTTGACTCTTGAAAATAATCGGTAAAATTAATCAACGCTAAACCTATTGTAGCAAACAAGAAATCAATAGAAACGATATGAAATGCACCACGACTCATCGTCCAGAATATTCGAAGCCTTTTTGGACTATCCTGCTCTGGTTCTATCGCTTTAAGGTTTTTGTCTCCCCCAAATGTGTGGATGATAAAAGTGAATAAAACTAAGAGATTGGCTATAATCAATATGGTATTCATCTTCTTTTTTTCCAAAGGTAAATGGGCAAAAGAAGCTTTCCTTTGATATAAATCAAATTCCGTTTTTTGAATTTCGGATGCGGCTCAAGGTCTCTTGCGTAATACCCAAGTAGGAAGCAATATCACCTAGTGGGGCACGCAATTCAATTTGTGGATATTTTTCAAGCAAGCTAACATACCTTTCTTTAGAAGACTTGAATTGTAGGGATACAATACGTTGTTGTAGCTGCAGCATTGTTTTCGTTGTACTCATTCGCGCCAATCTTTCAAAGTCATGATACTTATCGCAAAGCATTTCAATATCTTTAAGCTGCAATACCATAAAAGTTGAATCCTCTAGTACTTCAATATAATGTTGACTGGGCACAGCAAGAAAAAAACTGACTATTGAAGAGATAAAATCGTTCTCGAAGGCAAACCAATCTGTAATTGTCTTACCATCTTTTAGATAATAAGCTCTTGCGCCGCCTTTAGCTACATAATATAGTTCATATGAATACTCACCTTCTTTAACCAAAATATCACCTTTATCAACTTCACGTATTTGCCCCACCTTTTTGATATCATTTCTCGCTTCGGAAGAAAGTGTGCCAAATTGTGCAGCAATAGAGGATATTATTTCATCCATCATACTCTATAAAGTTTGATTTCGAATAAGCATACATCTGTATCTTGATAATGGCTCGGGAGTTCATCTGCGTTTTTAAGGCGTACAATTCCCAAAAAATCAAATCCGCAATGTGTATAATGTTTGATTAATTTTTGATTGTTACCACAAGTATCTAAACGGATGAATTTTTTTTGGTGGGATTTCGCAAAGCCCCGTGCCCACTTCACAATCTCATTAACAAATTGTCGCCCACGAAAATCAGGATTGGTTGCAATTCTATGGATGTAGATGGATGGGTCTTTATCTCGCTCTTCCCAAATTTGAGTATCTGAAAAAGTTACTGCCCAAACACAGGCAATTTGATCATCAATGATCATTTTAAATTGTCTTTCCTCTTGAATCTCCCTTTCCACAAGTTCTCGTTCAAAGGTGGGCCAAGTGTTTTCTGGGAAAGTTAATTTTTGAAAGTCAGTTGCTAAACCATATAATCGGAAGATTTCAGGAATGTCTCGCGCAATACTCTTTTGAATTTTCAAGCTATTTTTTTAAGTGGTAAAATTTGTTCGTTACGCAACTATTCATGCAAATCAGGTTTCTTCCAGAAATTGATACCCACTACCAAAAATAAAAGTGCAGAAGCTAAACTTAAAAAGATCTTTCGAGGTTCACTCCATTCATTTAGGTAAGCAACTCCCGCATAAATAAGACTTGCAATACCAAGCACCATTAAAAATAATCCTCCAATTTTCTTAGAGCTCATGGTTATTAGCTTTAAGTCGAGTAAGTAAAAAGAAAAATTATTCAGAAGAACTTCCAATACGCTTAATCAATCCCATGCCAGAAAAGAAGAAAACTGCTCCTAATACACCATAAACGGCGAGAACTTTAAATTCGCCAGTGCCATTCACGTATAAAATAGCGGTGTAAATCAATCCGCCGATTCCTAAAAAGGTAAGTACTAACCCGAGTATTTTTTTGATATCCATAGTTCTAAAATAAACATTTTTTTGGTTTCTGAAATATACGCTTTACAAGTCTTACTATAAATAGTCTAATCATTAATACCTTTCAGTTTTGGCTTCTGATTTAAGTGATTTGTGATTTTTTCATAAGCTAAGGCAAACTCCAACACTTTTTTATCATCGCCAAATTTTCCCATTACCTGCATGCCCATAGGTCTGCCCTGTGCATCAAAGCCTACTGGTACGTTTACCACAGGAATACCTCCTAAACTACCTAAAATAACTACTTCCATCCATCGGTGATAGGTATCCATGGGGCGACCATTTATTTCTTTTGGCCAATGAATGTCCTTCGAATACGGGAATACTTGAGCTGTAGGTAGTGTAAGAAAATCATATTCCTCAAAGAGTCGATCTAATTCTATATTCCAATTCGCACGAATTCGATTTCCGTTTTCTACATCTTTTTCACTTAGACTAAGACTTTGTTCAATCTCCCAAATTAATTCTGGTTTTAGCAAATTACGTGTCGCTTGATCTTCATAATACTCCATCATATTTGATCTTGTAGCATGACGTAAGGTTGTCCAACTTTGCCATAAATCGGACATCTCGAACTTGGCTTGAACAGATTCGACTCCCGCCCCTGCTTCTTCAACAGCCTTTAAACCTAACTCGCATAATTCTAGAATACCTGACTCCGTAGCTAAATAGTTATCCAGATTACCCATCCAACCCAATTTGATACTTTTTAGATCTAAAGGATTTAAATCATCAAAAACAGGATCTAAAGCTAGCGTTTGTAGCAATCGAATAGTATCACGAGTATCACGACCCATAGGTCCTGAAGTCCAAAGCAATCGATCTTTAGCATCTCCATCGGACATTACAACGGTTGTACTTGGCCTAAAGCCTATCACATTGTTGAATGCACCTGGATTTCTTAGTGAACCCATCATATCTCCTCCTTCAGCGGTAGGAAGCATGTGTGTTCCTAATCCGCAAGCAGCTCCCCCACTACTTCCACCGGAGGTTAATTTAGGGTTGTAAGCACTACCCGTTGCCCCGAATACGGGATTATAGCATTGTGAGCCCAGTCCAAATTCTGGAGTATTGGTCTTACCAATAAAAATGGCACCTTGATTTCTAATTCTTGTCACTATCGGGCTATCTTCTTCTGCAATTCTATTTGCAAACATAGGAGAACCGCTCGTGTACCGCATTCCTTTAACTGGCGCTAAATCTTTTATAGCATGAGGCATGCCGTGCATCCACCCCCAATATTCATTCTTAGATAACGCTTGGTCGGCAAGCAGAGCTTGTTTCAGTAATTCATCATCATCAACCATACTCACAATCGCATTATAAACAGGGTTGTAACGGTGTATTCGTTTCAAATAGGCTTGCATTACTTCCACACAACTCACTTGTTTTTTGCGAATGGCAACCGAAAGGTCAGAAGCACTAAGACTTGTTAAATCTGAGGGAAGGTTACCTAGAAATATTCCATGGGAATACCCAAAAGGCATAGATAACAATGCAGCGCTTGCAGCACTGCCTCTTAAAAATTTTCGTCGATTCATAGTAGTTGGTTATTTAAGTTGCTTTCAATCAAAAATGACAGATTGCTATGAAGGTTCAACTGCAGCTTTGGAGGCTCTCCATTCAGCACCTACGATAATTGCAATAACTAAAAGCTCCAACAGAAAGTAACTTAGCCCTAAGATAGTAAGACTTTGGTAATGAAAAACCACCAATGTTATGGTAATACAGCAATATATAAGATTAGCAATTGCAATACCCTTCAAATAAGACCTCCAATTAGTCTTTAGAAAAAAGTAGCAGTAATAATCATAAGCCGCAAAAAGGATGGGTAGCAATGCTAAAAATAGAAGAATATCGCTTTGCATGCCAAAAGTGGATTCATATCTTCTAAGTATCACGCCTAAAAAAAAGGCAGATATCAAAGCGCCTGTAGCGTCTATTAAAAATAGCTTTTTGGGGCTCACCATGGAATCAAATTTTCAGTTTCAACTTGACTGTCCAACTAAACCTAACAAATTTAATTAGGATAAACTCGCCAAACTCTTCTCTAAAGTCTCAATCTTTGCCTCAGCATCCGCTTGCTTTTTGCGCTCTATCGAAATTACCTGCTCAGGTGCATTATTTACAAAACGTTCATTAGACAGCTTCTTTTGAACCGAAATTAAAAAACCTTTAGTGTATTTCAATTCTTCTTGAATTTTGGCGATTTCAGCTTCTACATCAATCGCACCGCTCATAGGAATGAAATATTCGTTTGATTTTACACGAAACGATAATGCACCTTCTACGGCTATATCAACATAAGAGATTTCAGAAACATTGGTGAGTTTGCGAATAACAGCATCCCACTCTTTTGAAACCTTCTCTTCATTCATCACAGAAACTTCTAGAGCCTCTTTCATCGGAATATTCTTCTCCTTACGGATGGTGCGAATGCCTGAAATTACCTCATCTGCAAATGCAAAGCCAGTAATTAATTCGCTGTTGATTGTACCGCTTTTAGGCCATTCCGCAATAATCAGCGCTTCCTCAGGTGTACGTTTTGCAATATGCTGCCAAACTTCTTCAGTTAAGAAAGGCATGAACGGATGAAGTAGTTTTAAATTCTGTTCGAAAATATGTATCACCTGATCAAAGGTGGTTTTGTCAATTGGCTGTTGATAGGCAGGTTTGATAATTTCCAACAAAGATGAACTGTAATCATCCCAAACCAATTTATAAATCGCCATTAAGGCATCTGAAATTCGGTATTTGCTAAAATGATCTTCGATTTCAACTAAAGTCTGGTTGAATTTGGACTGATACCAAACGATTCCTAATTTGGACGCTTCAGGTTGAGGTAGATCAGCTACATCCCATCCTTTTACCAAACGGAAACCATTCCATATTTTATTTGCAAAATTCTTGCCTTGCTGACATAAATCTTCATCAAACATCAAATCATTACCTGCTGCAGAACATAAAAGCATTCCCACGCGAACACCATCAGCACCATATTGCTCAATTAACTTTAAGGCATCCGGAGAATTTCCTAAAGACTTTGACATTTTTCGCCGTTGCTTATCGCGGACTAATCCTGTGAAATAGACATTTTCAAAAGGTCTTTCGTCTCGAAATTCATATCCGGAGATAATCATACGTGCCACCCAGAAGAAAATGATATCAGGACCTGTTACCAAATCGTTAGTTGGGTAGTAATAGTTTATCTCTTCATTATCCGGCTCCATTATACCATTAAAAACACTCATAGGCCATAACCATGAGGAAAACCAGGTATCTAAAGCATCTTCATCTTGTTTTAAATCGTTAGTCGTTAGTTGGTAGTTATTAGATTTTTTCTGTGCTAATTTCAAAGCATCTTCAATGCTTTCCGATACAACAAAATCATTTTCACCATCTCCAAAATAGTAAGCGGGAATTTGTTGTCCCCACCACAGTTGTCGTGAAATGTTCCAATCTCGAATGTTTTCCATCCAATGGCGATAGGTATTTTCGAATTTTTTCGGGAAAAATTTAATGTCATCACTGCCTAAAACACCTTTAATGGCAGGCTTTACCAAATCTTCCATCTTCAAAAACCACTGATCAGACAAACGAGGTTCGATCACAGCTTTGGTACGTTCAGAAGTACCAACCTTGTTCATGTGCTGTTCGGTATTTACCAAAAAGCCTTTTTCTTCCAATTCTTTGGAAATCTCTTTTCGAACCACAAAACGATCTTTTCCTTCGTAATGCATTCCAAAGGAATTCATAGTGGCATCCGCATTGAAAATATCGATAGTTTCTAACTTATGCTTTTCACCTAAGGCTTTATCATTGATATCATGAGCGGGGGTTACTTTCAAACAACCTGTTCCGAATTCAATATCAACATAATCGTCTTCTATAATAGGAATTACCCGATTACAAATAGGCACAATCGCCTTTTTGCCTTTTAAATGATGAAAACGCTCATCATTTGGGTTAATACAAATAGCAGTATCACCTAAAATTGTTTCAGGGCGTGTAGTGGCAATGGTCACTTTTTCGTCAGAATCATCTACTTGGTACTCTAAATAGTATAAAAGTCCCTGTTTTTCCTCATAAATCACTTCTTCATCAGAAAGCGTAGTTTGCGCCTCAGGATCCCAGTTTACCATGCGATACCCTCTGTAAATCAGTCCTTTGTTGTATAAATCAACGAAAACCTTAATTACACTGGCGTAACGCTTATCATCCATGGTAAAAGCGGTACGCTCCCAATCACAAGAACAACCCAATTTCTTTAACTGATCAAGGATAACACCCCCATATTCATCTGTCCAATCCCATGCATGTTTTAAGAACTCTTCACGAGTTAAATCAGATTTGTTAATTCCCTCTTCCTTTAACTTAGCAACAACCTTTGCCTCGGTAGCGATGGAAGCATGGTCCATACCAGGTACCCAACACGCATTTTTGCCCATCATACGGGCTCTACGCGTTAAAAGATCTTGAATAGTATTATTCAGCATATGCCCCATATGAAGTACTCCTGTCACATTCGGAGGAGGAATAACAATGGTATATGGTTCTCGCTCGTCAGGTGTCGAATGAAAGTAATCATGCTGCATCCAGTAATCATACCAGCGATTCTCAGCATTTTTGGGGTCATATTTTGAAGGTATTTCCATTTTTTTGGAACGGTTTTTGTCTAATACTGGTCGGCAAAGAAAATATGCCGAAAGAGGCGTTTGTTAAATAACTGTATTTGTTGATTTTTTTATTAAAAATCAAATACGAAACAAAAATAGCTAACGTTAGTATATAACAAAAGAATTTTGGAGGTTCATTAAAAACATTTACTTTTGAAATTCACCCAAAACAAAAAAAGATGAAAAAAATAGTACTCGTATTATTTATCGGCCTACTAGGATTTACAATGACTGCACAAGATGCGGCCGCAAAAATTGAATTTAAAACTGAAACCGTAGATTACGGTGAAATAGCTAAAGGCGCAGATGGTGTTCGTGTTTTCGAATTCACGAATACAGGAGATGCTCCCTTGATAATTAGTAAAGTGAGTTCTAGCTGTGGATGTACAATTCCTAAGAAGCCGGAAGCTCCAATCTTACCAGGAAAAACGGGTGAGATTCAGGTAAAATATGACACCAACAGAGTTGGTCCGATCAGAAAAGCCATTACGGTTATTTCGAATGCAGATACGCCAACAAAGGTTTTGAAGATTAAAGGAGAAATAAAAGCTATTGACGGTAAGTAAAACCGATTTTAATTAAAATATAAAAACCTCAACAGCAATGTTGGGGTTTTTTTGTGGGTTAAAAAACTTTACCCTATCCCTAAAACGTATGAAAAAGTCCTCTCTTAGCTTGGTTCTGAAGGAGGCCTAGAAAGGAAAATCAGAAAATCAAGGCTTTTTGAATACATCTTTCAAAACAAAAGTGATGACCTTATCATCATTCTGCCGCTCAATAAGCACCTTAATACGTTTTCCTTTTCGTTCATTAAGCATTTGCAAAATTTGTTGCAATTTATAAGTGTGTACACTTTTACCATTTACCGCAAGAATAACATCACCTTCAAGCAAACCCGCATCCGCAGCTGGACTACCAGCTCGTATACCAGAAACTATAATCTCGGGAACCAAACTCAACCGCGTTTGATTTTCCATCAAAATTTGGACATTGCCAAAAGTTTCTGAGTCCTTATTTCTAACGATACCATTTGCCCCAGCAATACTTTCTGAAATATAGCGCACACCATTATGCTGAAGGTCTATGCCACTTAAATTATAGTGAAAAGGTTCTTTGAAATTGCCGTTTTTACGGAGTGTGATTTTATTATTTGCATAATCAAATACAAAATTAAATCGCTTTAAAACTTCTCCTCCTAGACTGCCATTTCTATTGCCTAAGCTTTTAATAGCTCCAAAAGATGCTCTATCAGGAAAAGCTGTTTTTGCATCCTTAATAACAAAATCACCGATTTTAATACTATTTATCTTTGTCCGTTTTCCATAGATATTACCCGCTAAACCTCGTCCCAAAAAATCATCATAATTTTTGGTTGGCACTCCAATAGTCTCATTTTCAAACAGCCAAATAGCATCACTACTGCCTGTATCCAATAACATTCGAACAGGAATTTCTTCAGAATCATTAAGAACAATCGCGCCCTTTACATAGGCCTTCTTATTCCGTATTGCCAAAGAAAGCGTCTGGCTTTTCTTGTGTTGTTTGTCATGGTACAACTCCGGATTATGAAATTTTATATGCTTGGAGTTATAATTGATTTCAACTACAAAATCACGAAAGAGATCATAACCAATAATGCCATGAATAGGTATACCAAGTGAAGGTGATAAATTTAAGGCCTGGTCCAATACTACATATAATTCTTGATTTTGGTTTTGAGCCGCCCCAATTTTAAATGAGTTGCTTCTTGAACTCAAAGCTTGAATGGGTTCTCCCTCACCTAGTCCGCGAATAGTAATCTCCGAAACTTTGTTGATCTGAATTGAATCTTGCTCAGTCAAATTAAAAAGTAAAGGAGTGCTAACTCCCGAATCAAGAATAAATGAAAGCGCGGTTCCATTTACCTCAATAGGAATAACCATTACATTATTGACTAGTTGAAACTTGACTTTTTCATACTTCTGATCTTTTGGTAAATCAAAATTTTGTGCAAATGCAATACATGAAATGCAACATAAAAAAAGGGCGATATGTAAGTCTCTTTTTAGCAAAAAGGTATTATTAAGGTAATTTGTCGCTTATTAAGTTACAATTATTTTAAAAGAGTGTCTATATTTTAACGTTCTCATTTACCGATGAAATACTTCTTAGACTATTGTCTACTTCGTTTGTATTGCCGATTTTTGTTGAAAATAGTTCGTCAATGCCTACAGTATCTCAAAAAGGGCTCAATATGCCTGAATCACCTATTCGCAAGCTTGTTCCCTTTGCAGAAGCTGCAAAAAAAAGAGGAGCAAAAATCCTTCATTTGAATATTGGTCAACCTGATATTAAAACCCCTCAAATCGCCCTCGATGCTGTCCGAAATAACACGATTGATGTTCTTGCCTATAGTCGAACAGAGGGTTCAGAAACCTATCGTGAGAAATTGGCCGGGTACTATGCTAAAAATGATATTCATGTTTCTTCGGACGATATAATTGTAACTACAGGAGGTTCAGAAGCCTTGTCTTTTGTTATGGGAAGCATTGCTGACGCCGATAACGAAATTATCATTCCGGAACCTTTTTATGCCAATTATAATGGATTTGCAACCGGAGCGGGTGTCAAAGTTGTTCCTGTAGTTTCAAGAATTGAAGATAATTTTGCATTGCCCCCTATCGAGGAATTTGAAAAATTAATCAGTCCAAAGACCAAAGCGATATTGATTTGTAACCCAGGTAATCCGACAGGATATCTTTATAGCAAAGAAGAATTGCAAAAGTTAGCTGCTATCGTAAAAAAGCACAATCTGTTTTTAGTAGCGGATGAAGTCTACCGGGAGTTCACCTATGATGGTGTGGAGCATTATTCGATTATGCAAGAACCTGGATTAGAAGAGCATGCAATTATAGTTGATTCTGTGTCGAAGCGATATAGTATGTGTGGAGCTCGAATTGGGTGTTTGGTTACTAAAAACAGAGAAGTTATCAAAACTGCCATGAAATTTGCGCAAGCACGTTTATCGCCTCCAACCTACGCTCAAATAGCCGCTGAAGCCGCTTTAGAAACCACGCAGGCCTATTTTGATGAGGTTAAAGCGGAGTACGTAGAAAGACGAAATTTGCTAATTGATGAACTCGGAAAAATCGAAGGTGTAAAAGTAGCAAGACCAAAAGGTGCTTTCTATTGTATAGCAGAATTGCCCATTGACGATGCCGAGGATTTCGCTCAATGGCTATTGGAAGATTTTAGGTTAAACAATGAAACTGTTATGGTAGCGCCTGCAGCAGGGTTTTACGCCACAAAAGGACTGGGAGAAAACCAAATACGAATCGCCTATGTACTTGAAAAAGAAAGCTTAAAGCACGCCGTAAACATACTAAAGGAAGCCCTTAAGAGTTATATAGGTTAATGACCGTTCAACAAAACATCTCCCTTAAAAAGTACAATACCTTTGGTATTTCCGCAAAAGCAAAATTCTTCTGCGAAATTAATACCGTAGAAGATCTTTCTCAGGCATTACGGCTTGAAGAGCATCCTAAAAAATTTATCATTAGCGGTGGTAGTAATATGTTAATTACCCAAGATATTGACGCATTGGTAATGCATATCAATACAAAAGGGAAAGAAATCATCTCCGAAACTGAAGATAATGTGACCATTAAGGTTATGGCTGGTGAAAATTGGCATCAAATGGTACTTTGGACGCTTGAAAACGGCTATGGAGGATTGGAGAACATGTCTCTTATTCCAGGAAATACAGGTACAGCACCTATTCAAAATATTGGTGCTTATGGCGTTGAGTTGAAAGATACTTTTGAAAGTTGTGAAGCGATGGAAATTGCAACACAACAAATACGGAGTTTTAGCAAACAAGAATGCCAATTCGGATATCGGGATTCTTATTTCAAGAACAGGGGGAAAGGAAAGTACATTATTACCTCAGTTACTTTCAAATTATCTAAAAAAAATCATGCTTTGAATACTTCGTATGGAGCAATAGAAACAGAGCTTGAAAAGAAAAATATTACAAATCCCACCATAAGGGATGTGTCCGATGCGGTAATTACCATCCGTCAAAGTAAACTTCCAGACCCTACAGAATTGGGTAATAGTGGTAGTTTTTTTAAGAATCCGGTAGTTACGAAGTCCGAGTTTGACAATTTTACAAAAGAAAATCCTGAAGCTCCTTTTTATAAAGTTTCTGAGGATGCTTATAAAATTCCCGCAGGTTGGCTTATCGAGCAATGCGGTTATAAAGGAAAACGTTTTGGTGATGCTGGAGTGCACAAAAATCAAGCTTTGGTACTCGTAAACTATGACAATGCCAGCGGAAGTGAAATTCTTGATTTAGCTCATCGGATAATAAAATCTGTTGCAGAAAGGTTTCATATTCAGATAACACCAGAAGTTAATATCATAAAATAACCCCCATTACAAGTAACGAGGGTTATACCAAACCAAACTAACCAAAAACTAAATGTATAGTTACCAGCTACACATTTATTTAAATAAAATCTTAGAAACACTAACTTAACAATGTATTTTTTAAATTAGCGTTTACCTATATACGGTAAAGAAGATTAAATTGGATGCCCCAAGTGCAATTTTTTTTTCGAACCTAACTTACTCTATGAGCACACTACTAGAAAAAACTATCGTCGAACTACTGCAAGAACGCAACGAAAAAGCAATATCACTACTGTATGAAAATTATGGCAACACATTATACGGTGTTGCGCATAAAGTGGTACGGAACGATGAATTGGCCCAAGATGTTTTACAAGAGAGTTTTGTAAAAATTTGGAAAAAATCTGACACCTACGACCCAACAAAAGCGAAATTATTTACATGGTTATTTCGAATTACTCGAAACACTGCTATCGATAAGCTTAGAAGTGTAAATACAAAAACGGATAAGGAAATCCAAATGGATGTTTCCGACGTATATAATTTAGGTGTCGAAAGCATTAAGCCTGACTTAATTGACGTAAAAGAGAATCTTGGAAAGATTGAGGAAAAGTATCAAATCGTTCTTGAGGCCTTATTTTTTCAAGGCATGACGCAACAAGAGGCCAGCGATGAGTTGGATATTCCACTTGGAACGATCAAGTCCAGATTAAAAATTGGACTTCGTGAATTGAGAAAGATTTATGACCCAACCGCGATGCTTGCACTAATTATTAGTGTTTTTATGTAGTGCTTCACCTGAAAAGGCAGCAAAAAAACAAAACAAATGAAAGAAAAAATACGCATATTTTTAGACACAGATCTTCTAGAAAAGTATCTATTAGGCAATACCACAAATGAAGAATCATTTCAGGTAGAACGTTATATTGCAATGTACCCTGAGGTTGCAAAAGAATTTGATGAGCTTCAAGACAATCTTGAGTCTTTTGCCAAGATGCACGCTATAAAAACTCCTGAAGGGTTAAAAGAAAAGATTATTGCTAGAATTAGAGGTGAAAGAGCTGGCAGAAAAAGGTTCTTCCAGTATGCCGTTGCAGCCAGTTTTGCCGCATTTTTATGTGCTACTGCCGCCTATTTCTTTTACAATCAGAATCAAAATCTTCAACAAGAGAATGAAATGGTTACTAACCAGATAGAACTCTTGAAAGAAGATATGAAAGCTGGTTTAGAAGATATGAGGAATCAGTTTATTGTATTACAGAATAAGAATACCAAAAAATACAATGTTAATGGCAATAAGAAAGCTAAAGAATTGAAAGCGGTTGCTTATGTTAACCCTGTCAAAAAACTCTCTTACATCAACGTTAGCAAATTACCAAATCTACCTGAAAATCAAGTTTTTCAGATGTGGGCTGAAGTAAATGGTGAAATGGTAAACTTAGGTGTTATTAAAGAAGCACAAAGTCAAGACAACCTTATGGAGCTTCCATATGGTGAAGAGGCTGTAGGTTATATTACTATTGAACCCCTTGGTGGTAACGAAACGCCAACTGTAGAAAATATTGTAGCTAATATCGTTTACTAAGTAATCGATTCACATACAAGTTATAAAGCCCCGTTTTTGGGGCTTTATTTTTATACTTTTGTAGCAGAAGTATTTGTAATTTGAAATTAAATTTTACTTCTATATTAAAATTGAATCGCAATAGATGAAACTTGTATTATTAACGATTGGATTATTAGCTCTCGCTGTCGCAGGAATTGCCATAAAAATTTGGTCTAAGAAGGACGGAAAATTTGCAGGCACTTGTGCCAGTCAGAGTCCCTTTTTAAATCAAGATGGAGAAGCCTGTGGTATGTGCGGAAAACTGCCCAGTGAACAAGATTGTAGAAAAGATACAACTCCTGAACTGCAGTAGCATTGAGCTTACCATATAATAGCAGTATTACTTTTGGATAAAATTGAGAACACTATTCAAGAAACCATTGCAAAAGCAAAAGCTGGAAGCCAAATCGCTTTTAGTAGTTTGCTCGATACTTTCTGGAATGATGTATACGGATTTCAATTAAAACGCACCGAGAACGAAAATGACGCTGAAGACATTACTGTGCAAACCTTCTCAAAAGCCTTTGACAAACTTAGTACCTATAATGACGAGTACGTATTTAAGACATGGCTCATCGCAATTTCCAAAAATATTCATATCGACCTCGTTCGTAAAAGAAAACGCAATGTTTTAGATTCTTGGGGTGGTAATGAGGCAGTCAAAAAAGTACTTGACGATGCCCCAACCGCTGAGGATCGGCTTATAAGCGAACAAAATCTCGCTACACTACTCCAGCATATCAAACAATTAAAACCGCACTATCAAGAGGTTATTAATCTTCGGTTTTTTAACGAACTAAGCTATGCGGCCATAGCAACAGAACTCAATGAACCAGTGAACAACATAAAAGTAAAGTTGCTACGGGCGAAAAAATTACTTGCCGAAGTGATTAAGAAAAAGGGTTAATCTGAAAGGTTTTCTTAATAATCAATCCCCCATTTAGTTCGTATATTTGTCTAAAATTTTACTATGAGTACTGATACTTTAAAAAGTGTTCTCCCTCCTAAAGGAAAACCGAAATGGCTACGTGTTAAGCTTCCTACTGGAAAAAAATACACCCAGCTAAGAGGGTTAGTAGAAAAATACGACCTACATACCATTTGCACCTCTGGTAGTTGCCCAAATATGGGTGAATGCTGGGGCGAAGGCACCGCCACTTTCATGATTTTAGGTAATGTATGTACACGTTCATGTGGCTTTTGCGGGGTGAAAACTGGCAGACCTGAAGATGTGGACTGGGAAGAGCCTGAGAAAGTCGCTCGCTCTATCAAAATAATGGGAATAAAGCATGCTGTTGTAACCTCTGTTGATCGCGATGATCTAAAAGATATGGGTTCTATCATTTGGGCAGAAACGGTGAAAGCCATCCGCAGAATGAATCCTGAAACAACACTTGAGACCTTGATTCCGGATTTTCAAGGTATTGAAAGACATATTGACCGTATAATCGAGGTGCAGCCAGAAGTAGTTTCCCATAACATGGAAACTGTTAAAAGATTAACCCGAGAAGTTCGTATTCAAGCTAAGTACGAACGCAGCTTAGAAGTTTTGAGATATCTGGGTGAAGGTGTCAACCGAACAAAATCAGGTATTATGTTAGGCTTGGGTGAATTAGAAGAGGAAGTAATTGAAACCATGGAAGATCTGCGAAAAGCTAATGTAGATGTTGTTACTATTGGTCAATACCTGCAACCATCAAAAAAACACTTACCTGTTAAAGAGTTTATTCTACCAGAGCAATTCAAAAAATATGAGGAATTGGGTTTAAAAATGGGCTTCCGTCATGTTGAAAGTGGTGCTTTGGTGCGTTCTTCGTATAAAGCACATAAACACATTCAATAAAGTTACTGCTGTTTATAACTTTCCTTCGTAAATGGGATATTCTTCATGAAAAAAACAACAATTGGCATCAATGGCTTCGGAAGAATAGGTCGTACCTTATTTCGCTTACTCAGCAAGCATGAGGATTTACAAGTGGTTGTGATAAACGATTTGGCAGATGCTAGAACACTTTCACATCTTTTAAAGTATGACAGTATTCATGGGGTTTTCCCTGGGGATGTTAGTCATATTAATAATACTATTTTGGTTAACGAAAGATCTATTAGCCTTCTAAATGAGACATCCCCAGAAAATATTAATTGGAAAGATCACAACGTCGATATAGTTGTTGAATGCTCGGGAAAGTTTAAGAATAGAGAAACGCTAGCGCATCATATCAAAAACGGTGCAAAAAAAGTTATTTTATCTGTTCCACCTATTGATGATGATATTAAAATGATTGTTTTCGGAATAAATGACAGTAGTATCACTTCAGCAGATGATATCATATCTAATGCATCTTGTACCACAAATAATGCGGCACCAATGATTAAGGTCATTAATGACCTATGCGGCATTGAACAGGCTTACATTACCACAATTCACTCTTATACATCCGATCAGAGCCTGCACGACCAACCACATAGAGATTTAAGACGAGCCAGGGCCGCCTCGCAGTCCATAGTACCTACAACTACTGGAGCTGCAAAAGCACTAACAAAAATCTTTCCCGATCTTAGTGATGTAATTGGTGGATGTGGCATTAGAGTGCCGGTTCCTAATGGATCGCTTACCGATATCACTTTCAATGTTAAAAAACCTACAAGTATTCAAGAAATTAATGATACTTTTGAAAGAATTTCGAAAAACGAATTAAAAAACATCCTTTTTTACACCCAAGACCCTATTGTATCCGTAGATATAAACAATAGTTGCTACTCTTGTACGTTTGATTCTCAGATGACTTCAGTCATCGGTAAAATGGTCAAAATTATAGGATGGTATGATAATGAAACTGGCTATAGCAGTAGAATAATTGATTTGATCAATTTATTAGTTTCTAAAAAATACGTTTGAGATTTTTAGCACGACATATTAAACTTCACATATTTCTAGCGCTACTTTTTCTAATAGTTGGTGCTAACTTTCTGCATGGTCAAAGCAATAGTGCTATTGATAGCATAAACACATACTTCGATCAAGCCCGTGTTCTAAAAAATCAAAATAAGCTTGATCTTGCCTTAGGCACCCTTAAAAAGGCTGAAGTATTGGCAGAAAGAAAGGGTGATTTAAAACTTTTAATCGATAGTTATCAAAAGCAGGCTATCATCTTTCTTCAGCTTGAAAAACAAGATGGCGCAGAAATATTTTGGGATCGCTCTAAAGGCCTTTTAAAGGATGTTGAATATCCTTATGGAGATGCTATATTCAAGTATATCGAAGCAATAATGCTATATCGTCGTGAAAATAATTTTCAAGCATTATTGATGTTAGATGAAGCGAAACAACTCAACAATGATCGTAATTTTTTCAACAATATTCTCTTACTTGAAGGAAATATTTATGTGGATCTCGAGAAGTATGATGTTGCCTCAAAAAATTTCAATTCACTTCTTATAAATACTGATATTTATGAGCAAGACTATTTAGCTACAAGAGCTAATCTAGGCTTGTCTCTAATGAATTATAAAATTGAGAAATTTGAAGAGAGTGCTATCTATGGTGAAGGAGCACTGAAATTAGCAAAAGAGAATAACTTTGATAAGGAAGTAAAGGATGCTAACGAACAGTTAAAATTGACTTATCAAAAGATGGAGCGCTTTGACTTGTCGAATAACAATTACAGCAACTTGCTAGCGCTCCGAGATTCTATTTTCAATGCTGAAAAAGTTAAAACTGAAGCAAAGACAGCGAACAAGATTCAATTTGATTTCATGAGTGATCAAATTGCAAAACAAGATAAAGAAATTGAAGATCTAACTGATGCCACCAATAGGTCTGAAATTATCGTAATTCTAGTTTCTGCCTTTCTAATAATAATATCTCTTTTAGCCGTATCACTTTACCGAAACAATCAAATAAAATTAAAGACAAACGATCTTTTGCAAACAAAGAATAGTGAGCTTCAAGGTGCAAGAGATGCAGCTGTAAGTGCTATGGAGGCTAAAACCAATTTCTTGTCGACAGTTAGTCATGAACTTCGAACACCATTGTATGCGGTAACAGGTCTAACACATTTACTGTTGGAAGAAAATCCTAGTGAAAATCAAAAAGAGCATTTGAAAGCGCTTAAATTTTCTGGTGATTACCTCTTAAACTTTATTAATGACATTCTTCAAATCAATAAAATTGATGCCGATAAACTTGAACCATTAAATATTGATTTCAACTTGAAGAGAACTATTCAAGAAGTTATTGATTCTTTACAACAAAGTGCAAAAGCCAACCGCACGAAAATCATTTTAGATTATGATGACGAGATACCGGGTCATTTGATGAGCGACCCAATTAAACTCTCTCAAATCTTTATGAATCTAGTCGGAAATGCTTTAAAGTTCACCAAAGACGGTGAGGTAAAAGTTATTGCTAAACTGATGAAAAAGGAGGAAGAAGATGTAACTCTCTACTTTGAAGTAGCTGATACAGGCATTGGTATTTCTAAAGAAAAACAGGAAAATATTTTTGAAGGTTTTGAACAAGGTTCTATTCAAATAAATCGTGAATACGGCGGTACTGGTTTGGGCCTTACAATTGTTAAAAGTCTTTTAGGTCTTTTCGATAGCAAAATTCAACTTGAGAGTGAATTGGGTAAAGGAAGTTCTTTCTTTTTTGAACTTCATTTAAAAAGTAAGGATAGCTTGGTTGATGATATTCCATTTGAAATCACCCAACAAGATTTTGAATTCAAAGGCTTACACCTCCTAATTGTTGAGGACAACAAAATTAATCAGGTCATTACTAAGAAAATGTTATCTAAAAAAGAGATGACGAGCGATATAGCTAATAACGGTCTTGAAGCAGTAGAACTTGCTGAAACGAATAATTATGATGCCATTTTAATGGATATTCATATGCCAGGTATTAGTGGAGAAGAAGCAACGGTACGAATACGGAAGTTCGATATAAGCACACCGATTATTGCCCTCACCGCAATCTCTCTTGATGATAGTTTAGAAAGTTTTTATGCAGCGGGTTGTAATGATGTTGTTACTAAACCATTTAAGCCTGAAGTTTTCTACCAAAAAATAGGTGAAAACATTTTTAGCAAAAGAGTTAAGAATACTGGTTCATAAATTCCTCTAAATTGGCTTTTAGTTCTTCCAGTCCGTTTCCAAAAAAGACGTGTTTTATTTCAATATAATTAGAAGGAACCTCATTTTTCAATCTTACGAAGTCCTTCTCTGTTGTCAAAATATTAGGTTTTGACTTTATCATTTCAATTTCTTGTGCATTAAAATTATGATGGTCTTTGAAAGACAGGTGTTCAAATGAAATTCCGTTTTCTTCTAGAAAGTATATCAAAGGACTAGGGTTGGCAATACCCGTAACCAAAGTAATTTTCTCTCCCTTCAAATCATCAGTATGCTTTAACTTTCCATTTCCTTGAAGATTTCTGTCATAATCCAAATAACTAAAAAATGTCTTTTGATGGGGTTTGGGCCCAAGCTTGTGTTTGATTTTGACATGTTCAGTTTCAGAACTTTCAGGGGGACTTTTTGTGATCACCAAGATATCGGCTCGTTTTGCTTCCCTCCTGCTGTCTCGAAGGTTTCCCGTAGGCAAATACCAATCTGAACTGTATAAGCTATCGAAAGCTGTCAGTAAAATTGAGAAGCCCGGCTTTACCTTTCGATGTTGAAAAGCATCATCCAAAAGAATAATATCGGGATTTAAATCCTTCTCTAAAATAGCTATTCCATTTTGGCGGTTCGTATCTACCGCGACTTCAACGTTTTTAAACTTTTTATGAATCTGATAGGGTTCATCTCCTAAATCATTGACCGTACTATCGGTATTTGCTAGAACAAATCCTTTTGATTTTCTACGATAACCTCTGCTCAATACAGCGACTTTGTACTTTTCCTGCAGCAAGGAAATAAGTAGTTCTACCATTGGTGTTTTTCCGGTTCCACCAACATTCAAGTTACCAATACAGATAATAGGAGTTTTATATGATTTTGATCGAAATACTCCCCAATCATAACATCTGTTTCGCAGATACACCACCAAACCATAAACTAAGGAAACAGGGAAAAGTACTTTTCTAAGAAGCCACATCAAAGCGAAAATATAATATTTTATCTTTACCATCTTAAAATTCACAAGAATGCTAGTAAACGAAGTTACTGATATACTGGAAGAATTGGCGCCTTTGGCCTATGCAGAGGATTTTGATAATGTGGGACTCCTGGTTGGTGATACCAAGGCCGAAGTTTCGGGAATTCTGGTGACTTTAGATACCCTGGAAAATGTTGTGGATGAGGCTATTGAGAACAATTGTAATCTTATCGTCAGCTTCCATCCTATTATTTTTAGTGGACTCAAAAAGATAACTGGAAAGACATATGTGGAAAGAGTTGTTATAAAAGCAATTCGAAATAACATTGCCATCTACAGCATGCATACGGCCCTCGACAATAGTAAAGATGGAGTCAATGCAAAAATTTGTGAAGTTCTGGGGATTGAAAGTCCGGAAATATTGATTCCACAAAAACGGACTATTAAAAAATTAACAACATACGTTCCCCACGCAGATGCTGAAACTTTGAAAACTGCACTTTTCGAAGCAGGAGCAGGAAACATAGGCAATTATAGTCATTGTAGCTTTGTCAATGAAGGCACTGGAAGTTTTCAAGCGGAATCAGATGCAAAGCCCGTTAAGGGAAATATTGGTGACATTCATTTAGAAAAAGAGACTCAAATTCATGTAACCTATCAAAAATCACAAGAAGGAAAAGTTTTGAATGCCTTGTTTAAAAACCATCCATATGATGAGGTAGCTTTCGAGGTTTATTCCCTAGAAAACACCAATCAACATATTGGCATGGGAATGATTGGAACCCTAAAAAATCCTATGGAAGAATTGGCATTTTTAAACCATATAAAGAAAACCATGAATGCTTCCGGTATTCGACACTCTACTTTACTGGCAAAACCGGTTCAAAAAATAGCTGTTTTAGGCGGTAGTGGTGCTTTTGCCATTTCGGCCGCAAAGGCCGCTGGTGCAGATATTTTTATAAGCGCTGACATAAAGTATCATCAGTTTTACGAAGCGGAAGACAAAATGGTGATCGCAGATATCGGACACTATGAAACTGAGCAGTTTACAAAAAACCTTTTAGTTGATTATCTTACGAAAAAAATTCCTAATTTTGCAATCCGTTTAGCGGAAAGTAAAACCAATCCAATCAAGTATTTATAGATATGGCAAAAAAAGCAGAAGCAACTGTAGAAGATAAGTTAAGAGCGTTATATGATTTGCAATTAATCGACTCTAGGGTTGATGAAATTCGCAATGTTCGCGGTGAGCTTCCTCTTGAGGTTGAAGACCTTGAGGATGATGTATTGGGTCTTAAGACTAGAATGGATAAGTTAAAGACAGACGTTGAGACTATCAATTTTGAAATTACAGCTAAAAAGAATTTAATCGATGAGTCAAAAGCTTTGATTAAAAAATACACAGAGCAACAAAAGAACGTTCGCAATAGTCGTGAGTTTAATTCAATTACCAAAGAATTGGAATTTCAAGAACTGGAGATTCAACTAGCGGAAAAAAACATTAAGGAATTCAAAGCTCAAATAGAGCAAAAGAAAATAGTAATCGCTGAGACCAAAGAACGCTTAGGAGAAAGAGAAACACATTTGAAGCACAAGAAAAGTGAATTAAATGCGATTTTAGCTGAAACCGAAAAGGAAGAGAAAGCACTTTTAGGTAAATCTGAAAAGTTTCAGAAAGACATTGAAGAGCGTCTAGTTAAGGCTTATATTAGAATTCGCAAGAACGTAAAGAATGGTTTGGCCGTTGTACCCATCGAAAGAGGGGCTTCTGGTGGTTCTTTCTTTACCATTCCTCCTCAGGTTCAGGTAGAGATTGCTTCTAGAAAGAAAATTATTACTGACGAGCATAGTGGTAGAATATTAGTTGACCCTGTTTTAGCTGAAGAAGAGCAAGCTAAAATGCAAAAGATGTTCGCTAAATTGTAGAACAATTCAAATTGAAAAAGTTCAAAGCCATTCGTCTTCAAGCGAATGGCTTTTTTTATTTAACTTTATGGTTTCAATCAAAAGTCTCATGAGATCTATAGGAATTTTTCTGGCTTTAGCATTTTTTTTCTCCTCATCAAAAGTCCTTTCTCAAAACTTAGAGAGCTATCAATGGAAAAATCGTGTTATCCTTTTAAAAGATACCAACTTAGATTCTGATTGGTTGCAAGCGCAGCTCAAACGGCTAAAATCAAGTGCTCAAGAACTTCTGGAGAGAGAAGTCGTATTGTTCTTAGTGAATAATAAGGGAGTATATGACGGAATGCTAACAAAAACGGAACTGCAAGCCGATTCGATTATAACGAAATACGGACTCTCAAACTTTGAAGGTTTAGTCCTCATCGGAAAAGATGGCACTACTAAATTAAAAGAGGAGTTCATCGTACATACTTCAGAGATTATTGAATTGATAGATAGTATGCCCATGCGCAAGACTGAAATGAGCGACACAAAGAAAATAGATTAGAGCAGGCTTAATATTTTATCTTCTACCTCAGCACTATCCCATTTTGACTCAATTTCAGGTATTTCCATTACTTTTTGCATGATAGCTTCCTGCTCATCTCCTAATGCGAGTGCTTCTGAATAGGGCTTATCGGAAAAGGTAACTCGCGAATAGGCGGGAATCCATTTTTCAGGATGCTTAGCTGCGAAATGTTTTTCAATCTTCTTTTGCAATAGAAATTTAGGGTCCGCAGTTTTGCTGCTCATCTCTATAAAATTACGATAACTCAGTTCTGCGATTGCATCTGCATTAGGTTTTCGTTCTTTTTGGTATTCTTGAAAGATAGCCTCCCAATCATCTCCATGCTTTGCGATAATTAGATTCAAAACAAAAATATCTTCAAAGCCAGCATTCATTCCTTGCCCGTAGAAAGGTACCACGGCGTGCGCTGAATCACCAACGAGAGCAACTTTGTCCCAGTATGTCCAAGGATAACATTTCATGGTTACCATCGCGCTCGTTGGGTTTTTGAAAAAATCTTCCAACAAATCATCCATGACCTGCATTACATTCGGAAAATGAATTAGAAAGAAAGATTTCGCCTGTTCTTTGGTTTTTAGATTTTCAAAGGAAACTTCTCCTTCAAAAGGCATAAAAAGTGTGCAAGTAAAGCTACCATCTAAATTGGGCATGGCGATCAACATGAATTTGCCTCGAGGCCAAATATGGAAGGAGTTTTTATCAAGTTTATGAGTGCCATCGGAATTTGCGGGAATGGTTAACTCCTTATAGCCAACGTCAATAAAGTCTTGTGAATAATCGAAACGACTGCGCCTTTGCATCTTATGACGTACTCGTGAAAATGCGCCATCGCAGCCAAAAATTAAATCAAATTGATATTCTTCCCAATGTCCTTTTTCAGTTTCACCTGTATAGAGTTTTGCTTCAGGTAAATTTACATCCCAAACTTTTTCTTCGAACTTGAACGCCACTCCCGCGTTTTCGGCTAAGTCAATCATTTTCCGATTTAAAACCCCTCTAGAAATAGACCAAATGGCTTCACCTTCTTTGCCATATTTCTGAAAGTATTCGGGCTGTCCGACAACATGCATCGCCCTTTTGTTCAAAGGAATAGCAATTTTCTTGATTTCTTCTTCAAGGTCAACTTCTCGAAGTGTTTTCCAACCCCTATTACTCATAGCGAGGTTGATGGACCGCCCTGAAAATTCAATATTTCGAATATCTGGTCGACGGTCGAAAACAGTTATCGAGTGGCCCAGTCTTTTGAGATATATTGCTAATAAAGAACCCACTAGTCCGGATCCTATGATAGCAATGTTTTTAGAAGTTTGCGACATATATCTATTCGAAGTTTATAGAATAGAATTTAAAGTTAATAAAAATAGACTTCTCATGTAAGCAAGTTCCTGTAAATAGATCTAACATCACAGAAAAGCATTTGTGGTTATGATTTAATACTATTTTAACGCAAAACGGTCATCCAAGACTACGTTTTTCTCGTAAATAGATAAACATTCCGCGAGAGCGTCTATATATATTTAAGAAGGTCCTTCACATTATGCTGTGAAGGACCTTCTTTTTTTTATTAATTATTTCGTTTACAACCTATTAGCTAGTGTTAATAGCTATCCTATTTATGGTGTTTTTTGAACGTTTTACCGAATTGTTAAACAATTTCCTTCCTTCCTACATCCATCAATTCTTACAGATTACCGAATTATCTGTCAGTCAGCGAAAATATTAGGCTTTTAAGCTATTTAGCAAACAATATAGAGTGCTTTAAACCGTTCTTTGAACTAGTAAATTTAACCTATTTAACATTTTATCCGAATAAAAGAGCATTGTAATGGCGAATCAAAGTAATTTCTAATCTCCCAATACGAATTTATTTTCTTCATTCTTTGCAAGTAAGGTTACCAACTGTATGCCTATGCGCAAAACTATACATACATTAAAATACCTTAAACACTTTCTCCTATTTGGAGTAATGTTACTATCGTTTAATGCGATCGGACAAGTTCAACAAACTTTTGCTCCTCGTTATTCAGAAAAGGTAAATGGAGATGTGACCATGATCGCTAATAATGTGCTTTCAGAACATCCCACAAACAATTATAATGGTGGGAGCGATAACAATAGTATTTTTTCCGTTTTTGTAGATATTGACTCTGACGACACAACGTTTAACTCTAGCAGTGCAAACCTGGTTAATCCTTCTCCTTCGAGTCCATGTTTAACCTTTACCCGTGCTTATCTTTATTGGGCAGCAGCAAATAAGGAAAATGGACCCGACAATAACGGCAATATGACGGGAAATGGTTTGCCAGAAGTAAATTGGGCTTACGATCAAGTCAAACTAATGCTACCAGGATCAGGTTCATATACTACAGTAACAGCTGATGAAGTTATTTATAATGGCCGTGCAGCGCATTTTGTAAATGATCCATACGTTTGTGTTAAAGATATTACAACCGAAGTTCAAGCATTAGCTAACCCTTATGGGAAATTTCAAGTAGCAAATGTAAAAGCCACAGTCGGAAACCTCTGGGAACACTTAGATGTTGGTGATAGAAATACAGGAACCTCGGGAGGTTGGCAAATTGTTTTTGTTTATGAAAGCCCACAACTCAAAAGTAGAAATATCACTCTTTTTGACGGTTACGCCAATGTAACTCAAACTAACAATTCCTTTGATATATTATTTGATGGTTTTCAAACTGTACCAAACGGCCCAGTAAATGCAAATATTCTTATCGGATCTACAGAAGGTGATAGAGGTATTGATGGCGATCAACTGCAAATTTTTGACACTAATGGAGTTTGGACTTCTCTCGACACTAATGAACGTGCAGATGACAATTTCTTTAATAGTAAAATAACGATTGACGAAAATCCGTTTTTAAATCGAAATCCGGCAAGTACAAATACCTTGGGTTTTGATGCTTCCTTATTTGAACTAAGTAACAATGGCAGAAGACTAATTGATAACAACCAAACATCAGCGACTTTTAGATTAACCTCTGATCAAGAAACATATGGTTTATACTTGTTAGGGTTAAGTGTAGAAGTTTTTGAACCTAGCTTAGGAGCATTAAGTTTTACTACCAATGTTATTGGTTCGCAATTCGACCCGGGAGATAATGCTCCTGTGGAAATTCGGGTAAAAAACGTTGGTAATGACAATATTCAAAATCTCGAGATCGCGCTCACACTTCCTCCTCAGGTAGAGTTTTTGAATACAGAACCGCTACCTCCTGGTGTAACTTACAATTTTGATACGATCACAAGAGAACTTCGTTTCTTTGTTGAAGATGGGTATACTGATATAAATGACCCAGAATATGAATTGGATTTCAATCTATTCATTAATAATACTTGCGTTACTTGTAGTGCTGACATAGGCTTACAGGCCTTTGCAACTTTTACTGGAGAAACTAATCCGAACACGGTTGGAACGCTAAGTTCTGGTACTGTTGATGCCTGTGGAATCGGCAATCATGACCCTACTTACTTACATGTGACCCCGGTCTTATCAATAAGTGACGGATCTGCTACTGAGGGTGAAAATATCAATTTTGCAATTTCATCGTCTCATTTACTTGCGGAAGATGCAGTTTTGAATCTGTCTTATACAGACATAACCACATCGGTCAACGATTATGCTCTTGCGAATACATTTACCGTTGTTACAGGAACAGGAAATACTTCATTTAACATTCCGGCGTTGGACGATACTTTTATTGAAAATACTGAAACCTTTGAAATTCTAGCGACATCAACTGATAATATTACACTTTTAGATAATACTGCAACAGGTTCAATTTTAGATAATGATTTAATGCCTAACTCAGGTATTTCTTTTGATGATGATGACATTACCGTAAATGAAGCTGCAGGCACTGCTACCGTGAACGTAGTTCTTACCGGTAACATCCAAGGTGGATTTACACTAGACTTCGCTTCTGGCGATAATACTGCTGTGGCTCCTGGAGATTATCTAAGTAACTCTAATACATTGTCATTTAATGGTACAGATGGAGAATCTATTCCGGTTACCATCTCTATAAACGATGATAGTGTGATTGAGGCTACGGAATCATTATTTGTTAATCTTTCGAATCTATCTACTACTTTAATTTCGATTAACGATAACCAGGCTACAATCAATATAACAGATAATGACAATGCAGCACCGGGTGATGGGGTATCCTTTGACAATGCAACGGTTGTTATTAATGAAGGAAATCCTGGAGATAATGTACAACTAGCATTTGCTGTAAACTATACAGGAACTATTCCTCCTGGTGAAACGGTGTCGGTTGACTACAATACCATTGTGGGTTCTGCCGATGCGATTGACTTTACACTTGCTAACGGTACAGTTAGCTTTACAGATGGTGCGCAGTCACAAACCATTCTTGTTGATGTAATCGAAGATCTAAGCATTGAAGCAGATGAGAACTTTACATTGGAACTTTCTAACATATCTACCGTAAACGGATTCGTAACTGGATTTGTTGATGCGAATACGACCAACACAGCTACTGGTACTATTATCAATGATGATAATGCAGCACCTGGTGATGGAGTATCT